>SVEK01000022.1 GCA_015057405.1 Lachnospiraceae bacterium
ATACAGTAATAACTCCGAACAAAAGAAAACATTTTGCCTTTTCATTCGACAAAGAAACACATTCCGTAAAAATGTATATAATAATATAGACTACAACGCACGGAATAAATCCTCTTTTCATTACCTCCCTGTCTACAACAAATATACCTAATACATTAAGCAAAAATGTAGCGGCATAAATAAGCATGGAAACTGAAAAACATTTCATAACATACTTATTCGCCATCTGTTCCCTGTCTGCGATAAAAACAGATATTTCATCTGTTTTTTTTTCGTTCTCTGCCATTTTACTCACCCATTTCCAAACCCTCTTATACACCAATAAAACGGACTAATATCCCTATTCTTCATTAACATACTATTATGTATATCATACATTTAAACAGTCACTTTTACAAGGATATTCTATTCAGTTTTAATCTTTTCTTTCTATATATTCTAATTTCTTCATTTAGTTTTTCCGGAAACAAAGATTTCTTATAAAGCAAAAAGGGCTTCCCGATTTCTCGGAAAGCCCCATAAAATCTAGCTTTTTAGAGACACTATCAAAGATTACTCTACGATACTAGCAACACGTCCTGAACCTACTGTACGTCCACCTTCACGGATAGCGAATGTAAGACCCTGATCCATAGCGATTGGGTGAATAAGTTCGATTGTCATTTCTACGTTATCTCCAGGAGCGCACATTTCTGTACCAGCTGGAAGTGTAATAACACCAGTTACGTCAGTTGTTCTGAAGTAGAACTGTGGACGGTAGTTGTTGAAGAATGGCTTATGACGACCACCCTCCTCTTTCTTTAATACGTAAACCTGAGCAGTAAACTTCTTGTGGCATGTTACTGTACCAGGCTTAGCAAGAACCTGTCCTCTTTCGATTTCTGTTCTGTTAATACCACGAAGAAGCGCACCGATGTTATCACCAGCCTGTGCCTCATCAAGCATCTTACGGAACATTTCGATACCAGTTACAACTGTGTTCATAGCTTCTTCTTTGATACCTACGATTTCAACAGGCTCGTTGAGGTGAAGTGTTCCTCTCTCAACACGTCCTGTAGCAACAGTACCACGACCTGTAATTGTAAATACGTCCTCAACAGGCATAAGGAAATCTTTATCTGTATCACGCTGTGGATTTGGAATATACTCGTCAACTGTTGACATAAGCTCCATGATCTTGTCTCCCCACTCGCCGTTTGGATCTTCAAGAGCCTTAAGAGCTGAACCCTTAATGATTGGGCATCCTTCGAATTCATACTCCTCTAACTGCTCTGTAATTTCCATCTCAACGAGCTCAAGAAGCTCTTCATCGTCAACCATATCACATTTGTTCATGAATACAACGATGTAAGGAACACCTACCTGACGTGAAAGAAGGATGTGCTCTTTTGTCTGAGCCATAACACCATCAGTTGCTGCAACAACAAGGATAGCACCATCCATCTGAGCAGCACCAGTGATCATGTTCTTAACGTAGTCAGCATGTCCTGGGCAGTCAACGTGAGCGTAGTGACGATTCTCTGTCTCGTACTCAACGTGAGCTGTAGAAATTGTGATACCTCTTTCTCTCTCTTCTGGAGCCTTATCAATGTTCTCGAAATCAGTAGCTGCGTTTCCTTCTACTCTCTCTGAAAGAACTTTAGTAATAGCTGCTGTAAGTGTTGTCTTACCGTGGTCAACGTGACCGATTGTACCGATATTACAATGTGGTTTTGTTCTGTTGAACTTTTCTTTTGCCATTATTGTTTCCTCCTTAAAATAATTACAATATATTATATTTCGGGGCAATGTCTAATTATTGCCCAATATGAACTCATTATATTTCATACTGCACAGAATTTCAAGCATTTTTTGGAATTCTGCACAGTAATATTATTGTATACGTCCTGCTTATGAATTTTTAGCAGCAAGAACCTTATCCTGAACGTTCTTAGGTGTCTTCTCGTATCTCTCAAAGAACATTGAGTAGTTACCACGACCCTGTGTAGCTGAACGAAGCTCTGTTGAGTATCCGAACATCTCTGCAAGCGGAACGAATGCACGAACAATCTTACCACCGCCGAGGTCATCCATACCCTCAATCTGACCACGCTTAGCATTAAGGCTTCCGATTACATCTCCGAGGTATTCCTCAGGCATTGTTACTTCTACCTTCATGATAGGCTCAAGAAGTACTGCTCCACCCTTCTGCATAGCTTCCTTGAATGCCATAGAACCGGCAATGTGGAATGCCATTTCAGATGAGTCGACTTCATGGTATGAACCATCCCAAACGTTAGCCTTGATACCAAGTACAGGATATCCACCAAGGATACCGGCTTTAGCTGCTTCCTCAATACCTGCACCAACTGCTGGGATGTATTCCTTAGGAATAGCACCACCGACAATTGTTGACTCGAATACGAACTGCTGCTCGCCATTTGGATCCATTGGCTCAAACTTAACTTTACAGTGACCGTACTGACCACGTCCACCTGACTGCTTAGCGTATTTGCTATCAACGTCAACAGGCTGTGTAAATGTTTCCTTATATGCAACCTGAGGAGCACCAACATTTGCTTCAACCTTAAACTCACGAAGAAGTCTGTCAACGATAACTTCAAGATGGAGCTCACCCATACCTGCGATAATTGTCTGACCTGTTTCAGAATCTGTGTGAGCACGGAATGTAGGATCTTCTTCAGCAAGCTTTGCTAAAGCTTCACCCATCTTACCCTGGTCATTCTTAGTCTTAGGCTCAATAGCGAGCTCAATAACAGGTTCTGGGAATTCCATTGACTCAAGGATAACCGGATGCTGCTCATCACAGATTGTATCACCTGTAGATGTAACCTTGAAACCAACTGCTGCAGCGATATCTCCTGAGTAAACCTTATCTATTTCTGTACGTGAATTAGCATGCATCTGAACGATACGTCCTACACGCTCTTTCTTCTCTTTAGTTGCATTGAGTACGTATGAACCTGAGTTCATTGTACCTGAGTAAACTCTGAAGAATGCAAGTTTACCAACAAATGGGTCTGTCATAATCTTGAATGCAAGAGCTGAGAATGGCTCATCATCAGATGAATGACGAACTACATCGTTACCATCCGGATCAACACCTGTAATATCAGGAATATCTGTTGGTGCCGGCATGTACTCGATAACACCGTCTAACATCTTCTGAACACCCTTGTTCTTGTATGCTGAACCACAGAATACAGGAACTGCTTCACAAGCAATAGTAGCTTTACGAAGAACTTTCTTCATCTCTTCTACTGAAGGCTCTTCACCCTCAAGATACATCATCATGAGCTCATCATCTAACTCACAAATCTTCTCAACAAGATTATCATGCCATTCATTAGCCTGATCTTTGAGGTCATCAGGAATTGCTGTAATTTCGATGTCCTCACCCTTGTCATCTTTATAGTAGTAAGCTTCCATCTCGAACAAGTCAACCAAACCGATGAATGAATCTTCCTTACCGATCGGAATCTGTACAGGAATTGCATTCTTACCTAAACGGTCTACGATTGTCTGAACTGAATAAAAGAAATCAGCTCCCATCTTGTCCATCTTATTGATGAATGCCATACGTGGTACATTATATGTGTCAGCCTGACGCCATACATTTTCTGACTGTGGCTCAACACCGGCCTTAGCATCAAATACACCAACAGCTCCATCAAGTACACGAAGTGAACGCTCTACTTCAACAGTAAAGTCAACGTGTCCAGGAGTATCAATGATATTGACACGGTGCTCCAAAGCACCAGCCTTTGGCTTATGATGATCCTCTAAAGTCCAATGACATGTTGTAGCAGCTGAAGTGATTGTTATACCTCTTTCCTGCTCCTGCTCCATCCAGTCCATTGTAGCTGTTCCTTCATGAGTATCACCTATTTTATAGTTAACACCGGTATAGTACAAAATACGCTCTGTAAGAGTAGTCTTACCAGCATCAATATGTGCCATAATACCGATATTTCTAGTACGCTCTAATGGATATTCTCTTCCAGCCAAGGTTTCTTCCTCCTTCATCATATTATATATAGGATAGATTGTATCCTCTCAGCAATAAAACAATACTCTTTAACGAATATCTAATATTACCATCTGTAATGTGCAAATGCCTTATTAGCATCAGCCATCTTATGCATATCTTCTTTTCTCTTAACGGCTGCACCTGTATTATTAGCTGCATCCATAATCTCGTTAGCGAGTCTTTCCTTCATGGTCTTCTCGCCTCTCTTACGAGAGAACATTACTAACCAACGAAGAGCAAGTGCCTGACGTCTGTCCGGTCTAACCTCGATTGGAACCTGATAAGTTGAACCACCGATACGTCTTGCCTTTACCTCCAAAGATGGCATAATGTTGTTCATAGCTTCTTCAAAAACCTCAAGAGCTTCCTTTCCGGTCTTCTCTGCAAGCATATCGAACGCACCATATACTATCTTCTGAGCAACACCCTTCTTACCGTCAAGCATAACGTTGTTGATAAGCTTAGTAACAACCTTATTCTTGTATACAGGATCTGCTAACACGTCTCTTTTCTGAATATGTCCTTTACGTGGCACGATACTTCCCTCCTTAATAATTTATTTACTCTTATTAAATCATAGGTACTCACGATTCTGTGTCCGCACCAGTCTTAATTCTTTCTCATATATTAAATGAAGCAAAAATTAATCCGGTACTTTTTTGAATTAGTGACTACTTAGCGGCTTTTGGTCTCTTAGCACCATACTTTGAGCGGGCCTGCTTTCTGTTAGCAACACCTGCTGTATCCAATGTACCACGAATGATGTGATAACGTGTACCTGGAAGGTCCTTTACTCTACCACCTCTGATAAGCACAACACTATGCTCCTGAAGGTTGTGACCTTCTCCCGGGATATAACTGGTAACTTCGATACCGTTTGAAAGACGTACTCTGGCTGTTTTTCTAAGAGCTGAGTTAGGCTTCTTAGGAGTAGCTGTTCTAACTGCTGTACATACACCTCTCTTCTGTGGAGAACTAGCATTAGTAGTCTTCTTATTAAGAGAGTTGTAACCATGCTGAAGAGCTGGAGAGTTAGACTTTTTCTGTACTGACTTTCTACCCTTTCTTACTAATTGGTTAAAAGTTGGCATTAATTTTCACCTCCTACGCATAAATTTGAGCGCACAAAAATGCACGCTCAACTATTATATAACCAGTATATTTCCTTGTCAAGAAAAATTTTTGCAGACAAATGCCGAAGTTTTCATAGTTACATATGTTCTTCATTCAAAATCACATATAATATATATTAATTCTTCATTGCCATCTCTATCGCAATCGGGCTCATCCCGGCAAATTGACGAATCGGATTCATTTCATTCATAAATTTTAAAAAGTCGCTTTCCTTCACTATTCCGATTATGGCAGTTCCCCATTCCGTATCCCCAACGTACGTAAGAAAAACAAGGAGAATCCATATAATAATTATTCCGTGAAGCAATCCTGCCGCCAGTCCTGCCAGACGATTAATCTGCTTTGCCACAGGAATCTTGTCAACCAGATTAAATAAATTCATGACAACACGGATAATTCCAAGCACCAATCCAATAATCGATATGAACAGAATCGGCTGAATGCTGCTTAAATGCGGTGGAATAACTCCTGCAAATGACGAACATATCATCGCAGCTATAACCGCACCGATTATGGATTTTATTATTGCAAATATTGTCATTATAAGACCCTTACGATAACCTTCTCCTATAAACGCCAAAATAATTATAAATGCGATTGCTGTTGCTGCATTCATTGTGTATTATCCTCCGTTAATTCAATAATATTTATCCTATTTTCATCTACCATATAATATGTATCTTTCTCATTGGTCCCAAACAGATACTGGGCTCCGCTATCAAATACTCCCTTGAACTTGCAGAAGCCGTCTGTTCTTATTATAGAACATCCGCCACCGGACAGAAATATAATCTCTCCTTTATCCATATATACCTGTTCATATTGATAATCGACCTTTTTGTCTAAAACCTTCTTGCCGGATGCATCATATAATTTCAATCCGGACATCGCAGCATCTCCGCCTTCTTCAAATACGAAGCCCACATATCCTTCATCAAACACCGCACTTTTTATTTCTCTGTCAAATCGTTCCGTACACAGTTCTTCAGGCTGCTTCATATTTTCAAACAGAGAGAATCCGTTATCCAACATTATACACACCGTATTCTCATTTATAAAATCAAGCTTTGCTATCATTGTGTTATCGTATGTTTTTCCACCTACTATACGATTCTTATCCTGCCCGACCTCAGAGAAATTATAAAAGCAAACCCGACTTTCCGGAACACCCTTTGTAACAGATAAATACGCCGTCACCAAACTTTTACCGTCAGAAGACAGCTCTATGTCAACGGGATAACCATCACTTGAAACATTGGTAGGAACTTCTACCAAAAGCTTTTCAGAACTATTGTACGGGTCGTACAGACAAACTGTATTGGAGGTGCTGTCCTCAAGAACTGCTGCCACAACTCCCTGTGACGCAACCCGTATATTTCTAATAGGCAACGGTACCTCTATCAACGTTCCGGCATCCGAACCGCTATATACGTAGATTTCTTTTCCTCCATCATCTGCAATGGCAACATAATCACCGGAAATATCCACCATTGGACTTTGCATCTCAACACTTCCGTTCCAGATTACATTTCCTTCAGAGTCGATTGCTGACGCACCATCTCTGCTGTATTTCAAAATATTATCACCGTAGTTTTTGTAAACAACCGTATTGCTGTCAGTTCTGTCAAAAGAAGCAACAATCTTATAACTGTTGTACTGTTTGTTACGGATTCCGTCCCATATCGTGTAACACAAAAAACCTGCAAGCACCACCAAAATCACCACAACAATAATACGCAAAACTTTCCTGCGGGTCTTTTCTCTGGCAACTCTGTATTCTCCGCTGCGTTCGTTAAGTGTGCTCATACCTAATCCCCCACTAAAAATAATAATTAATTATAGCACACCTTCCCCAGCTAAACAACATCCCATAATTGTACCGACAGCGCTGTCAATTTTGAAACAAAACCTTATTTTATCCCAGTCACTGATTCGGAAGCCACAATTTCTGCCCTTCGTAGATTTTATCAGGATTGTCGATATTATTTAATTCCATAAGTACATCAACATATTCTATATCGCCCCATATACGCTCAGATATTTTCCCCAGACTATCACCTGATTTTACAGTATAAAATGTGTATGACTTGCCGCCGGTTTGGGTTCCCCCCATAGTTTGAGTTACTTCCGCGTTTTGGGTTACTTCCGTGTCTTGGGTTGTTTCCATAGTTTCGTCATCACCTATATCATCTGTTTCAGAATCAATTTTAGTTGAAGATGAATTGCTATCTTTAGAATTGCCCGTTCCATCTTTTTCATCGTTCATTATTCCCAGTGCCGAACCGGTTCCCACAGCCGAATTGCTATTGCTGTCCGAATTAATTACATTACCGGCGTTAATAATGTTGTCAGAATTGCTTAATACCGATTGAGCATCATTGCCTGACAAATCATTTTCTGTGTATGCGGTTTGGTTTGATCCAAGTTCACCGGTAACAGGTCTTTGGTTCGTTTTATAAATTGCTGTGGAGCCTATCAGAAGAGCAACTGCCGCCACAAGCATTCCCGTTGCATATATGGAACGCACCAGCTTTTTATTTTCGATTTCCTCCGATCGGTTATTAATTGTTTCACGTATATCCTTCACAACACTATCAGTTTCACATTCAACAATTTTTTCTTCATTCATCGCAACCATGTAGTTTAACATGGTCTCATTTTTTTGATAAAAGACATAGAAGCCTTTTCTCTCTATAAATGAGCCGTTAATATAATCATATACTTTTTCTTCTTTTTCCTCACAGTTGTATTCGATAAAAAGCATATTTTTACCGACAAAATTTGTTTTATGTATATTAACAAATACAGACAGCCGATTTTTCTCTTCCGGGATTTCACCGCCACCGGCGAACATCCACCCAACAATCTCCTCGTCTTCGTAATAAGTTTTCACCTTATCGTATATTGCCGACCACATTTCATTAGTAAATGAAGCATCGCCCCATAACGTAAATCCTTCTATACGCACAACACCGTTAATGTAGGTTTCCACATTATGACCTGACATATTTTTTGAACCAAGAAGAACTACTGCAGCGTAACTGTCATCTTTTTCTTTCAGAAGATTATCTCCCAGAACTCTCATATAGGTAATAACGTAATCTTCAACATAAACCTTATGATTTGTATCAATGCCGCCAATTTGTCTGATATTTTTGGGTGCTTCTTTCATTCCGCTCCACCTCCTCTAAATCACATTAGCATTCCGATTAATATATGTCATCAAATACTTTTCTTCTATTTTTTACCCTATGCTCTAAAAGGGGAGCTTTACCGACATATTCTCCTGCACTTTATGTCGCAGCCTATAATGCTTTGTCACGATTAGCAGCTTTTTGCGACGAAAAGATTTTGAACTGTGATTACAACCATCTCATACGTGTCATACTTTTATAAAACTCATTGGAGGTATATTTTGGAAACACTAATTAATAATAAAGTGTGGTATTATGACCCGTGCAAAAAAAATTCCTGCCGGGAATTCGGCAGGAGAATTGCATCTCTTCTTACGGAAGCAGATGCTTCTAAAAAAGATGTTATTATTATATGTATAGGTTCTGACAGAGCAACCGGTGATTGTCTCGGTCCTCTTGTGGGCGACAAGCTGGTACAAAACACTCGACGATACATCGTATACGGCACACTTGACAACCCTGTTCACGCAAAAAATCTTGCTGACACTATTGATGATATTAGAAGTAAATATTGCGATCCATTTATAATTGCTATCGATGCGTCTCTCGGAGTCAGAAAACATGTAGGTTACGTCACTATCGGAACCGGAAGCCTAAGTCCCGGAATAGGTGTCGACAAAGAACTTCCGAAGGTTGGTGACATACACATAACCGGCATTGTTAATTTCACCGGAATGCTTAATCAAATGTTGCTTCAAACCACAAGACTGAGTCATGTCATGCGTCTTGCTGATTTTATCTGTAAGGGATTTCAATATTTTGTGTAATACAGTGCGTTGTTAAGCTTCTTTTTGCTTATCTTTCTTCCCCATGAAATCACACATGTACCACCCACATTACACTCTGTAACAACAACATATTTTTCGTGTTTTTCAATTATGAGCGCCGTGTGTCCTCTAAACCGGACGCAGTCTCCTACTTTTGCTTTTGCGTAGCTTTTATGGGATTTGAATCCGGTTTTACCAAATATTTTATCACTAAGCATAGTTGCATAACCATCACACTGATACCCAAGCATATTACTGTTATTAAGTTTGTAGGCATAGTAGTTACACTTGGAACCCATATTTTTAAGGGTTTTTCCTCCTACGGTGAATCTGCGTTTGTGAGAACACGGATTCTTTGTGACAAAGCCTTCCACCGCTTGTCCTTTACTTACATAATAACCAACATGATTCCAATATCTTCCGTCCTTGTATTTCGTTTTAAGCTGTTCAAGTTTTTGAACAATGCGGTTAACTGCCGGAGTTTGAACCTGACATGACTTTGAAGACTTTGTATAGGTAACAATCTCTCCATTTTCCTGATATGCTTTTACCTTGTAATAGTAGACTTTTTTACTGTTAAGACCCCGGTTAATATACTTAACCGCATCTTCCCCAATGATGGTTTTTACCTTGTCATACCCTTTGTTCTCCCTAACAGAACGATATATTATGTAACCGGTTGCATTCTCTACTTCTTCCCATGTTACGGTAATCTTACTGCCGGAATTTCGTTTTGCCATAAGATCCGGAGCAGAAGTGTTCATCGGTGCAGGCGTCGCAGTACACACGGGCGTACAAGACGGTTCAGCTGTTATTCCCGGCGGGGTAACTATAGGTTGAGTAATATCCGGACTTCCTGTTGGTTTTGTTTCCGGTTCTATGGGTTCGTATGACAGCACTTCTTCTGTAACTTTTTCATCAAAAAATGTATCGTCTGAATCTCCATAATAATACTTTGTTGTAATACGCCTTTTATTTACATTATATCCTTTGTCAGCATCATATTCGGAGTAAATTTCAGTTGTTACCTGAATATAACATCCGTCTTCGCTGCTGTAATATCTTTGCGCACTTATGATAGTTCCGGCTACAGCCGGTTTATTTGTAATTAATGAAAATGTACCGGCAAGAAGCAAAAGTGCAAAGCAAATACCAATCAGTCTTATAGCCGTATTGCTGACTGATAAAAATCTAATGAACGAAACCTTATTTCGTCCGCTCTTATGCGATTTCTTCCCATAAAACCATTTGTTATTCATATGCTTCACCTATCCCGCACTTACAATTCCTTCTGTCCTACAACCTGCATTTCCATTGAAGAGAACGTTATCACATACATATCGGTCGACAGTTAAAACACTTCCTATACGATACGGTTACCTATCTACATACGCACTCTTCCTTCAAGCGCTCTCATTAACGTTACTTCGTCAACATATTCCAAATCTCCTCCAACCGGAACACCGCTTGCAATTCTGGTAACGTTAATGCCTGAAGGCTTAATATATTTACTGAGAATCATAGCCGTGGCTTCTCCTTCAGTTGTTGAGCCTGTAGCCAAAATAACTTCATCAACATCCCCTTCAAGACGTTTTAACAATTCTCTCACCTTGATATCTGCAGGACTGATTCCAAGCTGGGGATTAACAACCCCATGCAGTACATGATACACGCCGTCATATTGACCTGTCTTTTCATATGCCACCAAATCCTTAGGCTCTTCAACGACCATAATGACTTTATGATTGCGCTTACTGCTTCTGCATATCGGACAAACTTCTTCATCTGTAATCGTATAACATTCATTACAGTATTTTACCTTTTCTCTTGCGGTAACCATTGCTTCCGAAAGACTCTTAACATGCTCCTTCGGCATGTTAATAATGTGAAATGCGAGACGGGTAGCTGTTTTTACTCCAAGCCCGGGCAGTCTCGTTAACTCTTCTATTAAAGAATTGATTGTTTTACTGTAGTGTTCCATCTCCATACCCTCCCGTTAATCAGATAATCTCTACATATCACATCACTCATGTGTATTATTCAAATACGTTCTCTTCTACATCGTAAGCTGCATTCTCATGAGCACTCCATGCGTACTCGCTCCATTTTTTATAATTCGCGATAATAAAATTCGCTTAGCAAATTCGCGGCAAGCCTTCTCCAATGAGCACACCTACACCTCTTTTTCCTCCCAGGGGAGTAATCATAGATACTCCTTCACCCGTCTTTACGGTTCCTATTATCGCCGCATCTGCACCGTATCTGCTCTCACGGATGATACGAACTGCTTGGTCTGCATCCTCAGAAGCCACTACCGCTACCATCTTTCCTTCATTTCCCATATGCATTATATCTAATCCGAGAATTTTGCAAAATGACTTAACCTGATTTGACACCGGAATAAGCTCCTCTTCCAGCTCAATGGCACATTTCGAAGTTTCTGCCAGCTCATTAAGTACGGTTCCGAGACCACCTCTTGTTATATCTCTCATTGCATGAACTTTAATTCCTGCATCTATCAGTCCGAGGACCATTTCATTAAGCGGTGCACAGTCACTTTCTATTGAATTATCTATACTCATTCTTTCACTTAATATTGCGGCGTGGTGATCACCCATGTTGCCGGATACTATAATTACATCTCCCTCCGAACACAAACTGCTCCCCACATTAACTTCCTCCGGAACAAAACCGACACCACTTGTATTGATATACATTCCGCCACTGCCTTCAACTACCTTAGTATCTCCGGCGACAATAATAACTCCCGCTTCCCGGGCAGTCAGGGCCATAGAATGAACTATCTTGGCAAGCTCATCTGTATCAGCTCCTGTTTCAAGTATAAAACCGCATGTTAAATACTTAGGAACCGCACCTCTCATAAGAAGATCATTAACCGTTCCGCATACTGCAAGTCTTCCTATATCTCCTCCCTTGAACACAAGAGGAGTAACCACAAAGCTATCAGTAGTTATAGCTATTCTTCCGCTTCCTTCCACTACTGCACTGTCTTCCATTTGTCCTAAAACAGGATTAGAAAATTCCTTTGCAAATATACTGTCTATAAGTTCTGATGTTGATTGTCCTCCACTTCCGTGGGCAAGTGTTATTTTCATATATAATTCCTCCATATCATCCCGAAATCTGTTAAGTGTCTCAATTCTTTCTACCGAAACTCCCAACACTCATCCGGCTGATATATTATTTTCTCTTATTAACGTAGTAATTGTAACAGGAGCCTTCCGTGGAAACCATACAAGCCCCCTGAGGTGATGCAGGCGTACATACTTTTCCGTACAGTGGGCATTGGGTAGGCGATTTTATTCCTACTACAACCTCCCCGCAACTGCACCCTTTATTAAACATGGCATCTTCAACTAATTCTTCGCTTCCCGCATCATACTGTTTATATTCATCTCGCAAAACCATTCCTGAGTTTTCAATAACGCCAAGCCCTCGCCATGCCGCTGCACATGATCTGAAATATTTATTGGTGGTTTCCCTGGCTTTAACATTACCTTCTGCAGTGACTGCCGAAGGATACAGATTCTTAACGACTCCTCTGCCTTTTGTTTTAACAAGACTGTATATCGCCGCAAGAAGCTCAGGCCCCGTAAATCCCGCCACCGCAAAAGGTAGCGAAAGTTCATCGGCAAGTCTGGCGTATTCGTCACTTCCCGTTATGACACTCACATGTCCCGGCGCAATAAATCCGTCAATCGCGCCTCCTAACCTACTGACTTTTCTAATAGCCTCCGGCATTGTTTTAAGTGCAGTAAGAATCTTTATATTATTAATATTTCTCTTAATTACTTCATCTAGAAGAAGTCCGTACAAAGGGGTGGTTGTTTCAAATCCCACTGCAGCAAACACATAATCTGTTCCCGGATTGTTAATTGCATGCTCTATCATATCAAGGGGTGAGTATACCATAAGTGTGTTACCGCCTTCTGCTGCCGCCTCGGAAAGCGAATATCTGGTGCCCCTCACCCTCATCATATCTCCAAATGTAACAACACACGTGTCCTTTTGTCCGGACAGGCTTACAAGCTTATCAATATAAGCTGCCACTGTAACACAAACCGGGCATCCCGGTCCCGAAACAAGCCTTATTTTATCCGATAAAATATCCGGAATTCCATTTTCTGATATGGCTGCCGTGTGGGTTCCGCACACCTCCATAAGAGTAACCGGCTCCCCGTCATATTCCCTTAAAAATCTGCTTATTGATTTTATATCAGGCATCTGCAATCTCCTCTAATTCCTTAAACAATTCCACCATATCCATGGCTTCCTTTCGATTCATTTTCTGAATAATCATTCCTGCATGTACAAGAACATAGTCGTCCTCTTTTACATCCACAACTCCCGCATGGGCGCGAACAGTATTTCCTTCAAAATCTACGGTTGCCATATTATCTTCCATGGCAACAACCCTTCCGGGTAATGCTACACACATACCCAAACCCTTCCTTTCATACGAATATTATATTTTATATCAACAAGTCTTGATTATTGCTATAGCTATTTAAGCAATATATTTTAACCAACAATTCTTGTTTAACACTATTAAATATTAATCAATACTCTTAAGTCGATGTGTCGCAACGTATCCTTGTCCCAGTGCTATTCCACCGTCATTCATAGGCACTTGCTCGTTGTAATACACCTCGTGTCCGTATTCTCGCAATTTCTCTGTTATTTCTGTCATAATAATTCTGTTCATAAATACTCCGCCTGATAATGCCACGGGAATTCCCGTAGGGTTGGCAGGATATTCTTTGTAAAAATGTACCGTTACATACTCAACAACCGCATCTGCTATTGCCTTGTGAAAACCATATGCAACAGCAGCTTTCTTTGTAAAACTATCACAATTATTTGATATTATTATGTCAGCAACAGATTTAATAAGTCCTATTGTATCCCATACACCGTCCTTATACTCAAGACGAATCTTTTCGATATATTTTTCACCGGCCGTTTTATCATCATTCGTAGCGGACTTATCACGGTCTTCCAACCACACGTTGGCTGCCTTCTCTAGTGCCATGGCACATTCGCCTTCGTAACTGTTGTACTCTCTGATACCGATTAATGCACATACGGCATCAAACAATCTTCCCATACTGGATGATTTTACGGCACCTACTGAATAATTAACGGCCGCTTCTATTATAGCATATTTTTTTTCTGTATCTTCATCAATTTTATCATATACATCATCCAACCTGATTTGGGATGCCTTTAGGTAACACATAAGGGCAAGAGTTGCATCCTTTGCAGCCTCATCTCCACCCACCATTGTTATTGGCGAAAGATGAGTAAGCCTTTCAAATTCAGCACCTTCACATAAAAGCACCTCACTACCCCATATGGTATCATCGGTACCCATACCGGTTCCGTCAAATGCAATTCCAAGCACTTTTCCCGTCAAATTATGTTCTGCCATAACCGATGCAATATGAGCATGATGATGTTGTACCGGTATTATTTTATCATAATCAAACATCATTTTAGATATCTGGGAACTATAATATCTCGGATGCATATCACAGGCAAGCACGGTGGGCTTTAATCTGTGAAGTTTAGCAAGTCTCTTGATGTTGCTTTTCCATGCACCTGCAGCATCCATGTCATCAAGGTCTCCAAAATACTGGCTCATCACCGCTTGTCCCTGCTTGAAATAACAAAATGATCCCTTAAGGTCTCCCCCCGATGCAAGTATCGTTGCGTCACTTTTTTCTTTAACTTTTATCGGAAGCGGAACGTATCCCCTCCCACGTCGTACAATCTGGCATTTTCCGTCAAATACCCGCACAATTGAATCATCTAACGGTGTAAGTATATCTCTGTCATTAGACAACACGGCCGAAACAATTCCTTTGCACATTACAAGATGTTCCATATTTTCATTGTCAGTTATTATTGGTTCGCCGCCAAGATTACCGCTAGTCATTACTAACGGACCACACTCATTAACAAGGTACATTTGTACCGGATTACAAGGAAGCATGGCACCGATATACGCACTGTCTCCGCATATTTCCGGATAAAAATCTCTGTTACCTGATTTTTTCAAAAGGACAATTGGTCTTGCAGTATTTTGTAAAAGCTTTGCTTCTTCTTCATTAACCTGTGCGTACTCTCTAATCCGGTCTATGTCGGCAAACATAACCGCAAAGGCTTTATTTTGTCGTCTCTTTAATTCCCGAAGCTTTCTAAGCGGAGTAATATCATCTGTTCTGCATACAAAATGATACCCTCCTATATCTTTAACTGCCACAATTTTTCCGTTATTAAGTAATTCTATCGTCCTCTCTATGGCAGTATTATCGTCAATCTCATTTTCTGTTATAAATGTGCTGCATAATTCTTCATCCGTCTCATCACATTTTTTATCATAATTCCCGTCAAAAACTTTCAAGTTGAGACGGGGACCACACTCCCTACATGCAATGGTCTGTGCGTGACATCTTATATCTTCTATAGTTTCATACTCTTTTCTGCAGTCATGGCACATGTTAAACTTTCCCATGGTTGTTGTATCCCTGTCATACGGAATGTCTTTTATAATACTGTATCTTGGCCCACAGCCGGTGCAGCTTATAAAATAATGACTACTCCTTCGGTTTTCCTCATCATACATTTCTTCTATACAACTGTCACAAGTGGCGATATCAGGAGATATAACCGGAATAATATAATCTGACTTTAAGTTTGCTGACTTACTTGTAACGATAACAAATTTTTCCGTAGTTTCAGGCTCCGAAGTTATTATTGCATTCGATTCTTTTGTTTCGATGTGGGTAATTAACGCCTGAGGCGGCGCACTTAAAGTAAGGCGTCGGACATATTCATCCAGCGCCTCTTTGTCTCCGATAATATTAATCACTACAATTCCATTACAATTCTGCACAAATCCCGCAAGATTAAGTTCATCAGCAATCCTTTTTGCAAATGGCCGAAAACCAACTCCCTGCACGATTCCGTACACATTAATTACCAATGTCATGCAGATACTCCTTAAATATTCGAATTATCTATAAATTAAAACGATGTTTAATTACATTCATCAATTTTACTTTACATAATCAGCCGAAAACTTCCCCCGGCTAACTAAAAAAAATTTACTACGTTCTAAATAAATCTATGGGCCGAACCTGCATTATATTTCAAGGTACTCAGCCACTGTCGGCACTCAGTACATGTACTACACATACTGATGTGCCCTCCCGTATGGCGAGTCGTAAAAATGTGTCTTAAAATATAATGCCGGCCGACCCATTTATCTTATTTAAACTCGATACACTTCTTAGGACATTTTGCCTTACATACTCCGCAGTGTGCACACGCAGACTCATCTAACGTCCATGTTTTATTAGGTCTGTCTACCGTAATTGCATTGGCAGGACAGTTCTTAGCACACAATCCACAGAATACACACTCATCAAGATTAGCAACAGGAAGCTTATCTGAAATATCCTCAGCCGGAGCTGCGGCCTCTTCCTTCTTCTCTACAGGCTTACCCTGATATGTGTCAACAACCTTCTCGGCAGCAGGGTCGGTATATGCATTTTCTGTATGGAGACAGTTTTTAGGACAACCTTCTACACAGTTTGCACACTGTACACATCCCATTCTCTCAATTGACCATGTTCTTGCATTTCTGTCAACTGTTATTGCCCCGGATGGACACTTTCTACTACACAATCCACAGAAAAGACAGTCATCAATATCAATAACAATCTTTCCGCGATATCTTTCTTTATATTCCTTCTTTACAAAAGGATATCCGTATGTTGCAGGCTTTGAAAACAAATTCTTAAGTGCAAATCCTGCAAACTTCATTGGCTTTGCCACTGTCAATCCCTCCTATCGTTCTGTACAGCTAACACATGGGTCAATTGTCAATACCAAAATAGGTACATCAGCATAATCACAACCCTGAAGAATCTTGGTTAATGGAGCAAGATTAGTAAAGGTAGGAGTGCGGACACGAGCCCTATCAAGATACTTAGTTCCGTTAGCTTTAATATAGAATATAGCTTCACCACGAGGTTGCTCAAGTCTTACAAATGCTTCACCATTAGGATTGCCCTTAACTGTTGTTGCAATATCTCCGTCAGGAATCTGCTTAACAGCTTTTCTTATAATGTCAAATGACTGGAACAATTCTCCTATACGCACTTCACATCTTGCATATGAATCACAATTATTACTTGTAATAATCTTAAAATCAATATCATTGTATGCTGCATATCCAAGCTTTCTTGTATCAATCGCAATTCCGCTTGCTCTCATCATAGGACCAACTGCTCCGTATGTAATTGCATCCTCTTTGCTAAGAACACCAACATTCTTAAGTCTTGAAATAACAGTAATGTCTGTAAGGAATACATCACAAAGCTTCTTAAGTTCTTCTTCCATAGCATCAAACTCTTTAACAAAGCTTTCAAGCATCTGCTTATCCATATCCTTAAGCACACCACCAACTTTGTTAACGGAGAATATTACTCGACCACCTGTAGATGCTTCGAACATATCAAGAATCTTTTCTCTCATTCTCCAGCACTGATAAAACAGAGCCTCAAATCCAAAAGCATCAGCTAAAAGTCCAAGCCACAAAAGATGACTGTGAGTACGTGACATCTCACACCAGATTGTACGAAGATATTTACTTCTGTCAGGTATTTCAACATCAAATATTCTCTCAAGTGCTTCGCAATATCCCATTCCGTGCATAAAACTACAGATACCGCAAATACGCTCTATTACATACATATAATCATTAAAGTCTCTCTTCTCAATGAGCTTTTCAAGACCTCTGTGAATAAATCCAATTGATGGAATTGCCTCAATAACCTTTTCATCTTCAAGCACTAAGTCAAGATGAATTGGCTCCGGAAGAACCGGATGCTGAGGTCCAAAAGGCACTATACTTCTTTTACCCATAATAAGGTCTCCTTCCTATTTTTTAAATGGTGCTTCAACTTCTATACGATAAAACTTATTATCATAATCGAGTCCTATTGATTCTATCTTTACTCCGAACAACTCTTTCATTTCGTTCTCATAAAACGCAGCTGAAGGGAAAAGGTCGCTGATGCTGACAATCTTAACATCTGCATCTAAAACGATACGATAATTGATGAATTCATAATCCATAGCAAATGAATAAGACAATTCGTATCCGCCTTCAATACTAGTTGCACATATCTGCACAAGTCTTGCATTATTCCTTTTCATTTCAAGAGCCTTTAATGGAAGTTCGGTACTGTCAATAACAGTAAGTTCATAATTCTCCCTCATACTCTACCTCTTTTCTAATCTAAGTTCAAAATAGCTATTCTTCACATGCCGGATATTACATTCCTGCCTTAGCAGCTTCATCCTGCTTACGCTGAAGAATCTCTACACCTTTAACTACGCCGTCAATAATTGACTCAGGTCTTGCAGCGCATCCCGGAACATATACGTCAACAGGAATAACCTTATCTGCTCCACCTAAAATATTATAACACTCCTTGAACACACCACCGTTACATGCACATATTCCAACTGCTACAACAACCTTTGGATTAGGCATCTGTGAATAAATCTGCTCAACAACAGCTTTATTCTGTGTATTAATTCCTCCTGTAATGAGAAGAATATCTGCATGCTTAGGATTACCTGTATTAATTACACCAAATCTTTCAACATCATAAACCGGAGTAAGACATGCAAGAACCTCAATATCACATCCATTACAGCTACTTCCATCATAATGCATTATCCATGGTGATTTTGAAACTTTTCCCATTATCTCGCCTCCTTAGAACAAATCCATAAGAACCGGAAGAAGTAATATATTAACTACACCGGCAATTAAAGTAACCATCCATGCTGACTTAAGCATAAAGTCCCACTTAACACGAGCACTTGTATTATCAATAAGAATCTCAAGGAAGTACGCCAGGAAACATACTACAATTGCTACGATAATACTAATACAGCTACTGTTAACAATAAACAAACCAACTACACCAAGCAAAAGCACATTCTCATACCAGTGAGTAATCTCTAACACTGCAAACATGCTACCTGATAATTCAGTTGTAACACCCTTAACCATCTCCTGATGAGCATGATGAGAAGTACTAAGGTCGAATGGTGACTTACGAAGCTTGATAGTAAGAACATACAAAAGTCCGATAAAGATAACCGGAAGGTATGCAATTGCTGATACATCACTTTTTACAATCTCGCTTACGTTAAATGTTCCTGTTGCCAAATAAAATCCTACCGCTACAAGAAGAATCATAGGCTCATAAGAAAGCATCTGAACAAGCTCTCTCATTGCTCCCATTCGTGAAAACGGAGAGTTTGCAACACTTGCAGCTATTACAAAGAACATCGCTGCAGTGGTAAGAACGAAAAATACTAACATAAGGTCAAATCCGCCAAAGAAACATGCTCCCGTAAAAATTGCGAATAAAAGGAAACAGAACATGTAAACATACTGACCTTTATTAAGCTTAAATGTCTCTTTAGAAAAGAGCTTGCTTACATCATAAAACGGCTGTAAAATGCTCGGTCCGATTCTTCCCTGCATTCTTGCCGTAATCTTACGGTCAATACCTGCAAGAAGTCCACCGATAACAGGTGCAAATATAATATAAGCTACAATTCCGATTACTGAACACAATGTCTTATCCATTAAAATGCACCTCCTATCTGAATAATTGCCAGAAGACCGCAGATAACTATAATTCCTGATGCAATGAAGTTAGCCGCCACATGCCATTTATTTTCGTTAACAATATTAGTCATATACCAGTTGGCATGATGCATTTGCTTAGAACCACCAAATGAATCAACGAAACTTCCGTTGTCTCCAAGATTAATTCCAGCCACATACTCTGTTGCATCAGTAGTTTTAATACTGTCACCCATAAACTTACCGATAACAGGAATTACAACCATTGATACAAGCATAATAACCATTATAATTATATCTGTATCGGATAAAACCGTTCCGACACTTCCATATATACTTTCAACCAATGGCTGAAGAAGTTTATTAGCTATAACAGGGAATGCTGCACAAAGAGCAATTGCCATAGCCATATGAGTTCCTATTGATACCCACTGATCAGATGACGTTTTATTATCACAGGTCTCATCTGATGAATGAGTAAGAATCTTGCATAACCATTTTGACCAGTAGAACAATGTTGTTGCACTACCGAAGCAAAGGAACAGAACAAGAATAACATTACCTGAATCGATAAATGACTTAAGTGCCGCCCACTTTGATATAAGCATACCAAACGGAGCGAGGTACATAGCCGCAATACCAATTCCGATTGCAGTTCCGAGATACGGATACTTTTTAATAAGACCTGTCATGTCTTCAATGTTACGTGAACCTGTTGTATTCTCAATAGCACCAACAGTCTGGAAAAGAAGTGACTTTGAAACTGCATGGAATATAACAAGTGCAATTCCTGCCCAAACAGTCTGAGGAGTTCCTACTCCGGCACAGGCTGTAATAAGACCAAGGTTAGATATTGTCGAATATGCAAGAACACTCTTACCATCACTCTTAGTAATTGCAAGAACACTTGCAACAAAAAATGTAAATCCACCAACCAAGGCAACCATATATCCTGCAAAGTTACCTATCATAAGCGGGGCAAGTCTAAGCAGAAGGTATACACCGGCCTTAACCATTGTCGCACTGTGAAGGAGTGCTGATGAAGGAGTAGGTGCTACCATGGCTCCAAGAAGCCACTTAGAGAATGGGAACTGTGCTGACTTGGTAAGTCCTGCAAATGCAAGAAGTACTACCGGCACAAGCACTTTTCCATCAAATGTATGTAATAACTGCTGTAATGTTCCTACCTCAAGAACAAGCTCTGCATAGATTATTGCAAGACAGAAACCAACGCCGCCAAGCAAGTTCATCCATAAAGCTCTGAAGGAATTATTAACCGCTTCTTCAGTTTTTGTATATCCGATGAGAAGGAATGAAGACACACTTGTAATCTCCCAGAAGAAGTACATCCAGATAAGATTGTTAGAGAAAATAAGTCCGAACATCGCTCCAAGGAATACAAATAACATTCCGAAGAAGAAACATCTTCTGTCTTTATACTCTGTGTGGTGATGGTGATAATCTTTAAGATATCCCGTTGCATATACACAGATAAGACAACCAACTACTGCAACAATAAGACACATAATAACTGTAAATCTGTCAACAAACAGATGCGCATGAACATGCTCACCCTTCTTGGCAAATAATTCAAGCCAGATGATAAGCCCTGTCTGCAAAACTGATAATACTGCCGGTAAAAGCTTTTTATGCTTATAACTGAGCACTACTATCAGACCCATAAGGAATACTTCTCCGCAAAGCATTGCCTTATCAATAATCTCTGTGCTTTCAAGATACTCTACGCTCTCTCCGGCAATGAGACGTGTTACAGAATAATAAATCGCCACTGCTATGATTATTGCACTACTTACATATACAACAAATCTGCGGGCATTATTATCCTTTGTTGCGGCAAGAATTATTGCCGCCAGAAACGGAAATAGAATCAAAAAACTCACAAATTCCATTTGCTCCGTCCTCCCCTCTCTTATTTTACAAAATCCAACATAACATTATAACATGCGGATTATGTTTTTTTCAATAGTGTGTTTTAATTTTGTACAATCCATAATGTTTTAATTTTGTACAATCCATAATGTAGAATTATGAATCATACCTCTACTTAAATGCGTACTTCATAAATTTGTACAGATTGCGGTTCCAGCATCTGTCTTCATGTCCAAGACCCTGCTCTTCCACAAACAAATGACTGACTCCGTATTCAGTACAGGTCTGCTCAAAAATACGTACATTGTTATCACCAAGGAAATCTTCCGAACCAACCATTATGGAGAAAAACTTCAATGTACTGTTAAGCTTTGCAACATCCTCTTCACACGTAACAAACTGCTGATCACCGGACATAAACGGTCCTGCCGAAAAACATCCAACGTATCCGAAAATTTCAGGATTCTTAAGACCTATATCAAGTGTCTGTCCGCCACCCATGGAAAGACCGCACACCGCAGTATGCTCATTTCCTTCCATAATCGGATAATTCTCTTTAAGGAACGGAAGCAGATTGTTAATAATCTCGAATTCAAGAAGGTAATGATCACGTCCCCATGAGGATATTACCGGATTCTTTGGAAGACCCGGGTAATCCTTTCCTTCAACATACGGAATAACCCCGCTCGTGAACACCACTATCGTATCTTCCATTATTTTGTCTGCATACGCCCTGTCAAGAACATCGTCTCCGGAGCAGTTGTTCGTCCAGTAATATTCATCGTCCATTCCGCCGTGAAGGCAAAACAAAACATTATATTTTTTATCGATGGAATAATCCGGTGGCAGCCACATCTGTGCATGAGCCATTCCACCTTCTCTGTAGTCACTGTTGTAATTAAGTCCTGTTACCGTTCCGTGTTCGATAGACGGATTAAGAGAATCAAATCCTTCCGGAGCCGGAGCAGTATCAACTACTTTAACGTAAACACTGTCTCCGGTTGAACCGTCAACCTTGCCTTTAACATCAATTTTTACCATTCCCGGGTACTTTGCAGTAAGAACCCCTTTATCGTCAACTGTTGCCACTCTCTCGATTGCACTCACGTATTCTATACTGGCAGGCTCTCCGTCTGCCGGTGTAAGCTTAGTAGCAAATGTGTAATTATCACCCACTTCGACAGTGACATAATCATCCTCATCAAAAACCACTTTAGTTACAGGATTAGTATATACCACCGGTGTCTTGGTCGGATTAACAACCGGTGCGGTAGTTACTTCTGTGTTCGAAGGTGTTGTCTCTGCCTCCGGTGTTTTCACACTATCAGCTCCTTTTGTACTCTTAACAATTACTTTGCATGTCAGTATCTTTTTACGCTTTCCGTCTTTAACCGTTACCGTAAGAATGGTGTTACCCTTTTTCTTACCGACAACTTTAACTTTGGCTTTTTTCCCTTTAGATACTTTGGATGTAAGTTTTGCAATAGATTTATTCTTAAGCTTATATGTAACTTTTGCTTTTTTACTGATACCTTTTACCTTAACAACAGCACTGCCCTTCTCCTTTATGGTCACCTTTTTTGTGCTGAGTTTAATCCCTGCTGCCGATACATCCGACGTATTAAAAGTTCCAAAAACAGACAAACACAACCCTGCACTTAACAGCGTTGCTATTATTTTTTGTTTTTTCATTATTAGCCCCCTATACATTACAAACAAAACACCCTATATTCCGACTATCTCGTTATACTCCTTCTTCATCTCCAGAAGTTTTTCCATCTTTTCTTCTACTCCCGGTTTTTTTCCGTTCCTTAAAAGTTCTGCAATCTCACACATATTATCGTAAAGAGGTGTAAGGCCAAGGTTGCCGTACACACCTTTAAGGGTATGGGCAAGCGGGAATCCTTCTTCTGAATTATCTGCCAGAATAAAATCCCTAAGCTTATACAGATCATCATCTTTGCAATAATCTCTTAAAAACTTCAAATATATTTTTTCATCTCCAAGGACTCTCTCCAGCGCTGTATCTGTATCACAGCCCCACATAAACAGCTTATCGATTATATCCTCTCCCATAACAATACTCCTCCTATCTCAATTCATCCAGTATTCTAAACAATACTTCCGGAACTAAAGGTTTTGAAATATATTCGTTCATTCCTGATTCTTTAGCCATTTCAATATTTTCTTTTCCATTTTCTGCACTCAAGGCAATTATCGGAATTATTCCCGCATCTTCTCTCGGCATCTCCCTAATTATCCGGGTTGCCTCATAACCATCCATAACCGGCATTGTTATATCCATAATAATTGCTTCATAGTATCCTTCTTCATGTTCAGAAAATATATCGACTGCCTGTGCTCCGTCTTGTGCAATATCAACCGTATATCCGTTACCTTCCAAAATCATTGCGGCAATACCTGCATTAAGCGGATGATCTTCCGCCATAAGGATTCTTTTTTTTGTTACATCTCGTTCCATAACGCAGGTCTTCCCTTCCTTAACATTGCCCACAAAGCTCTAACTAATTTATTTTATCACAGCCAAAATATATATTCAAGGCAAATCAAACGTCATCCGATACCACAAACACCATCCGAAGACATCGCTCAAAACATCCGAAAGCATCGCTCATAACATCCGAAGGCATCGCTCAAAACATCCGAAAGCATCGCTCATAACATCCGAAGGCATCGCTCAAAACATCCGAAGGCATCTCTCATAACATCCGAAGGCATCGCTCAAAACATCCGAAGGCATCGCTCATAACATCCGAAGACATCGCTCTAAATTACGCAGGCATCGCTCTAAATTAAGCAAAATATTGCCCGGTATCACATATCAAATATGCAATACCGGGCAATCATTTTTCGTTTAACTTACACCCAAAATGCCGTGCTCCGGTTTTTGACTCCTAGCTTGCGCTAGGTGGGCAACCGCACATAGGCTTTTGCCTTCCGTTGTTTTAGTACGTTAACTAATATATACTGCATAGCAGCAGTGACGGCCCGACATCTACCTAAAAATATAGGAATCCCGTTTAAAGTATTGTAGGTTCAAAACGCCGGAGTGTGTCGAACATTTCAGGCTACTAATATTATATCTATATAATATATTATTTATTACTAATTTTCAAGAAATATTTTGTCAATTTATTTACTTTTTCTTTATTTTATTTTAACCTTTTTTTCTGTCGTATATGCACCGTATACATTTTTTCCGTTAACGGTTTTAAACACTCTTACCTTGAATGTATAATTTTTATTCTTAGTAAGACCGGTCTTAACGAAGCTTACTTTTCCTGCTCCCTTAAGCTCGGCTATCTTTGAGTATTTTCCGCCGCTTTTTTTCATGTATACTCTGTAACCGGTTACTCCGGACATCTTCTTCCATTTAATAGTTGCCTGTTTCTTTCCGGCTGTAACTTTAAATGAAGATACTTTCTTGAATTTAGTATACGTCTTTAAGATAGTTGAATACTTTCCATACTTCTTTACACCGTTAACTGTTACGTAAGCTCTTACACGATACTTACAGTAAGTTCCCGAAGTGAGTCCCGTGTCCGTATATGTGTTATTGGCACTTCCGGTAATCTGCTTCAGATAAGCATACTTTTTGGTTGTTGAATTGTATCTGTAAATTCTGTAACCTGTAACCCCGTCTATCTTATCCCACGAAAGTTTCATCTGGGTTTTATAGTTACCGGTTTTTACAAGGTTATTAACTTTAGGAACAATTATGTTGAATGCCTGAATTTTGGAACCCGAATAATTTCCGATTCCGGTTATGGTTATAATTCCTGTTCCAATTTCTATATTGTTCATGTATTCAAGAACATAATCCTTGCCCTTTTCAAGCTTGTAGGTTCCGTTAGTAAGCGACACGTCAGGAGTTACTGCGGATCCTGTATATATCTGGTCAGGAATTTCATCTGCAGTCATCGTTGCTATGTTATAACATATTCTGAAACGTTTAAAAATCTCAAATGAATACTTACCACAACCTTTAATTACTGCAACTGCGATTCCGGCATTTGTGTTATTCTCATACGATATTATGAAATCCTCATTTTCTACAAGTGCAGTATCGCCATCCATTACCTTTGGAACCGGGCAAATCGCATTTCCCGTATATAATTGTACAGGTATTTCCGAAACCTCAATATCAGTATTCTGTTCATATACCTTTATATTAAATAACGCCGAATCGAATCCCTCTGCAGAAGCCGAAACCGTAGTAGTTCCCGGAGAATTAACTTGCAACAGTCCCTCTGCAGAAACTGAAGCAATACTGCTGTTAGCGCTGGCAAATGTTATATCAGTTTCTCCGCCTATAGCAGTTACATACAACGGAAATTCAATAACCTCACCTGATGCAGGTGCATAAGCTTCAATAATATTTGTTGAAGGAACTATTTTTTTAGTTGTGTGAGTAACAACTTTGAATTCATTTTCAATATCATTACCGATGTTATATGAGTAAGATATAGCAGAAGGTAATTTTTCCATATCACTTACCAAAAGTGCAGACTTTGATACCTCTGCAGTTAATGACTGGTCTGTAACAACACCCGCCGTACTAATGCTTATAATCTTATCGACGTCAATAGTTGTTCTGTCTGTCTCAACCTCACCATTTACCGCAACGTATACTTCACGGCTGTTCTTATTCAAAATAACATCTCCGGCTTTAAGGTTTGAACACTCTGATATATCAATCGAAGCCAGTCTGTTACCTGAAGCGTTAATTGAAGTTAACGATGTATTTGTTGCTACATCAAGGGCATAAAGATTATTGTCTGCCGCATCTAATGAACTAAGTTTAGTAAGTCCTTCAAGATTAAGTGCTGAGAGTTCATTGTTACTGCAATCAAGTGAAGTAATCTCTTTTGAAAGGTTAAGGAAAAGCAATCCGTTATCAGAACAATCCAAACTTCCAAGAGAAGTATTGTTACTTACATCAAGAACAACAAGATTATTACCGGACAAATTGATTGTTACAAGTCCCTTATTAGCTGTCAAATCCGTAAATGTAATGTGATTGTCATTGGCAGTCAATGTTGAAAGATTCAGATTATTGTACAGGTCAATTACCGTAATCTGATTATTCGATACATTAAGAACCGACAAGTCTGTACATTTTGATGTGTCAAGTCCGCTAAGTTCATTGCCGGATGCGTCAAGATAATTAAGAGTCTTATTGTGAGTCACATCCAAATCCGATATATTATTATTGGAACAAATAAGACTTCTAAGCAATACATTACCGCTAACATTAATCTCATTCAGCTTATTATTACCTGCATCAAGGTATGTAAGCATTGTATTACTTTCAAGACTTAAGTTCTGCAAATTATTGCCATTACAGTTAAGCGTTTTGAGGTTCTTGAAATGAGCAATACCCTTAAGGTTGCTTATATCCCTTCCTCTGACATTAATTGTTACTACCGATGACAACTCACTATCAGACAAAACACCGTCCTTATTAATATCATACGATGTAACATACTGACGGAATATATCATCCGGAAAATTTGTCGAATTAATAGTCACTTCATCAGAAGCACCGGCTCCGGCTGAACCTGCAATTACCCCAAACGATAATGCAACTAGTGCTCCTTTAATTAGGTTACGTAACTTCATATGATTCCTCCCTACCATGTAATTTATTACAGACATATTAATTAGAAAATATGTCAGCAATATGACTAAATCTTAAAAGAATTTTGTCTTGTAATAATAGCAAACAGGGAGAGAACTTGTCAAACTACTGCAACTCTGCCAGAAAATCTTCAACTACATCCGCCAGATGAACCGGATCAAGCTCATTATCATTTATCAAATCAACAAACTTTTCAATCCTGGCTCTGTTCATCGTTACATCTGATATGAGTTTACCGGTTTCATCACATAATATCCCGTATGTAACATAAGACTCATCATCACAATCCGTTAACGTTTCCCTGAATATTCTGTACATTTTATTATCCCCCATAGCATTCGCCTAAGGCGACCTGCAATTTTTTTACTGTCGAATTGTATCATACAAATCCATTTCAGCTGTTTTTTAGGGATGAATGGTTAAAATATTGGGACGAATGGTTTTTTAATTCGGCTTGTCTTTAAATCTGTTGATTCGACAATTCTACGGTTCTATGTGAACACAACAAGTCTGTCACACAATCTTGATAACAGTATCGCCGGAAGGCTCACAAAATACCATAAAAGCATAAACGGAACACATATCTGTCCCATGACCTGAAACGGCATTCTTGTGTAATCCCATATCTGCCAGCCAAGAACTACATTGACAATTAACCCCACAATAAGTTCCGAAACAGTAATTGTTACCATACACCAAACCATTTTCTCCCATATATTTATACTGTCACTAAATATGTTGTCTATAATCCCACAAATTACAAAGCACAATCCACCAAGCACAAACATAGTCCAGTGGGATCGTTGCCTAATCAACATTTCCAGCATGTAATACACACTTCCTCCAAGCATAAACTTAGAAAACTCCAGTGTAATTCTATTTATCAACATAAAATGTCTCCTTCACATGACTCGAATATAATTCGTTTCCGAAGCAAATCTATGGTTGTGGGTAATTGCCACAACTGCCGTCAATTTCCGGGCCGCAAGGCATTATTCATGATTGCAGATAATCTTTGAATGCCCCGTACATTTTATTATGTACAAGATGATAAAATCATATACATTTAGTTAGCTATATGATATTGTATAACTGTACTTATTTTATGTTGAAAGGAGTTAGATTTTTATGCTGAAGGCTTCACTTATTGCAGACAAGTATTACAAAATCGGCACTGTAGACAAGCGAATATACGGTTCTTTTATCGAGCACCTCGGAAGAGCGGTTTATGAGGGTATATATCAGCCAGGAAGTCCGCTTTCTGACGAAAGAGGTTTTAGAAAAGACACCCTCGAACTTGTAAGGGAAATTGATGTTCCTATAATAAGATATCCCGGCGGTAATTTCGTGTCCGCTTACAATTGGGAAGACTCTGTCGGTCCTGTAGAAAACAGACCTTCAAGAGTAGAGCTTGCGTGGCAGGTTATTGAAAGCAATGAATTTGGGTTAAATGAATTTACGGACTGGGCAAAACTAGCCGGTACAGAGACTATGATGGCAGTCAATCTCGGAACAAGAGGAATTGACGCCGCAAGAAATGTTATTGAATATTGTAACTTCAAAGGTGGTACATATTATAGTGACCTTCGTAAAAGTCACGGCTACGAAGATCCACATGACATAAAACTCTGGTGTCTTGGTAACGAAATGGACGGTCCATGGCAAGTGGGACACAAGTCCGCCAAAGAATACGGGGCTCTTGCCTGGGAAACCGGAAAGGCCATGAAACTGGTTGACCCGACTATCGAACTTGTTGCATGCGGAAGTGCGGGACTCGGTATGCCTACTTTTGGAGACTGGGAAGCAACCGTACTTGATTACTGCTACGATACTGTTGATTATCTTTCACTTCACACGTATTACAACAACCATGCTAACGATTCGGCAGATTTTCTTGCTAACACACTTAATATGGACGATTTTATAAAATCCGTTGTAGCAACCTGTGACCATATCAAAGGCAAGAAGCACAGCAAAAAACAGATTAATCTTTCATTTGACGAGTGGAACGTATGGTATCACTCCAACGAAGCTGATAAGCATATTGAAAAATGGACCCATGCACCTCATCAGCTGGAAGACGTATACAACCTTGAAGACGCTCTCCTTGTGGGAGGAATGCTTATAACCATGCTTAATCACTGCGACCGTGTCAAAATCGCATGTCTTGCTCAGCTTGTTAATGTTATCGCACCGATAATGACATCAGATACCGGTGCGTGGAGACAGACAATATTCTATCCTTACATGCATGCTTCAAAATACGGAAGAGGAACTGTATTACACACAATAAAAGATTGCCCTGTATACGACAGTAAAAATTATACTGACGTACCATATCTTGACAGTGCTGTTATTTGGAATGAAGAAGATAATACAATGACCATCTTTGCCGTTAACAAATCATTTGAAGAGGAAATGACGCTTAGCTGTGACTTAAGACAATTTGACAACCTGGCAATCGATGAACACATTGTTCTCACACACGAAGACTTAAAAGCCGTTAATACAGAAAGCGCACCTTCTACGGTTTCACCTGTCAACGTATCAAATGACGTTAATGACAACGGTATGTTCACACTGCTTCTTCCAAAGCAGTCATGGAACGTAATCAGACTTTCAGCGAAAACAAAATAATATAACACGGCTATTCTGCCGGAACACTATTTTGTATCCCCTCATCCACATCTGTCGAAGCATCTGTAGGGGGTGGCAAAACATCAGTAGGGATTGGCGCACTTGTAGGTTCTGCTACAGGTGCGTTAGTTATTACCGGAGGCTGATACGGCGGTTCAGTAATCATCGTATTGTCATCCGGTATAATGTCATCCGGTATATAATCCTCGGGAACATCGTTATAATCCCCTTCCAAATCATCCGGTTCATTATCTTCCATATCTTCATCCTCTAAAGGTTCTTTTGTTGCCTTTGGAGATTTGGTCGGTTTCGGAGTACTGTAAACTTCGGTACTTTCCCCTTCCCACAACGGGAATTCAACGTTTTCCAAATTAGTATGAATTTCACTCATAAATGTATTCCAAATTCTTGCAGGATAAGTATTTCCCAGCAAATCATCCACACTTCTCGGAATATCATAACCTACCCATACAGATGTTGTATAATACGGTGTATATCCAACAAACCATCCGTCCTTTTTATCATTGGTGGTTCCGGTTTTTCCGGCACAGGACATACCGTCAAGACCATATCCTCTTCCGGTCCCCGAAGTGAATACACCCTCTAAAACATCGGTCATTTTCTTTGACGCTTCCGCATCATATATCTGCTCCCGATAATTCATCTTACTGCTGTATATACGATTTCCCTTTGAATCTTCTATGGAAACAATGCAGGTCGGTTCTCTGTATATCCCTTCATTTTCAATAGTTGCATATGCTGCTGCCATCTCTAACGGACTTACACCCACTGTCATTCCGCCGAGTGCCGCCGCCTGGGTATAGTCAGATTTCGAAATTCTTGCAAATCTCATTCTGTGAAGATAATTTATCCCAACCTCCGGGGTTATCTCCTCAAACAGATTCCAGGCAACAGTATTAACAGACTGCTCCACAGCAGTCCTAATTGATATATTACCAAGATAACCGCCACCTGAATTTTTAGGTCCATCCTCTATAGGCGCATCTTTAACAATATCATACGGCTCGTAATTACGCTCAAATACCGGTGTATACACTACAATCGGCTTAATTGAACTTCCGGGTTGTCTAAAACTCTGAAATGCCCTGTTAAATGTGTACCCTGTTACAGCCTGACTTCTACCGCCAACAGCTGCCACCACACGCCCGGTTTTATTATTAATGCAGACGCCGGCACCCTGAAACTGATAGATTCCGTCTTCTCCCTTTTCTTTGCTTACAGCCAGCTCCTCATTAATAGTCTTTTGAAGCATAATCTGCTTTTTCATATTAATCGAAGTATAGATTCTGTAACCTTCCCTATAAAGCATTTGCTGACATTCCGAATACAAATCACTATACAGCTCATCATATTCTGCTTCCTCTTCATCAGACTTAAAAATGTACTGAAATTCAAAACCCTTTGTTTTCATCAATGCCCTTGTAGCACAGTATAGCACGTAGGTTTCCACATAATTACGCTTCTTCTTTTCGGGAATGTTAAGTTTTATCTCGTAATTATATGCCGCGTTATATTCAACATCACTTATTTTTTCTTTTGCAAGCATCTGGTCAAGAATACGATTCTTTCTTTCAACAGTATTTTCCTTATTCTCTACCGGGTCATATCTTGTAGGGCTGTTTGGAATAGAACATAAAAATGTTATCTCCGCCAAATTCAGCTCTTTACAGCTTTTGCTAAAATAGCCTCTGCTGGCCGCTTCGATTCCGTAATATCCGTTGGCAAAATATATATTATTCATGTAAAACTCAAGAATCTGCTCTTTGGAATATTTTTTTTCAAGTTCAAGGGCAATAAATATCTCTTTAACTTTTCTGGTCCACGTCTGCTCCGTACTTAAAAATATTCCTCTGGCAAGCTGCTGCGTGATGGTACTTGCTCCTCTGGTAATCTCTCCTTTATTTTTAACCAACGCAACAAATGCGGCAGTAATCGCCTTAATATCTATTCCGTTATGGGAGTAAAACTTTCTGTCTTCCGTTACCACCATAGCGTCAATTGCTTCCTGCGGAATATCTTCAAGGGGCACGTAATACACATCCTTTTCCCCTTTTAGCACAGCAATTTGCTTATCCTTAGAATCAAATACAATAGAAGTTTCATTGGCTCTAAAAGTCTCTTCTGTAGATTCTGCAACAAGCTGTATGGCAGATTTCTTCGCTTCCTCAATTCGGTCTCCATACTTAATATATATAAACAAAGCCATAAATATTGCTGTCACTAAAAACAACAACAATGTTACTAATAATGCTAAACGAAGCTTCGGATGTTTCCTTATTTTCTTTTCCTTCGCCATATATACACTTCCTTTATTACATATAATTATTCTCTATAAATTATATTCGATATAGTATAGCACCATCTTGCATTAATGACAAATCAAAATCCATCTCTAAATATTATTCCATTTAGGGATGGATTCAAACTAAAACTCCTCATATCACAATCACTGCTTAAAAAAATTAATCAAGACCTCTTTGATATATTCTGTTAAGAGCAGCCTGGGCCTGTTCATTTTCATGCTTTCTGATAAATCGTTTACGGTCTTCAAGAATTGCAAGCATTTCGTCAACTACCATCTCCACACTCGGGTCACTAATCCGATACAGATACCCCAGCATTCTTCCTGCCGTATAATCCGTATTCATATGTTTATACGCAATCTCTGTACATAATTCTTCCGGGAATCCCTTTTTTAATAACTCTTTGTACACTTCCCTGCTCTTTTCAGATGCCATATATATCCGTCCTTCACTTCACCAATCTCGCAACTAAAGTAAGTTTTTTACTTTTGCTCCTTAAAGATTAAGAAATCTTTCCCAATCTTCCGTGTCCTTAGTTCCATTTAATGTTATGCGATAAGTCCTGTAATTAGGGCTGTCAATAATAAGCTGATACGACTTTTCAGCTCTGTCAACAACTACTGAATAAACCTCTCCTTCAAGAAGCTGTTCCCATACATAAGGATACTCTGACTCTTCAACTAATCTGTCAGGAATTGCTCTCATTAATTTCCCATTAGCATCATATTCCTTAAATCCTTCCTCAAGCACTTCGGTAATTTCAGGATTCTCAATTGTAACCAGCATTTCATTGCAACGCATCGTCCGTATATCCCGGTTACGCGAATTCTCCGGCTTAATCAAAACGTTATCAAACACCATATGAAATATTCCCTGTCTTATCTCAACATTGCCGACATAAGCCTGTCCGAATTCAAAGTTCTCCAGTTCGTCAAATGTTGTATAACTCATAATATCCCTCCGTTTATTATTCATGCTAATATCCTCATCAACATTTACAAAATATATTATTTAAAAATATATTTTTCAGGATACATCTTTCAAATGAACCAACAAGAAATCATCACACAAAAAAAATTTACACCGCATCAGAAAAAACTTTTATATCAACGGAACATTCTGATACAAAGCTGTAATTGACATCAAGCATATAACTAATCTTAATATTCAGCGAATCTTCACCTTCCAAAATTATAAGCTCATTAGTAGTTATTCCTACCATCAGATTCCCAAACGGAGTACCATATGTAGACATGCAATTGTTATCTTTCTCGAATACCATACAGGATGTTATCGCACCCTTTTTGGTAATCTCTACGCAATTGTCACTTACCACAATGCGACATTCCGAGACATCGTTATCTTCACTTACTTCGTCATACTTAATATATATTTTGTTTTTACGCTTATAATATTTTCCCTTTGAAATAATTTCTACAGGTTTTTCTCCTTCAAGTGACAGTTGAACACCTGCCACTGACACAAGCACATCATTTTTCATCTGAACAACCTTCCGTATCATAATTAATATTGTTAGTATACTGCTCTATATTAACGCATTCCACGCTTTCAATTCCCCGTGATAAAATTGTTCTTGCAAGTTTTCCGAAACGTTCCGCACTGTCGCTTACATAAAATCTGTGCGTAACCTCTCTGTTACCTAAACTTCCTTTTCCATCAGCCAAAATATTGCCTCTTTCCAACACCTTTTCAAGCGCTTTGGCAGTTTCATATGCAGGATTAACCAACGTTATTCCGTCCCCCACAACCTTCCTGATAGTTCGTCTTATAAGCGGATAGTGGGTACAACCAAGCACAAGTGTATCTATATCATACGACATAAGATCATACAAATACCGGTCAGCAATCTCAAGGGTTACAGGGTCATAGAGTAATCCCTCTTCAACAAGAGGAACAAATAACGGACATGCCTTTGAAAAAACCTGTAAAGACGGATTAATTCTCTTTAATACCGTTTCGTATGTTCCGCTGCTTATAGTTCCTTCCGTCGCAATAACGCCTATGCGTCCGTTCGCAGTCGCCTCACCGGCAGTTACGGCACCGGGTTCTATAACTCCTATTACAGGAATATCAACTTCTTTTGCAATAGTTTCAAGGGCATAGGCACTGGCTGTATTACATGCAATTACTATAGCCTTGACCTCCTTAGTCTTAAGAAACCTAACTATCTGCCGTGAAAATGTAATAATTGTATCCTTTGACTTACTTCCGTAAGGTACTCTCGCGGTATCTCCAAAATATACTATACTTTCATCCGGAAGCTGGCGCATTATTTCACCTGCAACAGTTAATCCTCCCACTCCCGAATCAAATACTCCTATTGGCGCATTGTTCATCTTATACCTCTTTTCGTGATACATTTGACCTGCTATGAGTCAAATTAAAACCTATCCACACTACAATAACTGCTATTCTACCACAATTCCCGTAACCATTCAACAATGCGAAACTTATAGGTATCGTTATCAGCATTATCTGTCTTAGGTTCCTCCTTTGGCACATAGTAAGCCTCCTCCACCATGCACAGCGACGGAAACAGCACACACCACCAATTTTTTCCCTCGCCCTTCCCTATAATAACCCTGAAAGCATCGTACTCCCCTTCCGGGAAAACGTATCCTCCGTACTCCTTTACCGGAAACCAATGTCTCTCAAGTTTGGCTGTAATGCTATAATTATAGCCCATCTCTTTAATAATTTTGCTCGCACACCTTATATATTTATTAATATTATTATGCAGATATTCCATTGCATCTTCCTTTGACTCTATCTTTGCCTGTTTCATATCTAACGCAATAATCTCTGCCAAATGATCTTTTACATTCATTTTCAATTGTTGGTCCTTCTCACTGTCACTGTTTGCAAGTACATGAAATCTCAATATATCTTCATTAACCTTATAATCAACACACACATTTCCTTTACAAGTCTGCGCTTGAGAAGTCCCCAATTCTCGAGCCCCCACCGAACGGGCCAATTCTTCACCCGGACTTTCTTTACAGGCCAATGCTTCGTATGTATTCAACGTACTTTTATCTTCACTCTCCAAAAAACTTACCGATATAAACATCGCCAACATTACTGCAATTATAATTACTCTTTTCATGATAACCTCTCTCCCAAAATTATTAATGTTTTCAAACACTTTTTCTTTCCCAAAACTTACAAGCATTAACGCACGTGAATCTGACAGGGGTTAGTACAGCTTGAATTCGCCACACTTTTGCACGGCCTGTCCTGACAATCGTTAACGTGGCTGTGACTATTTTATTCATATTTGTATTGTAAAATCAGCCGGTTTGCGCCCATCTCAATGTTTTGATATACTAAGTTTTGACATTATTGCCACAATATATACTGTCAGGAGGAATTATTTATGTCTTATTCAATTAATGCGTACGCAAAAATCAACCTTGGACTTGATGTTCTTAATAAAAGAGCAGATGGTTACCACAATCTGAAAATGATTATGCAGACAATTGATTTACATGATACACTAACATTTACAGTTTCGGATGGAGAAGGTATTAGTCTTGAATGTGATAAGTCTTATTTGAGTTGCAAAGAAGATAATCTGGTTGTTCGGGCCGCCAAACTTCTTATGAACCGGTACAATATTCACAAACACGTAGATATATTTCTTAATAAAAATATTCCGATAGCTGCCGGCATGGCAGGCGGGAGTACGGATGCTGCCGCAACACTAATCGCAATTAACCACTTGTTTAATCTTGGTCTGGACAAGAAAAAACTTATGGAGTACGGGGTTACTCTGGGTGCTGACATTCCATTTTGCATACTGGGCGGCACCGCACTTTCCGAAGGAATTGGGGACATTTTAACACCCCTTAGCGCACCAGTTGATGCTCATATTCTTATTGTAAAACCTGATATTGATGTTTCAACAGGATTTGTGTACGGAAATCTTAAACTGGATGACAACACCCCGCACCCGGATATCAACTCCATTATGGAGGTGTTGTCAACTGATATGAAAAAAACAGGAGAAAGGCTTGGCAATATTCTGGAAACCGTAACGATTCCGGCCTACCCTATAATCGACTGCATTAAAGAATGTATGAATAATAACGGCGCCGTCACTTCGCTTATGAGTGGTAGCGGTCCAACCGTATTCGGACTGTTTGACGATGAAAACACAGCCAATCAAGCGCTTGCACATTGTCTTACACTTGACAATAATATGTTTGGCACAATTACCGGATACCATAACAATTAGTAACAATAATGCTGCCTATTATTCCGGCTAACGTAGCAAATAACGCGCCCCAGACAGTATATCTTATTTTCTTTATCTGCACTGTACCAAAATACACGCTAACGGTATAAAATATCGTTTCGGAACAACTCATCAGCACAGATGCAAGAAATCCAAGGTAAGAGTCGGGGCCGTATTCTTTGTATATATCCAACAAAAGACCGGTTGCTGCAGATGAAGAAAACATCTTTGCCGTTACAATAGGCACAAGTTCAGACGGAAAACACACCACATTAGCTACCGGTGCAAACAACTTAGCTAACATATCAAGCACTCCCGATGCTCTCAGAATTCCTACCGCAAGCATAAGCCCGATTAACGTCGGCAAAATATCTCTCACCACTGCAAAGCCGTCTTTAGCACCTTCAACAAAATCATCAAACACACTATTTCCTTTAATAAGAGCGTAACCTGTTATAACAAAAAATATAAGAGGCACAATACTATCTGATATATATGTTAACAAGTTCACAGCACCCTCCTTGATACCATGGCAAATATAATTCCCGCCACAGTTGAACATGTAGTTGCCAGTATTGCCGCAAGAAGTATTGATGAGGGACTTACAGAACCGTATTGACTTCTGTAAGCTATAATATTTACGGGTATAAGCTGCAATGACGACATGTTAATGATTAAAAATGTACACATATCTTTGCTGGCAACTCTGCTTCCGCCATTTATTTTCTTTAACTCTTTCATTGCTTTAAGTCCGACGGGGGTTGCCGCCCAACCTAAACCAAGAACATTAGATATCATATTAGACGCTATGTATTCATTCACAATGTGATTCCTGTCTACCCCCGGATATAACAATCTTAAGAGCGGGGCTATCGCCCTTGTCATCCCTGAAATAATTCCGGCTTTTGATGCCACATTTATTATTCCTGTCCACAAAGACATAATCCCGAGCATTGTAATGCATAAAGTAACCGCTTCCTTTGAGGAATCAAGGACTGCAGTCCCAACTATCGATATATTCCCCTGAAACGAAGCCACGATTATTCCGGATAAAATCATATATGCCCATATTTTGTTAAGCATTCACGTTCTCCATTCCCATAAATGACCACTAACACCCACTCCAAAACATTTTATACACCAAAAATTCCATCACAGAGATTAATTCATCTGTATAATCATTATATGATTTTATTTGCAATAACATGCTTACTTTCCTTAATTTTCCTTTTTCGACAAATTATGTCAAAAACATGGCTGATTTTAAATGTAAAATAGATGTGAAACTTTTGAAAACCTTGATTTTTTTCTTTATTTTTTTTTCAATTTATGTTACGATACAATTCGGGGAAAAAAAATAATATTTGACAAAAAATACAATTTTTCGTACGACTATTTGCAAGCAGTTGTAAGAATACCGAATTAATTGACATTTTTTTGGATTTTATGTTATTATGCAAATAATTTATAAATCAATAATCTTTTAAGGAGGGATGACATTATGAGAAATACTGGTATAATACGTAACCTTGATAACCTTGGCAGAATTGTTATACCAAAAGAGATGAGACGTGTACTTGGTATCGAAGAAAAAGATCCTATCGAAATTCTTATTCAAGATGAAACAATCGTTTTAAGAAAATACGAACCGGCAGATATCTTTAATGGCGACAAAGATAATCTTATTGATTACTGTGGCAAAAAAGTTTCTAAAGCTTCTGTTATGGAAATGGCAAAAATTGCAGGAATTATTGACTAATTTTAAAAACAATAATACAATTATGAGATATGCATATTAGAATTAGAATATTCTTTTCCTAGTATGCATATTTTATAATTTCTGAAATTAAGGTGATGCTATGTCTGGTAAATTATATATATGTCCTACTCCTATCGGCAATCTGGAGGATATCACTTTTCGTGTAATTAACACACTGAAAACCGTGGATTTAGTCGCCGCTGAAGATACACGGCACAGCTTAAAGCTTATGAATCATTTTGATATTCATACACCGCTTACAAGCTATCACGAACACAATCGCATAGAGAAAGCACATGTTCTTGTGGATAAGCTGCTTCAGGGCACCAATATTGCTCTAATTACCGATGCCGGAACTCCGGCAATATCAGACCCCGGAGAAGAGCTTGTTCGTCAGGCAATTCGGGCAGGAATAACCGTCACATCACTTCCGGGTGCATGTGCGTGTATAACTGCGCTTACTATGTCAGGCTTGTCTACCAGAAGATTTGCTTTCGAAGCATTTTTACCTTCCGGGAAAAAAGAACGCAATATAATTTTAGAGGAACTAAAAGAAGAAACCAGAACCATTGTATTATATGAGGCTCCTCACCATCTTAAAAAAACTCTCACAGAACTTAGAGCCACCCTGGATAACCGCGCAATAACATTATGCAGAGAGATTACAAAAAAATATGAAGAATGCATCTACACAACCCTCGACGATGCCATTGCAATGTATGAGTCAACAGACCCACGCGGCGAGTATGTAATAATAGTCGAAGGCTGCAGCAGGAAAGCCAAACAAGCAAAGCAGATGCAGCAATTCTCCAATATATCAATCAGAGAACATGTTGATAATTACATAGCCTCGGGCATGGACAAAAAAGAAGCAATGAAACAGGTTGCAAAAGACAGAGGTATTTCCAAACGTGATGTATATAATGAACTGATTAACGATTAAAAACGTTATTCTAATAAAAAGAAATTTCCCCTTGCACTTTTTTGAACTTGTGATATAATATCAAAGTGTGTTAAGGTTCGCGGGTATGGTGGAATAGGCAGACACAAGAGACTTAAAATCTCTCGGGGGCAACTCCGTGCCGGTTCAAGTCCGGCTACCCGCACTGTCAATAACAAAAAGAGTGTCGCTTTTTTGGAGCGACACTTTTTTTAGTTATTCGGGTTTTTGCCGATGGTTTCCGGCAGTTGTTTCTACCAAGTTTTTTCGATTAGTATCCGGTTGTTGCTTCTGACAGTTTTGCCGAGGGTTTACCGACGGCTGTTTCCGACAATTTCTTTTGCCGACTAAATTCTTGTCGGTTAGTAATTTATCTACAGAATGCTGACATTTTTAAGAACCACCGACGAATAAGGCGGCATGGTTATGTGAACACAACCGTCTGTTATTTCGTACATTTTTGCTGCAAGTGAGTATTCATACTCTGTCGAGGTTATGAGCGACGCCATTTTAGTATTATCAGAAATCTCCATATCTCTTACCATTACCGATACTTCTTTCATTTCACCGCCACTGTTAACTACAACAAGGAATTTATCATCATCGTCAAATCTTCCGTAACCTATTATGTCAGGCTCTTCGTATAAAAAAATCAACGAACCGGTTCTTAAGGCTTCATAATCCTTGTGTATTCTTATCAACTCTTTGTGGAAGTTAAGCATAAGTATATCCTCATGCCCCCATGGATAAGTTCTTCGATTGTCCGGATCCGTCCAACCGCACAAACCGGCCTCATCACCGTAATAAACAGTCGGAGCACCGGGCCATGTCATTTGAATAATTACAGCCCCTCGCATAAGAGCCGGTCTTGTACCCTGACTCGCAGTCTCAGCTCCTGCAGTTGCCGTTCTTCCGACTTTCCTGTTGGTTCTTGTCAGGAATCGGGAGTGATCGTGATTGGAAAGTTCATTCATGGCAACTTGTAAGGACTGGGTCGTCATATGAATCATATTTTCTCTCATGCCTGAAAAAAATGCTCCGGCATTGCCTTTAAGATCTTCCCGATATTCATCGCTGTGTTTTTCCATTCCGGTTAAAAACCACGACACCGGTTCCATAAATGCATCATAATTCATTACACTGTCCCACTGGTCTCCCCCCAGCCACGAAGAAGGATTGCCGTAATGTTCTGCAAGAATCAGTGCATCAGGATTTGCCTTCTTAACCGCCTGCCTGAAGTCTCTCCAAAACCTATGGTTAAATTCTTCAGAATGCCCAAGGTCAGCTGCCACATCAAGACGCCATCCATCTGCGTTGTAAGGCTCAGAAACCCATTTTACAGCTATATCCAGAATATAGTTATATAATTGCTCTGACTCTTCATAATTAAGCTTAGGAAGGGTATCATGACCCCACCAGCCGTCATAACATCTGTTATACGGCCATTCACCACCATTAAACTTGAAATAATTGACATAAGGACTGTCTTCACTTATATAAGCACCCTTTTCGTATCCGTCACAGTTCTCATACAAGCGCATTCCATCCAACCATTTATTAAATGAACCGCAATGGTTAAAGACACCATCAATAATTACCTTTATCCCTCTTTTGTGAGCTTCATTTACAAGCTCCGCAAATAGAGCATTACTCGCTTCGAGATTGCGCTTGTCGGTTACTCTTGCCCTGTAACGCCCGAATCCTGTAAGAGTCTCATCATCAACTACTATCTTGCCAAAATGAGGGTCAATATAATCATAATCCTGTATGTCATACTTGTGACTCGACGGAGATACAAATAAAGGATTAAAGTATATGACTTCAATGCCAAGCCATTTTAGATAATCAAGTTTGTTCATTACTCCCTGCAAATCTCCGCCATAAAATTCACCCACATCCATAGGTTTAGGCAAATCATTCCAATTACTGACTTTCGATACAGATTCATTAATGTACGTGTATTCGTTATCAACTACATCGTTGCTTCTGTCCCCGTTATAAAACCGGTCTACAAATATTTGGTACATAACTGCACCCTTAGCCCAGTCAGGGGTTTTAAAATTCGGGATAATCTTGAAATCCGCGTATTCTTCGTGAGAAAATGTAACTCCCTTACGATTGTAATACACTGTCTGTTCACCTTTATTAACCGTAAAAAAATATTGAATGCTAGAATCTTCTACACGAATTACTGTTTCATAATAATCGAATGTTTCGTTGTGACGGCTTATCTGCATATTATAAGTATTGCCATTTGCCGTAAGACTTACCCCGTCTACATTGTTATGTGCTGTTCGGAATCTGATGATTACATCATCGCCTGCCATAGGTTCAGCCGGATTTCTGTAACGAACACTCCCATCACTGAACAACGAATTGCAATTTAAGATTCCTGTTTCGTACGTATTTACCATAACCGCCGCACTCCTATTATACTGTATTTGAATGTTCAACCCTGCGAATTTATTTTTATTCCGAAAAGAAGAACGTATTATTTTACCGCCGCAGTGCAATCCCCGCGGAGCGTTTTTGCTTACCGGAACCATTGCAACGAATTTCCCCGTAAAAAGTAAAACAGAACAGCTTTCACTGTCCTGTTTTGGAGAAGGTATTTTTGTTACTTATGGGGTGTAGCAAAAACTATATAATGTATTGGGGTTTACAAGACAGAGTATAGCACTCTTTATATTTTCAGTGTGCACAAACTTTCAACAATTTTTCAATTTTATTTGTTATATTTAACCATAGAATTTTGCGTCACTGACAAATATGTGCATAAATCATGCTTTTTTGCTGTTTTATTGTTATTTTTGCACAAAACGATGTGTTATTCAGCAAACAGTGCCTCAAATTCTTCTCTGCCAATACGCTCTTTTTCTATAAGAAGCATTGCACATTTATCTAAAACATCTCTGTTATTTTTGATAATCTCTTTTGCTTTATCATAACACTCATCGATTATTCGCTTGACTTCTGTGTCAATTGTTGTTGCTGTACTTTCACTAAAGCTTCTTGTGTGACCAAAATCTCTTCCTATGAATACTTCATCACTTTCATCATAGTTAATCATTCCGATAGCTTCTGAGAATCCGTAGCATGTAACCATATCTCTTGCTATCTGGGATGCACTCTTAATATCCTGCGAAGCACCCGTTGTTATATCATCAAATACAAGTTCCTCGGCAACTCTTCCTCCAAGGGAAACAATAATGTTTTGCAACATTCTGCCTTTTGTATTAAACATCTCATCCTTTTCAGGAAGCGGCATTGTATATCCCGCAGCACCAAGTCCTGTCGGAATAATTGAAACCGTATGAACAGGTCCCACCTCAGGAAGAACATGAAACAGTATCGCATGACCGGCTTCATGGAATGCCGTGATTCTTTTATCTTTATCGGAAACAATCTTGCTTTTCTTCTCAGGACCGATACCAACTTTAATAAATGAACCGGTAATATCTGCCTGAGTAATATATGCTCTGTTATCTTTTGCTGCACATATCGCCGCTTCATTAAGAAGGTTCTCAAGATCTGCACCTGTCATACCTGCGGTAGTCTGGGCAACACTCTTAAGGTCAACGTCATCCCCTAAAGGCTTATTGGCCGCATGAACTTTAAGAATATCCTCACGACCTCTTACATCCGGTCTTCCAACTTCCACTCTTCTGTCAAATCTTCCCGGTCTTAAAATAGCCGGATCAAGAATGTCCACTCTGTTGGTAGCCGCCATAACAATAATTCCTTCGTTAACACCAAATCCGTCCATCTCAACAAGCATCTGGTTAAGTGTCTGCTCTCTCTCGTCATGACCACCGCCAAGACCACTTCCTCTTCGTCTTGCAACGGCATCAATCTCATCAATAAAAACTATACAAGGTGAATTCTTCTTGGCATCTGCGAATAAATCTCTGACACGTGAAGCACCAACACCGACAAACATTTCAACAAAATCAGAACCTGATATGCTAAAGAAAGGAACACCGGCTTCACCGGCAACAGCTTTTGCAAGAAGTGTTTTACCGGTTCCCGGAGGTCCAACCATCAGGATACCCTTAGGAATTCTTGCCCCAAGCTCAGTATATTTTCTTGGATTTTTAAGAAAGTCAACTACCTCTTCAAGCTGTTCCTTTTCTTCAACAAGACCTGCTACATCCTTAAACTTCTTACTCTTTTCATCCGGGTTAGTCATTTTTGCTCTGCTTTTTCCAAAATTCATAACCCTTGAATTGCCACCACCACCGCTCTGGGCACTTAACATTGTAAAAAGCATTATTATCAATACAATATCCAGCACATACGGAAGCACCGCAATATACCACGGCGTCTTCTCTACCGGTTTGATAACATAAATAAATGAGTCCTTGTAAGCTTCATCACACTGGAACTTATACAACATACTCTCAATTCCGTTAACATCAGTTGAATAAAACTTTTCTGTCCTTCTGTCGGAATTCTTAAATTCGACACGCACCTCACCGGACGGAGTCTGCTGAGCCTGAAATACGGTAACAATACTTACCTGTCCTTCCTGAATATCACTAACAAGATCAGTTGCGTTATACGAGCTGGTGCTAACTGAATCAAGCATGGATGACAAATAAAATGTTACCGCTAAAACTATCAATAATAAAATAAAAAACCTGTTACCTCTTACCTGCCTTTTCAAAACACTGCCTCCTAAAGTTCTGTAAATTCTTAATAAATACTAATCTAATTTTCAAAACGAACAATACCTATGTAAGGTAAGTTACGATATTTTTGCGCATAATCAAGACCAAATCCCACAACAAACTCGTCTTCTATCTCAAATCCGTTATAATCCACATCCACAGGAAATTCCCTTCTTGATGGTTTGTCAAGGAGAGTACATACCCTTAAACTTGCCGGATTGCTTACACTCAGAATAGACAACAATCTGCACAATGTTCTTCCCGAATCAAGAATATCTTCTACAATCAATACTTCTTTACCTGTAATCGGGCCATCAAGGTCTTTTATTATCTTAATACTTCCCGTTGTGGAGGTCCCGTCTCCATAACTGGATACCTGCATAAAATCAAATGTTACAGGAACCGTAAGTCTCTTAGCCAATTCACATGAAAAGAAGACACTTCCTTTTAAAATACAGATTATAAGAAGCTCCTTTCCTGCATAATCTTCGTTAATCTCTTTCGCCAACTCGTCAATACGTTTCATTAGTTTTTCTTCGGAAATCATAACCTCAATTTTTTCAGCCATATTTTTCACCTCATGTTTATTCAATAGTAACAGTAAGAATTCTCCTTGTTTTACCGTCGACATATCCGCCTTCACTTGCTCTGCCGCCAACTACCCAAAGTACATGATTGCCATCCGCCACTACAAGAAGCTTATCTCTGTATCTTCTCGGTATCTTACTATCAATTACATATCTGCCAAGTTTTTTCTTACAATTACCGTTAACATATATATAATCTTCTGAAGATACTCTCCGTACAATTGGTTTTCCAATTATTTTATCATAATCGACCCATTTAGTACAGTAATTTTTTGGAATATCAGTTGCCGCCGGCACACATGCAACAACCTCTGTTCTTAAACTAATTGATTCCCGGTAACATCCCGTATCGGGTAGGTAAACCTGCTGCCACTCTCCGCTATACCCGGGTTCTTCAATAACCATTTCTGATTGTTTGGTGCTGCCATTCTTTGTGCTGTCAGTTTTAGTATTACCACTTTCTTCATTAGTAATCACTGATATTCTTATAGTTCCGTATTCATTTTCTGCCTTAAGACTGTACGGAAGGTTGATACTGCTCCCCGAATCCCCATTAATAAGAGCCAGAATCCCGTCAATGTGTCTGTGCTCAATATCTTTAAGGCTGCTTGTAAGCTCTCCTATCATCAGCCTTATCAATTCGCCCCGTAATGCCGGATGCATGTCAATAAGACTGTTTATTTCAACAATTCGCTCTCCATGTCTGCATATTATATACTTGTCAAATGCTTCTTTTACGCTGTCTGCATACCAGCTATATATACTTTCAAGCTGCTTAGACAAACTGTCAATGTGCGCTACCGTGCCTGAATTAATACTCTCCAGCTCAGGAATTATTGTATTGCGCACCTTGTTTCTGTCATAATCTGTACATGCATTGGTTGCATCTTCCCGATAATCCTGATTACGCATGGCAAGGTAAGCTGTTATCTCTTCTCTTCTGACTCCAAGAAGCGGTCTTATTATGTTGTCCCGCTTACACGGAATCCCTGTCATTCCTTTGATTCCTGTTCCCCTGCACATCCTGTATAAAATTGTCTCAACATTATCATTCATATGATGAGCAACCGCAATTTTGTCGGCACCTCTGCTAATTAACTCTTTTTCAAATTCCTCATACCTTACTTTTCTTCCCGTCTCCTCTTCCGTCAATTTCAGCCGAGCTGCCAGCATCGGCACATCAACAACGGCGCATCTGTAAGGAACCTCATATTTCTCAGCCAGCTCACGGCAAAAATCCGCATCCAATAAAGCTTCTTCTCCACGGATACAATGATTTACATGAACTGCGTATAATTCAAGATTATATTCTTCTTTAAGTTTACAAAGGATAAGGAAAAGACTTACCGAATCAGCACCTCCCGATAATCCGATAACAATCTTATCACCTTTATTAATCAGATTATGTTCCGTAATATAATCAATTATCTTACCGTACATTATATATCTCCCTTCCGGAATCTCTATCACCTGCACCATAAGCCTGCCGCCAAAACATTCACCATCTCAAACACGATTTCCTAATATCTGCACCACAAGCCTGCCGCCAAAACATTTACAATCTCAAACACGATTTCCTAATATCTGCACCACAAGCCTGCCGCCAAAACATTTACAATCTCAAACACGATTTCCTAATACCTGCACCACAAGCCTGCCACCAAAACACTCATATCGTCTCCTACCTTATACATACTGCTTTCTCTGGCGCGGTCAAGTATGTACCCGGCAAGTTCCCCTGCGTTGATAACATCAGCGGTTTCTATCAGTTTACTTATGACCGCCTCTTTATCAGCCCCCGGAAAACTGTCCGCCACTCCATCACTCACCATTATAACATAATCCCCTTCATTTAGCTTGTAGCAAGTGCTGGCATAATTAATTTCCGGAATAATCCCTATAGGCATTGCGTCACTGTTTACAACTTTTACTCCATTTTTCTTTTTAATAAATGTGGCTGCTGCTCCACATTTTACACACTCACACATACCGTTGTTGAGATCAATTATACACATGTCTACTGTAGAAAATATTTCTGCCCTGCCCTCGGATGCCATGGCAGAATTAACGAATCTAAGTGCAATGTCCTCTCCAAAGCCGGCCTCTACAAGCTGCTCCAACATTTCTATTACCGCTTCGCTTTCGCTAAACGCCTTTTTTCCGCTTCCCATTCCATCGGTTATCGTCATTATTGTTTTATCGCAGGACAAGTTGATAAATGAATAGTTGTCCCCTGACAATTCCTCCCCGTCCTTAGCAATCCTTGCCGTTCCCGTAAGCAACCTATATCTGGCTTCCTCAACAAACACTATTATCTCATAATCCGTTGTCAATGTCACCGGCATATTATCCGCCGGCCTGTAATGACATTTCACTATATCGGATATAATCTCACTTATGTCCTTTAACGGAATACAGCCTCTGTCTGTACGGGCCCTGATACAAATTTCTTTTCGGCCGTTCATTTTCTCATATACGGAAAGATGTTTTATTCGTACTCCACAGCTCCTGAGTCCTGCAGTTAGTTCTTTTTCTTCTTTTAAATTAATCTGTTCTATTGAAAGCACTTCATTTTTCAGCCGGGTTATCAGTCTTGACACTTCGTTCATCTGCTCTGCAATAAGTAATCTGTTTTCTGCCTGTCGATTCAGCCATTCGGCATTAATTCGCGACAATTCCAATTGTCTGTTAGCTTCTCTCATAAAATCCTCAAAGTGTATGCAACGGCTCACAAATGCGGCAGAAATATCCTCGCACCGTATGCTTCCCGTATTTTCTGCACATTCTATTATTCCCAGTGCCGCCTTATAAGTGTCATAATACATTTGTCCCCAACAATAATTGCAATTAGTACACGCACCACATACATTTTGGGCAAGCTCATTGAATATCTCACCATTCTTAACATTATCCGCCATCGGAACCAGCTTAGCCTGTCTGCTGAAGCTGTCACTTATTTTTTCAAATGCACCGGCAAATTCCTCAAGTTTTCTGGACGTCTCATATTGGTAGTTATATTTTGTAAGCACCCTGTTTTGTGTCACTTCATTTTTTTGAATTGAAAATAGGGAATTCGGAAGCAGGACAAAACATACGGCTCCTGACAACACATTTTTCAATACATCTATATCCCACAAATTGTCAGGATAGATTATTGCTACTCCCACACCTGCCATAATCAAAACAAAAGCGCTCATTATACGGCCAAATTCCCTAGCCATCCCTACACATATTCCAACTACACAGTACATACCTGCAATACCGGCATCCCTGACCGCCATCCCTTCAACCAATCCTATGGCAGTACCGGTTACTGCAGCTGCCCCTACTCCGTACTGATAAGCCATATACAATAAAAAAAGAACTCCCGCCAATCCTCCCAAGGACAATCTGTCCGGTAATATCTCAGGTATACCACTAATTGCGGCCGTAATGCATATAACTATACTAATTAGCTGCTCATTACCAACAGGGCAACCGGGACTCCCATAATTAAACCACGCAAATCCACGTCCCATGAGACACACAAGTACACACACAACCATTGCCTCTAATAACGCAAACACGAGAGCGTGCCGAATATTAAAAACGCCACCGCCAATATGTATAAAAAATGTTACTGCCGCCCCAACATAGGTTAAAATGCTTCCCCGGTTAATAACACCCTGCTTCCTTAGCAATCCGTCAATACATATTATACATGTACATATCAAAAAATATTTTACAAAATTACCTCCGGGATTTCCTGCACCGGGATACAAACTGCTAATCAGACCACTAACAAGAATTAATTGTAATGCAATATTGTTTTTATCCTCTCTTCTTAACAATATCAATGTGGCTATCGGCACAACACATATTTCAAAAAAACTGACCCGCCCCAACAAAAATACTATTACACAGATACATACTTTTCTAATACTAATTTTTTCCGGACACACCCTAATCCCTCTTTTCCAAATTTGTTGCCATACAGTATATATGGACATATTAAAAAGATTTGTAAAAGTGCGTCGATGCAAAATATATTTCGTCTGCATAATATGACAAAAACTTCACGGGGAAAGCCTCCCCGTGAAGTTCATATAATCAATAAGACTATATTAAGTTATCAGTTATTCATCCTCCGGCTCGAACACAATATCCCCCGGATAAACAAGACCCAATTTTTCTCTGGCAATATTCTCAATATTCTCATCAGACTCAATGTAAGCCTTATACTCCTCGATTCCTTTTTGTTCCTCCTCAAGCTTTTCTATCTGTTTTTGATACTCAGATTCCTTTGCTTTCAAAGTCTCATATTTTGAATCAAGTTCTCTTCTGTTAAACATAATAACTGCAAATACAATAAGCACTGCAATAGCAACTATTCCCATTCCTGATTTATGTTTTCTTATATTCCTCTTCATTCACTCACTCATCCCATCGCGCTATAGCCTATTTTCTTGATTATACACCTGTAGAATATATTTGGCAAGTGAAATGATTATAATCAAAACTATCAGCAACTTTTCTTATTTTGTTATCTTAACAGTCTTAATGTCACTCCGGTAAGAATAATACATTTTCTTACCTTTTTTCACATTGATTATTTCAGTTATTTCTACTTCGGCATCCGGTCACTGTTTCCAATTCATACACAAACGCACTTATTTTAAAACACTTTAATTTTTCTTGAACTTAGCTTTTTTATTCACGCCACGTTTAATGAGCATCTTTTTGTATGCATTAAATTTCTTCTTTGGCACTTTCACCGTCATCTTCTTTGGTGTCTTACCAAATACCTTGCTTCCGACTTTTTTTACAGTCAGTTTAGTTGTTTTGATTATCAAAGTCTCTAATTTACTGCATCCGTAGAAGGCCTTGGCACCAATCTTTGCTACATTCTTTCCGATTGTAACTTTATTTAATTTCTTACATCCGGAGAATGCCTTCTTTTCAATAGCAGTTACCTTGTATGTCACTCCACTGATAACCACTGTATCAGGAACATTTACCGTAGCTGCTTTTTTGTTAGCCGGTGCAACGTACGTTACTGTTCCGTTTACAATATCTGAAACAGTTATTTTGTAAATTGCTGTTCCATCATCGGCTGTACACTTAGTTCCTACCGGTAATACCTGTGGTTTGACTTCACCTATTGGTGTCTGTGTCGGTGCCTGCGACGGCTTAGCTGTCGGCTCCTTGGTTGGCGTTACTATCGGTACTGTTGGTTCCGGTGTCAAGGTTGGGGGTTCCGTCGGCTTCACCGTTGGCTCCACTGTCGGGGTTGGGGTTATTTCTAACTTATTCACAGTGATGATAAGGGTGTGTTCTCCTCTATTATACACACCATTGATTGGTGTACTTACTTTGATAACGAATGTTCCCAATGTAGTCATGGTAAGGGTTGCAC
>SVEK01000064.1 GCA_015057405.1 Lachnospiraceae bacterium
TTCGGTTATCATACCATCGTCCATTAAATCAGCAATAAGACCGGAATCTGCGATGTCAAGATTTTGATTCTTGAATTCAATTACAATACATAACAAAAACCCTAATACAAAGTAAATCACTCTCTTATTCATATGTACCCCCACATAAGTAAAAAAACGCTTTGTTTAACAACTGTACATGGGAATAATTTACAATGACGGTACGAAAAATGAAAGAAAAATTTTAGTAGGCGTTTTTGTTGATAAAGCCTTTGAACAAAGTGAGAAACAGTATTTTAATATCAAAACTTAATGTCCAGTTTTCAATATAATATATATCGCATTCTATGCGCAGTTTGATAGAGGTATTGCCACGGAATCCATTAACCTGTGCCCAGCCTGTAATACCCGGACGAACCTGATGCTTTATCATATACCTTGGAATCTGTTCCTTGAACTTGTCCACGTAGTAAGGTCTTTCAGGTCGCGGTCCAACAAGACTCATATCACCTTTTAACACGTTAAAAAACTGTGGAAGTTCGTCAAGACTGGTGCTTCTTATGAATCGTCCTACAGGAGTAACACGTGGGTCATTAGCGGTAGTCCATGCTTTTTTTTCATCGGCGTCATTTTGAACGCACATTGAACGGAACTTGTACATATTGAATTCTTTGTTATGAAGTCCAACACGTTGTTGTTTGAAAATAAGAGGTCCTTTTGAAGTGAACTTAACGAGAGCTGCAACAATAAGCATCGGAACAGAAAATATAATTATGCAGCATATGGAACCTATAATATCAAAACAACGTTTGAGAATACGATTAACAGGTCCGTTGAGAGGAACTTTTCTAACGTGAATAACAGGAAGTCCGTCAAGATCTTCCGTATAAGGGATTGTAGGAATTATGTGATTGTAGTCAGGAACGAATTTGGTGTGAACACCGCTTTTTTCTGCGGCTACAACGATACATTCAAGTTTTTCGTACTCATGAATATTAAGAGTAATAACAATCTCATCATATTCATTTTCAGATAACAATGTTTCAAGATCAGATAATGCACCTATAATCTTTATGCCTTTGTAACTTGTTCCTGCTATTGTTGAATCATCAAGAATTCCGTGGATGTAGTATCCCCAGTCAGGATGAGCAAGAAGTCTGTCAATGTATCCTTCAGCAGCACGACCGTAGCCTACAAGAAGTACGTGTTTTAAATTCTTACCGCTTCTTCTCATTATTCTGAGACAACGTGATACAATATGTCTGAAAAGAAAGTCAAATATTATATTGGATATTGAGAATATGGCGAGGAACAAACGAGCATAATATGTGTTGTTCATAAAGTAAAGTACTGCGGTACAATATACGATACCCAAGGCATTTGCTTTAATAAGTGACCACAGTTCACCGCGTCTGCTATTTGTCCGCTTTGGATTGTACAGATTGAACATATAATATGCAACAATATAAAATGGTACTAAAAATACGAGCATGTTCATATACTCATCAAATGAAAGGAAATTACCTCTCGGAAGTTCAATAATTTCTAATAAAATAAGCGGACTATTGTTAATGTCGAATCGCAGAAAATATGCCAGCATAAACGACAAGATAATAATAAGCGCGTCAATTATAAGATGAATAATGTTAAGAAGACGTTGATTCTCTTTAATCATAAGTCATAATCCTTTCAATAATAACAATCAATAATTGCAATCATTATAACAATCAAAAATCTGAAATAAAATAGTATTCATGCATATTATTTGGAATAAATATGATAAATATTAACTTACGACTTACATAATAACTGAAATTCAAAAATTTCACAATATAAACTTTTCATCTTCACAAAGTGAACACAAATAGAAATTATAATTAAGCGCATCAAAGACAATAGAGAACAAAAAAAGGAGAGATCGTTATGGATAACAATAACAGAGGTTACAATGAAAATGATTACGACAACGGTGTAAACGGTAGCGGTGATTATGTAAACGATAACAACAATAACAACGATAGTTATTTTGATAGTAACGAAGCCAATGGAGCTGACAGCAGTAGCTATAATAACGATAATAACAGTAGTAATAACGGAATTAGCAGTAACGATAGCGTTGGTTACGATGACAGTTACAGCGGTAATTCAGGTTACGGAAGCAATAATTCCGGCTACGTAAATGATAACAATGATAATAATAATTACAACGGCTACGGTAATAGCAATAATTACAATAATAACAATGGTTATAATAATGACAATTATGGCAGTAATTATAATGGTTATTATGGTGGCAACAACAATAACAACAATAATAAAGATAATAAAAACAAGAATGGTAAAAAGTTTATTGTTGTTGCAGGAATTGTCGCGGTTTTTGCAATATTATTCCTGGGAATTAATTCACTTATAGTGAACTATATGGCCAATGTAGGGAGTAAGTCGCAGGAAGATGTGGCGTGGAATGATGAAACAAAAAATGAAACATCAAATGTAGTTGCAAACGAGGATAATGATGATGACGGCGAAGAAGCAATTGCAACAACAGCGCCGGTTTCAGTATCACAGTCTACGGGGCAGGCTACAGGTCCAATGGATGTGTCTGCTATCGTTGAAAGCTCGATGCCTTCAATTGTATCTATTACAAGTACTACTTCTGTGAAAGGATATTCAATATTCGGACAGCAGTATGAGCAGGAAGTTGCTTCAAGCGGAACAGGATTTATCGTAGGTAAGAATGAAAAAGAGTTATTGCTTGCAACTAATAATCACGTTGTTGAAAATGCTACAGCTATACAAATTACATTTACTGATGAATCAACTGCAGAAGCTGTTGTCAAAGGAAAAAATGCAGAAGCAGACCTTGCAGTTGTGGCAGTAAAATTAGATGATATAGATGATGATACCATGGAAAAGATTAAAATATCCGTTCTTGGAGATTCAGATGCGGTTAAAGTTGGTCAGCTTGCAATTGCAATTGGTAATGCTAAAGGAATGGGACAATCTGTAACGGTAGGATATATAAGTGCCAAGAACAGAGAGTTAGAGATACCGAATGAGACAACGGGAAAAACGGTTAAGATGAATTATCTTCAGACAGACGCTGCAATTAACGGAGGGAATAGTGGTGGTCCGTTACTTGATATTAACGGTAAGGTTGTCGGTATTAATAGCGCGAAGATAAGTGATACCCAGATTGAGGGAATGTGTTATGCAATTCCAATATCCAATGCAATACCGATTATTAATGACTTGATGAACAGAGAAACCATTGCTGATGAAGATAAGGGATATATGGGTATCAGACTTTCTGATGTATCAGATGAAGCTATTGAGATGTATGGTGTGCCTGAAGGTGCCTACGTAGAAGAAGTTATTAAAAACAGTCCGGCACAAGCCGGTGGTATTATGGCCGGTGATATCATAGTAGGTATCAATGATGTGGCTGTAAAGTCCAGTTCAAGCGCAACAGATAAGGTTAACAGTTACAAGGCAGGTACTAAGATTACAGTTAAGTTATTCCGTCAGAAAACGGGTTCTACCGGATTTGAAGAAGTAAATGTAGAAGTTACCCTTGCATCTGCAAAAGAGATTGGAATGAACGAAAGTGGGGATTCAGATGTAAATAAGGATTCCGGCAACAACGGCAATCAGTATCCGGAGGGGGAGTATAACCCTTATGATGATTTTGACGAGTTTTTTCCGTGGTAATTAGCTTATTGGTTAAATGTGGTTGCCACCCATCAGTAATACGAAAATTTTGATAAGGAATTGAATGTGACGGGATGTGTCTATGATACATCCCGGATTTTTGCTAAAACACCCCAACCCGGGCGGAGAATGTCGCAGGCGACATTCTTTCTTGCCACAGAGTGTTAATTTATGTATAATCAGACAGTAGAATGATTGTTAAAGTTTTCAGAGAGTTCATATGAATGAATCGGAGGTATTTGATGAGTACTGATATTATAGATAATGATAACAATAAGAATGACAATAACGAAGATAAATATGAATCAATATGTTATATATGTCATCGCCCTGAGAGCAAAGCAGGAAAGATGGTAAGACTTCCTAATAACATTAATGTTTGTACTGATTGTATGCAGACAACATTTAATCATATTAATACAAGTGGGATGCCATTTATGATGGATATGCCCAACATGGAAAATATTCAGAAAGATATGAGAAAAAAGCAGACAATAAAGAAGAAAAAGGAAGCAAAAGACGATGAACCGGAGAAGGAAGTATTAACACTCGCCAATCTGCCTTCCCCTCATATAATTAAACAGCATTTTGATGAACATGTGGTTGGACAGGACAGAGCAAAAAAAATATTGTCTGTGGCAGTTTATAATCATTACAAGAGAGTTTTTGGTCAAAAGGAAGACAAAAAGCATGATTATGATGACGGAATAGAGATAGAAAAATCTAATGTTCTTATGCTCGGTCCTACCGGCTGTGGTAAAACGTATCTTGTAAAAACTCTTGCCAAGATGCTTCATGTACCGTTGGCAATAACTGATGCAACAGCTCTGACGGAAGCCGGATATATCGGGGATGATGTTGAAAGTGTTCTCTCCAAACTTTTGGCGGCGGCAGACAATGATGTTGAAAGGGCAGAGCATGGTATTGTGTTTATTGATGAAATAGACAAAATTGCAAAAAAACGCAACACTAATTCCCGTGATGTGAGCGGGGAATCTGTGCAACAGGGATTATTGAAATTATTAGAAGGAAGCGAGGTTGAAGTTCCGGTAGGAGCAACCAGTAAAAATGCCATGGTGCCTTTGTACACCGTGAATACAGCCAATATATTATTTATATGTGGCGGTGCATTTCCTGATTTGGATAAAATAATTGGAAACAGACTTGACAAAACCAGTTCAATCGGATTTGGTTCCTCACTTAAAGGCAGCCACAAAGATAATCCTAACATTATAGAAAAGGTTACTGCAGAGGATTTGCGTGAATTTGGTATGATTCCGGAGTTTCTCGGAAGACTGCCGATTATCTGTACACTTGAGCAGCTTACTAAAGATATGCTGGTGAGAGTTCTTACAGAGCCGAAGAATGCCATACTTAAGCAATATCAAAAGTTGTTCAGGCTTGATGAAGTGGAACTTAATTTTGAGGATGCTGCGTTAGAACTGATTGCGAAAAAGGCGGCAGAAAAAAAGATAGGTGCAAGAGCTTTGAGGGCGATTATTGAAGAATATATGTTAGACATAATGTACGAAATCCCAAAAGATGATATGATTGGGAGGGTTACAATTACCGCTGATTATATTGAAAATAAAGGTGCTCCTATTATTGAAATGCGAGGGAATAATTTTATTGAATAACGAATATATATAAAGTAATGCTCTATATCATAAGGGAAAATGTATGCCACCTGAATCAGCAAAGTGTGAATCAGCAGTTTATTCGGAGGATTATGTTGATTATATAATCGAATATAATCCGAGAAGGGACAATATTAAACAGGATATTGAAAGATATTGTATTCAGTATATAAACGAAGTACAGGCTGTGTTATACGTGCCGGAGGATAACCGGGAATTTCTTGTAAGCAATAGAGGATATAGTGCGTTGCCAAAATGTTACGGACTTCTTGATACGGAAGTATTACAAAATACCGGAATTGCAAGGCTGCGAAGGCAGCCTTTTTTTAATCTTTACGGACGAGGAGTACTTATTGCGATAATAGATACCGGAATTGACTATAGACATCCGGCCTTTGTAAAGGCTGACAACACAACAAAGATAGTTGCGGCATGGAATCAGAATGACCGTACCGGTCCTAAACCGGAAGGAATATCTTATGGAACGGAATATAGTGGAGAAGATATCAACGGTGCATTGAACAATGGAGAAACGGGTCCTGAATCCCTTATTGCAGGAAGTGAGCACGGAACGGGAATTGCTGCAATCGCTGCCGGTATGGAAAATGAAGAGAACGGGTTTTCCGGTATGGCACCTGATGCAGAGCTTGTAATAGTAAAGTTAAAGGAAGCAAAGAAAATATATAAGGAGTATTACAGAATCCCTGATGATGCCCGCATTTTTCAGGAAAATGATATTATGATGGGAATAACGTATGCTCTTGGTATATCAAAAAGAGAAGGTAAACCTCTTGTAATATGTCTTGGAACAGGTACTAATCAGGGAGATCATAACGGAACCGGGCAGTTGTCAGCATATCTTAATCTTCTTGCTGTTAACCCGGGAATATTTGTCTGTGTTGCGGCAGGCAATGAGACTGCAAAAGCACATCATTACAGAAGCGGTCTGCTTGATTATGGAGAGTATGAAGATGTTGAAATGTATGTAGGCAGTAACTCTAGTGGTTTTACTGCTGAAATATGGGGCAATGCAAGGTCCTTATTTGCAATACAGATTAAGCCGCCGGCAGGGGACTTTTCAGGGCTTATAGATGCCAGATTTGAAGAAAACAGAACTATTAATTTTAGCCTTAACGACTCCCTTGTAGAGATATCTGTTGAGATAATAGAGAGGGGGAGTGGGGATGAACTAATATTTATCAGATTTGTTAATCCTAATGAAGGATTGTGGTCTGTAAGAGTTATTTTGCAAAATGAACAGCCGGGAATATTTGACATGTGGTTACCTATGGATAATATGTTATCATCTGAGACAGAA
>SVEK01000023.1 GCA_015057405.1 Lachnospiraceae bacterium
TTTCTAATATATAGTTCCTTTTAAGTTGTAAAAAGTTTTACTTTTTTGAAAAAAAATTTTTTTTTATAATTTATTCTGTTTCAACCTCAAAACCTTCAATCATTTCATCACCAAATCCCTCAAATTCTTCCTCAGATTGTTTAGGCTTTTTAGTTACTTTAGGCTTCTTGGTTGCTTCAGGCTTCTTGGTTGCTTCAGGTTTCTTGGTTGCCTTAGGTTTCTTGGTTGCTTTAGGTTTCTTAGTCTTTTTTGGTTCTTTCGTAATATCAGGTGCCTGAGTTGTTAAAGAATCACTCCTTTTCATCACTAATGGTGTCAATGTTTCGTTAGGATATGCCCCACACCACAAAACTCCATCTGTACTATTTGAATTAGAATAACTTAATGTAATACTTCCATCTTCATTAACATATAAATATCCATTCATAGCAGCTTCCCGTGATGTAGTTCCAAAAAATGTTGTCAATCCTCTGTTATAACCTATTTCTATACTATTTCTCTCAATTTCCAGTTCGTCTATTGTTTGAGCGCCATTACTTACAATTTCAAATCTTACACTAAAATCTGACACTCCGGTAACATCCGAAATAATCAATCTGTAACCACCATCTTCATTTACATTATCTCCATCTGTATATACATAAGTACCTTCTTGCGGTGCAATCTCTTTTATAAGTCCGGCCGTTGCAGCTTTCGTATATATCATAAGTCCGGCATGAGTATTTGTAAAAACCTCGCCGTTTATTTTCTTATCTGCATACATAATTATTGAACCATCGCCCATAAACAAGAGTTTTCCCATCCACTCAATACCAATATCTGATGTCCCGCTTAACTGAACTATTCTGTCAGTTTCCGATACTTGGTTTAATGTAAGGGTTTCACCTTCGCCGTCTACACCCCCTTTATTTACAATCTGCATATCAAATACGGCATTTCTATTATCTGTTACCGTGGCGTTTGTGATACTGATAGTGGAGTTTCCAAATGTATATAATCCTTCTATCGAAATTGATTCATCGTATAAATCCGCATTGCTAACTTCATTATCAACATCCTCGGGTTCAGTACCGGTCATTTCCTCTTGCTCAATATTCATGGCATCATTTTCAGATTGCTGTTCTATCTGATTACCGGCTTCAGCTTGTTCTTCTTTTCCATACTCCCGATCCGTTTGCTCTATTGCTATTTCAGAATTTTGTGGGGCAGATTTATTAGCAAATAAGGAAACTGTAACTCCAATACCACCTATAATAGCTAACGATGCTGCTACCATTCCTATCTTTGCCATCAAACTTATCTTTGCAGTTGTCCCAACCACACTTGCCACATTGCCGGCTGTCACACCACTGCCCAAACCATTAGCTGCATTTCCGGCAACTTCACTGCCTCCCGGCACACCGGCAGCTGCACCTGATGCAGAAAGGGAAACCGCCTCAATTCCCAATGCACTACATGATGCTTCATATACACTTTTTGCAGCCTGAGCCGGCATCTTATATGTTTCTTCACTAAATAATCCTTTAAACACAAGAAACAAGATTGCAGGTGATACAGAGCATAATTTATACCTATTCTTTCGCTCATGCTCTTCAACTTTTGTTTTCAAAAACTTTTTAGCATAATTGAGTCTGCTCTTAATTGTATTAGAAGAACACTCACACATGTCTGCAATAGCATCTATCTTCATATTGTCGTAATAAAATGCCATAACCGCCACTCTCTGTAACTCAGGTAGTTCATCTATCATTTCCCGAATTATTTCTACAGTAGCATTCTGTTCTGCCATCTGTTCCGGTGTCGCTTCATTCGATTCAATATCATCAAATATGTATTCCTGAGTTTCACCGGCAAGAAGCTCCTTCTTCTTATTGATTACTTTCATGCCCTGTCTGTTCACGATACCTCCTAACCAGGCGTAGATATTATTGGCATCTTTCAAAGAAGCAATTCCTCTATAAGCCTGTATATAGGTTTCTTGTGTCAAATCAAGCGCATCTTGTTCTGACTTCATCATGTACTTGGCCTTCGCATATACATAATTATGCGTTTCCTCATATACCTTTGCAAATCCCTCCGGATTTCCTCTTTGCATTTCCTCAATTGCTTCAATTAATTCTTTGGTTACTGCCATAATAATATCCATCCTTTTTTCTTAGTCAGATTATCTCTGCTAATAAGAAGTACCTTTATATATCAAAAAAGTTTTAAATTACATAATATTTTTTATTCCATAAAAAACATACAGCATCCGTTTTAGATACTGTATGTATATAATTATTACTCATAGTTTTTTACACAATAAAACAAAATTATTGTCTTATTAGAACAAACCTGTTGTTTCAAATAATTATTGGCATCAATGATTACTGAAAATAATCAGCTTATCATTTTTTTCAATCTTAACATTCATTTTATTCTGTTCACCGGAAAATAATATAGTCTTTCCATTCGGCTTAACATAACCAAGCATTATGGATTTGTTATTATCAGGTGTTGTACAATATATAGTTCTTATCAATTGAGAGGCTTTACATTCGAGCACATCCGGCATGTCTTTTAAAAATTCACCTGCCGTTTTCACATAGAGCTCCTTACTCTCATATTCTGTTGATTCTTCCTCATCATAGGTTAGAATATCTCTGTAAAAATCGTATAAAGCTTCCTTTTCACCTATCTGAGTTATCATTCTGCTTATGTACCTGTTACTAATGACTACATTTGTTTTACTGTAGCTCTGAACAACATCGTAGTTCTTAGGATTAAGTATCTCGATTACAACATCTATTTTACCCGGATTGAAATTCTCATCGTTTGCAATTTTATCAGAGATCAAATCCTGTACATAAATAAGGTAGGTAAGCGCCTTAGAATCTATATCTTCTGTAAGTACATTATCATCTGAAAGAATCAGAATACTTGTATCGGTTTCATGGGCATCCACAAATTCATTAATTCTTTGCGTTATTTCTTTCCACTCAAATATACTCGCAGCCATGCAATCTTTTACAAAGAATGTATCTTCACCTCTGTAGTAATCCTGCTTAACCAGACTTTCTTCATCATCAATGACTAAAATATTAAGTATATCCCGGTCTATGCCGTCTTTATGCCCCCACTCTCCAACAAAGGTCTTAAATCCTTCCATGATATCTGACATACGGCTATTGTGTCCCAAAATTATAATATTACGTCTTTTTAGCCAATAATCTTTATTAACCCTGATATCAAGAAGTTCGTGCTTAACCTTTTCACTTCTGTAAACATCTTTCTCTTCCTCCGCAACGTAAAACATATGGTTACCGGTTTTAGTTTCCAAAGTTGTTATTGGGATTGCTGACACATGATTATTTAGATAATCTTTAATTATTTCTATTTCATCAACTCCATGGTCGCGATTATCGCAGTAAAACTCAGCACCCTTATGAGAGAAAAGCTCACTGTAAACTTTATTAAGTTCCGGCATAATTGAAAACTGTGATAAAACCTGTCCCAATATTCTGTTGACCGGTACAGGAATTATATTACATTTTCCTGATTTTTCTTTATGGGCAATAATCTTTTCAACAAGCTGCGCAGTCCAATCATCTTCAATCTCCACAACAATTATCTGATCATCTGCCGATTCCTCCGAAGAAGTGAATTCAGACACCTGTATTAAAGATTTAATTGTATCCGTATTGCCGCTTTCCCTTTGCTCAAGTTTTTCTTTATAGTCAAATCTACAAGTATTATTCTGGATATCCTTACCCAAAATTATAACTGTTCGCGCTTGAGATATGGAAATATCTGCAAGATGTTTTGTGGAGTATACATCCCCTTCTTTAACAATAACGGATAGCTTATTTCTAAGTCTGTGTTTTCTAATATAAAAAAATCTGTACAAAAAATTACGACCTTCACACATTTGTTCAAGACGTTTTCTTTCTTTTTTTACGGTCGCTGATATACGCTCGGATATTTCAAGTTTGACACCTTCACAATCTTCACTTATAAGCACAATTACGACTTCTTTTTTGTTACTGTAGACAAGATCGTTAACAATTTCAGATGCACGGGAATTCCAGTTAATTATTATGATATGATCCGATACATTAATTGCATTCTTACCAAAATTAGCATTATCAATGAAATTAGAAATATAATTGGTTATATAACCGATTACTGCACCTGTAAATGTTATCATTCCCAGTAACACAGTAACCGTACATATAACAATCAAAGCAACTCCGGCTTGTCCAATATCTTCAACAACGTATTGTATACATCCGGCATCGAGAATCATACTTATAGTATAAAATATTGACTCCCAATAACCCTCCGGACCTCTAAGGTCCGGAGAAAAAGCACTAATTATTGCTGCTGCCGCAAAAAATAAAACTATGTTTAAAAATAATATTGCTATCAATATTGCCCTTGCAGGCGCTTTTACAACGTATATACTTATTTTTTCTTTAAGCTTCTTCATTTGAACGTATTCTCCTAATACACTTTACATTTTTATAATGGCTCATGCGGTCTGTCAAATGGAGTCATACCGTTTAACACAGTACCCTCACTAAGTGCATATACTTCACAATATTTTGCAAAGCCGTATCCATACTCATCCTCTCTGCACAAAGTTCTTGCTTCTTCTAACTTTGCAGTGCTTATTTCATTGATTAAGAAAGCGTATTGTATCTCAACCCACTTCGCCATTCCCTCATATACCTGCAGTTCTAAATCAGGACCATATTTTCTGTATATTTCATCAGCATCCCAATTTAAATATTGCCAGATATGAGTCAATTCATGAACAAAGGTCATGGTTGCCTGAAGTTTAGGCGATCCGTTTTCAATTAACAAAGTATATTTTCCACGCTTGTTAATTGCAACTCCCAAAGTTCGTCCGTCAAAGTCTGCTGTTGGAATAAATGTTTCTCCCAAAGCCTTACTAAGTCTCTTGGCATTAACCATTTTAATTTCTACATCTGCCCTAATTGTAATTCCGTAGAAGAATTTAAGATTCTTGCATATCGTATGATAGATTTCAATAAACTCTTTCTCAGTCTTTATGGCAGTTTTACCACAATTACAACAACGTTCTCTTCCGTCCTGCAATACTTCATACGTTATACCGGACAATTCTCTGCCACAAAAATCACAATAATGAACCTGATCATTAATTACAGCTGCTCTGTTAGCAAGCTGCTCTGCAAGCTCTATACCATATCGTGCCTGTTCAAGTTCACCGTTTTTGTACCCAAGATTAGAAAGCAGCGCCCGAACACCTTCTATATCCAACCATTCCGGAGTTTTTTCATCTCCGAACAACAGATAATAATTCAGATGGTACGGTTTTCTCTCCGTAATCTTGTTAATATCATCGTCTGCGTATTCTTCACCTTCGACAACTCCAGCTTCGACAACTTCATCCGACGACGGTTCTCCCTGTGGCACCATTCCTTCTTTGTCATCATCAACTTTCTTCCTTCCAAAGAACAATCTCTTGATGAACCTGAAAAATCTCTTAAATAATCTGATAATCCATCGCAAGAACTTGCCTATAATTCCGCCTCTAATAGGAGGCTCCAATGCTTCCTGTTCTTCTTCGGAAAGAACAAAACTCGGCGGGTTCTTCTTTGCCGGTGTATTAAGACTTCTTTCAATTGCACTCTGATGCCAGTCAAAATAGTCATTAATCATCTCAAATATTCTGTGAAGATTACGACGAACCGCAACCAGCAAACCGATATCCAACTGACTGTCTTCGATTATATAGATACATTTATCACCAAGCTGTAAGTGTTCACCACCATTTACCCTATATGTGTTTTGAACAATAGCCTCTCCTGCCGTTGTAGCAATGATAAAGCCCTGATTCTCGGCAAATAACGTTCTGAACATCTCATTCAACATTACCGTTAGTGTATTGATTACCTTGTCGTTAACACCATCGCATTCAGAGAAATCAATACACATAATCTGTTTATTATAATAATTTCTTTCAGGAATTCCGTTAACCTCAATTTTTTTCCCATTAACAAAATCGTTATATGCTGACATCTGAATATATGCCGGAGTTTTAACATTAATATCCGCATACATCATCTGCAGTCTCATTTTGTCATATACTATGTTATCTCCCATTTCGCCGGATTCCACCAAGTTGCTTAATGTGTAATCTCTAACCTGTCTGTACGTATATCTGTTAGAAAGCTGGTCAGCAGCGCGTCGGCAAATCAATTCGTTGGTTGCCGTCAATCGGATTATTTCATAGTATTTACCGTTAAACGTATGGAACTGTCCCGGCAAATGGTTCTGGAACATCTGCCCTACAAGCTCCGTTCCAAGGTATTGTTTGTCACCAAACTCATCCTCAGCAATATATCGGGCACTTAATAAATCCTGCAATACTAAACGGATAAAATCTTTGTCCTCAATATAGTACTTTTTAACAACACCCAAATCCTTTAACGAATATTCTTTTTTGAGTTCGATAATGTCTCTGTAGAACGTGTATTTCTCGCCATTCTCTTCTATAACAAGGGTTTTATTACCAGCAGAATCATCTTCACTTAGATTAATCTGCTGATTACATTCACAGATTATTTTCCATAATTCCTCGATAACATCCGCTCCGGAAATTCCAACGTTTTTCAGTTCACAACGAATATCATCCTCAGGAACAAGATTTGTTGTCATTCTTAGACAAAGTCTCATAGCAACATTTCGCTTTGTATGTGCATAATCAGCAACAATGTACGGAATTGCTTTAGGATCAGTTAACAACAAACTGTTGTTATCCGCCATGTAATCTTTCAACAGATAATCTCCTGACAATATATTGATAAATCCCTGTTTAGACGCTCTTGAAGAGAAACATCTGCGCATCTCAAACATGTTGTTTGATTCATCTTCTACAATAATGCATCTTCCGTTCCTTACTTTAGAACCCCACATGTTAACTTTTGATTGTAATACTTTGTCAATAACTTCCTGACTTGCCGGCAATTCTGCATAATTAAGTAAATCATAATAATACTGCTTAACTATCCAGTGCATGTCAACAACAGGGAACGCCTCTCCTCCATACCAGGTTACCTTAGGAATCTGATTCTTAAGAGCTACCATGGCAAGTTCTGTTCCCATTCCGAGATACTGCGAAATATTAGGAAGTATTCTGTGTTGAAGCATTTCATCATCAGTTTCCCAACACATATACGATGATAATCCTTCATGATGATTGCTTGCACACACCTCAGTCAGACTAACCTGAAGCATATGGGACAGTGAGTCAACAAGACCATCACAGTTCTTGTCAACAGAACAATATACCATTTCATCTTTACATATCTCACACTGTCTCAGGATGGAATTGAGTCCCACCTGCGCAGTCGTAAGAAGACGGGATGGTTCAATAATAACTACAAACCCTACACCCTTAAAGAAATCTTTATTGTTCTGCTGCATATTCATGTCATGCACGCACGAGCGGGTTACAATACCCACATTAAGATCCTGTTCTTCCTCAGAAAGTACACCAACTTTCCACAAATCCGGCAAATGATTAACTTTTGTAAGACCCTCTACGCACCATTTTTTAATATCTTCTTCAATATCATGTCTACCCAGTATAATCATTACTTTCCTATGCTGCATTAACATTCTGTTCATAGGGTAAAACATGTACGGAATAAGGTCATAATAAAATGGATTATTGAACACTATACTTTTACCGTTAAGAAGCTTTACTCCGGCTTCAAGATATCCCTGATCAAGCTCCATGCCGGCTTCTACTTTTCGACGCATAAATGTTCCGTATGCCTGCAATTTGGCATCTTCCTGCTTTTCAAGCTGCTCCAATACCTCATCATTGGTCTGAATCTCTGTCTGTATAGTATTAATTGATGTATTCTCAGACATTAACTTGTCTCCGAACAAATGTCTGAGGAACTTTCTTAAAATACTGTAATTACTTATTATGCGGGCATCATCATCTTCGCCGATAATATCTTCGAAATCTTCTTTTTTCTCTCCATTTACAAATGAATACACTTCAACAAGCATTATGACTATATATACCGGATAGAATAGATTCGTGGTTTTATTATCGTTAAACAGATATATTGTACACGCCGAAATAAGACAGACCAATATATTTACAATGGTTATTACATACTTAACCAAATCTGTAGCCTGACCCCAATTACGAGCAACATACCATTTACAATCCTCTTTATCATAACTGTAGAATACATTGATTTTTGCCAGTAATCCATTCTCATCCCCACTTATTTTTCTGTCCATGAATGACAAAACCGGCTTTTTAATTAAACAATAAAGAACAATAACAGCAGGATTGAATATAGCATAAATTATTCTTGTAAGACCACTTGACGCATCAATAGCCTGAACAAATCTGTCAAGGACCAGCTTGATAATCGAAATTACATTCTCAAACCCAACTACTGATGCAAATAAATCCAAAATCCTGTCTAAAATATTGGCTATAAACTCCGCAATATAATGAAAGAAATTGACAAGTTCATCATAAAATATACTTGCAACCATGCAATATATTATTGCAAACAACGGTAAAAATATCTGTTTGTATCTTTTATCCCTTCCAAGATTTGTTTTATACAAACTTGCAATTGCAACAAGGAAAGGAATAATATACACTAACTGGCTTACGAAAGACATAAGCTCACGCAAGAAATCAATCATATAATTCCTCCCTTTCTACAGTAACTTTATCAAGCAAACCACCTGATACAACTGCATAATTTCCATTCTGCATATATACTATCTTTTTAGACGTTAACGCGCTGTTAACCATCGGATAGCTATATCTTCGGAGTGTTACAAAATCGTATTCAAAATAATCAGTATATTCATCCATCGATGTTCCGTAAGGTACGATAAACTGACCCATGATATCTCTGATTACTTCACGTTCACCACGAATGTCGGCAATGTGTTTTTTCATCATTTGTATTTTATTGAAACTTAACGCGAGATTATATTTATCTCTGTCAATAATCGAGTAGGCTCTCATCAAATTACATATTCTGCTCAAATAAACAGAATAATCAACATTGGTGTTATCTACTCTTTCAACAAATGACTTCATAATGCTATTGTATTCTCTGAATTTAACTACAAGCCTATGTCTGAATATCAGCAGAATTATTATTACTGCTATAAATACACTACCTAAAAGCCCGGCATATATTGCAAGTGTCATAGGCTTCATTATTTCATCCGTTTTCAAACATGAAATGATATACGGCAAACCTCCCAAGGCAACAATAAATAATATAACCACACTTAATAACAAGGTATTTAATGATGTCATTCTCTTGCTAATGTTATCACGAACTACCTCGTTGTGTTTTTCCATTAATTCAAATTGTTCATCAACATCATATATGCTCTCCGGCTGATTTTCCATCAGCATTATTTCATTCCTCTGTGCATATTCAATGATATCTTCCTGCTGAAATTCTTCCAGCAATTTTTCACATTTTGAATCTGCCACACACTTTTCACTAACAGTTCCGGTAGCTCTCTTTAACATTCGTCTTGATGCTTTCAGAATACGTTGAACTGCGTCATAGGATTTCTCAAATGCTTCAGTCCAGTATCCTGACTCACTACGCGGCTTATCAGTAGTTATTCCCGGAACTTTATCATCTACATAACAATCCGATTCACTAATACTGTATGCGCGATCTTTCAGTACGTCTATTCTTTCATCAAACAGTCTGTCCGTTTCATCTTCAGTCATATACTGTGGCGGAATTAACTCTAACTGCTTGATTTCATTCAATATAAATTGCTCGGTATTATCAAGTTTTTTATCGTAACCGGATATGATATATTGTACATTATGTCTGCTAAACTCACTGGACAACTTATATATCCTGTTCGGGGACAAACATCCTCTTGGTGTTGTATTATTGGCAACCGTAAGAATCGTCATAAGGAATCTAAAATAATCCCATTTATATTCAACATTCTTTTTGTCTAACATGTCAAATACCAGATATCTCATATTGTCAAAATACATATTATATTCATAAAACCTTGAATATGATAATTCATGATGTTCACCCCAAACATCATCAACTTTTCTCTTCTCATTATCACAAGTTCTTCTGGCTATACACAATAGCTCACTCGGATACACAAAAGTTAAATCATCTTCGCTTATCAGACCATTCCAAAGTTCAAGTTTTTTGTTAATCTCTGTTTGATATCTCTGTAGCTGTACAGGCGCTTCCTCGTCATACTCCGCTGTTACAACCGGTTTCGGGCAGAGCCTGGCCGTTAACTTAACCAAAGGATTGTCCATCGCTTTTTCATATAACATTAAAGTTTGTTTATGACGCTCTGCGTCATCGGTTACCCCTTTAATTACCGGATAGTAATCCACATAATCAAAGGGATTATCTCTGGTTAACAACGACTCATCGCATATAACTACTGCTCTCCACTGTTCCTTTTTATATACCAAATTCTGCAACTGCGGAACTGCCGAATTAAAATTATTTTTTTCTGCATGCCACTCACAGAAAGCTACCTGAGTTTTATCGTACATATAACCCAAAAGCTTATCATTGTCACTGATATCTTTAAGTAACTGCTTTTCAGCTATTACAACTGTAAACACTCTTTCACCTCCATTCAATTTCATTTGAGGACTTCATTATTTTCCTAAAAGTGTTTCCATCTCGTCTATAATAGCTACTGCATCTTTGAGCTGAGATTCTTCTAAAATGTACTTTCTAACCTTTCTGAATACAATGTCCATAATATCATTATTAGCTATATCAATACCCCTGCTAACACTGGTATACTTCTTGTAATTTTCAACCAACAATTCAAACTGAGACTTCAATTCTTTACCCATCATTGTTTTAATACTTGACTCAAGTTCATGACTTGTTATCTCATCCAGGAATATGTTGATTACTGCATCAATCATTGTCACAATTTCATCATGTGAACGCAATGAGCTAGGAAGAGAATTATAGTACACGAACGGAACTTCAAATAAACTAATAGGAGTCTTGTCATCGCCGTGGAAGCATTCAATAGCTAATTTGTTAAGGCCTAACTTGAATGACGAATTCTCATAGTTAGTGTTCTTTTCTTTGTCATGCTCTACATATTTATTCTTAACATCTTCAAGTTCTGACACAACCATCGGATTAATATATAACGCATCCAGTACTTCATAGAACTCATCACAAACAGAACCATTCTGTGTAATAAGTTCGGTTTCAGTGCAGTCATCATCAATATACACGTACTTCTTACCACTGCCTTCTTCGTTGGAAATCGGCTTGTATTTGAAACATTTGTATATGAAACCATACATCATTGTCTGGTGTACACGCATAATACATGCTCTATTGTAGTCCATATCAAGTTCCGGCATTTTTGCTATAGAATCCCATCTCTTATCAATATGGGTTGAAATCTTCAATTCCTTCATGGAATCCGGGCTAATTGTCTTTGAATAGTCAACATATGCCTTATGATAAAGACCGGCAGGAATAACTCTGACTTCCTCTTTCTTCTCACAACAGAACTTGTCTATCCTATCCGGTGTAAGGTTGTATAATGCTGTAAAGAAATGTATCTCATATGAAGATATCGTATCAGTTGCAACCCTGCCATCAAGAATCTTATCTATTCTGTATCCTTTCATATTGTCAAGAGACTTGTTATATGCACATAAAGGAATCTCTCTCTTTTCTGAAAATGCTACCGGCTGTATACCCGGTGCAGCAAGTCTTCTTCCTCTGCTTATTACCTCATTGATATGTTCCAAATCATCTTCTGCTGTTACATTATCTACTATCTTCTCATCAGTTTCACCCATCATCTCACGTAATTTAATTCTTCTGATAAGACGATTTTCTCTTGCAATCGCTTCAATGATATTCATATCAAGACCTTCTGCATTAGCGCGTACATCTTCCTTGAAATATTTAAGAAGAATCGTATCAAACAAATCAATAAATCCGTTTTCTTCAATAACATCCAAGTGCTTTGTCTCTTCTTCAAACCTTACATTTGCCTTAATGGCATCAAACAATTTACCACAAAGTTCAGAATCCAGCATATTCTCCGTATCAATTCTTGTAGTGGTTCTTTCAAGCTCTTCAAGTATGTCTGCCCTTGAACAAATATTTACATCAGAATCGCCTTTTCTGTACTTAAGGTCTTCTACTAAGTCTTCTCTTCTCTTCTCCAACAAAACAACTTTGCTCGAGAATGAATTATAAAACTTCTCAAACTGTGCATTAACCATTTTGATATATGACAAACCGGAACGAATTGTCTGATAACTTACAATATTCGTTTCCAATTCCGTAAGAATCTCATGCATCTTCATAAATGCAGTATTCAGAACATCATAATATTCATCGTCTTTCTTAGAAATGGTTTTTGCAATAGCACCTTGCTTACTGTACTCTTCATCCTCTTCTATAAACTTGTCAATGTTACAATACCTTTCGTTATTAGCTTCAAATACGGTCTTAGATGCATCCGGTGTAACACTGTATCTTGCAAGATCTTCTCTTAGGCTTGTTACTTCTCCTTCGTAGAATTCAATCTTCTCTGCAAAGCATTTCTCCAATTCATACAATACAAAACGCATAGCATTCGGATGCATAATTGACTTGTCAGAACATTTTAACAACGCTTCAATCATGTAAGATTCAAAATCCAACGCCGTCTTCTGCTCATTCTTAAACAATAAATCAGCATCGTTGCCAGCTTTCTTTTCTATATAACTTAGCAATCTTTCTACATCTCTCAATTTCTTAAGATTATCTTCTGCAGTTCCTCTTTTTCCGTCATCATTATAATCAATCGCATACCGAAGGTCCTCTATCTCTTCATTAGCCACAGAAACTTTTGGATCATTTATAACACATTTATTAAACATATGCTCCATCAGATTGTCCACATAACTTGGAATCTTAGTTGCTACAACATCATTAAGCTTATACATATCAACCAACGATTTGCTAAACTTATCTGTCGAACCAAGCATAGTTGCTGTGTAAACATCTCTTCTTTTTGGCCATTCCGATTCAGGAAGTCCATCATTCTTCGCCTTTCTGCGAGCAACATCATAAGCCTTATCGTAACGAGACCATTTAGATGCTTCTTCCGAGCCGCCAATACTGTCAATTGCCCATCCGTATGCCACATAGTCAGCAATTGTTTCGTATGGATATACTATGGTTGATGCTCCTATACCACCAAAACGGTTACGCGCAAAGTTACCCGGACTGCAGAATTCTCTTATTATATTATCCTCTATTGAAATTGCGTCTCTTTGCATCGGTCCAATGTTCTGTTCATATAATGCTTTTGCTGCCTGCTCAATATACTGTGCTTTACTATTAAGCGTATTATCCTCTGTATTCTGACCATCTAAAAGAAAACAGAAATCACATGGCAGACAATCAAGCCTCAATAACTCATTGGTGCCCGGCTCCGTGAATTCCATACAAAGATCTTTATAACGATTAAGAGAAGGATCTGTATCAAATATTCCCGTTCCCTTCATCATAAATGCATTCATTTCTTTAATTGTTGCATACGCATTTCTTCTTTGATTCTCTTTTTCCGTATTAGATTTAATTTCATTATCTAATGTTTCCGGAAGAAGAAGCATAGATCTTATAATCAATCCGGTATTAGGATATTTTGACACTATATAATTACGTATATACATGGAAAGCGGCAGTACAATACCGGAACCGGTACCACCTGAAGCAGAAGACACGATGGTAACTCTTAATGCCTGCTGTAACGGCTCTCCGTCTTTTCTAAACAAATCGTCAATTGCTCTTATAAGTTCATTAATATTTCCGTTCTTTATTGTTGCATTAAGAGCAAGTCTTGAAATTGCACGTACCTGACCGGCTCCTTCTGATACAGTTTTGTTAAACAATACATTATTCTTTGGGAACCAGTATGTCATAGCATCTTTATCATGTCCAAGATAATCCCCAACAGTCTGTGAACTTGATGTCTGTACATAATACAGCTTTGCCTTTGAATTTAATACATCCCTTAAATCATTAACATTAGTATCCAGACATACAAAATTAACATTGTCCGTTTCTCCCGGTCTGCACATCTCAGCTACTTTGGTTACTATCTGGCTACCAATTCCGCCTACTCCCACAAATAAAGTCCTTGCCTTAACCTCGTTTGACTTAATAAACTCTTTTCTCATAAGTTACCTCCTCTTGTAAATTAATAATTTTATCTAAAGATTAATTCTCCTTCAATCCTAACGGTTTTCCTTACTCCCCCATCTAACGCCGTTGTTTTAAATGCTACCCTGGTTCCATTTTTTACATCACCCGACAAGTAAATCATCGGCTCTTTTCTAAGCTTTTTCTCGTATATACACGATCCGCAACTTACTGATATACTCGGTGCATCCGTGGCATTTGCCGCAACAACCGAAATATCTTTAATTTTCACCTTCCTTTTCTTTGATTTAACATAACGTCTGCTTGCCGGTTCCATCGAGAATTCTATAGAAATACTTCCGATATCAGGATGTAATGATGATCTTCCGTTTATTTTTAGTTTCTTCCTCTTTCCCTTTTTCATATAACGAGACTTTGCCTTCAAAAACACGATAGAAGTATTTCCTTTGGGTTTGTCTGGGCGAAAAACAATAGTACGTGGCATTACTTTCCTTGTCATGTATATCAAAATAATTAGTAGAATCAACGCTATTATAAATAATCTGATAAGCATTGGTACCCAATCCGGATACGGTCGATAAGCTACTTTTTTTGAATCATCTGCCTTAAGTTCATAACCGGTTTCATCAATTAAAGAAGCTGTGACATTAATCTTATATTTACCTGACTTTATCTTATCCCCATTTTTTACTATAAGATTAAAGGATGAATCATCTGCAACCGGTTCAGGAGAAAATTCCAAACCTTCTGCATCTACAGTTAACTTAACCCCAGCCAATTGTTCGCCGGTTAATTCTTTCCCGTCCATTAAAACTTTAACATTAAGTGGTTCTTTTTCATCTATCTTAGAAATCTGGTAAAAACTATCTCCTTTTACAAACTCCACATCAAGAGAATGCACCTCTCCCTGTACGGCAAATTGGGTTGCTCCCTTAGTGGACATGGTTTTGTCGTGTTCATCGGTATATGATGCTTTTATGGCTAACTTATAATCACCTTTTTCAGTCTCATAAATCTCACCACGGTTCTTTAGTTTTACATATATTCCTGAATCTTCTTTAATAACTTCACAATCAAGATTTCCGCCTTTTAAGGTAGCATCAACAGAAACTCTGTCAAGCTGTTCGCCTGCAAGAGGTTGTCCGTCATACACAAAATCCAACTTATAAACACCCTCTTCTTCAAGGGTAGCCAATTCATATACTTCTTTTCCTCCGGACACCTGCATTACTAATTCCCCGACAGGCCAATCTACTATAGAAAGACCTCCCGCAGGCCATCCAAGTTCCTCTCCGGTTTTCTTAATCTTATAATCACCCAGATAGATTACCTGGGCACTAACATCAATTGTATCCCCTGCATTAAGCTCCACACTTATTTTTCCGTTGTTGTCGCTGTTTTCTGCCTTAGCAGTTCCGTTAACATTATATATTATCTCGAAGTCTCTTCTCCCAAGAAGTGATGATTCGGTAAATGCACCGCTACTATCAACAATACCGTATTCGATACAATATTTTCCCGGATGCATGTCCGAACCGGCCGTTATAGGAACGCCTGCCTCGTCAGTAAGTCTCACTGTCAAATCAACATTCGGTTCATAATATACCCCAACGTCTGTCGCATTACCGCTATATTTAAGCTTATATTTTCCTTTTTCGAGATTAGAATATATAGCTATGACACCACTAAGATTTTTATCTATCTTAAAGTTAGGTGCACTGCTTCCTTTTTCACTATACTTCGGCGAATATGTATAATCAGGTTTCCCGATAGAATTGCCGTCAGCATCCGTAACTTTTATATCAGATATTCCTTTTCCCTGTACAAAAATAATCAACTTGCTCATTCCGACATCAAAGGACATTCCGTTTTTCGTACTGTCAAGTTCATCTCGGCCAAATATCATATTTGACATTTTAGTCAAAGACTTTAATATCTTATCCGAGGTACTTGCTTTCTCGTAATAATACTTATATTTACTTTTTTTCACTTCCGGAATAACAGGATTAGAACCTATCCCCAGGTACATAATATTAAGATCTTTAGCGTATTTAGATAACATCTCAGATAATTTTTTTTCAGAATCTGATTTAGACATCTTTTTTTTGTTTTTGTAGAATTCTGCGCCGTCCGTAAGAACTATGAGCCATTTTTCATCTGCTTTTTGGTTTTTGATACCCTTGTATGCCTCTGTTACGGTTTCGATATGAGTATCACCCTTAGCTTCAACAGAAAAGAACTGTCTGATAACGGATGTATCGGAGCCACCTTCTAACACCAATGGCTTATTCATGGTGTACTCTGTTTTCTTGACCCTCATCTTATTCATCGGAAACACTCTGAGGGTATCTCCGTCATTAAGCATTGATGCAAAAACCTCAACTGCATACGTTGCACGACACCATGCATCATCATTAATATACATTGAACCGGAGTTGTCAAACACAATAGAAATTTCACGTTTGACACTCTTTTTCTCAGCAGCACGACCTACATTTCCTAATACCATCATGCCACATAAAATGCACAACAAAAACACCCCAACCCTAGATAACGCTTTTTTCATTGGTACATCCTCCCAAGTTAATAACTTATACCCCAAAATACTATCGTTTACCTACGCAATAATATACCATAATTTAATTATTTGTTCAAGTATTAATAAGATTCCCATCATGTTTATAACGGCATTATTAAACATTTCAAATTTCGATTAAAAAACTTAGTAAGGACTACCATCCCCCAACTCAATTATTAAATCACTTTGCTAACTATATAAATCTTTTAGCAAACCCCATTTGAAATTGTACCAACTAATGCAGCTTTTAAGCAATTAATAACGAGTAAAAAAACCGTCAACCCAACCGGCAACATTTCTTATAAAAAGACAACTGCATGACACCACTCATCCGGCAGTACTCCGAAATCGATTATTTAGGCAAAACTAAACCTGTTATTTCGGCAAAACGCTTGACTAATTCTTATAATTGAACTATAATGAATTCACGTTCGAGAACATTCGTTTCTAAACGACAATTCTTTAACAAGAACACAAACGCAATAATACTATATAATACCTAATACATACAGTTATCGAAGTTGACTGCCGACAACAAAACGATTGGAGGAAACAATATGACGCAAAACAATACATTTTTAATCGAAAATGAAAAACAGGCAAACCGATTAGCAGCACAGGTAATGCAGATTACATTCGTTTTCTTTACCCTGGCATACATATGTAATCTTATAGGGGTGTTCAAAGTAGACAAAATGATTATGACCATAGCATATGTAGCAGGAGGTTTAATGCTCATAATCCCATCTCTGCTTATTATGAAATTTAAGATGAACAGCAGTTTTGTGAAATATCTGGTAGTTATAGGTGCCATATGTTTTGTTATGCTGCTAAGCATTATGCTTACCTACCATGTAGTGGTTATCTATGTGTATCCGATAGCAATTGCAAGTTTGTATTTTTCTAAGAAGTTAAATGTCATTTCAGCGGTTTTGACTGCGGCAAGCGTGTCTGTCGGACAGATTGTTGCATTCTTTTTAGAAACGTTACCGGATGATAACTTTACAGACTTAAGAAGAGTAATTGTATTCGGAGTTATTCCTCGAGCATTAATATTATTTGCACTTGCAGCGATTTTCACAACTCTCGGAACCAGAACTTCCGCAATGCTTTCCAATCTTATGGGCGCAGAGGAACAAGAGCGTATGCTCGACCACATGAAAGAGATGAAAGCCAGTGTTGAAAAAACATCCGATACTTTGTGCAATATGATAACAGAGCTCTCTTCAATTACAGATAAATCTACACAAGCAAATGGATTAATAACACAGGAAACTGATGCCCTGCTATTAGGTGTCACCGACAATACTACAGAAGTAGAAAACACCAATCAGCGAATGCAGGATATTTCAGAAAAATTATTTAGCCTTAATGAACTGAATCATCAAACCGCATTATTAACAGAACAGATAGAGCTTAACACAAAAGAGAATCAGAGTCGCATGAATGAAACCACCGAAAATATGGAACTGATATTCAAGAGTACCGACGAATGCAAACAAATCATTTTCACTTTAGGTGAAGCATCCAAAGAAATTATCGGCATCGTTCGTACCATCACGAACATATCCGCCCAAACCAGCATATTAGCATTAAATGCTTCCATTGAAGCTGCTCGCGCCGGTGATCAGGGAAAAGGCTTTGCAGTTGTTGCAGAAGAGATTCAAAAACTTTCAGAGCAAACCAAATCAGCAACAGAGCATATAGGCCGAATTGTAAATGATGTTGTCAACAACACGGAAAGAGCAGTTATTTCCATGGAGCATAACGTAACCTATACGCAAAACGGAATGGATAGCATCAGAAAGGCAAATGAATCTGCCAACACCATCACTTCATCTAACATGGAACTGGCAAAACAGATTCACGAAATAGATAAAATGGCCGAACTGATTAAAGAACGAAGCAGCGAAGTTGCCAACGCAATGAATACCATCAGTCATAACACACAACAAAACTGCGAAGCCGTGGAGCAAATCTCTGCAGCAACACAGGAAAACAATGCAGGGATGGTAAGCCTTTCCGGATTTGTGGAAAACATAAAGGAAAACATAGAACGCTTAAATGAACTTGTTCAAGAATAATACTTGCCACATGCCTCTTTGAGAAGGTATATTATCATATTCGAACTGTACACGTAAAAGGCAGTCCTCAAAACGGAGGGCTGCCTTTTACATGTACAGTTCGAATATAATTCACGTGATTCTACCTACATGCCTTATTTACTCTTTTTCAATCTTATATCCCAGTTTTACAATTAATTTCAATGTTTCTAATGCGGTATTTCTGTCATAATCTTTTTCACTCTCAGCAAGCTCCTCATAAGGAACAAGTAATGGTGTGATTTTATTGGCGGCATCTTTTTTTTCACCGTAAACCCAGCCCTCAGAAATTCTTCCGACAGCAAACTCCCTATCTGGATAATTTGTGAATCAGCTTATCAAAGTTATGGTTAATTGTCTTATTCATAGCAAGAGCTTCTGCTATGGAATAGTCTGTAAACTTTCCGTTTCTGTATGCTACGGCTCTGCTTGTCTGTCCCTGATCAAGAAGTTCAACTGCTCTTGAGCCAAGAGCTGATGCGTACACACGGTCACGACAGGTTGGGCTTCCGCCACGCTGGATGTGACCGATTACTGTTGCTCTTGTTTCAATGCCGGTGGCAGCCTGAATTCGTTTTGCAATTTCAAATGAATCACCGACACCTTCAGCATTAACGATTATGTGATGTTTCTTTCCTATGTCATGCTTACTTTTAACTTTTTCAATAAGCTTCTCCATCTCTTCTTCACAGAAGGTTTCCGGGAGAAGCACGTATTCTGAACCATTGGCAATTGAGCACCAGAGTGCGATGTGACCGGCAGTTCGTCCCATAACCTCTATAACGTTACAACGCTCGTGGGAACCTGATGTGTCACGGAGCTTATCTGCAGCTTCCATTGCGGTATTGACTGCCGTGTCGAATCCTATTGTGTACTCTGTACAAGCGATATCAAGGTCGATTGTTCCCGGTACTGCAATTGTACGAATACCCTGTTCTGCAAGTTTTTCGGCACCCTTAAATGAACCGTCTCCTCCTATTACAACTACACCGTCAATACCGTGCTTTCTGCAGTTTTCAGCTCCGAGTATCTGTCCCTCCTCAGTTCTGAATTCTGCGCATCTTGAAGTATACAGTATGGTTCCGCCTCTTGAAATAATGTCAGAAACACTCATTGCATCCATGTCAACAAAATCTTCTTCAAGAAGTCCCGTAAATCCTCGTCTTATTCCTTTTACTTTATGTCCTAAATCGCATGCTGTTCTTACTACTGCTCTGATTGCTGCGTTCATTCCCGGAGCATCGCCACCACTTGTAAGTACTGCTATTGTCTGTTGTCTTTTTCCCATTTTCATTACCCGGTATATTGTAATTGACCCATCTGACAGTCACTTACAGATACACCTTATCCTTTCTATCAACCTTTTAATCCGTGGTTGATTACGGTTTTGTACATTTATATTTCATTCCAATTAATTAAAATCTTTCTTTATGCTATCACCTTTTACCTTGTTTTTCAATTGTCTTTTCAACAACTCTGACATTATCTTCCCCAACAATTTCTCTAAGTGTAGCAAGCAACTCTTCATTAACATTCACCGTTCTGCTCACAGGAAGATGATTTACCTGCTTTTCCTTTGCAAGATACAATGAAACCTTACTGATTCCGTCACTTTTATACAAAACTGCATCGATTGCATCTTTTTTACTCAGGTAATCTGCCTTATCTGTAAATTGAATCCACAAATGCTTTGGCATATTATCAAACAAAACGATATTGCCGGCTATAAGTTTAGCCGGTTTATCTTCTTCCATACTAACCCTTCCTATTATGAACACTTTTTCATCAAGGTTTAAAAGCTGCTTGTATTTTTCAAAATCCTTTGGAAATACAATAACTTCTACGGTTCCGAATAAGTCTTCTATTGTAACAAATGCCATCATACCGCCTTTTTTTGTTGCAATTATTCTCTTGTCTGTTATCATGCCTCCTATTACAGATTCCTCATTGTCTTTTACAACCGGGAACCCGGAATCGTCATCAGGCACATAATCTTGGGAGGTATGTGTTATATTTTTATTCATAATATCGCTGTGTTCATCTAAAGGATGTCCGCTTACATATATTCCGAGCACCTCTTTTTCGTAGCCCAACAACTCTTCTTTGGCATATTCAGGAACATTAGGATACTCTACTTTGTTGTAATCATTAGCTCCTTCCGTATCAAACTCAAAAAGGCTCATTTGACCTGCAGTGTTAGATTTGCGGTCACTATTAGTATCATCAATCAACTGCCCAAATATGAGCATTTTTTGCTTTCTGTTACCACCAAGTTCATCAAGAGCACCTGACTTGATAAAACTTTCTACGGTTCGCTTGTTGACTTCTTTTCCGGAAAGACGTTTCACAAAATCCTGCAAGTCAATATATTTTCCATTCTTTCGTTCATTTACAATTGCATCTATAACAGGACGTCCCACACTTTTTATTGCAGACAAACCATAGATAATGCCTTCGTCTGTGGTGGAAAAATTACCAAATCCGTTATTGATTCCCGGAGGCATTACTTTAATCCCCATCTGTCTGCAGTTCATAATATATGATGCTATCTTGTCCGTTCTGTCCATAACAGACGTCATAAGTGCTGCCATAAATTCTACCGGAAAATATGTTTTCAGGTATGCTGTTCTGTAAGATACAACCGCATACGCTGCCGCATGGGATTTATTGAACGCATATCTTGCAAAATCAGTCATTTCATCAAATATATGCATTGCTATCCCTTCAGGAATTCCATTTGCAATACAACCCTTTACATTTTCTTCCTCATTACCGTATACAAAATTCTTACGTTCCTTCTCCATAACAGACGCCTTCTTCTTGGACATGGCACGACGTACAAGGTCACTTCGTCCGTAACTGTATCCTGCAAGGTCACGTACAATCTGCATAACCTGCTCCTGGTATACTATACAACCATAGGTCGGTTCAAGAATAGGTCTTAACTGTTCACATTCGTACACTGCTGCCTCCGGTCTGTTTTTTCCGGAAATATACTTTGGAATAAAGTCCATCGGCCCCGGTCTGTACAAAGATATTCCGGCAATTACATCTTCAAGACTCTTTGGTTTTAACTCCTTCATGAAGTTCTTCATGCCGGGACTTTCAAGCTGAAATATTCCTTCGCAACGTCCTGAACCGATAAGCTCGTATACCGTCAAATCATCATAGTCTATTTTATCAATGGAAAATTCACCGTCCATTGCCTTAAGTATCTCGCCGGCAGCACCTTCTGTTATGTGAGAAAAACCCTGTTTATATCCATAATTTATCAAATCAACTGCATCCTGAATAACAGTAAGGGTTCTAAGACCGAGGAAGTCCATTTTAAGCAACCCAAGCTCTTCTAAGGTCGTCATCGTATACTGGGTTGTGATTGTGTCTTCTGAGGATTTTGACAACGGCACATACTCAATAACAGGAGCATTACTGATAACTACTCCGGCCGCATGCATTGACGTATGCCTTGGAAGACCTTCAAGCCTCATGGACATATCGATAAGATATTTGCATTGTTCATCTGAATCATATGCCTTAAGCAAATCAGGATTAACCTTAAGTGCCGTAGCTATCGTAATTCCAAGGTCTGCCGGAATCATTTTCGCAATAGTATCAACGTACGCATAAGGAAGGTCAAGCGCACGACCAACATCTCTTATGGCATTCTTTGCCTTCATCGTACCAAATGTAACTATCTGTGCCACTCTGTCCTTTCCGTACTTACCTATAACGTATTCTATAACCTCCTGCCTTCTCTCGTAGCAAAAGTCAATATCTATATCCGGCATAGTAAGTCGTTCCGGATTCAGGAATCTCTCAAAAAGAAGATTATATCGAATTGGGTCTATATCAGTAATTCCTAGGGCGTATGCAACAATACTTCCTGCTGCCGAACCACGTCCCGGTCCTACAGGAATTCCGTTATCCTTAGCATATCTGATAAAGTCGGCCACAATAAGGAAATAATCTACAAACCCCATATTTTTAATAGTCTCGTATTCGTACTCCATGCGTTCCATATGTAATGGCGCATTGTCTTTGTACCTTTCACTGACACCCTGAACACACAACTTATGAAGGTGTTCTTCCGCTGACAGATTATCAGGAACATCAAACTTCGGAAGCTTGTACTCCCCAAATGAAATTGTCACATTACATCTGTCTGCAATAAGTCCCGTATTATCAAGTGCCTCTTTTGCATATGGAAACAGATTGGCCATCTCTTCCTCAGATTTAAGGTAGAACTGTTCTCCCTCGTAGCGCATCCTGTCACTGTCATTTACCTTTTTGCCTGTCTGAATACATAACAAAATATCATGAGCCTGCGCATCATCATCGTATATATAATGAACATCATTGGTTGCAACGAGAGGAATTCCCGTCTCCCCATGCATTTTCATAAGCCCCTGATTAACATTGGCCTGTTCCGGAATACCGTGGTCCTGTAATTCCAGATAAAAGTTATTTTCTCCGAATATATTTTGTAGCTTATATGCCTCTTCAACGGCTTCTTTATAAAATCCCATATTAAGTAATGAAGGAACGATACCTGCAAGGCAGGCACTAAGCGCAATTATTCCCTCATGATACTCTGTAAGGACCTCATAATCCACTCTCGGTTTATAATAGAATCCTTCCACAAATCCCTTCGAAACAATCTTCATCAGATTCTCATAACCCTGATTATTCTCTGCAAGCAACACAAGATGATGATACCTCTCAGTACCACCCCTTGATTCTCTGTCAAATCTTGAACCGGGAGCCACATAAACCTCACAACCTATAATAGGTTTAATTCCGGCTTCATGAGCTGCCTTATAAAAATCAATAACACCGTACATAACTCCATGGTCAGTTATGGCAATACTATCCATTTCAAGTTCTTTTGCCCTTGCCACAAGCTCCTTAATCTTACTTGAACCATCAAGCAAACTGTATTCCGTATGTACATGTAGATGTCTAAATGCCATATCCCGGTCTCTCCTTTTTAGAAAGTTATGTTGCGGTTTTTCACCTGATATACATTATAACACCGAACAAACCGTATGAGTATAGAATTTTTCATTTCGTGGCATATTGACTTTTGCATATAAATATGGTATCACGAAGAAAATGCCAGCCGGAGGTGTCCTAATGATTAACAATTTCAATCTTACTCTTTTAACAGATTTTTACGAATTGACAATGATGCAGGGATATTTTAAGAACAAAACCAATCCCGTGGTGGTGTTTGATATGTTTTACAGGGTTAACCCTAACGACGGAGGTTATGCACTGTGCTGCGGTCTTGAGCACTTAATTGACTATATCAAAAATCTGAATTTTAGTTACGAAGATATTGAATACTTGAGGGGCCTTGAGATATTTGACGAAGATTTTCTAAATTATCTTGCCGGATTCCACTTTTCAGGAGATATATATGCTATTCCTGAAGGAAGTATTATTTTTCCGATGGAACCTATAGTAAAGGTTATTGCCCCGATCATGGAAGCCCAACTGGTAGAAACCGCAATCTTATGCATTATTAATCACCAGAGTCTCATTGCCACAAAAGCAGCGAGAGTTTGTTATTCAGCAAAAGGAGATGCTGTTATGGAATTTGGGCTCAGACGTGCCCAGGGACCTGATGCGGCAACACTTGGTGCAAGAGCTGCAGTTATTGCCGGTTGTGTCGGAACCAGCAATGTTCTGTGTGCCAAAAAATACAACCTTCCGGCTCTTGGTACTCATGCCCACAGCTGGATAATGAGTTTTCCCGATGAACTAACTGCATTTAGAAAATATGCCGAACTGTATCCTAACAACACTACACTTCTTGTTGACACTTATGATACCCTTCGCAGCGGAATTCCAAATGCAATTAAGGTATTTACTGAACTTCGCGAGTCGGGGAGGATGCCTAAAGCCTACGGAATTCGTCTCGACAGCGGCGATTTATCATACCTTTCAAAAAAAGCCCGCATAATGCTTGATGAGGCCGGATTCGAAGATGCAGGAATATGCGCTTCCAGTGACCTTGATGAATACCTTATTGATTCCCTTAAGACCCAGGGTGCCAAAATCGACTCCTGGGGTGTCGGAACCAATCTGATAACTTCCAAAAATCATCCTGCATTTGGTGGCGTATATAAACTTGCCGCCATTAAATCCGGAGACAAATTTCTGCCTAAGATTAAGATTTCAGAGAATCAATGGAAAATTACAAATCCGGGTAATAAAACAGTTTACAGAGTATATGACAAACTTACGGGAAAGATTCACGCAGACCTTATCGCACTGGCTGATGAGCAGTTTGATGAAAATGAACCGCTCTTACTGTTTGACCCTATTAACACATGGAAAAAACTTCACCTCAAGCCGGGCACTTACACACTTCGTGAAATGCTTATCCCAATATTTAAAAACGGAACCTGTGTTTACGAATCACCTGATGTTATGACTATACGTGATTATTGCTTAAACGAACAAAATACGTTATGGGAAGAAACGAGACGTCTTGTTAATCCTCACAACGTATATGTTGATTTGTCCTCCCGATTATGGGAATTAAAAAAGTCTCTTCTTGATGAATATACTGCTTCCCATGAACAACAGATATAATTTAACATTAATATGCACCATAAAAGCATTTGTCCGAAAAATGATTTTATGGTGCATATGATTAACTTAAATAGAATTTGAAATATGTTGTAAAGAATAATATAAATATTATCTTGCTTACGAAAAGCCTATTATTCTTCTTGACATCTTATAGACTATAATAATAATCTTTCGTCCTAACCACGAACGCATCTGCAATGCTTTTCCAAGAAAAGACTTATTAACCAAATCAGCCATCTCAGGATTAGTATCTCTAAGATACTTCCATATCGCATCTCTTTTTGCAAGACTTTCTTTGGTATTCTCTTTTACAAGAAATACGGAACAGATTGTCATCATAATGGTTATATATTTTATCATATAATTTCTTAATTTTGCCTCAGGCAACTTCGGAACATCATGATAATTAATCATCAGTTTAGTTACTCTTAACTGCTGGTCAATTCTTCCCATCATAATCTTCTCATTAACAGACTGATCTTCTCTGCCTATGTAATATCTGTAAAGATCAATGTCCATATAATACATTTTTTTAACAGACGGCAACGGATAATACACAAATATATTATCTACATAAAATGTATGTTCCGGAAGTTCAACCTTACAGTTTCTTAACAATTCAGTTCTGTATATTACAGAATGCATAAGAATATTCTGACTTGGCTTAAACTTCTTGATCTCAGACCATGTAAAGAATCTGTCAACCGGAAGCGCCGAATGATAGTTAATCGACTTTTGCTTCTTTATTGCCACTCTTTCATACACGTAATTGGCAATAAACATATCAAGCTCTTTATCATTTGCAACTATATCACGCAAAAATTCCATCGTCTTGCATAACGCATCACGGTCAAGCCAGTCATCACTGTCAAGAACCTTATAAAATTCGCCTCTTGCATTCAATATACCTGTGTTAACAGCACTGCCGTGACCACCGTTTTCCTTGGAAATCACTCTGACATTATCAGGAAACTGTCTTTCGTACTCAAGTCCAACTTCCTTTGTCTTATCTTTTGAACCGTCATCCACTACTATTACTTCAATATCATCGCCACCGGCCAATGCTGATTCTATGGCTTTTCCCATATACTCTTCAGAGTTATAACACGGAATGGCAACCGTTAATATATACTTTTTTTCCATTGTATTTTTCCTATTCCTCTTAAAATTCACACTAATTCTATCACACAGTACTTAACCTTGCAAGATACGATATTGTGTATAAATTATTAATTCATTCGTATTTTTTTCATGAATTCCTCTGTTTCTTCTTCACTCATTTTGCTGATACGACTGTTATGAAACATAGGAGTATCAGTTACTTCCTCTGCGAACCAGTCCGGTACAACATAATCTGTCGCATCTTCTCTGCTTACAAATTCTACCTCAGCCATTACAAATCCTTTTAGCTTTCCCTGAAATACATCAAGCTCTATTACATGACCGTTTCCGTCATCTATTTTATATCTTATTTTGCTAATAACGGTTCCGTCCGCTTTCTGTATAAGATGCTCATATCCTTTTTTTCCGAGTTTGTGTTCATATTCCTCACGAATCATTAAACCTCCTGATTTGTAAGTAAGAATATACTCGTCATCCATTTTACGCACCCTGACTACCGGCTCCGTACACAGATAACCCTGCTCTATCTCGCACTTTGGATACTTCTCAAGATTCTCCGGAAGCTCCTTAACAAGAAATTTTCGTTCTATCTCGTAACTGATTGATTCTGATTCCATTATTCCCACCCTTTTTCCTTGTTTTATTGATGCATTTATAGTATCATTATAATACAGCATGATTGTTTGGTAAATAGCAGAAAGGAACGGTGATTTGATGAAATTTTATAGCGATGACGACCTTAAAGATATCCTTGCAGAACTATCAACCGATGAATTTGATGACAGCGATACATATGTTGATGAAGAACTTATTGCTTCCCAACGAAGATATGAAGAGATTGTTAAAAAATACAAGAATTAATATTTAATATATTTTTTGCGTATACTGTCACGCTCAGACGAATCTAATTCTATGTAATTTGCGTATTCTATATCTGCCAATGTCATATGACGTTGGCATTTATAACATGTGTAATTATTATTGGTAACGAATCTGTAACTTCCGCACTTTGAACATATATAAACTTTAAGCATCCGAATATCAACTCCTTTTGAGTATAGTTTAATGTTCGGATGCTTATTTTTCAATCTTATTTCACCGCAAGTTTCGACGACTTTTTCGCCGCAAGTTTCAACATATTCCATCGTAGGTTTCGACGACTTTTTCGCTGCAGGTTTCAACGTTTTCCACCATAGGTTTCGGCAACTCATTTCGCCGCAGATAACATGTTACATTTGGGGTCAAATTATAAAATATTAACCGACTACAGTTTGAGCAGAAGTATTGCTGCTGACCTTTTTATCAGCCTTATCGGTTTTTTCAGTTTTATCGGTCTTATCAGTTTTATCGGTCTTATCAGTTTTATCGGTCTTATCAGTTTTATCAGTCTTGTCGGTTTTATCTGACTTATCAGTTTTATCAGTCTTGTCAGTCGAAGTCAGGCTACTATCCTCTTCCAAATCCTGTTCTGTCGCTTTTTTATCTTTCTTCACCGGCGCAGGTGTTGTCTGACTTTCACACTGATAGTTAGGGTTTATAACTGTAAGCTGATAAGAAGCCTCTTTGCCATTAGAAATGATAGCTCTGATTATCGTTTGACCCGGTGCTATCGCCGACACAGTTCCGTTACTGCTTACAGTCGCAATGCTGGCATCCTCAGATATATACATTGCTTTTTCTTTTGATGTATTGGGTTTTATCCTTGCTTTAATCTTCTTGGTCTTACCTACTGCAAGTTTATAGCGTTTTTTATTGAATTTAATACTCACAGCCTGGGGAGCCACCGTAACTTTACAATTAAGATTCATAATTACATTTTCTTCGCTGTCAGTTACGTTAACTTTCACATTCGCAGTCCCCAGCGATATTGCTTTTATCTTGCAAGTTGACTCCTTAACTTTTCCTAAAGATATAACAGCATCATTATCCGAATCGAAAGAAAGTGAATAACCTTCTTTCATGTTGTACACTCTAAGTTTATACGAGGTATTTTTAATTAAACTCAGTTCTTTTACATTTAGTTTAGGACCCTTGAACGCAGCCTGACATTTTGTCTCTGCAAATACACATAAGATAAGCCCTAACATTGTAATCAATATGATTATTCTCTTCCTAACATTCATATGTCACCTATCACCTTTCCCGTTTATGGGCATCCATGCCAAATGAACCTCAAACAATGGTCCTTTTCTCCACCTTGACTTAAGAATATATATCTATTTTGTCATATTCGTGTCAATTTGCCATGTTTTTGCTACACATGTTATTATATACTATATACGGTATCCTAAAGCAAAAAAAGGGAGGTGTTGGCATGTCATATATTCTAATTGCAGATGACAATCAGGATATTACCGATATTCTGTCAACTTACGTTACGAAAGAAGGTTTTGAACCTATTGTCGCTACAGACGGCGCAATGGCTCTTTCATTATTTGAAAAATACTCACCGGACGTTATTCTTTTAGATGTTATGATGCCCCGAAAAGACGGTTATCAGGTTTGCCGTGAAATAAGAGCCGTATCAGATGTCCCGATTATCCTTATAACAGCACGAGGAGAAGATTTTGAGAGAATCATGGGTCTTGATATCGGTGCAGATGATTATATTGTAAAACCGTTCAGCCCAAGCGAAGTAATGGCAAGAGTACGTGCCGTACTCAGAAGGATTCAAAAAAATAACTCCGATAGTTCCGATAACATTTTGTCTATCAACTCATTAATTGTAAATATAGATGAATACACACTTTCTATATCCGGCAACAAAGTGCCACTCACTAAAAAAGAGATAGAAACCATGTGGATTCTTGCAGGTAATCCAAACAAGGTATTTACAAGGGACAACCTGTTAGACAGTTTATGGGGAATAGATTATTATGGAGACCCAAGAACGGTTGATTCACATATTAAAAGACTTCGTGCCAAACTGGATCAATTTGAACATCCTGACTGGCGTATTAAAACCATATGGGGACTTGGCTACAAATTTGAACTCGACTAAATTATAGGAGATAACAAAATGCGCTTCTATAACAAACTGTATTTCAGATTCTTCACATTATTCGGTATTGCATCTTCGGTGCTTGTTATAGCTATCGGTGTTATTTTCATGCTCATGTATAAAAGAAATGTAATTAACGAATATGTATCTGTATTACAATCAGATGCCACTAAAATTGCGTACTCTATTGAAGACTTTGTAGTCGAAGATAATGCCTCTGACTACTATGACTATATGAGTTCAATTGAGTCAGTTCTTGAAAGTCAGCTTGTTGATGTATGGGTAGTACGCAATTATCATCGTGAACATCGCATAAAAAACCGTTACGTCAATGTTTCCCTAAAATACCGCGATATGTCTCCGGGCATGAAAGAAGTCCTGAAAAAAGCAATTAACAATGACAGAACTGTCTCTAACAGAGGATTTGATAGCATATATGATAAGGATATTATCCGGTGCGCTTCTCCCATACACGACGGTGGTGGGAATGTTATCGGTGCTGTTTTATTAAACGGAGATTATGACAGTAAGGTCGAATCTATTGAGAATGGAAAGAGAATCATATTATTTTGTATGATAATTGCCTGGCTTGTGTCTCTTGTTCTTGCGCTATTTTTTGCAAAGCAACTATCAAGTCCGATAAGTATAATAAGAAAAACAGCAATGAAGCTTACAGACAGACAGTACTCTGTTAAAACAGGTTTAAAGAATTCCGGTGAACTTGGAGAGCTTGCTAAAGCTATTGATATTCTCTCTGATAAACTCGCGGAAAATGAACGTATCCGTGACGAAATCGAACAGGGACGTCTTGATTTTTTTGCAAATGTTTCACATGAACTTCGCACACCTATAACAGTAATACGCGGGTATACTGAGTCCCTTGCCGATGGTTATATCACTGAACCGGATAAAGTTAGTCATACCTACGACAGAATGTTAACAGAATGTCGTGGCATCGAGCGACTTGTGGGAGATCTTTTAACTCTTTCCAAAATGCAAAATCCTGATTTTATGATAGATATGGAACCGATAAGTGTAGTACAGATAATCGACGACATAACCCGTAACGCAAAAATATTGTGTGACAGCAGAAATATTACAATCAATACAACAACCAATGATTCATATTGTTTTATGATGGGAGACTATGACCGAATAAGACAAATGTTCCTCGTTATCGTTGACAATGCAATTAAATTTTCTTACGATAATTCAAACATTGATATAGTCATGAAAAAAGCAGAGAATCTTACTATATCTATTACTGATTACGGAATTGGTATACCCAAAGAAGCTCTTCCGAATATATTTGAAAAATTCTATCACTCAAAACTCAGAATGAATGAAAAAGGATCCGGTCTCGGACTCCCTATTGCTAAAAATATAGCCGCAAAACACGGCGGAACAATCAGTGTCACAAGTATACCGGATACCCATACAACATTTACTTTTGAATTTGATTCAATTGAAATGCCCGATGATTAAAGTTAACTAATGTCATTCATCAAGGCAGCTTATTATTTTATTATAAGACTCTCTCATACTAACAATATTCTCTTTCACACCGTCAAGTTTTCCGGCTCTTGTTGTCTCACATATATCCGTAACCAGCGCATCAAGTTCAACAAGTCCGGCATTCGCTAAAGTCCCCTTAAGACCATGTGATATGTCAAATATCTGTTCATGATCAACAGAATTTTCAAGTTCAAATAACTTAATTATGGATGTATCTCTAATAACCTTATTAAAAATTTTATCAAACATTTTGGCATTACCGAGATTAATCTGTATACCCTTAGCTACATCAACTCCAACATCTTCCAGCTTAGCACGTAAAGTATCTTCCATAATAAAATCCCCACCCTCTTTTGTATTATGCACGATATAATTATAATAATATTTTACAGGGTAAAATTCAAGACTCCCTTGACCGAATAATAGCCCCAAAATATAAAACTTTCATGTTAAAATTATTAACAACAAACTTTTTCTCTCTACACCCTTATTTTTCCCAAAAAATCCCTTTTATCAAGTCTTCCAGGAATTATGTTTTTATTGGATATTTTTCTCTGTGCTATGTTTTATCACCTTACATTTACTAATATTATCATCTCCTCTTGCCACTGCTTTTGCCAGCTCCTTACACCCGGCATATCCGCAGGCTCCACAATTGAATCCGGGAAGTTTCGACATAATATCCACCACATTTTCATCCTCAGAATCTTTACTTCCAAGTATTCTGTCTGCTGCTCCGAGAAGTAACCCCAGTATCAGCCCTGTTATTCCAAGTATTAATGCACATTTCATCTTATATTAACCTCCGATTCCTGCAAATCCTGAAAATGCTATCGCCATAAGACCTGCCGTTATAAGAACTATAGGGGTTCCGCGAAATGGAACCGGCACTTCATTTTCATTAATTCTTCCTCGTATTCCCGACATAATAAAAATTGACAATGCAAACCCGCCTGACACACCTATTCCGTATACAATACTTTGCACAAAATCATGGTTCTCCATGGTGCATCGTATTACGGTCCCCAGCACGGCACAGTTGGTTGTAATCAGTGCCAGATAAACTCCAAGCATATCATATAAAGTTTTGTTATAACGCTTAATAATCATTTCAAGAAGCTGCACTACCGCCGCAATTATAAGAATAAACATAATGGTTTGCATATATTCCAAATTGTGAATACTAAGAAACTTCCGTATCGGATATGTAATTACTATAGTCAGTACTATTGCAGTAGCTACAGAAAGACTGATTCCCTGTGCAGATTTTGTATTGCCGGAAACCCCCAGGAAGGGACATATGCCCATAAATCTGCTTAATATTACATTATCAATAAGCATTGCACCCAGTAAAATTATTATTAGCTCTTTCAAAATAATACTCCCCGTCTTTTTTTATAATTGCATTTACATTTTGACAGTTTTGGGAATCTCAACGGTTACTCTCACGACAATTGCCCGGACAAACCATACAATTTCCCATACATTTTTCATCCGTATTACCGGCAACATCGGATTGACACGATTTTACATTTTTTCTGTCTGAACGAATCATACTGTTTCTGACTGCACAAATAAATGCAAGCACAAAAAAAGCTCCCGGCGCCAGTACCATAATCGATACCGGTGTGAAGCTTCCACCCAATATATTATTGTTAATATCATAATCAAATAATGTGCCTTTTCCTAAAAATTCTCTTACCGCTCCAATCACGGTAAGACCCAATGTAAAGCCTGTACCCATTCCGAGACCGTCGCATACCGAAAGCACTACGTCGTGCTTCGAGGCAAATCCCTCTGCTCTGCCAAGTATAATGCAGTTAACCACTATCAGAGGAACATATACTCCAAGTGCATCATATATATGTTTGAAATACGCCTGCATAATAAATCCTGCCACAGTAACAAGCGTTGCAACTATAACAATATATGCAGGTATCCTTACGTTGCCGGGAATAATATTTCTCAACATCGACACAAGCATGTTGGACAAAATAAGTACTGCTGCCGTAGATATCCCCATTCCAAGACCGTTACGTGCTTCTGTTGTTACGGCTAATGTGGGACACATTCCAAGCATAAGAACAAATGTAGGATTCTCCGTAACAATTCCTCCGTATATCTGTTTAAGACAACGGTTCAAATACAAACCTCCTTTATCCGGAACATTTATTTTAAACTGCTATATACACTAAAACACTGATTCACTGCTCTTGTAACAGCTGATGTTGTAACTGTAGCACCTGATATAGCGTCAATACCTGCGTCACTTTCGCCGGGCTTTTTGTTAATAACAATTGCTTCTGATTTCCCAATAAACTGATTTTTGAATTCTTCGTCAGTACAATTGGCTCCGAGACCGGCAGTTTCATTCATTGAAACAATATCAATTCCTGTGATTACACCCTCAGTATTAATTCCCACCGACACTGTAATATCACCATTATAACCTTTTGAAGTGGCGATAAATGAATAACCGGCTTCACTACCGTCTGCATTAAGCATTTTTGTCCCGTCTGAAACATGGGTATTGTATTCATCCTTCGCTTCACCGAACTTAGCAATCATTTCTTTTGCAAGTTCTTCTCCCGGCTTAACATCATACCCTTTAAAACTTCTTAAATATGATTCCTTCTTGGCCTCCAAAGCGCCATTATCAATTGACGGCTTTGTCATTTTAAATGTAGCACCAAGTATCAGTCCGATTACAGCTGTTATCCCGCATAAAATAAGTGCATCTCTTATCAGACTGTCCCCTTTTCTCTTAATCTTTCTTGTCATTGTCAGTCCTCCATAATCCTTTTATGTACTCTCAAAATCTTTTAAATATATTTTTTTGTTATTTATCTTCGCAGACAGGCGCATTTTCCATCAATTAGCGGAACAATCATATTAGCGCAAAGTATAGCATATGATACTCCTTCTGCTGACGTTCCGTGTATTCGCAATATTCCGGTGAGCACTCCCGCAAATGCTCCGTAAATACATTTACCGGCAAAACTCATGGGCGAGGTCACATAATCAGTTGCCATAAATATTATGCCAAACAACAAACCTCCCCCAAACATGTGGGCTCCGATATATCTTATATCTATCCCATTGTTGCTTATTAATGAATATATCACAATGTATCCAATAAAGGAAGTGATATATGCCATGGGAATGCACACTGTTATTACCTTGCGATACACAAGATACATTCCTCCCGCAATAATTGCCATAACCGAAACTTCACCAATGGTGCCGGCAGTTATTCCAAGAAACATGCCCCCAAGGTCGATATTATTCCCTGCCCCAAAAAGGGTTGCCTGGGGTGCAATACTATTCCCCGCACTAAAAGAGGTTGTCACTTGAGTCATGGATGATGTTTTTAATACTTCCAACGGTGTTGCCGAAGATACGGCGTCCGTTAACGGACAGATATATTCTGTCATCGGCTTTGCAAATGATATATGAAGAAAGCATCTTGCCGCCAACGCAGGATTCATAATATTACATCCGATACCTCCATATAATTGCTTTACAATTATTATGGCAAATGCACTTCCTACAGCCGGTATCCATAACGGAACTGTTGGAGGTAAAGTAAGCGAAAGAAGGAGCCCTGTCAAAAATGCACTCATATCATTTACAGTAACTTCTCTGTGTGTAAGAAGCTGAAAAATAAGTTCACTTATCACAGCAGACAAAACTCCGGTCAGAATAATCAAAGCCGCATGCGCGCCAAACATTCCTATACCAAAAAATGTAGCCGGAATCAATGACACACAAACGTCAGTCATTATCGTCGCTGTCGTAGTTATAGTTCTTATATGCGGAGCTCTTCTGTAAATATTATTATGTTTGACTTGTTCCTGTACAGTTAAGCCTTGTTTTACATCCTTTATAATCATGTTATATGTTTTGCTCCCTGCAAAAATTCATGAAAAATAGTACTTATTTTTTACTAAATGTAGCGATAATGGCAGTAAGTTCTCTTCCGGCCGGACACACATAAGAACAACTTCCGCATTTCATGCATTCTTTTCCGCCATTCTTAATAAATGATTTACCAGCACCGGATAATGCGCACTGAACAAGATTCACAGGTGAAAGTCCCATCGGGCACACCTCGATACATTTACCGCACCTTATGCATGAAGAATCTTTAATTTCCTTGTTACACAGAGTCCCTTTAATACAGATTAAACCGTTTACGGAACCCGTAATGACAGTCTCATCAGAGAAAATAACATGCCCCATCATAGGTCCTCCTGCAATAACCGTTACCGATTCTTCAATAATCCCCGCCTCATTAAGCACATCTTTACATGACACTCCAATCGGAACAAGATAATTGCCGGGATATCTAACCCCATCTCCTGATACTGTTATTACCCTGTCTATCAAAGGTTTACGATATGCAATAGCTTCATATATTGCATTTACTGTATGAATATTACTGACAACACATCCGACATCGGAAGGAAGCATTCCCGAATCCACTTGCCTTCCCGTTACAGACTTTACAAGTATTTTTTCTGCTCCCCGGGGATAAATTGAGGGCAGTGTAACAACTTGAATATCTGTTATTTTACCTGCCCGTATTACACCCTCCAGCGCATCATTTGCCCTCGGTGAAGTATTCAAATTCTGTTTTTCAAGTGCAATTATCCCCTTTACGGATAATTCTCCGGTATCATTCTTAAACCGCCCGGCTTTCTGTTCTTTCGAATAATTTTTATTGATTTTAACAACATTCGTAATATTTTTTTCGTCACTCAACCGGCGAATTATCTCGCAGAGTCCAAGTACAATATTTTTCGGTTTTTCAACCATCAATCTATAGTCTGCCGTTAGATACGGTTCACACTCTGCGCCATTTGCTATAACATAATCTATGGATTTTTTTGCTGCCAGAGCGTACTTTGCATAGGTCGGATATCCTGCACCACCCATACCCATAATCCCTGCCGAGCGCACGATGTCAATCAACTCACACATACCTTTTGAAAATTTCCCATCCGGGGACTGCTTTGTACAGTAGTTCTCCGTCTTCGTCCAAATATATCTTTTCGTGTCAGAAGACTTGTTACCACGAACCACAATTGAATCCACCATCGTGCCGTCAACCGTTACTTTCTTGGCTATACCGATAACTGTCCCGTCAACGGAAGAATGGATACAGATTGACAAGCCTTTTGCTTCCTTTGCAATTAACTGTCCTCTTTTCACCTTATCACCCGGTTTAACTACGGGAATTGCCTGCTTTCCTATATGTTGTTTTAACGGAAATGAATACTCAGCCTCTTTTGCTTCTATCTCTATTATTGGTTTATCTTTTGTAAAATATTTTCCCACATGGGATAATCCGGCAACCCCTTTATCTGCCATATTGCTTATGAAGGTATTTCTCTCTCGTAGCCATCCCGCCTCTTATATGACGTTCAGATTTGTTGATGTCAAGCACTTGTCTTGCATCACTCGCAAGTGAGGGATTAATTTGCATAAGTCGTTCGGTTACGTCTTTGTGTACGGTTGATTTACTAATCCCAAACTTACCCGCAGTCTGTCTTACCGTCGCATTAGATGCAATTATGTAGTTGGCAATTGCAATTGCCCTCTCTTCAATATACTGTTTCACTTAAAAACCCCCGGGGCTTCATACATTCTATACAGTGTATGAGCAGCCGAGGGTGATTATGCCATTATCAACTTTAACGTTTAAAATTTAATCATCAGATTCATTATTATCCAAATACTTCGCTAGCTCCTCCACTAACTCATACGCCTTTGTTCCCGGCGCAATTTCTGTCAGTGTTTTACCTTCTCCATCTTTTATATTTTTCTTTACTCAACTTCTCTGCCCGTTCCACAGCACTGTTGAAATGCTCAGTAGTAAACTGTCTTTATCGTAAACACACCGGATTTCATCCCACATCCAAGTCCTCTATAATTTGCAATACCTGCTGCAAATTTTTCTTTCCGAAATATACATGCTCATCGTTAATTACCATACACGGAACACTCATAACCTTGTATTTATTTCTCAGACTTTCATAATGCTGAATGTCATAAATTTCTGTGGTGATATGCTCTCCGACTGCTGCCATGTGCTGGGCTGCAATTACCAAATCCGGACACATCGTACAGGATAAAGATATCAATATTTTAATATCCACTTGTTTTTTGATATCTTTAATTCGCTTTCTAATATCCTCATCCATTGCCTGTCCCGGACCTGCAGCATTGTATATTCCAAGCACAAATGAAGTGAATTCATGACCTCCCGGAACGCCATGGAAAGCAAGGCCTGTATAGATATCATCTTTATACAATTTAACGGATGGTGCAAATTCATCACTATAATCTGTCACAAGTTCCATAGACAATTTATCCGTCATTGCTGTCAATGCTTCTACATATTTCTGTAACTCCTTAGATACCAAGCGTTGATCCAAATATAGTTTCAACACCAGGGTATTTTCCATTTTTTCAAAAACACTTTCTAACTGTGCACGTAATTCCGGCGTGAATAGACCATCACCATGTGTTTTATTTTCTTCATCTGACACTTTTTGCGTCTTTCCGGCAAACACCTTCTCTCGCATTACCGGCTCCTCGGTGCGAAGCCCGGTTCTGCTCTGCACTTTTGCCACATATTTTTCCAGTTCTGTGGCTGCCAGGGCACCGTCACTTGTTGCTGTTACTACCTGCCTGAGTGGTTTAATGCAAATGTCCCCGGCTGCATACAGTCCATCCACACTTGTTTTCTGAGATTTGTCCGTAATGATATATCCCTGCTCGTTCAATTCCGCAATATCTTTTGCCAAATCCGTCTCAGGCGCATAACCTGCGAATACAAATATTCCGAAGTTTTCTCCTTCTTTTGTGTGATACTCTGTAACCTCGCCGGTGGTACTATTATTGTAGCGGATATAATTTAGCCCGTCTTCTCCTTTTACCTCTTCCACCACTGTATTTGTTATTACTGTTATTTTTTCATGGTTTCGTGCTTGTTCTGCCACCGACTCTGCACAGGAAAAATCTTTTCCTCGCATTATAATAGTAACATGGCTGGCAAATTTGGTCAAAAAGATACTTTCTTCTGCGGCAGCATATCCGCCACCTATGACAAATACTTCTTTCCCCGTAAAAAATTCTCCGTCACATGTGGCACAATATGCAACGCCTCTTCCTCTATATTCTGTCTCACCTTTAAATCCTACCATTTTAGGACGCGCTCCGGTCGCCAGCAATACACCCAGACATTTAAAGTCTCCTCGATTAGTACGCACAATTTTCACATCTTCTTTTAAATCAAGTCCTGTTGCTTCAGCTATTAAAAAGTCCGCACCAAAATATTCTGCCTGCAAATACATGGTATCTGTCAGCTCTTTTCCGCTGCATTTCCCTACCCCGGGATAATTTACCACTTCATGGGTAATTGTTATTTGGCCCCCAAACTGCTCTTTTTCCAATACTAAGACACGATATTTTGCGCGGGTGAGGTATATGGCGGCGGAAAGTCCTGCCGGTCCACCGCCTACAATTACCACATCATAAAGATTTTCTTTATCTGCCATTATAACTGTCCAACCAAATCAAGGCTTGGTTTTAAGGTCTCAGCACCCGGTTTCCAGTTGGCAGGACATACCTGGTCTCCGTGGGCATGCACAAACTGACATGCTTGCACCTTACGAAGCAATTCCTCTGCATTTCTACCTACGTTTCCGGCAGTTACCTCATAACCCACAATTTTTCCTTCCGGATTGATGATAAAAGTACCACGCTCTGCTAATCCGTCTGCCTCAATAAACACTTCAAAATCTTTAGAAATGGAATGCGTTGGATCTGCCAGCATAGGATATTTGATTTTACGGATACGTTCAGATGCATCATGCCATGCTTTATGCACAAAATGTGTGTCAGTAGATACGGAATAAATTTCGCATCCGATTTCCCTGAACTGTTCATACTTTTCTGCCAAGTCCTCCAATTCTGTAGGACATACAAACGTAAAGTCTGCGGGATAGAAAAAGAACACATTCCATTTTCCTAAAATGTCTTCCTTGGATACCATCTTAAAATTCTTTTCATGAAATGCGTAAGTTTTAAAATCTGCAATTTCTTTGTTAATCATTGACATAGCGATTACTCCTTTTTTTTATTTTTTGAGAACATCCCAATGATTAGTTTGTCCCAATTCTTACGAAATACACATATTTATTAATAAAAAGGCAATACTATCTATTGTTTAACAAAAAAAATGAGGTGCATGTATGGAACACTATAAAAATACAAATTACATGAAGGGATTTCTTCCCTATGCACTTGCAGCTTTCCTTGTAGGCATTGTAGGCGGACTCTCTACTGTACTTGGCCCCGCCTTTATGTTGGACATGAATTTAGCATACAACAATACTACCTGGTCCGCTCTGGCTCAAGCGATATCTACCGCGGCCTGCTCTCCCATTCTCGGAAAACTGGGAGATATATTAGGTAGGAGAAAAACACTTTTATTAGGAATCCTTGTCTTTGCCCTTGGTTCCATCCTAAGTGCTCTTTCTACCTCCCTTCTGTTTCTGCTCATAGCAAGATTTGTAGTAGGAATTGGTACCGCAGCCATTGCACCCACAGTTATGTCCTATATCATTACTGAATTTCCACCCCGGCAGATTGCCAAAGGATTCTCCCTTTATATGTTGATTTCCAGTGCAGCTGTTATCTTTGGTCCAACCCTTGGGGGAGTGATTCTGGAGATTTCCGGTTGGAGAACACTTATGTGGGTTTCTTCTGCCATATGTATTGTATTCTTATTACTATGCTTTTTTACACTTCCCAAACAGACCTTTGTAAGAAAACCCTTACTGAATTTTGACTTTATCGGAGCTTTTTTTGTAATTGTTTTTTTTAGTCTATTGCTTTGTGTGCCTTCTTTTGGACAGAACTTTGGATGGACATCCACTCCGTTTCTACTGGTACTTACCTTGGCACTTATCACTTTAGTAGTGTTGGCAGTAACAGAAAAAAAAGCAAAGAATCCAATTCTTATCAGATCATTTATGGCTCGAAAAGCCTTCATCCTGCCTGTTATCATTCTTTTTTTAACTCAGGGATTAATGCAGGCAAACATGACTAATACCATTGTATTTGTAAATTACACCCAGCCAACAAATACCGTCATTTCCGGATATGCAATTTCGATAATGTATGTAGGAATGTCTCTTGGCGCCATTCTCTTAGGTCCTTTGGCTGACCGCTTTGAGCCGAAACGCATTTTGACCGGCTCTCTTATACTCACAGGCATTGGTTGCGGAATTATACTCTTATTTTCTCAAATCACACCTCTCTTTCTATTGGCAGCTTCCCTTTGTATTTTAGGTTTTGGGCTCGGGGCGAATGCTACTATTTTCATGAAGATTGTTCTCTCCAATCTGCCTATGGAAACTGCAGGCACCGGGACCGGTATCTATGGACTTTTCAGAGACCTTGCAGCCCCCTTTGGTGTTGCAGTGTTTGTCCCCATGTTTACCAATGAAATCACACGCCAATCTGCGGATACTACTGTGAATTTATCAACGTCGCAGATTGCCGTTAACTCCATCCACATGCTTGCTATGATAGAACTGGTCTGCGTAGCTATAGGTATTTTTATTGTTCAGTTACTACCTAAAATCTATCAAAATAATCATTTAAAAGGAGACTAACTATCATGAGATTAGAAAACAAAGTCATTTTGATAACAGCCTCTACCAGAGGAATAGGACTTGCCTGTGTAAAGGCGTGCGCTAAGGAAGGTGCCATCGTCTATATGGCAGCGCGAAACTTAGAAACTGCTGAGAAAACTGCAAACGAATTAAATGCACAGGGATATCGTGTAAAATATGTTTATAACGACGCCGGCAAACCGGACACCTTTTTATCCATGATTGATGAAGTTGTGAAAAATGAGGGACGTCTCGATGTACTGGTAAACAACTTCGGCGTTTCCAATCTTCAAAAGGATTTAGATTTTTCTAATACAAATATCAACGATTACCTGGATATTGTAACGCTAAATCTTAGAAGTGTATTTATGGCCAGCCAGGCTGCCACAAAGTATATGGCAAAACAAGGCGGAGGAAGCATTGTTAATATTTCTTCCATCGGTGGATTGGTGCCGGATATTTCACAAGTTGCTTACGGTAGTAGCAAAGCGGCCATCAACTATCTTACAAAACTGATTGCTGTCCACGAAGCCACCCATCATATCCGTTGCAATGCCGTCCTTCCCGGAATGACGGCAACTGAGGCCGTTAAAAATCATCTCTCTGAGGACTTCCGCAATTTGTTTCTTCGTCACATACCCCTGAAGAAAATTGGACTGCCTGCAGAAATAGCTGCAGCAGTAGTCTATTTTGCCAGCGACGAATCTGCTTACACCACCGGGCAAATTCTTGCAGTTTCCGGGGGATTTGGTCTCGCCACTCCTATTTACGGAGATGTTACCGACACAAACGCTTCCAGATCTTAATACTGAATTCAAGTAGGTCGATATTCGCTCATACATCCACATATCGTTCTATATTGTTACTTCTGTAAGTACGTTATGCTAATCCCAAACTTACCCGCGGTCTGTCTTACCGCCGCGTTAGATGCAATTATGTAGTTGGCAATTGCCCTCTCTTCAATATATTGTTTCACTTAAAAACCCCCGGGGCTTCATTATTATCCAAATACTTCTTATGACAATCCAAATAGTAGACGATTTCTTCGTAATGATAACATTTTGTTTTTTCACCTAAATGTATCTTGTTCTTCCTCCGGCAAATACTTCGCCAGTTCCTCAACTAACTCATACACCTTTGTTCCCGGCGCAATTTCTGTCGGTGTTTTACCTTCTCCATCTTTTATAATTCTCTTTGCATAGCGAATTGCAAGCTTCGGATTCCCATGCTCCATAAGAATTCCAAAGATATCCTGCATATTCTTTTGATACTTTACAATTCCAAGCTCCTTGAACTTGTCATTTAAAAATGCGATATACTCCGCCCTGTGGTTATTGGCAGTGTAATAAGCAAAATGAAGCAAAAACCAAAACTCAATACACTCATTACTCCATGCAGTATGATATTGCAAATCCGGATTTTCTTTATTCAACTTCCTTGCCCGTTCCACAACACCATTAAAATGTTCAGCAGGAAAACTGTCTTTATCATAGACACACCAGATTTGCCCCTTTTTGATCTTGTTCTTCTTCACGTAATCTTCTGCCATACCAATCACACGCATAGTTTCTGCCTGGCAAGGTTCTATCTCAATGAGCACCATGTCCTTGTAAACAGAATTTTCCTCAATCAGCTTCTTAAATCCCGTAAAATATGCTGGTTCTGTCTGCTGACCTTCGCAAAAAATATAATACCTATATAGCTTCTGCTCCATATGCTCTTGGCGACGCTTTTTCTTCCACTTCTCCATTCCGGCTTTTTTAGGCATTGACTTGCCCCCAATCTATAATTGTTTGGAGGTATGGATCAGCACCATATCTACCTTCAAGATATCTTTTATCATATTTTTCATCGTTTCTGACTGAACCGCCTTTGGCATCCTTAAACTCCACCAATGAATATAACTGAGAATTTTGCGCCTTTCCCTTCGCAACAAACCAGATTTCATCCCTACGGAATACATCGTTGTTCATTGTAGACAAATCATGTGATGTAAATATCAACTGAGCTTTGTGACTATTGATTTTCATATTATTAAACATCATTATGATATAACGCAACAACACCGGATGAATTTTCGCATCTAACTCATCAATCACAAGGGTTGTTCCTGTAATCAAACTTTCTGCAATAAAAGGAAGCAGACCAAATAGTTTCTTTGTTCCGCTGGACTCATCTGATAAATTGAGTTCTGTCTCCACATCATCCACACGATGCTTTGTGAATACTTCAATCATATCATTCTCTTTTTCTTCTACTCTAAAATCAACGATATCCAAATCCATTTCCTGAATCATATCAAGCATCAGATATTTAACGTCCTCAGATGTAGAAATAGCCATTCTAAGCTCTTGCATCGGATTACTATAATTTAAGAAATCAATACCAAATTCAAACCAATTCAATACATCCTTAACTACTGCATTTTCTTTATAAGCGATACCTAAGTAAGAAAGTAGTGCAAGTGTTTTGGATAAATCATCACTTACCTTTAACTTAGCAAATGCTCCCTTCAAATCAACACCACTCTCATCTCTTATAAACAACGCAGAACGTCTTCCTGTTTCAAGTTTAACCCTATCTAAACTTTCATAAATAACAACATCACGTTTCACATGCAAAATATATCTGTACTCTGCTAAGTTTGTACGGAAGAATAATTCAAATTCCGTTGGGCTCTCTCTGTACTCCTCTAAAAAAGCAAATGGCTCAACAATTATCTTTTTCTGCAAAAACGCATGACCTTCAGTATCCGCCGTCGCATAAATTGGACGTAAAATTTTAGCCACTAATGTATTAATTGCTTCTAATACATTAGACTTGCCACCACCATTTGGACCATAAATTGCAGATACCGGCAAATACAATTCACCATCCATATCTTTGATTATTCTATCTTTATGTTCTGAAACTGCAGCTGCCTGCATATCAAAAGTTACTTCATTTCTTATACTTTTGTAATTTTTAACAGTAAATTGACATAGCATATCTTTTACCTCCATTCTATCTTTATTATACCTCACTTTTCGTGTTTTGCAACGCGTATTTGAGATTTTTTCTCATATTTTGCCTTGTAGTTGTCATTTCGAAAAATCCCGATACCGCAATGTAAATATCATGATTCCGTTTTTTAACCTCATCAATATTCACGAACTTAAATAGGAACTCAAATTCATCTAAATTTTTTTAGTTCCTATTTAACATTTTCAATCACAGAAAAAGCAAGACATCTCTACCTTGCTTTTTTGTCTTTCCACAATTACTCATCCTTTACGTGCTTTCGAATTAATTTGTTAATTGTCTGAGTTATTTTTCTAGAGAGTATTTCTTAAACTTTCTTTCATTACTTATTACATGAACCTTTCTCGACCTTCCAAATTAATTACGTTAATTCTTACATGAATTTGCTAAAAAGTTACATCACTTCTGTCTTTCCAGTTCACGAATATATCTACATTTTGGGAAATTCGAGCAACCATAAAACGGCTTTCCCACATTTTCTCCTTTCGTAGCTGTTCTCAAAACTAGCGAACCTCCACATTTAGGGCACATTAACTCATCTTCTTGCTCCAGCTCCATTACATTCTGTCCACATTTCTCGCTCTCTTCGGTTCCAGAAGCAGCTTTTTCTGTGAGAGAATTACAAGAAGTATCATCTGTTTTAGTATTTGCTGCATTCTTAATATTAGCAATATGATTCTCTTTAACAGAAGTATCTACTTGTGAACATGGATATAATTTTTCATACAACTCATTGATATCTGACTGGGTTAAACAATCTGTCGTCTTGTTTTCTATCGTTTTTATTGCTTGCGACACATCTTCGCAATGAACAATTTGTTGGTCACTCTTGATATCGATTCCTTTAAACGTGCATCTATTAGAAAAGACTATAACAGAATGCATCGGTACATCTGTGCCTAAAAATGTTTTTAGACACTTGATATGCAAACGATTCTGCATAATAGGATTTAAAAATGTTTCCTTCGAACTTTTTCTTCCCTTTCCCATTGGAAGTGTCTGATACCAATTCTTTTGATTTTCCCTTCCAAATATCCAACCACTATAATTCTTGCTTTCAAACACAAAAATACCCTTTGTCGTAAGCATGAGAACATCTATTTCTGTTGTCTGCCCATCTTCCTTTGGAACATATACATTAAATAAGAACTTTGAGCCTGCTTGTTCATATTTTTTTAAATACAAATATGTATGATATTCTCCCAACTTACCTTTGTCACGTTGTAATTTGAAATATGAACACTTGGTTTGTGCATAATAAGTCGTTTTCTTATATTTTGAAATTATGTACGCATATACAATTACTACTGTACACACAAGCAGAAGAACTGCTGGTGTTTGTAGAAGTGTTACTATCGTAGTGAAAACCGACGTAACCATTGTATATATCATATTAATAATTATCTCTTTCAATTCCATTTCCATATCTCCTTGGTCGATAGTATTTTATTTTTATATTTTACCGCTTTATTACAGAAAAGTAAATTTTTCTGTATACTCTAATATTTGCTCCTAAGTTATGATTCAATAGTATCAACCTCCGTTCATTTGTCGGTACCGTACTTTCATTATACTTTGAAAGCTCCATAAAAAACAAGCAATGTATATTTGGAGAAAAATCAAGCAACACTTGTTTTCTACAAAGTTTTTCCCAATTAAGAGCACTTCGTCCCACTCTCCTTAATTGACAGGTTCTACCAGATTTGTTAAAATTTACCCGGACCGAAACAAAGACAAAGGGGCAACAAACTATGAAAAATAAAGTTTTACTCATACTCAATATTCTTGTTATACTATTTTGCGGAACTATGCTTGTCTTACACTTTACGGGCATTGTGGAAATGAAAACGAAAGGATTTATGAAATTCGGCATTATGCTGGTATCCTACGTACTGGGCGTGTCCAATTACTTTATCAAATCAAGAGCAAATCTGCCAAAACCCCGACAATATGCTGAAATATATAAAGATCTTCTACAAGATGCTTTTTCAAATGACAAAGGAGGTTACCGTAAACTCATACGAGGCATTGACTTCTACCAGAATGACCAGCTTAATAAGGCTATCAAACATCTGACAAAGTTAGAAAAGCGTTGTATAACCTCTCACGATACTTCCGCCGTACTATTTTTTATCGCGAAATGCTATCAGGAAAAAGGAGAATACAGTAAGGCTATCGCAACCTATGAACGTCTGTTGAAAATCAATGGCTCCTGTTCTGCTGCCTGGTCCAATCTGGGATTTATTAATCTTGAAAATGGGAATTTTTCTGATGCAGAATATGCACTAAACCAAGCATTACTCTATGATCCGAATGATTCATATGCATACTGTAATCTTGCCAACATATTATATAAAAACGGCGAATTTGAAAAAGCAAAAAATCTAGGAGTGAAGGCATTCCAATTGAACAACCAATTATCTGAAGCTGCCAGCATTACTGCACTGTGTTATGCCTGCCTTGGTGACATAGAACATGCAAAAAAATACTGCCAGATTTATGGTACTGCCAAAGACAACAGAGACTTAATTACCATGGTGAAGCAACAATTAAAATCGAGCAAAAAATTATTGGATACTCCATAATGATACTTTCTCGCCTTCCGGTGTGTATTTTTCACACTCCTTTGGATAACGCAACATATAATCATGTCGTCTTTCTCCTTTTCATAAATTTAGCTGCTTCACCGGATGCCGGACGAAAAAAAACCACCTACCCGAATGATAAGCGGTCAAAAACAACTATACTAAAATATTATGTTCCTGAAAACTTATTTTTCTTCGTAACTCAAGTACTTACATGTCTGACAAAATCCAATATCTTGATAAAACTCAACTGATATCAATTGATAATTTTAAATTTTGCAAAATAATACACCAAACATTAATATGTCCGGTGCATATTTCACAATCACTTGCAGATTCTGTACATCCTTCACTTACTGCAAGTACTTTACCAGTATCTCTTCAAGCCTTTCTATCTCTATAGGTTTTGACAGATAATCAGCAAAGCCTTCCTGCAAATACTGCTCCTTCATTCCTTCAATAGCATTGGCTGTAAGAACCACTACCTCCGTGGACTGATTTACATTATCCTCATCTTCACGAAGCATATGCAGGGTCTGAATACCGTCCGGTTCCGGCATCATGTGGTCCATAAGGATTAAATCGTATTTTTTATTCTTTGTCATGTTCAAACACTCAATTCCGCTGGATGCCATATCCAGTTGAACTTGTGTATGCTTCATAAGTGCACGAATTACTGCCAGATTCATTCGGTTGTCATCAACCACAAGCACCTTTGCATCCGGTGCCACAAATTCCGTTTTGGTTATTGTAGCCGTCTCCTCCTTGTGGCTTGGAGTACCCATTGCCTTAGAATCTACTATTATCTGCGGAATAGTAACGGTAAAACAGCTTCCCTTTCCATGTTCACTTTCTACATCTATAGTTCCATCCATAAGCTCTATTAACTGCTTGGCAATATTAAGACCAAGTCCGCTTCCCTGTATGTAACGGTTTTTGGACATCTCAAATCTCTGGAAACTGTCAAATAGATGTCCCATATCTTCTTTACTGATACCAATTCCCGTATCCTTTACAGCTAATACCAGAACGATTTTATTATCTTTGTATATTCCTTTTGCAGAAAATGTAACTTTTCCTTTTTCCGTATACTTTACTGCATTAGATAATATATTATTCAAAACCTGTTTAATACGGATTTCATCACCATAAAGTACGGACGGCATTGTTTCATCAATATCAAGTTCTAACTGTAGCTGCTTTTGTTTCGCCCTGATATCTG
>SVEK01000024.1 GCA_015057405.1 Lachnospiraceae bacterium
CCTAATTATCTACTATAATTTTCAGACCGGCACTGATGTGGTGGTCTTATTTTGATACCTAATTTTCAACCTGTATAAAATTTTCAATGTTCTTTAATTTAGCCTTGACTTTTTATTTGCAGGCTATTTAAACAATACAATTCATATTACTCCGGTATACTATCTTCCACACACAGTGCTCCATATCCGGCAATAGGATTAGGCCACCGCGAGAATCCGGGCAATTCAACCGCACCATTGATAAGATATGCTTTTAATTTTTCTCCGTAGAGATATATGTCTTTTCCCTCTGTTATCCCCCACTGCATCATACAACTTGCTGCACCTGTCACAAACGGAGTAGCCATAGATGTGCCGGTTCTTGATGTATAGCCACCACCCGGAGCTGCAGATATAATATCAACACCCGGAGCAACTATATCAGGTTTAATGTTTCCGCCGGCCGTATATCCTCTCCCTGAAAATGATGCTATGGCATCTGTTGCAGAGTCATATGCTCCCACAGTAATAACATTACGTCCGGTAGAGGGAATTGTAAGTGTTGTATCACTTGCCGGCGTCAAAAAGGCAGTTTCCGTGCTTATAGCCGCTCCGGAAGGCAACCACATATCATATGCTCCGCTAACGATTGTAACCGGCACCAGTTCAATTCTCCATATCCCACTTTCAAACAAACCGCCATCCGGAATCATTTCTATATATATCTCCTGATTAATATTATAGGGAGTGGGCTCACCATAATATACAAGCAGCTCCGTATTCCCGAGACTATATCTGCCGGTACCTGATTCTTTTCTGATTAATGCCATATCTCCCTCAGGGGAATATACATTTATCTGAAAATCATCATAATAGTTTTTCCATATCTGAATACTAAATGGCGTCGTGTACTCATATACAGCAAGCTCAACATTCTCAGAATTGTTACTTAACACTCCCGATGCGTGTCTTCCTGCAACACCTTCATTACCCGCGCCTACTACCACAACATTTTTTCCTATACCTGCTATAGCATCAATGTAGTTCTCTATAATAGAATCCCCCGAGTGCCTGCCATAACTGTTGCCATAACTTATGTTAACTGCCACAGGCATATTCAGCATAACCGCCTTACGAATAACATAATCAATTCCCTGCATAAGCTCTGAAGTCATTGGAAATGATTTGTCACCTGCCCGGCCAAGTTTTACAACAATTATATCACTCTCCGGAGCACAACCTGCATATTTCCCATTACTTGCTCTTCCGTTTCCTGCCGCAATCCCAAGCACATGGGTACCATGTCCGCTAAAATCCGTACCAACTTCCTGCTCCGTTCCGCTTTCTCCCGGCAGTAAAGTCAATCTGTTATTAATGTCTTCTGATGTATATTCAGTTCCAATTCCATATCCCATAGGCGGACTGCCCGCCACAGAACTCTGATCCCATAAATATAATATTCGCGTTGTTCCGTCCGGCTTAATAAAATCAGGATGATAATAATCTACCCCGCTGTCAATTACTGCAACAATTGTTCCCCGACCTGTTAATCCCGACAATACACCACCTCTTCTTGTCTGTATTCCCTGAAAACAAGAGTCCGCCTTTGCGTCATTAACTGCAAAGTACAGACTCTTTGGTTTTTCCATATAAATTACTTGAGATAATCGGGACACCTGTGCCAGCCGTTGTTTTGGAACTTTTAGTATTGCATATCCGGCAAGCAGATAAGTTACGGATATACCTTCCTTTATCAATTCATCCAAGTCACCGTTATACCTGTTTATGACCTCCCAAACATCATCAATCTCATCATATCCGGTCTTAAGATCATATGCCTCATTTAATTCTTCATCCGACGCATCAAGAGCAAGATTCAAAACATTATCTATTTTTTGCTCCGTCATACTATCACCAACTACAAACCCTGTTAACTACATAATATGACCTTCTCTTAAAAATGTCATGACTCAACAATATTATATCTGTTCTTTCCTTCCCTTTTAGCTACGTACATAGCTTCATCAGCTTTGGCAAGAAGAATCTCGCTGTCAAGTTCATCATCCTTGGCGATAATTACACCAATACTACATGTAACTACAACACGAGTGCCTCTTTCTCTGAGACCGATTCCCGCCTGCATCATATCAAGATACTCATCAAGCGTTTTTCTAAGCTTCTTGATTTCTTCTTCATCCGTAATATAAAATGCGAACTCATCACCACCATTACGTCCGACTTCGCCATGAATAAGCCGCTCCAAAGTTGACGAAACAAATCTGATAACCTGATCACCAATTGTATGACCGTATATTGTGTTAAAATCACGGAAATTATCTATATCAACAAATCCAACTGCAATCCGGCCGCCTCTTTTTTTAATATCATGAGCAGATGCCGTAAGCAACGAATGGAATGCTCTTTTATTATTAATTCCCGTGAGTGGATCCGTATCAGCAAGTTCTTCAAGACTATGACGAATCTCTCTGTCTTTAAGAGACTCCTCTTCTATGTAACTAAGCATCTTATCAACCTGATTGGCAACATAACCAAGTTCCGTATTATCAACATAGTTAACACGAACCGAATAATCCTGTTCATCCTGAACTCTTCGAAGCGTATCTACAATTTTCTGAATAGGGCCAAACATTTTACGTATTAAAATAAAATCAACACCAACCATCAACAATAATACACCAATAAGCACTATTACAATAAATACTTTGTAATTGTCTCTTTGAGAAATATAATATCCCATGTTAACATTAATTCTTACACACCAATCCGTGTAATTAATGTCAGAATAATATGTAACCCATTTATCACCATCGTTATGATAAACAAACTTTCCTGACGGATTATTTTCTTTGTCAATTCCGTTCCATGCTTCTTCGAAATCTTCACCAAGTTCCTCCGTCATCCCGGTAGATGTTCCTTCTCTGGCAATTGCCATTCCTGAAGATATAACATCATCTTTTCCGTCAATCAAACTTACTGTACCATGTTCGCCGACAAGAGCTGACGTACGCATACTGTCAAAGTGTTCCGCTGCAATCTCTTCAACAACATATCCAATCAGCTTATCTCCGGAAAAAACTCCTATAACAGCCAGCATTACACGGATATTGCCTTCTTCACTTTCTCTTTCATACACATCAGAAATGTAAAACTCTCCACCCAAAAACTTTGCTTTTGTATTTTTCAATTCACTTTTTTCACTTCTGATAATCATCTCTGTCGACGAAACCACACGAAAATTTCTGTCAACAATAGAGATACTCTTCAAAAACTCTTTGGAATTCTTTTGCTTTTCCAAAAGATTGTCAAGATATCTGACATCTTTATGTTTCATATTAAGGCTTGCCCATATAGCCTCTTTAACAATACTAATCTGAGCAACCATATCCATATTCTCTTTTCTATTTGAACAAAAACTTTCTATACTCCGTATCTGGTTTTCCGACAACATCGTAAGATCATCCTGCATTACCGCTTCAATACGTTCAGAATTAGTAATAATCATCCAAAAACCCAAGGTACTAACCGGTAATAGGGCGGACACCAGCAATATAACAAAAATATATCTGCGAAGTCTATGCTTTCCTTTAGCTTCCATAACCAGCTCCTTAAATTCCATAGTAAACATTATTAGACATTGTATCACATTTAGGCGAATTTTGTAAATTATAATGCTATAACTTTAGAGTATTTTAATAATAAAATTTTTATAAGTTATCCTAATAACAACACCGATTATATATTATAGTTCATGCTTCCGCTTTTAAATCCTCCAATATCAAGAGTCACATACAAAAAACCCAATTGTTTTAATTCCGCAATAATGTCAGCCCGATTTTTTTCATCTAACAAAACAGGAAAACTATCAGGATTAACTTCAATCCGCGCAATATTATCATGCACTCTTACACGAACCTGCCTGATTCCATAACTCATTATATGTTCTTCTGCTTTATCTATCATAACAAGTTTTTCTTTGGTTATTTCATCATTGTATGGGATTCTCGTTGCCAGGCAGGCATAAGCCGGTTTATCCCACACAGACAAACCGTGTTCTTGTGCCAGGCGTCGGATATCTTCCTTGGTATAACCACAGTCTTTAAGCGGACTGATTATCCCAAGTTCATCAACCGCCTTAAGCCCCGGTCTGTAATCAGACACATCATCCGCATTTGAACCCTCTGCAATATATTGTATACCCTCTGCCCTGACTGCTTTAATTATGGCTTGAAATATCATTTTTTTACAAATGTAACACCTATCCGGACAGTTCTTAACAAACTCATCATTATCAAGTTGTTCTACCGAACATATTATATGTTTTGCACCAAGCTCTTTGCATATTTTTTTTGTTTCACTCAGTTCTCTTTCCGGAAACGAATCCATCCGGGCAGTTATTGCCACCACATTTTCTCCCAATGCTTTACGAGCTGCCAGCAATAAAAGAGCAGAATCCACTCCACCTGAAAATGCAACTGCCAGAGGCGCTTTTTCTTGTAAATATTTGACTAATCTGTCCACTCTGAATATTCCTTTTCAATAATATTGTATATTTCTAAAATTGACTTTCCTTCGTTTTTTGCAATACGGGCAACATCCTCGTATTCAGCCTTACATCTTGTTACCCCATACCCTGTACTTTTTTTAATTCTGACCACTCCGAAAGAACTTTCAAAACTAATAATTTCTCTTGTCAAAATGTATCTTGTTACACTTCGCTCGCGAATCCCGAGTGTTGTTGTATGCTTAAATATAAGATTTGTCATCCGTTCTCTGTCTTTGTCAAAACACAATACCGTAAGCACAATTGCCGGACGATTTTTTTTCATAAATATCGGAGTTGTATATACATCCTTTGCGCCTTCTTCTAATAGTATTTCTACGGCATATCCTATCTCTTCGCCTGTCATATCATCAAGGTTACAATTAAGTTCGGCTATACAACATTCATCACCAACTCCGTCGGCATAGATTCCGGCATCACATTTTTCAACATTGCCGACTCCGTCGGCACAAATCCCATCATCACCCACAATTGCCTTCACAACATTTGCAGTTTCAAAATCTTTGTTACCTGTCCCGTATCCCGTTTTAGCAATAGTAAGTTTTGGCATATATGTATATTCTGTTCCGTAATATTTTAAAATAGCTGCACCTGTAGGAGTACACAATTCTCCTTCTTCCCGTCCCATATAACACGGAATACCCTCAAGAATAATTGTAGTTGCCGGTGCCGGCACAGATAAAATACCATGGGCACATCTTACCATCCCATGGCCGACATTAACCGGTGACACAACGACACGTTCTGCCCCAATCATTTCCATAAGCATCGCACATCCTGTTATATCAGTAATTGCATCCATCATACCCAGTTCATGAAAATGAACTACTGCTACATCCTCTCCGTGGACGCGACTCTCTGCTTCGGCAATTATACGGTATATTGCAAAAACATCTTCTTTTACTTTTTCAGATACATGTAATCTTCGTATAATGCTTTCAATTTCTTCTAAAGAAACACCACTATTGTGATGATGTTTATCGTGTGAAAATTCACTGCTGTCACATGTATGAATTGCACTCTCATCATTTTCATCAACAGAAACTTCTTCGCAACCTCTATATTCAACTTTAACGTGCTTACCTTTTATTCCGCATTTCTCATCTTCTGTTAATGTAACCGTTACATTTTCCAAACCAATACTGTTAATATCCAGAATAAAATCATTCATTCTTTTTTCATCGGGAAGTAACGACACAAGTGATGCCATAAGCATGTCACCGGCAGCTCCCATACTGCAGTCAAAATATATACACTTCATTATTAGCTATTCTCCTTAATGTGATTAATCATGCTGGCCTGATAACCTGCTCCAAATCCATTGTCTATATTTACAACACTAACACCACTCGCACATGAATTCAGCATAGCAAGCAATGCCGACAAACCGCCAAAATTAGCACCATATCCGACACTTGTAGGCACTGCAATAACCGGACAGTCTGCAAGACCGCCAATAACACTGGCCAAAGCCCCTTCCATTCCTGCAACTGCAATAATAACACTTGCATTCATAATGTCGTCAAGTTTATCAAGCAGTCTGTGAATTCCGGCAACTCCAACATCATACAAACGAACAACTTCATTGCCCAGAACTTCCGCTGTAAGTGCTGCCTCTTCAGCAACAGGAATATCGCTTGTTCCTCCTGTGGCAACTAAAATATGTCCGCAACCGGTCTTAGGAGGCATATCTCCCACAATACACAGATTACAATTAGCATCATATGATATATTTTTATCCTTAATACCGGATTTTAAAAGATTGACAGTATCTTCATCGGTCCTCGTAATAAGCACAGGCGAATCACTGTTTTCTACCAAAGTCTTCACTATACCAAGCACTTGTTCTGAAGTTTTTCCTGCTCCGTAAATAACTTCAGCTACGCCCTGTCTCAATCCCCGGTGATTATCCAATTTAGCATAACCAAGATCTGTATACGGTTCTTTTTTCAGACACAATACAGCCTCCTCAACAGAAGTTGTTCCGTTTTTAACATTATTCAACAATTCAATGATATTAGCTTTTGTCATAACTTCCAACATCCTTTTTCGTTTTCATTTACGGATACACTCCAATTAATTATATCACGAGTACACAAAAATTACATTAAAATCATTTACAAATAAAATCATTTTTTATACACTATACAATGTGGTTGGAATATTTCGAGAACTCATTATTTTACCGACCTCAAAAACAGATTTCGGAGTCCGATTATGAATATTTATATTTTAACACTAAATAACACTGTTGATATTGAACGTTGCAAATGCTACATTCCCTTTTTATCAAAAGAACGCAGGGAACGAATTAATAACAGCAACAATCCAAAAAATATAATAACTTCAATATACACCGGACTTCTCACCAACAGAATCATATCAAAAGAAACCGGTTTGTCTGTCAAAAATATTGCGTTCAAATATGGCGAACACGGCAAACCATCTCTTGAGGTTCCGGGATTTAATAACGACAATTATCATTTTTCCGTTTCCCACAGCAACAACTGTATCGCCTTTGTCAGCAACACTGCCCCTATAGGCATAGATATCGAACAATTGGCTCCTGCCCGCATGAAAGTTGCCAAAAGATTTTTTTGTGAAGCTGAATATGAATATCTGACTTCCCTTGACCCTTGTCATAGCTCTGTTGAATTCACAACAATATGGACAAAAAAGGAAGCATATTTCAAAATGACCGGCGACGGACTTACCAAAAAAATAGATTCCGTTAATGTGCTTAATTTTTCTGACAATATTATGTTTTATTCCAAAAATCATTCCGATTATATCGTATCTGTCTGCTCTTCCAATCTGAATTCTCCTATTAACGTTATTGATTTAACCGAAGAAGATTTAACGCAGGATATATATGAATGTTCGCCGTAGTAGGTGTCCTGCTTTTGGTACACCGTTTTTTGTACGCTAGTTAACATAAGGAGACAGTCATCCAATTACACCAACCAGCTGGCCTGACAGACTGAGCCTTATCAAAAAATCACTGAAATGATTTTCAAAATACTAACGAACGACCGGGGGATACGAATATGAAACAGCTTATTAATTTTCTCAAACTTACAAACGACGAATATACACCTTCACAGTACATATCAGACATTGATGAAAATGATGAGACAATGTGGGTTGATTTTCTTGAAAATGTATATTTTATTACAATTTCATTAATGTTGTGCATATTATCCGCAATAGGCAGCTACTCTTTACTTAAATGATAACTAAGACAATAACATATCTTTGTTGAGCGGTATATTTTTTATGTTTCTCTCGACTAATATGCAACAGTTTGTTTATCGTAAAACTATCGGATTGTTCTATCGCAAAAAAACATATAGAACTTATACCGATAAAATGATATAATGTCATCTGTTGAATAAATTAACAGGTGGTATATATCATGCATGAGCTTGCAATAACACAGGGAATTCTTGACATTGCCGTAAAGGAAGCAACTTCTCTTGGCAAAAAAAGCGTCACAAGAATCACAATTAAAAATGGAGTTTTTTCCGGTATGGTTCCTGAATGCATTCAGGAGTACTATGATATTCTCAGTGAAGGCACTATAGCAGAACATGCCAGGCTTGTATTCGAGAAAATTCCCGGAATTATTCACTGCGAAGTATGCGGTACCGATTCAGAACTTGACCGTTTCAGACTCAGATGTCCAAAATGCGGTGAAAACAGAGTATCACTGGTTTCCGGTCGCGAGCTTTATGTAGATAGTATGGAGGTTGAAGATGGAGATTAAAGTTGTACACCAGATATTAGAATGGAATGAAGATGTCAGCAATGAAGTTAAAGATGATTTAAAAGAGCACAAAGTATGTCTAGTAAATGTAATGGGTTCCCCGGGAGCCGGCAAAACAAGTCTGATCACTGCCCTTATGCAGGAGCTTAAAGGCAAATACCGTTTTGGTGTTATTGAAGGTGACATTGCCGGACAAATTGATGCCGAAAAAATGGAAAGCCTTGGCATTCCTGTGGTTCAGCTCAACACAGACGGAGCCTGCCACATTGAAGCAATGTCAATCAAACATATTCTTCCTGATTTTGATATGGATAATCTTGATGTTATCTTTGTTGAAAATATAGGAAATCTTGTATGCCCTGCCGAGTTTAATATTGGCGAAGACTTCAGGGTAGCAATATTAAGTGTTCCGGAAGGGGATGACAAAGTTGCAAAATATCCGCTTATGTTTGCGACTACAGACGGCCTCATCATTCACAAATATGATATGATAGAACATTTTGACTTTGATGAAGACAGAGTTATTAACGACGCCGTTGATGTCAATCCTAATGTAGATGTATTCAAAGTATCATCACGTAAAGGCGACGGAATGAAAGAATTTGCCGCATGGTTTAGCAACAAGGTTGATGCTAAAATAAACTGATATGATAGAGACCATTCCAAAGTTTATGTAAATCTCTAAACTGATGTAAGATAAAACTACTCAGTTTGGAGATTTTATTTATGGCAGGAAGAAACGACAACCCACAAAAAGCAGCAATGCGAGAAATGATAATAGAATCCTTAATCGAAGGCAACACAATATTATCAGAATGCTCACTTGTTTTTTTCTTATCCAGATATTGATTGCACTAATAACATAAGTGAACGTCAACTTCACATATTTAAGTGAAAGCAAAAGCAAGGTTCTTTACCGCTTTGTTGGGCTGCTTCAGTTGCAACAATTGTTAACTATAGAAAAGGTAGTAATATTAAATGCACTGATGTTGCAAAACAAATGGGGCAGAGCGCACCTAATTGGCACGATGAAAGTGTCGGAGTAGCATGGAGCGCTCTATCCGCATATGGATTAGCTTATAATAACTTGAATTTAGATTCAGGAAATAAAATGAATTGGAATAATCTAATGCTGAATATTAATAATAAGTATCCTGTTTATGTCTCAGCAAAAACAAATAAAAATATTGGCCATGCGGTAACTGCGTATGGTTACAGGACCGTCAGTAATGTCGATTATGTATCAATATGGAATTCTGGTAATGGAGTAATGTCTGCTGTTCCATTTAAGGCATCAGGTACAACATTCGTATATAATAATACGACTTATAAATGGAAATACTCAGTTTCTGCATATTAAGTGCATCCGACATTTAGAGGGACGAAGAGTTTGACGGTATGCTAAGAATATTATATTATACAAAATATAACACTTTTCTTTTCAAGAACAACAAAAGCTTCCCGAAATTGAAATAAGAACGACGAACTTTTTATTGAACGTAAAAGAGTATTAGTAATAAAAATGTGCAACAGAAAGGAGATATGATGCATAAGAAATTTACAATGATATTAGTAATAGTATTATTGCTGATTGCGGTATCTGGTATAAGTATTTATATGTATTTTGGAAAAAGTATTGAGCCTTTGCAAAATATTAATACTGCGGAGATTAAAGAAATATATTTTTCTGATCCAGCTACAAACTATATTGTATCGGATGACGCTGATATAGAATTAATCATTAAACAACTTTGTAAGATGAAGCTACATAGAAGAATGAACAAAGATGTTGATGGTTTTGCTTTTTTAATAGACATTGTATATAAAAATGATGAAACAACAACTATTTCATTAGAGGGATCAGATATGATTAAGATAGATGGAGATTGTTATTTGTCTGATCATAATTATTGCGACGAAATAAAAGAGTTATTCGATAGATTGAAACAATAATCGATTAGCGCTGACAGATACATTTACATGCCACTTTTGCAGCTTCTTCTTCCATATTACATTGTAACAGATAACAATCCGTTTCCCTTATAAGGTTATCCATCATATCCAGATAAGGGATGACTTCATTCATCTCTTTGGGCATTATAATCTGATTAGCAAGCCGTTTCATAACTGTAGAAGCCGGCATTTTATTAATAATATTATCAGCCCCTCTTTCGATAAAACAAAATGCCTTTAAAGGTGCACTTGTATTAATATTCCATCCTTCCTTCCCACACCAGGGAGTTCCGTATACATAAAATCCGTCCTTTGCCTTTCGAATTATTGGCTTATCTCCATTAATTATATGCACGTCATCACCGTAAACCTTTTTCCATAAACGAATATGAGTCGATTTACCAATTCCGCTTTTAGCCAAAAAAACATACACGTTACCATGATACTCAATACAGGCACCATGAAGAAGAAATGCATTGTAATTAATCAGTTTCCCGCTAATACTCCTATATATGCATATACTTTCACAATATTCCTCACTACACGCAATCCGGGCAGTTGATTGTTCTTTAACAATATCAGCTTCTGACACTTCTACAGAAAAATCAATATTATTATTGTCATCAACAATATAATCTCTACACATATCTTTTACATAATTATATTTGTTGATAATTTCAATATTAAGCCCTGCAATTCCCAGTACAAACATCCTTTTGACCTTCCTTAAAATCCACTGTCTCTCCAAACCTCATCCAGCCATTCTTTATTAGCTTCTCCAAATCTGCCAACTGATTTTGCCTCACTTAACAGCCTCTTATTGCCAAAACAAAATACTTTTATAACTCGAATTATCCAACATATTGGAAGAAGTACCGGAACTTTATCAAGAATCGGATAATTAATTTTCATAAACTCAACTCCAGGGAACAATCTTCTCCTGACATATTCCCCTCTCCCAATATTCTTCTCTACAATACCGGTAGCCACTACATTTCCGATACATCCGTAAGTTCCTGCCATAAGAACATGAATTGCCATTTTAGGGTGAGCAACCTTACTCCCATTTTTTGCGCGGGAATTTTCACCAAACCACGAATATGCCAATTCCTTTGACGCCTGAGCAAATCCCTTTAACCCTAATTTTTCTAATTCATCATTAAGATAATCCTCATTCAAATTAGATCCATATTTTTCATAATACTCATACACGTCCATAAAGGAACGTACTCCCGTACCGCCTTTCTTAAAATGTTTCGCCATATGAGCTATCATATGTATATAAAAATCTTCTTTACTTAATTCATATTCACATTTTCCGAAAACTGCTTTTCCTCTGTCAAAAAAACTCTTAAAATAGTCAAAATACGGCGAATTATCTGAAAAAAGTTGTTTGTGAATTTCAACAGAAAGATTGTTATTTTTCATATATGTATCATGAACATTACCTTTACACTCAATAACAAATCCACATTCCTTCATAACCTCTTGTATCCTGTCCATATCCTCCGGAAGCACTAAAATATCTCCATCACACATGGAACGCATATCAGGTCTCGGGTACAAATTCTTCATCTTCAGACCTTTAAGAAGGATGTATTTTATATTATTCTCATCAAACGCAGAAAAAACATTATTAAGTTCTATAAATTGCATAGACTCTCTTCCAAGAGATATATAAGATGCTTTACGGAATCTGTCAAACACTTCCGATGGGGGTTGTTCAGCCTCATATAATTTTTCTATACCATAATAAACAGTCCCTGCCACTCCATGATAATCAGCCAGATTATACAATTCATTCCAATCAAGTCCCTCAGGCGGACTGTCCGGCTTAACTCCATTAAGAGCCCCTCTTATCAGTTCAGTTAAATACGCACGCATTGAATCAACACCCCAACATAATCAATTATTTTCTTTTAACCAATTTACTTTTAATCAATCCCAAATACTGTCTTGTAAGCATCAAAATACATCTGACAGGATATATTAATCTCCAAAATATAACATACCCATGATACAAAACGTTTGTATTACAATCAATATATCTGTCTCCTCTAAAAAAACCCTCTAGAACTCCTATAATATTCTCATCCTTAACATCATATTCTTTTCGCCAAAGATTATCCCCGCATATTACATATCTTCCATCCTTACGAACCTTTATAATTCTGTGTAAATAAAACCTTTCAGTATTATTCTCATAAATATACATAGGAACATCATAACGTTTAAGAGGACAATCAACCGTCTTAATAACGATCTGATCTTTTCGGTTTCTTAACATTGGCCACATACTTTTACCAACAGGAACAGACACAATTCTCCCATTTTTTAACAATTCCTGTTTTATCCGGCTTGCCTCTAAAGCTCCACATTCTGCCATATATTATTCCTCAATAAATTTATTATCAGTTACAATATCAATAAACTTGTCTACATCTTTAACTGCCTGTTCCTTAGTAACCTGATAATTATCCAAAAGAGCCTGTATCATATACTCCCTGTCAATTTCTTTTTCCGCTATTTCCCACAAAAAAGCACCGGTATCATTAAGATTAACCATGCCGTTAAATTCCTTAGAAAGTTCTCCTGTAGCAACAACCACATAAGAGTCTGCAACATTACGCAGGACAAAACCGCTTTTTATCTTCATATACTAATTCCTTTCAAAATATATTTTACAAAAATATTATATCAATCAACAACTATTATATCAATAAAAAGCATCTACTGTATATACTTATATCTTTAATCATGGTATAATCCAATCAAATTTGTAAATAAAAAAGGAGAGCCAATAAATGCACAAAAAAATAATAGCAGGATTATTAATACTCCCTCTTATAATAACACCCGTATCTGAGGCAAAATCTAAAAGTCCTGCCCTAAATAAATCAAAACTCAAACTTAAATCAGGAAAAACTTACCGTCTTAAAGTTTTAAAAAAAGGAAATAAAAAAGTTAAATGGAGTTCAACAAAAAAGAAAGTTGCTTCCGTTAATCAAAAAGGTGTTGTTACAGGGAAGAAAAAAGGTAAAACAACAATCCGAGCAAAGGTCGGTAAAAAAATCTTAACCTGTAAAGTAACTGTATACATTAATAATAAAACTGTATCCGATAATTCTTCAACAGAAAACAAAGCAACAACACCCAAACCAAATTCATTCAACGAAACTACTGACAAAACAAATAACACGCAAAAACCTATAGCTACAAGCAAACCGAAAATTACAACTAAACCGAAAACTACAACCAAGCCAAAAACTACAACTAAGCCCAAAACTACAACTAAGCCCAAAACTACAACTAAGCCCAAAACTACAACCAAGCCGGTTAAGACTCCTAAGCCGGATACAGGTAATAAAGTTACTCCTACCCCAAAACCAAACATCCCTGAAAAAACAATTTCACCGGATAGCATACTTAACAATCCAACAGACAGTCCCGACCAAAAAGACGAGGGGTGGGTACCCGGATGGTATTAACAATTCATAATCAGGTATATCTTTGAAATTTCCCACGGAAGCAAAAATGGTTCGATACCGCTGTATGCGATATCGAACCATTTTTAAATTTTCTTTTACGGTTTTCTTTTACGGTGCTTCACTAAGATTATCTGCCTATCTGCTAAAACATGGCACAACAATCACCTTAAAGAACCGTAATGGCTATTCTTTATGGAACGTTACATCCCTTAAAAACGCACCGAAAACTTCAATTCAACTATATCAATCCTTTGTAACTATGATGCGCTTGATTACAAGACCATCGATACAAGAACCACTAATACACTTTACAGTTAAATAATCACAACCACCCGTTGCCGTAAACTGGAATGTTTCGTCAAATTCACCTTTTTCTAAATTACTGCTGTCAAATTTTTTATAAGTTTGTCCTGACAAAGCTTCCGTACAAAATGTACTATGACCATTTCCTATCCATACTCGGAAGCCATTATTACCGGACCATTCACCAATCATTCTGACTGTTACTGTTTCTCCTGAAGCAACATTCTCCCTTAAATTGTACCAACTATAAGCTTCCTGTGTATCATTTATATTAACCTGATAATTAACAGGATCCCAGCAACCGGAAGAACCTTGAATCGTAGAAAGATCAATTTCCCCATCCTCCAATTCAGGCCTTTCCTGAATTACAACAGGTTTGTAATACACAGATGTTATCTCCAAATCTTTGATTGACTGACCCGACGGCGGACATAACGTAATCTTACCATAGGTATCTACCGCGTCTGCTCCTGATACAGCCTGTGTCAGTGTTATAGTCTTTGAAAATCCAACTCCACTGTTACCTGCAGATAATGTCTGAACATCAGACGTACGTGTCCCCCATCTTCCGCCAGACCAGGTTCGGAACGATACATCATTACTATAAGATATACCTGCAACACACACCTGCATTGCCTGAGTTTTATCATATTCTTTATCTAATTTAAACTCAGCATAACAATCTGAACCATTTACAATAACACTGCTATAATCGCTAATATAAGCAGAAGGACCAAGTACTACATCTTTCGCCAAATCAACTTCAGTCCAGCCTTCTCCTTCCGGAGCCTGAGGGGCAGGCGGAGCCGGTCTAGGAGTTGCTTGTACTAAACATTTATAGTACACAGCTGTTATCTCCATGTCTTTAATCGACTGACCAAACGACGGTCCACATATTGTAATCTTATTAAAAGTCTCTACCGGGTCCGCTCCTGATGAAGCCTGTGTCAACGTTACAGTCTTTGAAAATCCAACACCACTACTACCTGCTGTCATCGTCTCAGCACCGGATGTACGGGATGAATTTCTTCCGCCACTCCAAACTCGGAATGATACATCATTGCTATAGGCTATACCTGCAACACACACCTGCATTGACTGAGTTTTATCATATGACTTATCTAATTCAACCTCAATACTGTCTGAACCATTAGCAATAATACTGCTATAATTGCTAATATAAGCCGGATTACCAAGTACTACATCTTTCGCCAAATCAACTTCAGTCCAGCCTTCTCCTTCCGGAGCCTGAGGAGCAGGCGGAGCCGGTCTAGGAGTTGCTGTAATAATCTCCCCTTTATCACTAAGCGTTATTGACTCAATTGTAATTGTAGCATTTGCCGGAATGCCATACCATCTCATTGCAGAAAAGTACTTCTGATATCCGATACGTTCTTCATTAGCCTTAAGAACAACTTCACCCGAACCATCTGTTATATTATTAGGGTGGTTGTTATCCTCACCATTCTCCCATGAAGGTGACGCAGTACCATATTTATTAACTCTTTGACTTCCGCCAAATCCGGATGCTGCACGATATTTTACTTTTACTTCTCTAAAGTTATTATTACTCCATATCCTCTGTGGGAACGAGAATCCGATTTCAAAATCAGTTCCCTTTGCAGAACTAATTGTATATGAACCATCTGAGTTCTTAATTGCCTGTGCATTTTCCGAACCATTTACTGACGTAACAACAGAATTTTCATCAAGTTTTATAGTGTACTCTGTCTTTTCATTATTCCATCCTGTAACAGGAGTATTAACATCAGGTGCTACTCCACTTAAACCGTCTACAATTCTATATATTTTAAGATTCTTTAACTTGTACTCCTTTTCAGCGCCTACAGTAGATATATAATGGCATCCCTGAGTAGTATTAGCTACTCTAATCTGACAATTCTGCCACTCACCTGTACAGGTAATCTTCCTGCCATCATCACCATTATCCGGATTAGTTTCCCCCCAATTTAACATAACTATCTGTGTTTCTGCTTCCGCTTTAACATCAAATGAATATATGTATTTCTCAGTTTCAGCATTTATTGCACTACCCTGTTTTATATCAAATCCGATACCTTTACCGTCAGCATCTGTCATTACACTATAGTACGGAACATTTTCAGGTTCAGCAGCTGCTACATATGATTTTGTGCCTTTTGCAACGAATGCCGCTTCACTATACTTCCCTAAAACATCTGCACCCATACTATCAGAAAAAGTGTTATTACTCATATTAAGCTCAGCAATTTTATATACTAATGCTCCTGCATAATTGCCGCTTTTAAGAAGCTCTAGTTCTTCTTCTAAAGAAGCTCCCATTGAACTGACAACACCATCCACACTCCTACTTATCATTGGTGTCTGAGCAAAAATCTCTGAACTTTCAAGTTTCTTTACAAAACCTGTAAATTCGATCTCTCTGGCAGAATACTCCATAGGAATATTTGCAACTACAACTGTATACTGAACTTTATCAGCTTCTTTATCTACACTATATACAGACTGGTATTTCTTATCCTCTGTCGAAACAACTATTCCATCATTTAAACTACCTGCAATCTTTACCTTTACACCACAGGCACCTGCATAACTTGCATTTGATACCTCAATACCGACTCTTAATGACTGGGTTCCTGTTTCATTACCATCTGTACGAAGCGTCGCCCCAAGCACTCTAACTTCCGGTTCAATCTCAGCTGCATGCCCCATATTTGCCGGAGATATTGCTATTACAGGCAACATCATCGCAGCCGAAATAATTGCAGCAAAAAACTTTTTGGTACACTTTGTTAATTTCATTGCTCTCCTCCACAAATAATTAATTACTTCAACCTTCTCAATTACCCAATTATTACAATATACTAAACAACTCAACTACCGATTATGGTACCATAAACAAACATCCATGACAACAAATCTCACACCCTAATAACAGTGCCAATTCAAGGTGCAATTTTATCTAAATGTTATTATTTGTAATTAATTTTTATAATAAAAATACCCTTGTCAAACACCTTCTTTTTTTTCGCAAACTTCTTTTGCTTTTTCGCAAACTTCATCCGAATTTTTCCATTAAAACCACAACAAATTACATATTATGGAAACTTTTAACAAACATAATATTTACTATAATTTAATTATAATTTATATTTTTTTCTTTTATTTATAGTTGTAATATGTTACAGTTAATAATGCTCTTTGTACCCACTTAGTTTATTTGAAAAAATATAAATACAAAGATGCTTCAACCCCAAAAAATATAAAGGAGAACCGTTACTTATGAAGAACTCAAAAAAAGCCATTATCATAGTTCTTGCAATAACCTGCCTCATTGCTATTATTGCAATTGCATTACTGAAACCTTCATCAACTAGCACAAAAAATGAAACAGATACAACAAAACCAACTATACAAAATACAGATTTAACCCCTGATTCAGCTGATACCGGCACATTCGAAACAGACATTTCCGACAATTCCCAAGATTCATCTACAGACAGTAACGATAGTGCGCTTTCAGACAATGAATCTACCGGAAAAGATAATATAATATCTTTCGATGATTTAAACAATTAATTATAACACTGATTAGTTTGTTATAAATCATCCATTAAACTTTTATTAATTGTCTTTTTTTTCTTTTGTTATTAGCTTTAGTGTGCTACTATGAAATTGAACTTCAATTTCAATTACAATTCTCAACTTTATTTTATAATGATATACTAAAACAATTATCCTATTTTACAAACTATATTTGTATTTTAAAAGAAAGGATGGAGTTTTTGTAATGAAAAAAACATATCAGGAGCTTGAGATTTCAGTTGTTAAATTTGACAACGAAGACATTGTTACAGCATCACTTAACAATGTATCATCGCTTAATTCTATGGGAGACAACAACCTTCTATGGAGTGATTTGTTGGGTGAAGATAATAATGATTAATTATTGATTGGTTACAATTTATTTCATAATGTGTTTCAAAAAAGGTCTGCGGGTATACATAAAACCCACAGACCTTTTATTATTCATAGAAGGTTCTCACTTTTGCAATCCTGAATATAATCAGAATCAGCCCAACCTGTATAATTTTGCAGCATGCGCTCTGATGTTATCTGTAATCTTTCCTCCACTTGATTGGAACTGTGCAAGATCATACTTATCTCCTGTCCACAGTTCTTCGATTTCTTTAACACTGTCAAAATCAAAGTCTGCTAATCCTGCAACCGAATTAAGCTCCACTGATACTTCCCTGTCTTCTTCACTAAGGTTAAACAATGCAACATATGGACAACCAACACCCTCTTTATAGCTGTACCACACAGCCTGATTGTCGTCCTTCATTATTTGGACAGGAGTTTGCGTACTTAACTGTTCGTCACTTACCATCTCAAGTACTTTTGCATTGGTCAAAAGCTTAAATGTCCATTCGTCAAGATCAGGAAGATTAGCACCTATCATAAGCGGTGACCTGAACAGACACCACAAAGTCATCATTGTAATCTGTTCATCTTTGGTAAATCGTGTATCTCTTATTTCCCCAAATCCCTTTCCAAGCTTACCAACAGGTATCATATCGCAGTCCGGATAACCACCGGCCTTTACATGATCCTGCCATATCTCACATCTGTCAAACATATTACGCAACAAATCCCATCTGTCCCAGAAATCATCTGTAATACGCCACATGTTCGAATACTCATTGTAAAACCATGCTTCTTCCGGTTTTGCAGGTCCCGGTGACAGACTAAGCACCATATTACGGCCACTATTTTTAATAGCCTTACTAAGCATCTTAATCTCTTCCTTGGATGTATGAGCATCCATACGACATATATCATCACATTTTATAAAGTCAACACCCCATTCGGCATACAGCTTGCATATTGAATCATAATACAACTGAGCCTCAGGTTTTTCTACACAAAGTCCATACATATCAGGATTCCAATAACAAATATTATAAGGGTTCGCTATATCGTCAGCTGTGATATCAGTTCCAAGCAATGCCATCCTCTTGTGAGCAGCAATTCTCGGGATACCACGCATGATATGAATACCGAACTTAAGTCCAAGACTATGTACATAATCTGCAAGAGGCTTAAAGCCGACTCCGTTAACTGCAGATGGGAAACGCTGCGGACATGGCAAAAGACGTGAGTACTCATCAATCTCAACATCCTCAAAAGGAATATACTGATGTTCAGCTCTTCTGGTTCCTGCATTGTATGAATACCATTCAATATCAACAACTACATATTCCCAACCATACTTTTTCATATTCTTAGCCATATATTCCGCATTGGCCTTAACCTGTTCTTCATCAACAGTAGTGTCATAATAATCGTAACTGTTCCAGCCCATAGGCGGCGTCTTAATATTATTCATAATTCGTTATCCTCCAAGAGTTATTTTTTACACTGTATGTGATTATATCATAGTAATTTTTCTTTTGTATATGATTTATTGTATTGATTAACAGATAATTCTGTGAAGAAAGCCTTACATAAAATAATTCTGTCGGAAATATTTTAGGCTCGTCATCACATCGCGACAACGAGCCTTATTATAATACTTTGTAATTATTCTGTTATTGAATTAATCTAACTGCCAATTAAGCCATGAATGCTTTAACTTTAGCATAGATACCGGCAGCATCAAGACCATACTTTTTAATAAGCTCTACAGCAGGACCTGACTCACCAAATGTATCTTCAACACCAATCTTAAGAGTCTTAGTTGGGCACTTCTCTGAAAGCACATCACATACAGCACTTCCGAGACCACCGATAATTGAATGTTCTTCAATTGTTACAACCTTACCGGTCTCTTTAGCTGCTGAAAGTACGAGTTCCTCATCAAGCGGCTTAATTGTATGAATATTAATAACCTTAGCATCAATACCATCTTCTGCTAACATTTTAGCTGCTTCAAGTGCCTCAGCAACCTCAAGTCCTGAAGCGATAAGGGCAACATCCTTTCCTTCACGAAGAACAATACCTTTACCAATCTCAAATTTGTAATCAGGAACATCATTGATTACAGGCACTGCAAGACGCCCAAATCTAAGATAACATGGACCCTCCATATCAAGAGCTGCCTTAACTGCTGCCTTAGCTTCAACATCATCTGCAGGAACAATAACTGTCATTCCAGGAATTGTTCTCATAAGAGCAACGTCTTCACAACACTGATGTGAAGCACCATCTTCTCCAACTGAAATACCTGCATGTGTAGCACCAATCTTAACGTTAAGATGTGGATATCCGATTGAGTTACGAACCTGCTCAAATGCACGTCCTGCAGCAAACATAGCAAATGAACTCATGAATGGAATCTTACCTGTTGTAGCAAGTCCGGCAGCAATACCGGCCATGTTACACTCAGCAATACCACAATCAATATGTCTCTCCGGGAAAGCCTTCTTAAATACGCCTGTCATTGTAGCTCCTGCAAGGTCTGCGTCAAGAACTACAAGGTCCTTATATTCTGCACCGAACTCTGCGAGTGCATTACCATAACTCTGTCTTGTTGCAATCTTCTTTACTTCTGACACAGCTCGTCACCTACTTTCTTCAAATCTTCCATTGCTACTGCATACTCATCATCATTTGGAGCCTTGCCATGCCATCCGGCTTGACCTTCCATGAATGATACACCTTTACCCTTAGTTGTCTTAGCAATAATTGCAGTTGGCATACCCTTAGTCTCTTTTGCTTTCTTAAATGCAGCATCAATTTCATCGAAATCATGTCCGTCAATGTTAATAACATTGAAGTTAAATGCCTTAAACTTCTCATCAATAGGATATGGTGAACATACATCATCAATCTTACCATCAATCTGGAGACCATTGTTATCAACGATAACAACAAGATTGTCAAGGTTACGATGTCCAGCGAACATTGCAGCCTCCCAAACCTGTCCCTCCTGAATCTCACCATCTCCAAGAAGTGTGTAAACTCTGTAATCATCGCCTGAAAGCTTAGCTGAAAGTGCCATACCTACAGCACATGATATACCCTGTCCAAGTGAACCACTTGACATATCTACACCCGGTACATCATTCATATTAGGATGTCCCTGAAGGTATGAACCTGTATGACGAAGTGTTGTAAGGTCCTCTACAGGGAAGAAACCTCTGTTAGCAAGAGCTGAATAGTAACCAGGAGCTGTATGTCCCTTTGACAATACAAATCTGTCTCTATCTGCCTTACGAGGATTCTCAGGGTCGATATTCATCTCTTCAAAATACAGATATGTATAAATATCTGCAGCTGAAAGAGATCCACCCGGATGTCCGGACTTTGCACTGTGAACAGCAGTTACAATGCCTTTGCGGACTTCATTTGCTGTTTTCATTAATTCTAACTTATCCATTTCAAATCACCTTTCATATAATATATTAATCCATAAATCCCTGCATCAACAGGATGCCAAAAAAACACCGGTAAAGCGTCTCTTTAGTGTTCTCCACCCTGTCCGTAATATGCATTAGGACCATGCTTTCTATAATAATGCTTGTCCATTATATACTGCGGTGCTGCCTGGGCATTAGGATTGATTCCATATGTAATATACGCCATCTCAGCAACCTTTTCCATAACTACTGAATTATAAACTGCCTCAGCAGGATTCTTACCCCATGCAAACGGTCCGTGATTCTTAACAACAACTCCCGGAATAGCCATCGGGTCTTTTCCTTCAAATGTTTCAACGATAACATTACCTGTATTAATCTCATATGCATCCTTAACTTCCTCAGCAGTGAGACTTCTTGTACAAGGAATATCTCCAAAGAAATAATCTGCATGTGTTGTACCAAGTGCAGTTATCGGTCTTCCTGCCTGAGCAAAAGAAACTGCATGTACTGAATGAGTATGTACGATACCACCCATCTGCGGAAATGCTTTATACAATACAATATGAGTCGGAGTATCTGATGATGGACGAAGCTTACCCTCAACAACATTGCCGCTAAGATCAACAACAACCATATCCTCAGGTTTCATCTCGTCATAATCAACACCACTTGGCTTAATTACAACAAGACCCTTGTCGCTGTCAATACCGCTGACATTACCCCAGGTATAAATTACCATTCCTTTTCTCCAAAGCTCCATGTTAGCTTCATATACTTTTTCTTTTAATTCTGATAACATAATACTTTGTAACATTCCTTTCTTAGTGATAATAAACTACATTACTGATATCCAACATAATTCAACATTATATCAAGTTATGGTATCTTGTACAAGTCTTTTTTCATTACTACCTAAACCAGAAGTCCTTCATTGAATATTTTTCAACGGCTTTACAAGGAAGAGCATACGTAATAAGAGACTCACCTTCCGGAGTATATTCAGAAAATGTACCTGCAGCCGGTGTATATACAACATAATTTTCTCCGGAAAATCCCAGACTTCCACCCTCTGCATTAGAAGGTAACTCTTTATCCGAAACCAGTTTGTAAGTATTGTCATTCTCATTTACAAAAAACTTCAATCCTCTTGTCTTATTACCGTTGTCATTGTTCATAACCATAAAATAATATCTGCTTCCCGGTTCTTCCTCTTCATCTGAATTATTTTCTTTCATCTCACTGTATGCCATACTCACATTATCGGACATAGCTTTAAATAATTTGGCGGGAGCGTCTGTTTCGCGACCTTCTTTTGTCAAAAGTTTATCTCTGAATGCCTTACTCTTCCACGCTTTGTTATTGCCCAACACATAACCTACAGTAGGATTGGCCATCATAATATTTGAAATCTTAATAACTGATGACAATTTGGAAGCACCTATTATAAGGTCTTTATTATTGATATATTCAATAGAATCAATTCCAATCCAGTCAGATGTTTTATTCTTCTTATATACTTTACTCAAAAGTTCTTTCGTATCAACAATTTTAGTAACTTCTCCATTATCCGTATCCACAGAAAGTATAATATCATTTACGGTTTCACTACGATTATCTGATGCAATTGCAAGAATCTGTCCTCTGTCATTGTACTCAACCTTTCTTCCCAATTTGTAACCATCAAGGGAATATATATCAGCCACCTGACCGGTTCTTGTAATGCCGGCAAGCTTATTTTTGGCATACGGTACAATCATATCCGCAAGTGTAACGCATATTGTTGTATCATTATTCTCTGCAATCGGAATCTCACCTCTTAGATACCCCGAATTATCATACAACGGTATACTATTGTTTCCTGTCCCGTAACAAAAATACAAACCATTACTTATTCTGTCTATATTTTTTGATTTGTTACTAACCGTTATCAAAGACGGATTCCCATACGAAGACTCCGGCAGATTGATTTTGAATATCCTGGAATCAACAAAACCTCCATCCTGTGATTCAAGTTCTAAACACAGATAATTCTCTTTGCCGGGAATAAGCCCCGTAAGGAGATATTCATGGATACGGTTCCCGCGTCCGTCTGTATCAGTCATAGTTCTTGTAAAATCCGGAATCTGTTCATCCATAACAGTAACCGAATACTTCAGGTAACAGTCAGTAGTAGTTTCAAAATAAATGTACAAACCGCAGGTGTTGGTTCCGTACGGATTGTATGCCAGCAACGGATTATCAAAAGAATAATCCTTTTTATCTTCCATTCTTGCTAACTGCTCATGAATATCTGCCGATATCTTTGTGTCATATATCTTTTTCGGCTCGGAATTATCAAACAAAACCACATTGACGTTGTCTCCTGAAATAATCAGCTCATCAATTACAGTCTGGGTATTAAAACTCTTGTATTTTTGTTCACTCTGTAATTCTGTTACACCTATTTCCTGATTACTCAGGTTTTTCTGTACATTTTTAATATTTTTGCTGTTTTTACCCATAATTATAATAAATGCAATAAAACCCGCAATCATTAATACACTTACAAACAAAGCAAGTTTTAAATATTTTTTCATGTCAATCACACTCCCCATTTTATCATCCGCAAAATCATCCGGTTGCCTATGTTACATCTCTCATATTTTACCACTCATATTTTCCGCAGTTTTTGTACTTCGGCGGAACTTTATAAAAATGCTGGTAGTCTTTCATATTCTTCCACTCTCCGCCCCACTCAAAACCGTGTTCCTTAAATATTTTGTACGCCGCGTCACCTTTATGAATCATCATGTTTTTATATCTTCCGGTACATTTTTTTACGTTTCGCTCTTTATATGCTTTCCCGTTTGGCGGAACTATCCCGCGAGCACCCCCGACGCAGGGATTGATTCTTGGATTAATATCTATCGCAAGTCCCAGACCGTGCATGGATAAAGTCTTGGAACCTGAAATACTTCTATAGTTAAAACAGGATGTGTTGTCTGCTTCCATGGATAAGTCATCGTCAGCTTCATATTCATCCACAAGTTCCACACGTCTTATAGGGTACTCTATCTTATATAATTCACAAAAAATTTCAGCAACGTCTTTTGCTATGGCTTTATTGACAATCAGCTCACCAGATTTTACTTTACCTTTATAGTTATAATGTTTTATCCGGACATATCTTAATTCTTTAAGGGATATATACGGGTTTTTTCTGTAGGACGAGCCTGTTATCCGTTTTTTTATTGACGCAGGTATCTTTGAGTAAGAAAAACCATCTTCAATTACTGCTGCTTTAACGTTATTATTTTCATTGTGGCAGGTTAACATAATAGCAGTCACCATAAATAATATAATTACATGTTTTTTTATATTCATCATATGTTCCTCCCGCACAATGATATTACAATCCGATATATCACATTATACACATCTTGGTTAAATAATACTAGCAAGAATTATTAAATATTGATATACTTAATGTTGGGGAGGGTCTGACTATGCGTAATAGATTTAAGATATATCATCCTATTAGATTTGCAATCTCTGTTGCAATCGTTTTATTTGCTATTTTTCTCGCCTTTTTAGCAAATTATCGTTATCAGGAAAACAATAATAATAAAATAACTTCGTTTGCCAATAAGAGTCTCAGCGAACTTTCTAAACTCAGCTATAACAGTCTTATCGCCGAGTTAGAACACCATAACTCAGAATTGTCGGTTATTGCCAATTCTTTCGATTCTATTGTTGACGATTACGAACGAAAGTTATTTCTTATTAAACAATCCAATCTCTCAAAAGACGGCAAGTTCGGTATAACTGATTCCAAAGGTCAGTTATGGGTAACCTCATCGAAAGACACAGTTGATCTTAGTGAAGAAGATTGTTATCAAAAAGGACTTGACGGTCAATCCTCTGTTGATGTTTTAACCATGTCAATAGAAGGCCATAAAAAAAGATATATTGTCTTTTGCAAACCTATCAGCAGCAAAGGAAGCACTATTCCTGACAGCATAATTTGCGAATTACTTGACCCTGCAATACTGATTAATTCCCTTAACATTAACACAAAAAATTTTCAATTATTACTTTGTGATTCTGATAACAGTATTCTGGCTTATACAGATTACAATAACAATTCCTTTGCAGGCAGCAAACCTCTATATCAGCTTGTAAGTGATATGCATATTGAATCCGACCTTATTCCGGTCAATAGCGATGGCAGCGAATCTGTTATGATGTACAACAACAATTCTAATTTCCAATATATCAGAAAAACAACCGATATGTTTAACAACTGGATTATGTATACAAGTATTAACAGTACAACACTTAATGCAAACGCCCATTTATTTTCAATTGATCAGTTCCTTATATCAGCACTGATAATTGCCATCGTACTTACTGCCATACTTGCATACCTCCTTCCGGTTATAAAAGAACGAAATCACAAAAAGGTATCTGATTCCAGAAATCTTATGCTTGCAAATATGAGTCACGAGCTTAGAACTCCTCTTAATACTATTCTTGGAATCTGTGATATTTTGTCACGTTCTAAAATGACTGATGCACAATATCAGGAAGTTATGTACGTTAAGGATGCCGGCAAAAATCTGCTCGTTATGATTAACGATATCCTTGATTATTCCAAACTTCAATCATCAAAATTCGAATTAACAACGGAAGAATATGACCTTGAATCAATTATATACGATGTTACAACTGTTGCAACCATACGTCTTGACGAAAAACCGGTCAACTATATGGTTTATATTGCCCCTTATGTGCCTCGCTACTTTATCGGAGATTTGGCAAGAGTAAGACAGATAGTTAATAATATCGTAAGTAATGCAGTAAAGTACACACAGGAAGGAAGCATTATTCTTACTGTCGATTGCGAATTTGTTACAGATACTGACATAAAACTTATATTTAAGGTTAAAGATACCGGTATAGGTATAAAAAAAGAAAATATACCGGCATTGTTTGACAACTACACAAGATTTGATGCCGAAAAAAATAAACATATCGAAGGTACGGGTCTGGGAATGGCAATTGCCAATCGTTTTGCCGCCCTAATGGATGGTACTATCACTGTTGAATCCGAATATGGCGTAGGTTCAGAATTTACCATCACGCTCCATCAAAAAGCATCAGAACAAAATGATACGCTGTTACCAAAACATTCTTCAGACGGCTCATACACCAAAATACTGATACTGGAAAAATCCGTCGCAATGCGCAACTACTATACCGTATGTTTGGAAGACCTTGAAATCGAATACGAAATAACCGATGATAATTACAAATTCAGCACTCTTATCAGCGAAAACAACTACGATTATATTCTGGCAGATACAGACACAATCCGCATGCTAAGTCAGGAACTGGATTATGAAGATGCACCTGTATTCATTTCACTTGTTCACAACAATTCAGGAATGATAGAAAACAACAACCCACTATTCATTCCTCTGTTTTCACTTCAACTGTGCTCGTATCTGTCCGGCAACAAACGTTCTCTACGCCAACCGTTTGATAATAGTTCACTTATTATTTACCCTATGCCGGAGAAACGTATACTTGTAGTAGATGACAATAGCATGAACCTTCAGGTTGCCACAGGCATTATGGAAGCATATAAAATGCAAATTGATACCGCTTCCTCCGGTAAGCAGTCAATTGAAATGGCGACACGAAAACAATACGACCTTATTTTCATGGATCATATGATGCCGGAAACAGATGGCGAAATGGCAATGCAGGAAATTCGAAAAATCAAGACATACAACTATTCTGACGTCCCTATTATTGCGCTCACAGCCAATGCAACAACCGGCGCGGGAAAAATGTATACTTCCATGGGATTTGACGACTTCCTGCCTAAACCTATAGAAATACCTAATCTTCATCAGATTATATACCGATGGCTTGAGCCTGAAAATGATAATGAAGAAGATGCTATTGAATATTCTCCTGAAGCACCTGACACAGATGTAATAAACGAAGAAAATGAATATATTGACTTTAAGGAAGGTCTTGTACGTATCGGTTCAATGCCTATATTCCTTAAAACACTACGTAACTTCTGCGATACAATACCTAAAAAACACAAAATCCTTGAAAAGTCATTTCCTGATGACATGCCTACGTTTGTTATAGAGGTTCACGGACTCAAAGGTATAGCAGCCATAATATCTGCAAACGATCTCGCCAACCAGTCATTAGAGCTTGAAATGATGGGAAAAAATGAAGATATTAAGGGTATTGAACCTTTGCTTCCGGATTATTATGACTACATGCAACAAGTCAAACTATGTGCAGAACGATTTATTGAAAATCATGGTTAATACCATTATCTAACACATTTTTCTGCATACAATTCCATTTCTTTGATTCCAATTAAAATTTAATCCCGTTCTGTCTTGCCAAGATAATGTCTGCATCTAAACATTCTGTCAAGGCAGAACAACATAAATAATGCTCTGACTACCATGTACACAATAATTATCCACTGTGCAAGTCCGACAAGAACAATAAAATATAAGAATGCCTGACATAAAGCAGCGCCTATCCAACCAAACTTCATGAGCGTTGTATCTCTCTGATTAGGGATATCCGCAGTTGCATCTGCAAATGAATACACCAGCTTTTTTTCCATTAATATTTCAACCAAAAGCTGAACAAACGACAGTGCCAGCGCGTATACTACCAGCTTATCCGCAGGAATAATAAACGGACTGATTCTTACAACAACGTACAACACTGCCGTTAAAAGCAAAGGAATATATACCCCGACAAACTTTTTGTTGTACTTAATCAGCATAGCTACTCCTATTGCCATAAATACATAACCAACCAAATCAGACATTAGGTCAAGTCTCAGATAATCACCAAGCATATTATCAGCCACGTATCGTTGAATAACTTCTCCAAGCTGTGGGTCATCCTTAATAACATGATACTCCGGATACACAGCAAGAATAACAGCATTAATATCTATCGAACTAAGCAATAATCCTATCATAATCATAACAATTCCTATCATAGCATTTCCTCTCCTACACTTTATTATTAATATAATTCACATCATTTAATACCTAGAATATAATATTATAAATATACAATAGGTGACTTCATATGGCAATAAAAATATACATTGACCAGGGGCATGGACCAACTGTTAATTCCGGTGCAACAGGCTTTGGTCTGTATGAACAGGACATCACTTATATGGTAGGTGCATATCTTGCTGATATTTTGGATGCTGATTACAGATTTGAAGCCAGAACCTCAAGAAGCTCAATAACTGAAAACGTAGGCACAAACAGCAGTTCCAGTCTCAGAATAAGAGTTGATGAAGCTAACAGTTATGCTGCGGATTATTTTATAAGTATACATTGTAATGCTAATGTCAATCCACAGATTAACGGAACAGAAGCATATGTTTTTTCTACCGGGTCCCAGGCTTATTATCTTGGGGAATATATTGTCGAAGAAATAGTACGACGTGTAGGTACGAAAAATAACGGTGTATTCGCAAACCCGTCTTTATATGTTCTTCGCAAAACCACAATGCCGGCAGTTCTTGTAGAATTAGCGTATATAAGTAATTTTGAAGATTCTATCAAACTTGTATATGACCAGTATCAGTTTGCTTACGGAATATACGTAGGACTGCTTAATTATCTCAATTTACCTCAGCTCTAAACAAAACAACTCTAAAAAAGCAATTTTAAATATGCTCTGCGAAAACATAATGACACCGTTTCATACAAAACGACTCCCGCACGGAACGAAAACCCGGTTCAGACATTTGAATTACGCATGTCTAATCATGTTTCATTCCCGCGGGAGCATTATTTTACATATTTTACTTATATATATTACTAAAATTATTTTGCAAGAAGGAGCATTATCTCATTACTTCTTGAAACAAATTCAGTCATTGCTTCTGATGACAACGGTTTATGACTAATCATTGCAAGGTCATAAAGCTGCTTACAAAACAGTTCAACGTTGTTACCTTCTTTGTTATCTAAAATATATTTAACAAGTTCGTTATTGGCATTAAGCACCAATGTTTCTCCGCCTGCGAACATATCCATTCCCATGCCCATTCCGTTTGCAGCATACATTTTCATCATATCCTGCATACGTCTCGTCTCCTCAGACAAAGTAACCATCGATGCAAGTTTTTCATTCTTAAGTTTCTTAACCTGAATTGACAACTTGTCATCTCCGATAGCTTTTCTGAATATTTCAGTAAGACCGTCAACCGTAGATTCCCAATCTTCGCCTTCGGCCTTCTCTTCCATGGAATCCGTAACATCTGCGTCTATTCTCATAAATTTAATTGACTGGTCTTCACCCTCAAGCTGCTGAATAAACGGCTGGTCAATATTATGTGTGAGAATAAGAGCGTCCATGTTCTGTTCACGGAACATATTAATATACTGACTCTGCTGAAGCACATCAGTTACGTAATAAACTACATTTTTCTTTTCTTCATCATCTGTATCATTGTCGGACTCATCACCCACTACTTCTGCTTCAACCTTATTACCCTCTTCATCGGTAACATCTGCTTCATTATCTCCGTATGCAGCCTTAATATAATCCGGGAGTGTCAAATATTTTTCATCAAGATTTTTGAAAATAATATAGTCTTTCATTTTATCCCTGAACTTATTATCCTTAAGGCATCCATACTTAATGAACGGACTTATATCATCCCAGAATTTCTCATAATTTTCACGGTCTGTTTTATACATTCCGGCGAGTTTATCTGCAACCTTCTTTGTAATATAATCGGAGATTTTCTTAACAAATCCGTCATTCTGCAATGCACTTCTTGAAACATTAAGCGGCAAATCCGGACAATCGATTACTCCTTTAAGAAGCATAAGGAACTCCGGAATAACCTCTTTAATATTGTCTGCAATAAACACCTGATTGTTATAAAGTTTAATAACACCTTCCAGATTATCATATTCGGTATTGAGTTTCGGGAAATAAAGAATACCCTTAAGATTAAACGGATAATCCATATTGAGATGTATCCAGAAAAGAGGCTCCTTATAATCACGAAATACCTTACGGTAAAACTCCTTATATTCATCATCGTTAACATCGTTTGGATGCTTATTCCATAAAGGATTAGTGTCGCTTAATGATACCGGGCGCTTATTAATCTTCGCCTTGTCTTTTGCAGGAGTCACCTCTACAACTTCTTTACTGCCATCCTCATTCTCGCGTTCTTCAGTCTTAGCTTCCTCTGTAAAACGTTCAACAACTACATCATCTTCTCTTATATCAGCAGCATCAATTGTCTCATACTGCTGTTCTTCGTTAGCTTTGCAAAGAAAAATCTCTACCGGCATAAATGAACAATACTTTTCAAGAATCTCTCTTACACGATATTCATTGGCAAACTCAGTGCTGTCCTCATTCAGATGAAGTGTAATGGTTGTTCCCACTTCTGTACGTTCTCCGTCTTTCATAGAAAACTCCATACCACCGTCAGACTCCCAGAATACAGGAGACGCACCTTCTGTATATGAAAGCGTATCAATAGTCACACTATCTGCCACCATAAATGCTGAATAAAAACCAAGTCCGAAATGTCCGATAATCTGTTCATCATTGGCTTTATCCTTATATTTTTCAATAAAATCAGTTGCTCCTGAAAAAGCAATCTGATTAATATATTCTTTCACTTCATCGGCAGTCATACCGATACCATTATCTTCAAATGTTATAGTCTTATCTTCAGGACATACCGTCACATGGATAGCTGCCTTATAACCATCTTCCAAGCTATACTCACCGCAAACATCAAGTTTCTTAAGCTTTGTTATGGCATCACATCCGTTAGACACCAATTCCCTTACAAATATATCGTGATCAGAATACAACCACTTTTTAATTATAGGAAAAATATTTTCTGAATCAATTGATAAACTACCCTGTTCTTCTAACATATTATTCGCTCCTCTCGTTGCTACAAATTTGATAATGTATTTATAATAACTCCCCAAATATCCAATGTCAAGAAAAATTTAGCACTCGACACAATCGAGTGCTAACAATTCATATTTCAATAACATCTGAATTAACATAAATATATTGCAATCGTTTCTGACGGAAGAACAAATCCTTCGTTATGATTATCCGATGTACTTATGTGTAACTTCCACTGACACTCATCATATAATTTAGGCAATTCAAATTCATGTTTATTGCCATCCATATTAATGGCTATATACAATCCCTTTGAAGCAATCATAATTCCCGCTGTACGATTGTATGAAAGTCCATCTGTAGCCCATGGTTTTACTCCGTGATAAGATATCTCAGGAATTCCTGACGCTATAGGATGCTTAGATTCAAACTCTGCTAAAAGGTTATTATTCCTGATTTCGATAAGCCTGCTTACATAATCAACAAGTTCCTTATTTTTAGCCATCTGACTCCAGTCAAGCCATGATATCCGATTATCCTGGCAATAAGCATTATTGTTACCCTCCTGGCTGTTACCGAATTCATCTCCTGCAAGTAACATCGGTATACCATAAGACATCATAAGAAGCATCAGTTCATTTTTAATGTATTTTCTACGTCTCTCCAGGACATATTTTCTTCTGGTCTTCCCTTCAAATCCGCAATTCATACTATAATTAAATTCTGTTCCGTCATGGTTATTCTCACCGTTCGCTTCATTATGCTTCATATTGTATGACAACGAATCCATCAAAGTAAATCCGTTAACATCTGCAAGATAATTAACTTTTGAAATACCGCCGGCTCCGTAACCATTTTCCATCATTTCATACACTAACTCAAGTATATTATTGTTATCACCTTTAATAAATTGCCTGATTCTGTTCATAAAGCTATCATTGCAATCCGCAAACTTCGGCACATTATCAGAGACAACATTTCTCTCATACCAGTAATTACCTAAAATATAAGTGTCCGCAAGTACCGGATCACATCTTAAAACCCCTTCATCTACGGAATCATTATTAATACGGAAACCATCAACGTTGTAATTAACTACCCAGTGCCTTAAACAGTCAACAATCATATTCATGTGATTTTTCCCGGGGAAATGCATATCCATAAGAACTGCAATTCCATTTTCGTGAAGTTTTGACACCATACATGAAAATTCGTCTATTGCATTGTTTCCGGATGCATATGATGTCTTTGGCGCAAAATAAAATGCATCAGTCGTGTATCCCCAGTAATTAACACGACCGTTCTTATCATCGTCGTCAACATCATCAAAAGGTATATCTTTTGGCATACCTACAGGCACTGTATCCTTAGGTATTTCATTATACTCATACGCCGGCAAAAGAAGAACTCCGTTAACTCCAAGTTCCTTCAAATAAGGAATCTTATCACAAATACCCAAAAAAGTGCCCTTATTGCTGCCTGAAAAACTTTTATGCTTTGAAAAACCTCTTACATGCAGCTGATACAACACAAGGTTATTCACTGCCGGCTTTGTATAATCTGTTATGCCGTAATCTGTCTGCGCATCAGGGGTAAGTACCGCCCTCAGATTGCTTGAAGGCTTTCCGTAATTATTTCTTCCCTTCACAAGTTTCGCACGGGAATCCATACATTCAACCCCGTCTATCTCAAAGACATACTCGTAATCCGTATCATCATCAAACACATTACGAATAGAACAGGAAAAAACATTCCCTGTTTTATAGGTCTTATCCATACTTATATTGACCGCAGTCTTTTTAGAATCCTTTTTATAAATCTTTAGTACACATTCCTGACCTGCACCACCATCCACGGCAAAGCAAATTCTGTCCCCCGAAAATGACACACCGAGAGGATATGGTTTTTCACGTCTTATATCTTTCATATTCATGCAATCACATCCTATATATAATTAATACTACTTAACCGGATTTAATCTGATTTTAATCCAACCTTAATGCATTTTTCTATTTTATTATAAATCAGTATACATATTATTCGTATTAATAACAATACTTTTGATTCTTAAATATTTTTTATTATAACGTATATTTTACGCACTAAATATGGATTCATTAAGTTTCTGTAGTTTAAACAGGCAAATCATAAGCACACAATACAACTGATTTCAAGATAAAAATGATACAATGGATTTTCGAACTGTTTACCTGATAAAATAAGTACTTGCAAATTTCCGAGAATTTAGTAGAATGTATTTTGTATATGCTTTTTTACAGCAAAACAACAATTATAAGTGTGATTGTGAAAGGAAGGATTGAACACATGATTCAGGCAAGTAACGTAACTATTAGATTTGGCAAAAAGCCACTTTTTGAAGATGTTAATATAAAATTCACGGAAGGGAACTGCTACGGACTTATCGGTGCTAACGGTGCCGGCAAATCTACATTTCTTAAAGTTCTCTCAGGAGAATTAGAACCAAACAAAGGTGAAATCATTATTACGCCGGGTGAAAGACTCTCGGTTCTTGAGCAGGATCATTTTAAATATGACGAGTTCCCTGTTCTTGATACTGTAATAATGGGTAATCAGCGCTTATACGATATTATGAAAGAAAAGGAAGCCATCTATGCCAAAGAAGATTTTACAGACGAAGATGGTATTCGTGCAAGTGAATTAGAGGGTGAGTTTGCCACAATGAACGGATGGGAAGCCGAATCAGATGCAGCAACACTTCTCAATGGTCTTGGAATTGATACTGAACATCACTACAAATTAATGAGCGAATTAGAAGGTCCTCTTAAAGTTAAAGTTCTTCTTGCCAAAGCTTTATTTGGTAATCCTGATATTTTGCTTCTTGACGAGCCTACTAACCACCTTGACCTTAATGCTATAGAATGGCTTGAAGAATTCCTTATCAACTTTGAAAATACAGTAATAGTTGTGTCCCATGACCGTTACTTCCTTAATAAAGTGTGTACACATACAGCCGACATTGATTATGCCAAGATTGAGCTTTACGCAGGAAACTATGACTTCTGGTATGAGTCCAGTCAGCTTATGATTAAGCAAATGAAAGAAGCTAACAAGAAAAAAGAAGAAAAGATCAAGGAACTTCAGGAATTCATCCAGCGATTCAGTGCCAATGCTTCCAAATCAAAGCAGGCAACATCAAGAAAACGTGCCCTTGAAAAAATCCAGCTTGATGATATACGTCCATCCAGCAGAAAATACCCTTATATTGATTTCAAACCTAACAGAGAAATCGGAAACGAAGTTCTTACAGTTGAGAATCTCTCAAAAACTATTGATGGGGTAAAAGTACTTGATAACATTTCATTTACAGTAGGTCATGATGATAAGATTGCATTTGTCGGTAACCAGACACTTGCAATTACAACATTATATAAGATTCTTGCAGGAGAACTCGAACCTGATGAGGGAAGTTACAAGTGGGGTGTTACAACCTCCAATTCATATTTCCCTAAAGATAATACCGAATACTTCCAAAAAGAAGAAACAATTGTTGACTGGCTTATGCCATACTCTCCTGAAAAAGATGCAACTTATGTCCGCGGTTTCCTCGGTCGTATGCTTTTTGCAGGTGATGACGGAATTAAAAAAGTTAACGTACTTTCCGGTGGTGAGCGCGTACGTGTAATGCTTTCCAAAATGATGATGCTTGGTTCAAACATTCTTATACTTGACGAACCTACAAACCACCTTGACATGGAAAGTATCACTGCACTTAATAACGGTCTTATTAAATTCCCGGGTGTTGTCTTGTTCACATCACAGGACCACCAGTTTATACAAACCATTGCAAACAGAATCATCGAGATTACGCCTAACGGTATTATCGATAAAGTATCTACTTACGACGAATACCTTGAAAGTGATGAAATGGCTAAGAAACGTCAGGCACTTGCTTAACAGACAGTTCTCAGACTTTATACAGGAGTTGCTTGTATGCAACTCCCAGGCTATGTGCCGGTAGTTGCTACAGGCAGTTTGCCGACAGCATGTCTGGTAGGTAAATATCGTCACTTGACAGTAGTTAAGCGTTAATGTACAATGAAGTATGTTTTACATATTATATTATTTTAGAAAATGGAGTGATTTTTTTTGGATCCCAGTGATGTCGCGACAATTATTATTATTTTAATTCTATTGATTTTATCAGCATTTTTTTCTTCGGCAGAAACTGCTCTTACAACAGTTAGCCGAATGAAAATCAGGAGTCTTGTAGAAGAGGGCAATAAGCGTGCTCGTACTGTGAGCAAACTTATTGAAGACCAGAGTAAAATGCTTAGTGCAATTCTTATCTGCAATAATGTGGTTAATCTCTCTGCATCTTCTATTTCAACATCATTTGCTTATCACATATGTTCTGAGAAAATGGGAATGAGCAGTAACAACAGTCTTGCAGCAGGTATTGCTACAGGTATTCTTACTGTTCTTGTTCTTATATTTGGCGAGATAACACCAAAGTCTTATGCAACAATACATTCAGAAAAATTATCGTTGTCTTTTGGTAATATTATTTACTTAATAACACAACTGCTTACTCCGGTTGTATTTCTTGTAAATGTATTGTCCAGAGGCATACTATTTTTATTCAGAATTGATATGACTAAAAAACCTTCTTCAATTACCGAGGACGAACTTATGACAATATTCGACGTAAGTCACGAGGAAGGTGTAATCGAATCAGAAGAACACGAAATGATAACCAATATAGTAGAATTCGGAGACTCACAGGTTAAAGATGTTATGGTTCCGCGTATGGACGTTGAGCTTGTTCCTGCTGACTGTAGCTATGAAGAACTTATGAATGCATTTAGTAAGCACAAGTTCTCCAGAATGCCTGTATATAGCGAAAAGATTGATAATATCATTGGTACTATCAATCTTAAGGACGTATTCTTCTTCCACGGTTCTCCTGAATCATTTAATGTCAAAGACCTTACACGAGAGCCATACATCACATATGAATACAGAAAAACTTCCGAGCTTTTTGTAGATATGCGTAAAGATTATACCGCAATGGCGATTGTACTTGATGAATATGGTGCTTTTGCAGGTGTTGTAACAATCGAAGACCTTATTGAAGAAATAGTTGGTGAAATCCGTGACGAATACGATGTTGAAGAAGAAGACTCAATAAAAAATATCGGTCCTAACGAGTACATTGTCGAAGGTTCCACCAACCTTAATGATGTTAATGATGAATTAGGATTGTCCATCGAATCTGTGGACTATGACTCAATCGGCGGACACGTGATTAACCTTCTCTCCGATTTTCCGAATGAAGGACAACAAACGGAAGACGAACAGGCTTACTATACTGTTCTCGAAGTTGATAACCGAAGCATAGATAAGATTCACATTTTAATCAAAGAATCTGTCAACCAAGGCCAAGACGATGACGAATAGCCAGTTCATGACTATAGCCGGTTAATTTATCCGAGATACTCCTAATGGCATTAATAAAATCCCTATTGGGAAGTGTCGGCTCCATATAATTTCTCGCAATAAAATTAACCAGGCTACCGTCAGACTCTGATTCTGCCGCCTCCATGCAAAACGGAACCGCATAAATCCGGTCTCTTGCAATCTGATATTTTCTTCGTATTTCCGTCAAACCGTTACTCATACCCGAGTTGTAATTACCAAGAATAAATATTGCCTTATTTCTTAGATTTGCAAAATTTCTAAAAAAGTGATCTAATATACTTCTGTTCTGATTGAGATTAACAATAACTAAATCTGCACTTTCTATAATCGACTTAGTCGCCAGACTTTCTGTTGCAAAAGCATCAATAAATACTTTATCAAAATGCTTTTCCAATCCGTCAAAAAGATGAACCATATTATTACAGAACTCATAATCCAGCAAATCGCCGTTGCGCAAATATCCGTGAGGCAAATAATATAATTTATCCTGCACAAACGGCATTGCACAGCGGTTAATCAGGATTTTTTCCTCTGCGGGAGTTGCCACAGCAAATCTCTCCATCAGATTTTCCAATCCCATTACATTATATTCTCTGCTGCAATCTTTAATATATCCTTCTCCATTCATCTTAACAAAACAATTTTCAATGTTGATAAGATGTTCATGATTCTCCATCATAACAACTCTTGAATCTGCAAATAATGCTTGAGCAACAGCCACACATGCCATGTGCATTGTCGTTCCGCAACGTCCGCGCACATGACTCCAAAAAACAACTTTCAAATTAAAACACCTCCAAAAAAAGATATAATTAATACACATCCATTAAAATGAATGCTTAATAATTACATTATGTTACTAACCCAACAACCCGATTAAAACTAATAAAAATGTGTCTGCTCTGATAAAATAGAAAAAAGATATCCACTGAAAGAATTGTATAATACAAAAGAGATTCAATTGTATATTTACCACTCAGCTTACAATCATTATATCAAACTCACAGATAATTGAAAGCACTTAATGGATAATAATTACAATTTCATCCCTTTGCACAAAAATAATAAGATTTATTGTTCACTTTTCACAAAATTCGGTAACATTATACGACTCATTTCACGCCATATTCAGCATAATATGCATCTATTCTGCCTTTAATCTCATCGTCAATGATTATTTTACCATTATATGGTTTATTATAGAGATGCTCTATTACTTCCTCCATTGTAACAATTGCAGTTGTCTTGATACCATATTCATCGCCAATTTCTTCTAATGCACCCTTATCTTTTGTTCCACGTTCCATACGATTAACTGATACAACAAGTCCCAAAACATCTTTTACACCCTGAGCCTTTAATATTGGCATGGTTTCACGAATAGATTTACCTGATGTGGTAACATCTTCTATCATAACAACTTTACTTTCTTCCGATAAAGGACTTCCGAGAAGAATCCCGGTCTCACCATGATCCTTAACTTCTTTACGATTAGAACAATATGCCACATCAGCGTCGTACATCTCACTAAGTGCCGCGGAAGTCGTCACACTGAGAGGAATTCCTTTATACGCAGGTCCAAACAAGACATCAAAATCTGTCCCGAAATTATCATGAATTGCTCTTGCATAATACTGTCCGAGTTTTCTAAGCTGTTCACCCGTTCTGTAAAATCCGGTATTAATAAAAAATGGTGTTTTACGGCCACTCTTAGTTACAAAATCACCAAATCTCAACACCTGACTGTCAACCATAAACTCAATAAATTCTTTCTTGTAGCTTTCCATTGTCTCTTGACCTCCTGTACTATAAACTGTTATGCAGGTCTGTTATTTTTCGTAACAAACACAAAATCCTTATACTGTTTTTCTGTTTCGATTACCTCCTTTCCAATGCCTGTATACGTTGAAAGGAATCATCAATCTTCTAGATTGTAGCATATACACACCCTTTTTTCAATTGGTTTAATGGTCGTAGAATTAATGTGAATTTTGAGGATTCGAACATACATTACCGCCCCGTCCTCTGTTATCAATACACTTTCTAAATATAAGTGTAATACTTTCAAAAGATGATTGCCGGTTTTCTCAAGTCATCTTCATTCTTTATTAATCTCATTCATATACCCTGCAGTAATAATACCTACCGGATGTAAACAGCCGTAAGATAATCCTTTGATTTAGAAATCACACGGCTGATTATTCGGATACTTTTAGAATATCGCATAGTCTTAAAATACGCTGCATCACAATCATTACTCATATTGTTTTAAATTTATCTTATTGCGGAAATAATTACAACATTCTATTATAAGTTGATATATTTTATTTCAATAAAGCAATAATATATTTATTTCAATATGAGCACAGTTGCGCTGTAGCAGTCAGGAAAAGCAAACACGAAAGTTACCGGGTTGTCTGTTATTCCTCATTGGAATTATATTTTTCTATGCAACTATCTTACTTCTTCATCTTGACTTTTTTCACAGTGCTCCATGGTCCGTATATTAATTTGCCACCTTCATTCTTGAATGCCCTGACTCTTACGTAATACGTTTTACCTTTCTTCAAGTCAAACCAATTACGTGTATTTCCAAAAGATGTTCCTGTTTTCTTGTTCTTACTAAAATTCTTCTTAGTAGAAATCTGAACTTTATAATAGCAGCCCTTTTGCTTTTTCCATTTCACTTTAAGAGCATTATAATTAGTGCATTTAGCATATACAATTTTAACCTTGGAAGGTTTTTTAGTTTTTTTAACAGATGATGTGGTGTTCTGCAAACCATTTTGCACTTTATTCGCTGACTGATTAGTAACACCCGGGGTTATAGCATTTGAATTGTTATTAGCAGTATTGTTAATAATATCGTTGTTATAGTTAGTATTATCTCCAGCATCTAACTTAGGTGTATAATTATCACACCATGAAAAACCACATACGCTGCACTGATGCAACAAATACCCCTGCTCAGTATGTGTTGCCTCTACAGAATGAACAAGAATAGAATGATCATTTACATTAAAAGTTCTTGTAAATACTAATGCTGAATTATCTACGGATGTTGCAGTGATAGTCGCTACGCCCTTACTCTTAATTGTAATATTTCCATTTGCGTCAACATCAGCTACGTCTGTATTATTACTTGCAAAAGTAAAATTGGTCAAATCAATATCAATGTAGTTCTGCAAACTAAATACCTTGTTTAAATCACTACATAACATCTCAACAGTGTAATGTGATGGTTCTGATATGTATTTTCCTTTTGCAGCCACTATTCTTACCGAATCATTATTACCACCGGTTATATCAGGAGTAATACTATCATTCCCATCAAAACACTGTACCCAATGATACATTCCATCCAAATCCATGAAGCAGCCAATTCCTATACTGGTAAAATCTGAATCAATAATATTAGAATAATGTCCCGGTGATTCAATCCAATCTTCCATAACACTTTCCGGTGTCATTTGTCCCATAGCAATATTTTCACCACACGCATAAGACTCTCTGAATAATGAAAAACACTCCTCATCATTAGGTCTTGTATGAGAAAAATATACTGATATTTCTGCAGCTCTCTGCATTGCGGTTTCAAGAAGACTTTTATCCATTGTCAATGCATTTAGTCCTAATTGTGTTCTTGTTTCATTGACAATTTCAAGTACCTGATACGCATAATCATAATTCTCCTGTCCTTTTACCGTCAAATTAATTATCGTATTATCAGTCTGATTATTTCCATTTTGCGTACCATTTTGCGTACCATTACCCGAATCATTAACGTCGCTTTCTAATTCGATTTTATCACTATCCAACTGAATCATCGGTCTTATTCCGCATATATTATCAGGTTGCATATGATACATAATTCCGCCATATATTGTAACAGTCATTATTCCGGTATCCTGACCATTATTCCTTAACCAGTATACGTCACTCTCTCCGCCATCAAACATACTTGGTTTAGTAGCTGTATAATCAGTATTAAATGCCATTCGTGACGAATCCTCATATTCTTCATAATCAAATCCGTATTCATAATTAGTCACATCTTCAAATGAAGGAACATATACCTTATCAGTCGTTGTAATATCTTCAGTTTCTAATAATGCATCACCTTTTGTTACAATAGTATTTTCTACAATTGCCAGCTGTTCATTAGCGGAAAATGCATTATCGAAAAATGTTCCGTTTAGCCAAGTACGTAACTCAGAGTTTTCCCATGTAACATAAGTTTTACTTACATCAAATTCTTTTGCATCAATTATCATATCTGATAAAAGCAGAATTGTACCGTCAGCAACAGACAGCACTTTCCAATTAATAGGCTCTTTACTGTCAAGTTCATTAACATCGCCATCTCCGTTCGTGTCACTTTGCAGGTAATTACCGAAGCTAATTATATCGCCATAATTTATTGAATCAGAATAAACAACACAATCCGATTTATTAATTTCATTTTCCAATGCATAAGACACATTTACCGGTGCCAAAACATAAGAAATTGCCAGGCTGAATATCATTAGCTTAGAACTCATTTTTTTAATTATTTTTTTGTACAAATTATTTGTTTTCATGTTATTCTACACTCCTTTTTTTATTGGAACAAATTAATAATAATACTGTCTTTTTATCAGGATATATTACCAACTTCGGTATACTTTTGTATATATTTTTGTATGTAACAGATTTAATTCGATTGAATTATACAATAATTTTATCTCATTCAATATCCAAATAGGTTTGTTATCCTCAACACATTGTTTTAAAATAGAATTGATTAGATTACACACGAAAGCCTGCATAGTAATACTATCACTTATATTATCCATCCCCATATTATGAAAAATACAATTCGCACCGGGACAAATAACCTCATCTTCTCGAACAATTATTCTTATAGAATGACTACCTTCATCCCCCTGTGTCATATATTCATTCTGACAATTTTGCAACTCCGAAATAATACTGTTTGAAATTTGAATTATTGCATCATTTTGAAACAACTGATTTACTCTATCTTTGAAATGATTATTCATAATACTATTCCATGAACTTGGTGTTATCTTTTTTGTAGCTTGAATACAACAATCCCTACACTCTACTTTTCTGTATTTGTCTTTTACTCCTAAAGCAATATCTAACGGATTTCTTAATAATTTTACCTTTATTCTGTCACTTTTATTCCATAATTCACTGACTTCAAACCCGTAACTTATTAAAGTCTTCTTTGTTTTATTAATACTATGAACTACTTTACCATATTCAATTAATGTAGAATATCTTGATTCCTTTGTATCTATTCCATCATGGCCCCAGACCCTGTATTCAACAGTACCTACACAACTCGTAGTGGTAATAATTTCATATTCCCTATTTGAAAAATAACTTAACGCTGAAATAATATTAATACCCTTCGTTATTGCTTCCTGATCCATGCCTAATTCAAACACAGAATCTCTTCCTTCAAGCTTAACTAACGTAGAATTAATCTGCTCAATTTGTACCTCAATAGGATTATCTTCTGTAGGGAAATTCTTTCCTGTTTTTTTTGATTCCCTACAATCAACAATAAATGCAGTTCCACAATAAGGACATGCTAATCTCGTTGTAAATGTTTCAATTGTAATATTTCCTCCACATTGAGAACATGTAACCGGTATGATTTTCATTTGTTACTTCCTCCCCAAAATTTAATATTACAATATTATCATATATATCCCCAAAAAAATTTTCCGTTTTTTGTTTAGTTCTATAAAACAAAATCTACATATTATTTTTTAGGATAAAGCAACATTTTCAGCTCCGCCGCAGTGCGATGTCATTATTAATCTTCACCATACTAATTATTTCAGAATACAACTCCTTCCAAAACACTATTAACAAAATCCGCACTTTCCCCCTTCACATTGCATATCTGAGGTATGGAATAATTAAGCTTCAACATATTATTAATTATTTGTATCTTTGATTTTCTCTCTCCTGCTTCTTCTCCGAGTTCTATTCCCATTTCCATTCCTTTTTCCATTCCTTTTTCCAGTCCTTTTTCATGTGCAATTTTTCTTTCGTCGCACATAAGCAATTCAAATTCTTCTTCACTTAATTCTGTTATGCTCATTGGGATTTCACCTCCACCATGTTCTAAGAAAAAATCTTTCAGTATATTATTCTTTATGCACTCTTTAACGGCAAGTGCAAGTGCCTTATCTTTGTCCTTAATTTCTCTGTATATCCTTTATTAATATTAAGTGTTAATACCGTAAGTTCCAATGCGGGTTCATCTGTTTCTGTCATGTATAAATCAGACAGTCTGCTCTCAAATCTTTCCGGCATCTCCTGCATTCCCATATAAAACACCACAAATTTGGGCTGCGGTATAAGTATTTTGGCGGATGAATATACCGAACGGTTTTTCTTTCATCTTATCCCCTCTTTCAATAAAAATTGCCGCTTGCGACATTCTCCGCCTGCGGCGGCTTGTGTTATCAACATTTACTGCTCCGCCGTAGTCAGATTCCCGCGGAGCACTTTTTTACCGTGACAATTTCAACTAAATTTCCGATAAAAAAATGTTCATTTCACAGAGGGTTTCTACATACTCAGAGACCCTCGCATTAATTTCTGATTTAAAGCATAGAGTTTCTGAATCACATAGATATATAAGATTGCTTTGCGCATTAGAAATGTAGTATGCTTTTTTGTTATATGATTTTTAGCTACGAAATATCAGATTAATTTTTCAAATCCTATAATGCAATTATAGCATTACATTAATTTTTGTCAAGAAGAAAATGCAATACATTAATAACATGTAATATAAAACAGAGCCCGACTCAATCTCATCAGACTCTGTTCCGGTAATAATTCTTTTTCCGATATATTTAATCCTGTATTTCTTAATTCTTCAATTAAAAAATTTAATTCTCTGCAACTATTTAATCAAAATAATCTTTAAAATGCTCCAAATTTACGCCAACTCCTTGCATTGATTTATTCTCCTGTTCAATATACCATAATACAAAAAGGATCACTACGATAACAATTCCGATAAGCAATAAACTATTAATATTTCTTGTGGCTGTTACAATACCTTTTCCTGTATTCCCTTCCTTTTTAAAATCTTTAATAATATTTCCCTGATATGTTAATCTCCCATAATCTCCCGGTGCAATTACCAATTTACCGGCAATTAGATTGCGCATCACTTTTGATTCTCCATTTTCGAATGTAACCACATACCATTCTTTACTACCCTCAGCTTTTCTAAGTTCAACAATTTCAGCATTTCTTGTCTCTACCGCCACAAATTTGTCCCTAATCTTTTTTTTGAACAAAGCAAAAGCGACAATACTCACAATAATCACAACATAAATTAATACGATTAATATTCCTTTATCATCTGTAGATTTAGGACTACTTGCATTCTTCAGAAATGCATCCTCTATACCACCTATAAGATTAACAATCATAATCACACTCTCCTTCTTTACAAAACTTTACAAATAACTGCCTATACTAAAAAAATATGTATCTTAGCTTTTATTAAACTACTTTATGTTTACTGAGTCTCTGCCTGATAATTAATAACTTCTTTTTTAGAGAATAATTTATCTTTGCCTCAGATATAGAATTATCCCTTATTATTTCCACTTAATCTCCTTGAATTTACTGAACTTCAACCCTTTCTTTTTAGCAAGTTTTTTTGCATATTTTATTGCTGCACTATGAACTTCATCATATGAACTGTAAGAAAAAGATTTTGCTCCGTTCTTGATTTCCCTGAATTTTCCGTTACTATATTTATACATTACAATTCTGCCGCATCCGCCACCTGCAAATTCTTCAACAAATAAATATTTTTTATAATGATATATTGTCTGTCCTGAAAATTTGTTGATATTCGATACCATAACCTGATTATTCGCTTCGCCACTATATTTATATACGTAAATTTTGCATATACTGTAATTATACTGATCCATCATTAAAAACAACGGATACTTAGCATTCGGAACAGAAAGATACGCATATGAAAAATGATCCTCACCCATCAAATAACGATCCGGACTTGCTGCAATTAATTCATCTATCTTTTTATCATACATTCTCAAATATAGTGTTTTCATTTGTTTTACCGAAACGGCAGCTTCGGGTACACTTGCATTCTCCATAAACAGAGTAATACTTAACATTAATACAAAACATAGTTTAATAATCCTTTTCATTTAAAACACCTCTTCCGCAATAAAATAATACTTAATTAATTTACCTTGTGAAATAATACTGCGTTTTTTTATATGCTACACATACTTTTTTCCTCCTTTATTAACCTAAAACGTATTATATAACAAATACCTTACTAAAAATTTTCCGTTTTTTTGTTTTAGTACTCTAAATAACCCGCGCACTATAATAAAAAACATCGCAGTAAGCAAGTTATCATCTACTCATCTTACAGCGATGTCATTTCGTTTGGTATAGCAAATACATAAACGACACATTTTTCACTTATAAAATTTGATTCAGTAGCCCTGTATCCAGCCTTCCTTTGTGTGCATATAGTCTTTTACCGATACGGACGGTAAAACTGTTTTTCGGATTAGTAAGGAGTTCTCTCGCCTTGGTCTGACCGATACCCAAATACTCACACATTTCTTTTACATTGAGTAATGCCTTTTTATCAATCTTATCCATCATCAATCCACCTTCACTCCTCTCTCCTCAAGTTGCTGTTTCAACTTAATTGCCTGTCCCAACAGTTCATCCATCTTGTCGAAATACCTACACGATTCTGTTCCATTACCTTGTGCCT
>SVEK01000025.1 GCA_015057405.1 Lachnospiraceae bacterium
TTATAAGCTTTTTTCTTGCTATTAGGAACTTTTATCTTAGCTTTAGGATTAATTCCCTTAAATGCATTCTTACCAACCTTAGTAATTGTTGTACTCTTAACTACGATTGTCTTAAGATTCTTACATCCTGCAAATGCATTAGCTCCGATTGTTTTAATTCCCTTTGGTATTGTAACTTTTGTAAGCTTCTTGTTGTTCTTAAATGCATTAGCCGCAATACTTGTTACCTTGTAAGACTTTCCTTCAATCTTAACTGTTGCAGGTACTGTAGCTGTCTTAGCTGTCTTCTTAACGGTTCCTGTGTATGTTACTACAGCCTTCTCAGCATCTGCAATCTTATATGTATTCTTGCCAACCTTCTGAGTCTTTGTTGTGTCAACTACAGGTGTTGGTGCTGCTGTTGTAGCAGGAACCGGTGTAGGTGCTACTGTAGGTGCAACAGTTGGTGTTGCAGGTGCAACCTGATTCTCTGTAAACTTCCAAGAAGCCACACAGTAGTCACTACCTCTGAATACGAAATAAACATCATGAACACCCTTGTGTGAACCGGCAATATCTGTAGATACCGTTTCGAATGTTTCAACACTACCTGTATTCTTAACATTAACTTTTGCAATCATATTAGATGCTTTAGTCGGATCATCAATAAATACTTCGATAGCTCCTTCTGCTGTTTCCGAACCGATAACTGCGTCAAATTTAACCGGGCCGTTACCAAAGTCAACACCCTGAATCTTTGTCCAGTCACCTGTATCAATATTGTCAAGAACCATAGGTGAACCGTTGTTAAGTTCTTCGTCATTGTTCTTAATCTCAGTCATTGCATCTGAAAGCTTAGAGCTTACACCTGCACTGAATGAAGTTGTTGTTGCGTTAATAAACTTCTCTTTCTTCTCAGGAACTGTGTCATAATATGGATTGAAGTTTTCAATCTGATCAGCACCCTTATAAGATGGCTCAATAGTAATCTCGTCAGTCTCTTCATTAATATCAATCTCATCTACGTGAAGGTTACGATACTCTTTGCTGGCACGATGTAATGTGTTGTTAAGTACTGTTGAATGATAGAATATGTAGTTATGACCCTTAAATGACTGCATATGATGATGGTTATTATATGACTGACCATAAATTACACTTGGGTTATCAAGGATTGTACCAAGATAATGATGGTATACACCGTTTTCGTCCTCAAATGGCTCTGAACCTCTGTCATCTACACGTGGGTCAAAGGCAATATTCATAGGATCAGATGAAACGTAAACAGCAATACTTCCTGATTTTACAAGTTGTTCCGAACCCGGAACAGAGAAGTTAGCACAGTATGAATAATAATACTTACCGTTGAACTGATTGATTTCACTATCCTCGAACAAATAGTATGTCTCCATCTCTAAAGGATCGCCATCTGCTGTAGCAACGCCTTCTGAATCAAACTTAAGCTTACATACTCTACCTGTCTTTGGATTAGCGATTCCGTCAGGATGAGAAGCCGGTTCATTATTTTCGTTCCATACACCACCACCGAAGTAGCAGTAAGCATCACCCTTGTCATCTCTGAGAACTGCCGGGTCAAAACACCATTTTACTCCCGGAACACCTGCAAACAAAGTTTCCTTAAGTGGGTCAACCCATGGACCTGTAGGAGAATCAGCCATTACATATCCAACTGCACCTGAGTTAGTATGGAAGAGATAATATTCATCCTTTCCGTCTCCGTCACCATCAAATGCAAGACCTGAAGGTGCCCATGCTTTAGTAGCCCACTTATTCTTAACTTTTTCGTCTGAATCAGAAACCTCATTGGTAAGATTCTGTGTATCGCAGAATCCTTCATCTGTCCAGTTAACCATATCTGATGTTGAAAGAATTGTGAGAGAATGATTGTTGTAACCATTGCCTCTCATAGTATCACCATTATACTCAATGGCTTCTGTAGTTCCGTACACGTAAAGCTTTCCGTCATTTGCCGAATTATCAATTGCAGTAGGGTCAGCAATGAAATCAAAACCGGTAAGCATACTTTCGATATCATGAACTTCTCCATCAGCTGTTGTATACTGTGCAGGTCTTGTAAGTGTGAGTGCCGGCTCATCCCATGCCTGATCAAGCTCTGAATCAAACGGATTCTCATCCGGTCCGTCGTATATAGGAATATCTGCTTCGGCAATTGGTGTGCTTTCCGTTCCTCCCTGGAATACTGCAATACCACCGTTTACCCAGCCCAAAGAATACCTATCATCGTAGGAATAATCTGCAGCTGCATCTGCTTTCCCTGCACTTGCAGGAATGATTGAGGCAACCATAGCAAGAGAAAGCGCTACTGCCCCAATAGACTTAAATCTTTTTTTCATTATATTTCCTCCTCATAAAGTAATAAAAAAATGTGGAACAACACATATAATGTATTGTACCACATTTTTTATTAATTTTCAATAAATTCAACACGCATTTTTATGTCATTATTATGTCAATTTTCGACACAATTTACATAACATTTGTAAATTAAAATTGATGATTAATCAACTACTCTTCTGGCTTTACAAGGCGTTCTGTAATTCATGTTAGATACTTTAATTCCGTCTCTTCTGTTACTTGCATGAACTACTTTTCCGTCACCAATGTACAAGGCAACATGATTAACTCTTCCACCTGACGAATAAAATACCAAATCGCCCGGCTTAACGTTATCAAGACTCACACTACTTCCCGAATTAGACTGGGACGAAGATGTTCTAGGCAATGAAACACCATATTTAGAATATACCGCCTGAACAAATCCCGAACAGTCAGCTCCGTTAGTAAGACTTGTTCCACCATAAACATACTTATTACCTATGAAGTTCTGAGCATAACATGCGACACTGGAACCGGTTCCTGAATTAACAGGACCCAAAGCTGCAGACACTGACGAACTGCTGCCGGAAGACTTATGCGAACTTCCTGAAGAACTCTTATTTGACGAACTACTCTTTGACGAACTATTGCTTGATGAAGATGCCTTACTTGCATCTGCTGCCACCGCTGCCGCTCTTCTTTCACGTTCAAGACGGGCCTCCTCTTCTGCTTCCCTTGCCCTTCTCTCTCGTTCTCTTGCAGCACGTATCATGGCACGTTCTTCTTTTATCGAAATGGCTTCCTTAAATTCAACCTCAAGTTTAACGTATTCTTTTGCAACGTAGCCTTTAGTACTCTCATCAACTACAATTTTAACCCAGTCATTATACTCCTTAACTACCTCAAAGGTTTCTCCTTCAGGCACAAGAGTGAGAACTGTACATTCTGTATTTCTCTCTTCACGAACTTTTAAAGTTGTAGTGGTTACGGTAGCAAGTCTTGTTCCGTATTTCCCGATAAGTTTTTCTGCATCAAAACCGATTGCAAGAAACTCTGATTTGATATATCCGTGACAGGTTCCTGACTTAATTTTAACCCAATCACCTTCTGTCGAAGTAATTGTTGCTGCACTTCCTCTGTATAATTTACCTAAAATTTTGCTGTCCGTGTTTGGTTTCTTACGAATATTAACATACTCATTGGCAATAGATATACCGACATTGGCAAGAACAGATACCGGTTCCGGTGTTGCAACAGGCTCCGTTACTTCTATTGCATCGCCTGATGCTTCATCAGCCACGCCTCCGTTTACGATGGTAACATCGGACTCGGCAGAATCCTCAAAAGCATTATCTTTAATAGAAAAACTGTATGAAGCATATGATTCCTTAATCTCAGCTGTATCCTCATCAGAATATGTTTCTGCATCATCATAACTAACATCAACAACTTTATGTTCACAATTATTGTAATATGTATCAAGCATCATAGACATACCTGCAATCTCCTGGCTTGTCCCAAGAGATGTAGCATTAATGCTGTATGAAACACCCGCAACAACTAAACAGGCACCAAGCAAAAGTCCTTTAACCACAAGGCTCTTACGTCCCATTTTTTTCATCATAAGTCCCCTTTCCATTCTCCACTAACAAAAATTATCTCTATATATTTCCGAATTGTTAAATTAATTACATAGTTTATACTACTCGGATAGTATACTCCTTGTTACAATTATTGTCAAGAATACTATAACTTAATTCATTTATTTTATAAATATATTATATTTCTCCCATATTTTACATCATTCTGATTTTGACTATACGTTACCGGTATGCTATACTTTTCCAAATGAAATGCGTTGCATCTGTATTGTTTATTTTCTTTAATATGAGGTATTGTTTATGAAAAGTATATTTAAGCTTGGAGAAATCCAGCGACTGGAAATAATTAAAAAGGTTCCGATGGGAGCATATCTTTCTTTACCGGAAACAATGAGAACTTCTGAAGAAACTCAGGAAATGATACTCCTGCCTAAAAGAGAAATGCCCCAGGATTCTGAAATAGGAGATCTTATTGATGTATTCATATACAAAGACTCTGAAGACCGTCTTATCTCCACAACTATTATTCCGCCTCTGACTTTAGGCGGTATTACAACCCTTAAAGTTGTTCAGGCAACCAATATCGGTGCATTCTTGTCGTGGGGACTTGTAAAGGACTTATTTCTTCCTTTCAAGCAGCAGACTTATCGCGTCAAACCCGGAGATATTGTTCTTGTAAGTCTTTACATTGACAAGAGCGAACGATTATGTGCCACCATGAAATTATACGATATATTATCAACTGATTCTGAGTACGTTAAAGATTCATCAGTTACAGGAACTGTATACGAATTATCTGACAACTTTGGCGCTTTTGTTGCAGTTGACAACCGTTATTCTGCCCTCATTCCAAAGAACGAGTTATTCAAAAAAGTGTTTATAGGCGAACGAATCCATGCCAGAGTTAAAGAGGTTAAGGCGGACGGAAAACTCACCCTTAGCATTCGGGAAAAGAATTATTTTCAAATGGATCGCAACTGTTCTATTATAATGGAACATCTTAATAATCACGGTGGCTATCTGCCATTTGGTGACAAGTCATCACCTGAAAGCATTAAGCGAGAATTCGAAATGAGCAAGGCTGAATTTAAAAGAGCTATCGGCCGCTTGTATAAAGAACACAAAATTACAATCACAGCCGATAGCATTAAACTTGTATAAATTATTAACTTATTTGTCAAGGAATCTCATTCTTCCCTTCGCGGAACTGGTTGGAGTTTTAGCCACGCCTCTTACTGCGGACTTATCTCCACCCAGATTTTTAATCAAATCCTTCTTACATTCGCCGCAAAATCTTCCTGACTTAATCATTCTGCCGCACTTCTCACAGTCAATTCCAATTGGTGAGTCCTTGGAGAATACCAATCTCTCTTCTCTTATCCACTGGTTAATCTGTGATATACTAACATCAGCACTTTCAGACAACTCATTAATTGTACAATTAGGATTCTCCTTAAGGAATACCTTAACTCTTGCAAAATCCTCATCCAGTTTTTTACGACATGAAGCACACAACACCGGTCCTACTCCCATGTATTGAATCATTTTGCCACAGCCTCTACAATTTCTAATATCCATAATATCACCCTCCGAATTATTTAGTAACCATTTCCTATGCACAAAACAAGGAAATAAACCTTTTTTACACCACACTGTTTTAGCACGGCAGCACATTCGTCAATAGTGCTTCCTGAAGTATATATGTCATCTACCAAAACCACAGTACGAACTTTAGAATACCTCTTAAGCGCTTCTTCGTTAATCCGGAATGCACCTTGAAGATTGCTTCTGCGTTCTTCGTCATCAAAATACTTTTGTGGTTTGGTATATCTTGTGCGAAATAATAAATCAGTAATGCAACTTATACCCAGCAAATTACAACATGCTACCGCAAGCAGTTTGGCCTGATTAAAGCCTCTTTGTCTAAGCTTTTTCTTATGTAACGGTACCGGAATAATTCCATCCGGCTTCCAGCGTTTAATATATACTGCTGAATGATATACAAGCTCTGCCGCGATATAATTTATATCGCTCTTTCTTCCCGAATACTTAATTCCTGCTATTATTTTGCGCGCGACGTTATTGTAACTCCAAAGCCCGAAGCCGCATTCAAATACATGTCGCTTTTTCATGCAATCACTACAAAGCAATACTCCGCTCTCAACAGGTTTACTGCACTTGGCACACCGATTTCCTTTGATGACAGGCAGCATGCTTCTGCACTTTGCACATGTACCTTTACTTTCAGGCCATAACGCCATATTGCATACAATACATCTTGCAGGATAAAGTACAGACAAAATATCATATTGTTTATTGCTCATAACAATCCCCAAACAATCCGGGAACAAAATATATCAACCATTAATTTATTATACCATTTTTCTCCTATTATACAATCATTTCCTTTATTTTTATGTCAAAAGTCGAGTATCTTCTCAACTCTCTTTCATTTTCGATCATATAATTAACAGTATCCTTCATCCCCACAATTGTTACACACTTTTTTGCTCTGGTAACTGCCGTATACAACAGATTTCTGTGTAATAACAACGAACTGCCCGTAAGAAGCGGAATAATTACAGCCGGATATTCACTTCCCTGAGACTTATGTACTGTTATGGCATATGCAAGCTCAAGTTCTTCAAGAGAGCCATATTGATACACAACATATTTATTGTCTTCAAACTCAACCGTTATTTCATTGATTTCCGGATCAACGCGACGTATTATTCCGGAGTCTCCGTTAAACACTCCCGTACCTTCTTCAATTAACACTCCGTGATAACCTCGTCTTTCCCATGGGGTCTGATAATTATTTTTAATCTGCATCACCTTATCACCCTCACGAAAAACGGTTTCCCTAAATAGAATTTCCGGTTTGGCAGGGGACGGAGGATTGATATATTTTTGAAGTTGAATATTAAGATTCTCAACGCCCAATTCGCCCTTTCTCATAGGACTCAGAACCTGAATATCCAACATTCCTGCATCTACATACCCCGGAAGATTTTTTATTATCAGCTGCAAAATCACATTAATTATGACAGAACTTTCATTTCGCTCAAGCATAAAGAAATCACGACTTTTATTATCAAGAGAAATGTGTTCACCTGCGTTTATTTTATGGGCATTCATTATTATGTCGCTATCTCTTGCCTGCCTAAATACCTCATTAAGCATCACAACGGTAAAACATTCTGAATTGATTATATCCCGAAGCACATTACCCGGACCCACTGACGGGAGCTGATTCACATCACCTACCATAACAAGTCTCGTCCCCACAACAATTGCCTTTAACAAAGCATTAAGAAGGGGCAAATCAACCATCGACATTTCATCAATTATTATAACATCTGTTTCCAGCGGATATAATTCATTGCGCTCAAATGCCATAACATTTTCATCATCCTCTACAGAACCGCTAAGTTCCAATAACCTGTGAATAGTCTGTGCAGGGTAGCCGGTTGTCTCTGTCATTCTCTTGGCAGCTCTTCCCGTAGGTGCTGCCAACATTATATCCATCCCTTCTTCTTCAAACGCACTTATAATAGCATCTATCGTCGTTGTTTTTCCCGTCCCAGGTCCACCTGTAACTACAAGAACCCCATGACACAAAGCTTCACCCACTGCCTGTTTTTGTCTGTCAGCTAAATCTATATCTTTATTGCGCTCAATTCTTTTAATTGTTTGCTTTATTCTCTCTTCAGACATTCTGAATTCACAATTAAGATCAAGAAGCATTCTGCTGCAGTTCAATTCCATATAATACATGTAGGAGCTATAATAAATAACCTGTTCATCAAGCATCTTACGAATAACAACTTTATCCATTACCAAATCATCCAACTCATGCGTCAGGTCTATTTCCCCAATTCCCAACAGATTTTGCACAAAGCTTATCAATTCATTTTCCGGCATATATACATTACCCATACCGACAGATTGAGCAAGAGCATAACTTATAGCACTTCGTTTTCTAAATTCAGACTCTCTGTCTATTCCGACTCTTCTTCCTATCTCATCGGCAATCTTAAATCCCACACCTTTTATATCATCTGCAAGTCTGTACGGATTGTTACGAATAACATTGTACATATCTTCCCGATATTGTTGGTAGATTTTTACCGCAAGCTCATTTGATATACCATATTGCTGAAGAAACATCATTGCTTGTCTCATTTCTTTCTTTTCATCAAACTGAGCTGATATTTTCATTGCCATTTTCATGCTAATTCCTTTTATATCAGCAAGACGTTCCGGCTCTTCTTCCATTATTCTAAATGTATCTTCCCCGAATTTATCAACGATGCGTTTCGCCATCACTTCACCGATTCCTTTGATGGCCCCCGACGCAAGATATCTGAATGCAGCCTCCGTATCATCCGGTGGCATAACTGTTATTGCAGAAACACTAAGTTGCGGTCCATGAACTCTGTGAACAACCCACGAACCTTTTATCTCAACTTTTTCTCCAACGTTAATCTGTGGGCATATCCCGGTACAGGTCATACCATCGTCATCCTTTTTAGCCAAATCAAATACGGTATACCCATTTTCTTCATTTCTAAACTTTATTTTTTCAACATATCCTACATGTGCCTCTTCCATTTATCAATCAATCCAATCTTATATCACTTATTAGAAAAAAAATAACGCGTATACTATTGTGTTTCTTAAATAACAAGATACACGACAGTATACGCCATAATTGCAGTATAACATTATTTACAAAATATTATTATTGGATTTCATAGACTCATAAAGCATCTGTGCAATTCCAAGATTTCCTGAATCTGTCACCTTTTCAGCATATTCACTAACAAGAGTATCTCCAAATATCTCCATATACTGATTGTTGTCAAACTCTTCAAGAGTTTTTGTAAATTCTTTCATTACCTGCTCAACAAAATACTGTTCAAAGTCTTTACACGCCTCAAGCAGTTCTTCATCAGTAGTTTCATCTTTAATATTCTTGAGACTGTCTGCCAACTTATCATTGGCTACCGACCTGCTTGTCTGACCTGTACTTAAAGACATATATGCGGAATTAATATCAAGCGCCATAACTATCAGCCACCCTTCTATGATCTTAGGTTGTTAGCCTGCTGAAGCATTTGATCTGACGCATTAATAACTTTTGAATTAAACTCATATGCTCTCTGGGCAACAATCAGATTAACCATTTCATCAACAACCTGCACATTGGAACCTTCCAGGTATCCGCTTTTCATTTTCGAACCTATAGCATCCGGAGTTGAAATTATCGGCTCTCCTGACGCTCCCGTCTGAACATAATTGGAATTACCGATTTTACTCAAACCACCCGGATTGTTAAACGTTGCCATTCCAACCTGCACTCCTATGGTATGCATGTTACCATCTTCACCTTTTGCAACCAAATTGCCATATGCATCTATAGAAACATCCGCAACTTTGTATCCTTCCGGAATAATTACGGGATTCTGGTTTGCATCAAGTACCGGGTTCCCATCTCCGTTGGTAAGAGTATGTCCGTCAGTACCAATCGACATTGTAAAATTACCGTTACGGGTATATGCTGTGCTTCCGTCATCCAGCCTTACCATAAAGAAACCTTCTCCCTCAATAGCAAAGTCAAAATCCATTCCTGTTGCAAGCATCGAACCCTGATTGAAGTTTGTACTGATTGCTGAATTCTTAACTCCAAGACCCACCTGAACTCCCAACGGCTTAAATTTACCCTCAGAATCGGTAGAAGTGTCCTGTACAGTCTGATACAACAAAGACTTAAACTCAGCTGTTTCAGCTTTATATCCTGTAGTATTAACATTAGCAAGATTATTACCAATTGTATCAACATTAGTTTGCTGGGCTATCATTCCTGACGCACCGGTCCACAATGCTCTCATCATAAGCAATTACCCCCCGTTATATCCAAAGAATTATACTCTTCCAATCTGATTGGATGCCTTATCAAGCATCGTATCAACAGAACGGATAACCTTTTGATTGGCTTCATATGCTCTTGTAATAGTAATCATATCAACCATCTCTGACACAACATTAACGTTGGATTGCTCAAGGTATCCCTGTTCTATGCCCGCATTGGCTTCCTTTATAGTGGCACCCTCTACCACCTGATACATGTTATCACCATATTTTTCTAAATAATCATAATCTTCGAAATCAACAAGCGAAATCCTGTCTGTAATCTGACCGTCAACTTGTACAAATCCTTCCTTGGTAATTGTAACTTCTGCTGCCGCAGGGTCTACCTTCAAATCACCGCTAAGACCCTGAAGATGATTGCCATCTCTGTCAACTATAAATCCCTCCGATGTCATGTTAAAATTACCATCTCTCGTATACTTAATAACAGATTCACCGGATTGGGAAGGAATACGCATTTGGAAAAATCCACTGCCTGATATAGCCATATCGTATGTACCGGATGTCTGTCTTAAAGACCCCTGTTCATAATCTGTGTATACTTCACCAAGCTTAACACCAAGACTCATTCTTCCTATAGGTCTGTTAATATACGCATCCGAACCATCTCTTACTTTGATTGCAAGCATCTGATCAAATGCCTGACTTGTAACACTTTCCTGCTTATATCCCGTTGTCGCCGCGTTAGCTATATTATTAGAGATAATATCAAGTCTGTTCTGTTCGTTATACATACCGGTATATCCGGTATAAAGTGCTCTTACCACACCAATCCCTCCAGTCTGAAACTATTGGATTAAATTATCAGTCGTCTCTTCTTCCTGCCATAAAGTCAACAAACTTTCCGGTTCCGACTGCAACTGCTGTTGTCGGATCCTCTGCAGTCATTGTTGTAATTCCTGTTTTAGATTCAATAAGTTCTTCAAGTCCGTACAACAAACTTCCTCCACCTGTAAGAACAATTCCTCTGTCTGCAATATCTGCAGCAAGTTCAGGAGGAGTCTTCTCAAGAACACTGTGTACAGCATCAATAATTGCAGAAGTCGCATCCTTAAGAGCTTCTTCTGTCTCATCTGAAGATACTGTAATTGTCTTAGGAAGACCTGTTACAAGATTTCTTCCGCGAACATCCATTGTCTCAGGTGTTGCACGTTTAAATGCAGAACCTATATTCACTTTTATCTCTTCAGCAGTTCTTTCTCCGATAAGAAGATTATGCTGCTTTCTCATATATCTTACAATCGCCTCATCAAAATCGTCTCCGGCAATTTTAATTGAATTGCTTACAACTGTTCCGCCCAGAGAAATAACAGCGATATCCGTAGTTCCTCCGCCAATATCAACAATCATATTGCCGCACGGTCTTGATATATCAATACCTGCACCGATTGCTGCAGCTATCGGCTCCTCAATAATCATAACATCTCTGGCTCCTGCCTGATATGCCGCCTGTTCAACTGCATTCTTTTCAACTTCTGTAGCTCCGCTCGGCACACATATACTTATCTTAGGCTTACGTATTCTCTTCTTTCCAACTGCCTTCTGAATGAAATGAACAAGCATCTTCTCTGTAACTGTATAATCAGATATTACACCCTGACGAAGGGGTCTGATTGCAACAATATTGCCCGGTGTTCTTCCAAGCATAAGCCTTGCCTCTTCACCAATCTCTTTTATCTTACCTGTATCCCTGTCAAAAGCTACTACGGAAGGCTCTCTAAGAACTACTCCCCTTCCTGTTATATACACAAGCACACTTGCCGTTCCTAAATCTATTCCGATATCGCTACCCATCTGTATATCTCCTTTCACCTAATCCTTGTATAAGTATTAACAACAATTACCACCAATAATCATTTTCGTTCAAACATTTTCTAAAATAATTATTCAGCTTCTGCTCTTGCCACCTGTAACATAAGTGCGCATTCAACTCTCTTTTTCTGCAGCTCACAACCTATCTCATAAGAATCATTAATACTTCCGTGGAAATTATATGCGTTAGCCGCACAACCACCGCTACAGAAGAATCTGGCAAAGCAATCACGACATTTTGGCTTAGAGTATACATTACATAATTTAAAATCGGCACAAATGTCTGTTCTCTTAATACCTTCATCAATATTTCCCAGAAGAAAATCTTCATTACCTACAAACTGATGACACGGGTACAAATCTCCCCAAGGAGTAACTGCCAGATATTCTGTTCCCGAACCACATCCTGAAAGTCTTTTTGCAACACAAGGTCCTCCTTCAAGATCAATCATGAAATGGAAGAAATTGAATCCTTTACCTTCTTTTTCTCTTGCAAGCATCTCTTTTGCAAGTTCATCATATCCTTCACATATGGTGGCAATATCCTCTTCAGTAATTGCATAAGGTTCTGTCTTAGGAGAAACAACCGGTTCAACACTAATCTGTTCAAAACCAAGATCTGCAAGATGAAGTACATCATTAACAAAATCAGTATTGTAATGTGTAAATGTACCTCTCACATAATAATCGGTCTGATTTCTGGACTCAGCCGCTTTAATAAACTTTGGTAAAATAACATCATAACTACTCTTACCATTTCTTGTCGGACGCATTCTGTCATTAACTTCTCTTCGTCCGTCAATACTTAAAACCAGATTAGACATCTCTTTATTGGCAAATTCCATTATCTCATCATCAAGAAGCACACCATTAGTCGTAAGCGTAAATCTGAAGTTCTTGTTATATTTTTCTTCTATACTACGGCCGTATTCAACTATCTGTTTCACGACCTCAAAGTTCATAAGCGGTTCACCACCAAAGAAGTCCACCTCAAGATTACGACGACTCCCTGAGTTGGCAACAAGAAAATCTATCGCTCTTTTGCCCACATCAAAACTCATAAGTGCGCATTCTCCATTGTATTCACCTTTTCCGGCAAAACAATACTGACACGCAAGATTACAATCATGGGCTATGTGCAGACACAATGCTTTAACAACAGTCTGACGTTTGCCCACGTCACCCACGTACTGCTCATATATGTCTTCAGAAAATAACTCGCCTTTTTCCTTAAGTTCTTCTATCTCTGAAACAAGCTCACTAATCTCGTCATCGGTCACATCCGAATATTTACTTCTAAGCGAGTCCTTATCAACCGTTCCGGATTCCTCATACATTCCAATAGCGTCATATGCAATCTCATCAACACAGTGAACACATCCGCTATTAACATCAAGCACAATATTATATCCATTATTATTAAATCTATGTATCATATCTGTTTCCTTTTATTATATCATTGTATATCATTTGAAAATATATTCATCCCCGCAAAAGGATATCACTGTTTAAATCAACGTTTTAACAAAGACAAATAAAAGAGAGCTCCTTAGCGTGCCTATTACATAAGGCACCGCCAAACCAGCCCTCCGTTGCTTTCTAAAAGATTATCGTCTTCTAATACTGCATGGAAGAAGCAAAATTATTTTTTCTGCTCACATGTCTGATTACCAACTGTACAAGATGTCTTGCAAGCTGACTGACATGATGTCTGGCACTCACCGCAACCGCCCTTCTTCATGCTTTCTTTAAGATTTCTTGAATTAAGTGTCTTAATATGTTTCATGATATATAACCTCTTTCTTTTATATTATTAAATATAATTATTCATATTTGAAAAAATTATAGCACACATATCTTCCCATGGCAACAACAGAATTTCACCCTATTAATAAACTTTCGATAAAAATTCTTTAAGTGCCTGCAGCTTGTCCGTCATAACCTGTCTTCCTATTTGATACACTCGTTCAAGTTCCTCCGGATGTTTTTCAATATGTTTAACTCCAAGGGCAACCGGCGGCCGGATAATAAACACATTTTCCGCTTCACTTTGCTGCTTAATATATTCAAGTGTTTCATTGTACATAACGTGTCTTTGCTCTACGGCCTTGATAAAATGCGGATACTTCCGATATTTCATTTTAATCAGCGCCATTGCACTATTTTTCTTTTTCTTATATTCCGGCTCCCTTGTGAGAACCACAACATTTTTTTCAAATCCGAGGCTCTCCATATATCTTACAGGGACTGAATCTGCGATTCCGCCATCCAGCAATTTCATACCGTCAAGTTCTACAATTCTTGAAACCAACGGCATTGATGCTGAAGCTCTTATCCACTGAATATCTTCCGTATCACCTTTATCAATTCTATGATACACCGGTTCTCCGGTTGTTACGTCCGTACAGGTAACATAGAATTCCATCGGGTCACCGGTATATGTTTTTGTATCAAACGGGTCAAGCTTTTCCGGCAATTCATGGTACGCAAATTGTTCGTTATATATATCACCTGTACGTATAAGCGAACGCAGGCTCACATAACGAGGGTCATTGCAATATTTTTTATTGTATCTGATTCCTCTTCCAATCTGATGAGACTTAATATTACAGCCAAATGCCGCACCGGCTGATACTCCTACTGCAGCCGGAAAAGTTATATCATTCTCCATCATCACATCTAAAACTCCGGCGGTAAACATACCTCTCATTGCACCACCTTCAAGAACCAGTCCGATTTTCATTAGTAACCTCTCCTTGCACATTAGTTCTCTTATTACCACACAATATTATACACTATCAAAAGAAAAAATACACACCTAAAATATGGCTATTTTAATCATAGTCTATATTTTATCCCAACATTCCTCCCAACATTCCTCCGCCAAGGCAAAGCATACATACTGTAACCGCGTTGCCAAAGGTTTCTCCTGACACATTGCTAAGAGCAGCCGACAATAATAACACCACGCCAAAATATATACCACCAAATAAAAGTCCCCAAAGATATTTATTCTTTTGCATCTTTTTTCCGAGTAACAATCCACCTGTAAAACTTGATATTACATACGCAAAAATCATACCGGCGCTGATTAAAGAGGTCGGAGGATTATTTTTCCACAATAAAAATGCAAGTCCCATAAGAATAATAGTGGTAATAACATATGCAAACAGCAAATATTTAACAAGGCTCCACCAAAACCCTGACCCTTTCTTTTCCATAAAATCTCCTTTGCCAATATAGTTTTTCATCCCTTTTGAACATTATATTGCGGGTCAGATTCATTTATGACATAATGTTATTGATATATGTTTTAAGTTGTAAAGGAGTTGAAATTTTGACCAAATTAGATAACAAAACAACACTAGCGGCAAATTGTATAGACCTTCATACACATTCAAATGCTTCTGACGGAACCATGACCCCCACCGAAGTTGTTAATCTGGCAGCAAAATCAGGCCTTTTAGCTATTGCACTTACGGACCACGACACGGTTGCCGGAGTAGATGAAGCAGTTAAATGTGCTGACAATCTTCCGATAGAGGTTATCCCCGGAATAGAATTGTCCGCAGGATACAAAGACGGTGATATACACATTTTGGGACTATATATTGATTACAAATCCGAATTATTAGAAGAAATGTCTAAAAACATTATTGAAGAACGTACATGGCGTAATCAAAAAATGGTCGACAATCTTTCGCAGGCCGGCATAGACATTACTCTTGACAGAATATACGGAGACAATCCCGACACGGTGGTTACCAGAGCACATTTTTCCCGATACCTTATTAGTCGCGGAATTGTCAAAGACACTAAAGAAGCTTTTGACAAATACCTTGGAACCCACACTCCGTACTTTGTAAAAAGAAGATATCTTACACCGGAGGAATGCGTCCGTCTGATTCTTGACTGTGGCGGAGTTCCTGTACTGGCGCATCCCATAATCTACAACCTTCCTGCAAAAGAACTTGAAGATCTTGTTACAAGACTGGTTGCAGCCGGGCTAAAAGGTATCGAAGCTATATATTCCACATATACGAATCAGGACGAAGATATCGTCCGTTCAATTGCCCACAGACATTCTCTGATTATAACAGGGGGGTCTGATTTCCACGGAAGCAACAAACCGGATATCTCTATCGGCACCGGCCGCGGTAATCTTCAGGTTCCGTACAGCATACTACAGGAAATCAAACAGCTTCTATAACAAACCGCACCATACTCCGCTTGCATAACCAAATCAAAAGTTTTAGTTATTATTTTTATGAAACTTATATTAATAAAAGGATGCATCAAAGCATCCTTTTTAATATATTTTATACAAAATATCCGTCTAATACGATTATTTATCTCGCTTTTTCAACTTCAACGATAGCTTCCTTCTTCATAGGAATTCTACAGTTTTTATTACTTCCAAACTCAACAATAACAACTTCGTCAGCATTATCAATAACTACACCGTAGAATCCGCTCGTTGTAAGAATACTGTCACCAACTTCTACAGAAGCAATCAAAGCTTCCTGAGCTTTCTGTCTCTTCTTCTGCGGACGAATGGCAAAGAAATAAAACGCTCCGATTATTACCGCGTATAATATAATGATAAAGAATCCTCCGCCGCTCTGCTGTTGTCCTGCTTCATTCAAAAATACATTTAACATAAAATATAACCTCCTAAATTATAATTCTTTTTATTCCAAACCGGCCTCAAATCCGGCCAGTTTAGCTTTCTTATATTCTGCATATCTTCCCTGGGAAATAGCTTCTCTTATCTCTTCCATCATATGATTGTAGAAATATAGATTGTGCAATACCATAAGCCTTAGTCCCAGCATCTCCTTTGCCTTAAGAAGATGTCTGATATATGCTCTGCTATACCTTCTGCACGCCGGGCAACTACAACCTTCTTCTATAGGTCTGTCATCTTTCTCAAATCTTGCGTTATTAAGATTCAGTTTTCCGCGGGATGTATAAGCATGTCCATGTCTTCCGTTACGTGTAGGATACACGCAGTCAAAGAAGTCAACACCCCTTTCAACTCCTTCCAATATGTTGGCAGGAGTTCCGACCCCCATAAGATATATAGGTTTATCCTGTGGCAGACAAGGTACTACATGATCCAATATATTATACATTTGTTCGTGACTTTCACCTACAGCAAGACCACCAATTGCATACCCTGCCATGTTCTTCTCAGCTATTATCTTGGCATGTTCTACTCTGATATCTTCGTACACACCACCCTGGTTAATACCGAACAACAACTGGGAAGGATTAACTGTGTCCGGCAATCTGTTCAACCTGTTCATCTCTGCAATACATCTGTCAAGCCACCTTGTAGTTCTTGCAACGGAATCAACCATATATTCCCTTGTTGCCGGATATGGGGCACATTCATCAAATGCCATGGCTATAGTCGAACCGAGATTGGACTGTATCTGCATACTTTCCTCCGGTCCCATAAATATCTTGTGACCGTCTATATGTGAATTAAATGAAACGCCTTCTTCCCTAATTTTACGAAGTCCGGCAAGGGAAAAAACCTGAAATCCACCGGAATCAGTAAGTATAGGTTTATTCCAAGACATAAACTTGTGAAGACCACCCATTTCCTTGATGAGTTTATCACCCGTTCTTACGTGAAGATGGTACGTATTGGACAATTCAACCTGTGTCCCGATATTGTCAAGATCTTCTGTTGACACTGCACCTTTAATCGCTCCGACCGTTCCGACATTCATAAATACAGGGGTTTCAACCACACCATGTACTGTCGTAAGTCTTCCTCTTCTTGCATTGCCATCCTTGCACAGAAGTTCATACATGATCTTCACCTTCTTCCTATCTGCAATAAAACAATCGTTCAACATACATACTTTACTAGTATAACTGTAGTAGTTTGCTTTTTCAATAGTTATTTTAAGCAAAGATTCCCCATCTCTTATACAGTGTGTATTTCTTATGAAGCAACAAAAAAACCCGATGCATATTTCACACATCAGGATCCATCTTATAATACACACATTCACATTATAACAGCATAGTTAAATTAAAACGGAGAAGGAGGGATTTGAACCCTCGCGCCGCTATTAACGACCTACTCCCTTTCCAGGGGAGCCCCTTCAGCCACTTGGGTACTTCTCCACATGTCTGAACCATTTATAACACTATATTAACAATACCGTTTTCAGAACAAAGAATGTCGCTTGCGACATTCTCCGCCCGGGCCCGGTTGCCCCAGTAACATCTACTTCTCCGCCGCAGTGCAATCCTTAGCGGAGCGTTTTTACTTTATAAGGAAGTTATCAAAAAGAACTTTTTTATAAAATAAAAAAAGGCATGAAAAAACGGAGAGGGAGGGATTCGAACCCTCGGAGCCTTGCGGCTCGCCGGTTTTCAAGACCGGTGCACTAAACCAGCTATGCGACCTCTCCTTAACTGCCTTGCTAGTATAACATCTGAAACAATCCGTGTCAACACCTTTTTTTATTTTTTTCAGATAACTTTTCGATATTTTTGTAAATCACCGAATATCAATTTAAATTCCTTAACGTTTAAACAGTCCGCATTTCCCATCTTGGATTAACTATATTTTATACGTCTTCTGTAGTGTTTTATACCCCTTTTTTGTTATCTTTATTCGTATTTTTACGTTGTTTTTTAATTTTATTTTCTTAAGGGTAAATTTTTTGCCTTTAACGACCGCCTTTTTCCATTTACCACCACCTATTTTAATTTTGACAATAGCTTTAGACACGGAAAGTTTACCGGTTATTTTTCCAGCCGAACTTCTAAATCTTATGTTTGATAGTCTTATTTTCTTCTTTGCATTTGTATGTCCGTATAGAATTTCCTCTTTGTCTGTTGATGTCGTCTGGTGTCCCTTCGTTGAAACTGACGGCAAATTTGCGCCCGGCGTCATCTGTGGGGCTTTCGTTGGAGCAAACGGCAGGATTACATCCGGTGTCGTCTGTGGGGCTTTCGTTGTGACCGGTGGCGGATTGTCTGTTGGCGGCATCTGGGGAACCTTCGTTGGAACCGGCGCCAAGTTATCAGCGTCACTGCTTCCTACTATAATTTTGTATTCACGATAACAGGTAGGATTGTATTGAGGACGAAAAGTCAAAGTTACCTCTCCATTACCCACAAAGGATATCATGTCAACTGTGTCATCCTCACTCACTTTTGCCACTGTTTCGTCCGAGGAGATAATTTCTATATCATAATTATATTCTAATTCTTCTGCACATTCTCCATCATTAAACATGCCTGAAATGGAGTAATATATATTATCTCCCACATTTATTTTATCATTATAATCCGAATAGTAAAAACCGTCTTTTGCCTGCCACCAAACATCTATGTAAGTGAACACTTTTACTTTTCTTGCATCGCCGCAATCCTCACATTTTATGGATGCAATTCCATTATCCGTCTGAAAAAATGTATGAGTATGCCCATTATTAAATACAGTAGTATTAGTCTGATTAAGATTCTTTATTGAAATGTCATAAAATATAACCTCTTCTTCGTTCCATGTATACCAAATAATCTTATCGCCTGAAATTACCGGCACACAATCCGAAAGATATCCTTTCATGGAATATAATTCGCCGGTTAATTTGCCTGTACCGTCTACTATTCCGTAATATATAGTACCTTCCCTTGTCCACAAAATCATATAACTATTGTCCTCAAGTTTTACCATATGTGGTGTGGACGCGCTGGAAGTTCCCTCAGGGTAATCTGTAATCCGATTTATAGAAACTTCCATAGTAGATTTGTCAACCCCCGCCACGAAAACATTTCGGGTGCTTCTGTTATTATACTCCTCGTCCTGTACAACAGAAGTACCTGCAATCAGATAATCAGATTCAGATATCTCAAGTCCGCCGACAGTACACTTGGTCATATTGGCACCTATATTTCCCTGAATTGGCAAAACATCAACAACTGTGCATAATTCCTGACCAGAACTTGGAAAAAATGTACCATCACTAAAGTCTGTATTATATTTCATCAGCACAATTGAACGGGGATACGCATCTCCGTGGTCAACCGAAATGATATTATTATTCTCTGTCTTAATGAATTGATTGAACGAATGGCTCACATATCCATACATATTGTTGAGAACACCTGTATATGAATCCGTAATTGTCATGCTGTCAGTATCAACCTGAATTGTTACATTTGCCTGATGGTTATTTCCATCACTTGAAGTATACATTTCATGGCAGGTACGTATTAACAGATACTTTCCCACCATAGTCATCCTACAGGTTCCTGCATCAAATGGCACTGTCGTATTACAATCATACAATCCGGTAGACGATATTCTATTCCAGTTCTTATCATATTTTGTAACTCTATAAACCTCAACATCCGCAGATTCATTTGCATTGGTCTGGCCTGTCACCACATAATAATTAGACTCACCTGTATACACTCCTCCAAAAATCGGAAGTTCCCCGGGAACTGTTTTTTCGGATACAAGATTGTATTCCCCGTCATAATACTCCACCAACAGTCCATCAGTTGCCCCATGTTGAATCCGCATAAATCCTCCATCAGAACGAGGACATAAATATGAACCAATAGTTGATGCCCAGGCATAATAGTTCTGGGCACTTCTATTGCTTCCACTATAGACATTACAAGTTGACTTTTTTACTGAAGCCTCTGCTTTTGAAACATATGTAACAATTGCTGAAATAAATAAAACTACTGCGATAAAGAATTTTACTGACTTATATTTTCTCATATACTTACTCCATATTTTGTTCGTTTCCTTCAGATAAATGATTTGCTAAAGCTACCATATCCTCCGGTGTTGTAATCTTAAAATTAACATAATCACCCATAACAAGTTTTATTCTTCTGCCGTCATATTTTTCCCATAGCATTGCATCATCTGTAACGTGAAATGCCTTGCCACTGTCAAAATAGTTTTTATAGGCATTATATATTCCCTTCATTTCGAAGGTCTGGGGAGTCTGTATATTCCACACACAACTTCTGTCAGGGGTCATTGTGACATATCCCCGATCATCAGTTATTCTTACTGTATCTTTACTTGGGACCGCCGGAACACATGCCTTAACACTAATAACCTCTTCCATTAATCTGTCAAGAACCCGGTGCGTAATACATGGTCTTGCACCGTCATGAATCATAACATAATCAACGTTTCCAATGCATTGCAATGCATTGTATACCGAATCGTATCTTTCCTTTCCACCGGCAACAACATCAAAAACTTTACTGAAGTTGTATTTTCCCACAATATCAGTTTGTACCATAGATATATCTTCCGGGGATGTTACAACTACAATTTTATTAACAATTTCATATTCCTCAAAACATTTAAGGGAATAGTATAAAACAGGATAACCATTTATATCCATATACTGCTTGGGAATTTCACTATTCATGCGACTCCCCCTGCCTGCTGCTAAAACTATTACACCTAATTTGATATTATTCATATAACATTTACCTTGTCCTTATATTACACGGATTCCCGCAAAACTGTTTTTGCTCTGCAGAATGATTCAAAACACCGGATTCAAAATGCTAATTACTTTTTTCAAACCAGTCTATGCAGTTTTTATTCAAATGTCAGGTTTGCAACAGCATTAAGGTCTAAGCCATGCCTTACTCCCCGCATATACTCATAGTACCCGGCAGCACCAATCATTGCCGCATTATCAGTGCAAAGAACCGGAGACGGATAAAACAGTTCAAATCCACAGGCATCACACTGGTCTTTAAGCGCTTTTCGTAATGCTGAATTACAGGCCACACCACCGGACACGGCAATTTGCTTATATCCGTATTCTTTTGCCGCTTTAATTGTTCTGCTGACAAGCACATCTATCACCGCAGCCTGAAACGATGCCGCAACATCAGCCTGACTAAATGATTCCTTTTTCATGTTATAGCTGTTAACATAATTGAGCACTGCTGACTTAACACCACTAAAACTAAAATCGTACGGTGCTCCTTCAATCGTACCCCTTGGAAATATTATTGCTTCGCTATTGCCTTCTTTTGCAAGCTTGTCAATCTTTGGTCCACCCGGGTATCCAAGACCTATAGTTCTTGCAACTTTATCAAAAGCCTCCCCTACAGCATCATCTCTGGTTCGCCCGATTATGTTATACACCCCATAGTCTTTTACTTCAACTATATTGGTATGACCACCTGAAACAACCAGACACATAAACGGCGGTTTTAAATTATCATGTTCAATATAATTGGCAGAAATGTGACCACCTATATGATGAACACCTACTATAGGTTTTTTCTTTGCATAAGCTATTGCCTTTGCGGCACCAACGCCAACCAGCAACGAACCTATAAGACCGGGACCGTATGTCACACATATGGCATCAATATCATCAAGCGTAACGTTTGCTTCTTCAAGAGCAGCTTCAATAACCGGATTAATACACTCAATATGTTTTCTTGATGCAATCTCCGGAACAACTCCACCGTACTCTTTATGTATTGCTATTTGAGATGCTATAATGTTAGACAACACATTTCTTCCATCACTAACAACAGCCGCAGAAGTTTCATCACAAGAACTTTCTACGGCCAGTATACATACTTTTCCCTTCTTTTTTTCTTCATCGTTCCCGTTATCAACAACTGCATTCACAAAACTAATATTTTCGTCTTTCATAGCATTTTCCTTTTATCTATATACCTATATTTTATCTTGTCCGCCGGAATTTTAATCACACCGACAATTCATATTGTCATTTAGCTTTTAGTCAAATCGTCTTTGTTTGCCGAATCTTTAGTTGACGTATCTTTTGAGACACTGTCATTTATATCATCGTTCATCAACTCATAGTAAAGAATTTTCCAACGACCTTCTTCGTTCAGGAAGTAAAATCTCATATATACTTTCGAAGATTTTCCTTCCTCATTATACAGATAGGACGCCGTAAGGGTTTTCCCTTCTTCACCCTCCGGGGTCTTAAATTCATTAGCTTTTAGGCTGTCACTAACAACAAAATTAGACATCACTTTGCCATCTTCCCGAAACGATTCAACCTCTTTTAGAAAGTTTGCAATATGTTCTTCACGTTTGTTAATGTCAAGCCACTGCACAGACCACATACATCTGATTTTATCAACCAGAAGTTCAAAGTCTTCACCCTCAAGTTCATTATTATAAATGTACTGAAGATATTTATTGTACTGCTTTAGTACGTCAGATACAGTTGAAGGATAATTATTCTCAAAATCTCTTGCCACCAAAATATCATAAGTTGTTGTTGGGAAGTCCTCTTTTGCAAGTTCCTCTTTTTTCATGTCAACAAACTTTGAATACACAACCACAACCCCAATGGCAATAAACATAAAAAAGATTATACATTTAACAAGAAAATTATTATTTGTTTTCTTCATAAGTCACCCCCATAACTTCCACGTGCTAGTCTTCCTCAAAACATAATGTTACACTTTTTCCATCCTTTCCGGCATGAGCACCCGGGAATATATCTCTTACTTCATCCATGTATTGTTCAGGCCTTACAAGTGAAGGACTGTAATGCGTCAACCACATTTCATTCACTGCAGCACGTTTTGCCAGTTCCGCCGCTTCATAAAATGTCATGTGCTTATTTTCTTTTGCTTTTTTTATCTTGTCATGTTCCCCATACATTCCTTCACAGATAAACAAATCCGCACCTTCTGCTTTCTCTGCAATAATATCCACCGGTCTCGAGTCTGTACAGTATGTCACTTTCAGCCCCTTTCTGGCAGGTCCTAACACCATGTCCGGCGTATATATACATCCATTACATTCAACAGAATCACCTTTCTGGAGAGTATTCCACAAATTAACAGGTATTCCGGCCTCTTTCGCTTTTTCAACCATGAATCTGCCAACTCTCGGAATAATTATATTATATCCGTAACATACAACACTGTGATTAACCTTAAATGCTTCAAGTTCATAACCGTGCATATTAAATATCTGAACAGGTTCACTAAGTTCTTTATAAATGATATCAAACGGCAATCCCGGTGCAATGATTCTAAGTGCATTAACAACCCGCTCAAGACCTTTGGGACCTATAAGAGTTAACGGTTCTGTCCTATCCGCATTGCCCATCGACAACAACAGTCCCGGCAACCCACTAATATGATCTCCATGATAATGGGTAAAACATATGGTATCTATCGGATTGACACTCCAACCCTTTTCACGTATGGCAACCTGTGTCCCTTCTCCGCAGTCAATAAGCATACTGCTGCCATTAAATCGCATCATCAAAGCAGTAAGCGCACGTTTTGGCAGTGGCATCATGCCGCTTGTTCCCAGCAAACAAACATCTAACATAGTGCACCTTCCTTATAGCTTTATTATATCACGTCGACTAACGTCTCCGTGAGGGCGTTCGCCTTATAGAGCTCCCCGTGCAAGCACGGAGCTTCGCAAGGCTCATTATATCACGTCGACTGGCGTCTCCGTGAGGGTGTTCGCCTTATAGAGCTCCCCGTGCAAGCACGGAGCTTCGCAAGGCTCATTATATCACAATATTAACATACAACACTAAAATTAACAAGTATGCAGCAGGTGGCTGCATACTTGTCTATATCTCTTTCTTTATGCTTTTATCTACCGGAATAATAAAGCCGGATACAATATTGTCATAACATTTTTCACATAAATTAAAACGATGAATCTCTGTATCTTTTTCGGAAAAATACCCCCACTCTTTTGCCGCTTCAAACACATCTTCTTTCATAATACCCTTGTCAAAATATATCTGTTTCCCGCAAGCGTTACATCTCATACATTTTTCCTCCAACAAATAAGTTACCAATAGATGCAGGATTCGTTATTGCGTGTACATAATTCTAATTATCTTATCTCGTTTCATCTACCGATATATGTAGATTATACCCTTATTGTATTATGCATGTATAGTGGTAATTGGTGGAAGTAACAAAACCACCAACAAATATATGATTACAAATAACGCCCCATAATCAACGCATCTTCTGTCGGATTGGTATAATATGCTTTTCTGACACCTATTTCACCAAATCCGGCATTCTCATACAGGCAAATTGCTGCCTTGTTGGAAACTCTTACTTCAAGAATGTACTCTTTTATCTGAAAGTTGTTTCCTTCTTCTAACAATGAATTAATGAGTTTTTTTCCAATCCCTTTTTTTCTGTAATCAGGAGCTACTGCAACATTAATAATATCTGCAGAGTCAAAACTTCTTCGCATAATACAAAAGCCTGCCACAGTATTATTATCAACTGCAACAAGACCTGTATCATAATCGGCAGACACCGAAAAAACAAAATCCTCTTTTGACCATGGTTCGGCAAAACACAATCTCTCCACTAAAGCAACCTGTTCTATATCATTTTCTTTCATAGTTCTAATTAAAATGTGTTCTGCACTATCCATTATTTATCTACCCTTTATTATTTCTTTTTGCTTCTAATTTTTCCCGTTCTGCCTGAGACAATCTTAGATAAACCGGTTCAAACTCTTTGGCACTAACATATTTTTTTTCTTTCCACAAGAACGACGCCGCAACAGAAATTGAAGCAGCACTTTGCAGTCTCATATGCGGCATAGCAAAATGTGCCTTTTCCCCAAGCTGCTCTGTAAGATACTCACGGAAAACGGGGACACCGTCTCCAACAAAGGTAATTTCATCATATTTTATATTCCTTGCTATCAGTTCTTCAATTCCAATAGCCTCAGACGGAGCTAGCTGTACCATCTGCTCACTATCAGGATTATAATAAAATAAGGCAGTATAAACCTGATTCCTTCTTGCATCCATTATAGGGCAAATTACCCCCTTACATCCGGCCATATTATACGCAAGACCTTCAAGAGTAGATACCGGTATTATAGGTTTTCCCGTTGCCAGCCCCAGTCCTTTTACAGTTGCGGCTCCGATTCGAAGTCCCGTAAATGACCCCGGTCCCTCAGCAATTGCTATCGCATCCACCTGATTAATATCAATTCCGGCAGATACCATAACATCTTCAATCATTGGCAACAGTGTCTGTGAGTGAGTTTTTTTATTATTAACGGCTTGGTATGACACGATAACACCGTCTATATTAACAGCCGCAGTAGCTGTGAGTCCGGAACTGTCAATTGCCAATAAAATCATTCTGCTTTTCCTCCACTTATTGTTATCATTCTATAATCAAAGTCCTGTTCCATGTCCTTTTCTATAGTAATACGAACCGCATCCTCAGGTAGTAATTCCTCAATCATCTCTGCCCATTCAATAAGGCACACTCCGTCTCCGAATATGTATTCTTCATAGTCAAGGTCATACATTTCTTCCGGAGAACCTATTCTGTATACATCAAAATGATACAACGGTAGTCTTCCTGTCATATAAGATTTCATAATGGTAAACGTCGGACTGTTAACATAATCCTCTATTCCGAGACCTTTTGCAAAACCTTGGGCAAAAACCGTTTTCCCCGTACCCAGATCTCCATTCAACATGTAAATACCACCGGGCATAGCTTCTTTTGCAATATTTTTTGCTATTTCAAATGTTTCCTCATAACTGTTACTCACATATGATTTTTGCATTACATTCCCCGCCTAACCTTCACATTATTCTTAAGTTTCTCAGAAAACTCTTCTATATTCTGAATCTGATCCAGCGGAAAAATAAATGCTCTCACAGGTGATGTATAAATATATACCGCATGTTTTGTTTTGTTAATTCTGCTTATGGAATCCCAACGTATATTTACATATAATTCACCTTGCTTTACAAGAATTCCTTCCTTGCACAGGTTGTATTCCAAAACATCCTGAAACATATCCAGTTTACTAATCTGCATTTTTGCACGAAACCATATCTTAACAGGCTGAATAACCGTAAACAACAATGCAAATACCAAAAGAACTACCTTCTGCATTGTATCGTACTGATTTCTTCCGATTATCAGCATAACTACGGCAGCAATACTTATAAGCACTCCGAACCATCCGGAAAAACTTGAATACGCATGATGAAACATAAATTGACGCATGTCCTTTTCTTTAAGTTTCACTACACACTCTATCCCGCCGGTTGTATCAAATGGCGGCTCCTGCCCATCATTTGCAATTTCTGTATTTTCATCAGCTACCGTAACATCATCTATCTCATTACCGTTTTCATCGTATCCTGCCATATTACGCAGTTCATCAACATAATTATTTTTCATAAAACGTACACCTCTCACAAATATAATTCCAAAGTTCGAAATCATACGGAAATATTATTTCAAAATCCGCGTAAATCTCCTAAACTCTATTTTACCCTGTATAGTCTTACTCCCTCAGTTGAATACTCGCATGTAAATTTTTCATACAATGCACTTTCATTCAATTCACTGAATGTACCGTATTCTACTCCGCTTACCAAAACATAATCAACGCCGTATTTTTTGAAATAAGCATCATTATTAACCGGATCAGAATACATGCCGTTAAGACTTGCCTCCCTCTCATAATAATCAAGACCGTGATAAAACAGGAACGAGGACGTACCACACACAATATTTCGTCCTGTAAGAGAAGCCACAGCATTATTATGATTATTGGCTGTCAGAATAACCGAGTTGGCAGGAGTATTTTCTTCTATATACTTACACACGTCAACAAGGTCTTTAGAATACAATTCATAGCTGTTCTTATCTCTGCCGCTATTATACTCTCTTGCCATTGTAAGCACCGCCGATATACTGCATACTACCACGATAACCGTAGTTGCCACGCACTTAATAATCAAAGCAGGGGTATTACCCGCACCATCCTTACTGATTCGTTTACCCAGGCTGTTAAGTACATCACAAATCGTTCCGGCAACAAAACAACATATCAGCATATAAGCTACAAGCAACAGCTTATTGTTATCATATGTATTAGGCTGGAATACAACCAGTTCACATATAAACCAAATAATCAATGCCGGAATCACACGGGCAAGGTCTCTCTTCTTTGCACAAATGAATGACGGAATAAACAACAGTCCGACAAGACCGATATTCTTAAGATAGAACAACATATACGGATCAGCAACATCACCTTCATTGGCCCAGTTAAAATGTCCGTGAAGCATTCCGCCGCCTGAAACCTGTTTAAATGTCCAGAATAATAACTGCGGAACTGCAAATATAAGTACAATCCCAAGGAAAACTCCCCAGGTTTTAATGTGCATCATTCTAATCTCCTTTGACGAATGAGCAACACAGTACATTCCAAACAATGCCAACAACGCAACTCCCATAACTGCTATTATCAAATATACATTTTCACTAATAACTTCTTTTGGCTGCAGTGCCGAAAATGCCGAAAACAAACCAAGACCCGCAACAACAACTCCTGCAAGAACACACTTGCATATCATTCCTGTCGATTGGGCATTATCATCATCAGACCATAATAACACTCCTGACTTTTTAGCCATATCAGCTATCATCCATCCAAAGCAGATAATTCCAAGTGCAAGGAAAGAGTGGGTATGAATCATCGGAAGCGCTCCGGCTGCAAATGCCGCAATAAGAAAATATCTGATTTTGTTGTGATTCCATGCCTTATGCACAAGACATAGCAACGGAAACAAAAGAGCCCATCCAAACAATGTTGCACGCTGCGGCAACAACATATCTACAATTACATTGGTCCATTTTACATTAACATCAACCAGATTGGTTGGTGTATTGTAAAATCCGTTAAACAGGTTATCCCAGGTATATGTTCCGTCAAGGAAATAAATAATTCCAAATCCACCGTTAAAAAAGAACAATACAAAAGCAAGGAATGCTTTATATTTACTCTTAAGCCACTCACTGGCAAACATATACATTCCTGCCAATGCCTGCAATACGGCAATCCACATCGGCAACATGTACGCAAATTTTAATGATGCACCCCAGACATACACACTTGACGATATTGCATCCGAAAGAAACGGATATGCCAATTTAGTATCAGGAAGTATCGAGTAATATGGTGGGAATGTCTGTTGATTAACAATACTTGTGATAAAACCAAGATGCATGTTCATATCACCAAAGGTACACTGTCCCGTATGAATGGAACCATCAGAGTATTCTACAATTGTATGATTCCATAACATCATGCAGAAAAATATAAACAAAGGTACTCCGATAATGAGCACCGGATAGTTTCTGATTGAATCCTTTATCGAACTGACCTCTTTAGGTTTTTTTCTCAATTTATCCTTCTTGCCACCATTTTCTACAGGTGTAGAAAGCACGTACACCAGTAGAATAATCAGTGCAAACAATACAAGACCACATATGTGGGATGTGACTGTAAAATCAAACATAAATGAAAATAGAATCGGACACCAGTGAACTCCTACACTTCCAAGTACCGAACCTATTAACACTCTGAACGCCATTTTTTCTGACTTAATCAGACGCAGGGCAAGCAATATACCTCCCAGCTGGTATGCCAGAAAATACAACGTACCGATAATATTTCCTTCAATCGAACCACTCATAATACATTTTTCCCTTTCTTAATTCACATAATATTTTCCGGCATGAACAAACCACAAAAACAAACCGGCTCATTTTTCCTAAATCCAATAATTATACGCAGCTACCGTTCCTATCATATTAATTGCAAATCCGTATATGAATAACAGTTTCGGCACCACAAGAAACTTATCACTTTTTGGCATGGACAAGCAGATTCCTGCTGCCACCATCGGTAAAAGATCACATGTATATCTGTTACCAAAGTGCCATCCTCCCAAAGTTCTGTGCATACAGATGACAAACAAATGAATAATAACTGTCCCAAGAATTACGAGAACAATTGCAGTATCCCGGTCTCTTGACTTGATAAGTTTATATATTGCAGTTATAACAATCAGTATCATTATCGGATTAACTATCCACAATGCGATTCCGTCACTGTTAAAAAAATTAAATGCTTCATTTGCCGGCATTTCAGGAAGTCTGAACATTTTCTTCATATTTTCTTCAAGATATACTATGTTAAACTGCCCTGCTTCTTCCCTTGTAAATTCAGGAAGATAGTTATGTCCAAATTCCATTATACTACCGAATCTGACGTAATTAAGTATACAATAAGATATCGCAACCACAAAACAAGGTATACCCTTATACCACTGCTTTTTTATCTTGTTCCATAATTTGAAATCCGTTTCTGTGGCAGTCCATGTTCTTATCATAAGCATTATCATTACCGGGAACATCAATATCTGGAACGGTCTGCATCCCACTGCACATGCCCAGAAAAATAAAGAACGCCCCGGCTTTGCCTTAACTGCAAAATACAGTGCCAGTATTGTAAGGGTAAATGACATGCTTTGTGCCATAAACCATACCCAGCTAATAACGCTAAAGAATAGTGTATTACTTCCAATATATATCATCATACTGATAAGGAATGCAATTTCTTTGCGTTCATTTCCAAGAAGCTCTCTGCAAAGCTTGTATGCATATAAAGCACCAATCAAAACAAAGACTACAGTAATTTTCCCATCCGGAGTATTAATACCGTAAACAAGCGAAAACGGCAACAAAACATATGACGGAAACGGCGGGAAACTAACGTAATATTGTCCGTTAAATATGGCAAGCTCCAAATACGAATAATTCTCTCCGTTTATCAATGAAAGACTACCCTTAAGCCATGAGTCCGCCTGAAGAGCAAATGAATTATAAATATTGTCTTCTTCCGGCCACAGTCCCGTAAAAGCACAAAAAACATATAAAACCGCCAACATACAAAACGGTGCCAGCAGGCAATACAAATCAATCTCACATATATACTTCCAAATCTTTTTCCAATCAATACGTTGTAAGAGATTCTTTTTCTGTCCTTCCTCTACTTTTTCTAATATTTCTTTTTCTTCCATGATCAGTAATTCCTCATTCCGGTTAACATTATATAAAAAATCAGTCCTCATCGTTTCGACTTAAATGAAAACAGCCCCCATCCTCATCGTTTCATCTTAAATGAAGACAAACCCTAAGTCATCATCGTCCCAGCCTATATAAAGACAAGCACAACCATTTTCTAATTATACAGTATTACAGTTAAATTGTAAATCCTGCGAAAAAAACAAAACAGCCCTAAAAACAGTAACACACCCCATAAAATCAGCCTGTAATCCATAATATGTAGCCCCCTCTTATACAATACAGACTATTTTATTCGGTTTCATACTGCTTAGCCCGCAACAACAATCTATATAATAAATTATTGATTAAAATTACTCTTTTTTTGCGGAATAATGAAATCCGGATGTTCTCCCGACCAGCCGGTTTGCGGCATACTGTCAATCATCATTATATCTTCCGTTTCCATGGAAACATCGAATATATCCCGATTTTCAAGCAATCGCTCTTTTGCTGATGCTTTTACTATAGGCATAATATTTTTTTGCAATAAATATATCAGGCATAACTGAGCAACAGTTTTTCCATATTTTTTACTAAGGGTAGCAAGAAATTTATCCTCAAGCACCGCACCTCTTCCGAGAGGACTCCACGCCTGAACCGATATATTCATATTTTCACAAAATGAAACTGCAGCAGACTGAACATATCCCGGATGCAGCTCAAGCTGGTTAACCACCGGGATATGATTATTTTCCAGTAGTACTGATATATGATGCGGCAGGAAATTACTTGTACCAATATTCTTAACCACACCTTCTTTTTTCAGTTCGAGCATTGCCACAAATGTTTGGGCATTGATTTCTCTCCACTCATTATCATCCACACTACTCTTAGGCCAATGAATAAGATAAGTGTCTATATAATCAAGTCCAAGTCTGTCAAGAGTTCTATACAATGCAGCTTTTGCACCATCATATCCTTTTTCATCTATCCACAACTTTGATGCAACAGAAATTTCTTCCCTATTAATACCGGTTTTTGCTATTGCTTCACCCAGAGAACGTTCGGTCTCGTAAAATGATGCCGTATCAAAATATCTGTATCCGCACTCTATTGCCTGTACTATTATTTCTGTAGCTTCCTCTCTGCTTTTCTTTGGCAGATAACATCCAAACCCCAATCTTTCAACTGTATTTATCATGTGAATCTCCTCCTTAAATTTTTCCCTAATCCAACAAACAATCGGACCCCATAACATTTTTTCTCATATATATCATCTATTAGGAACTCTCACATGTCAATACAGTAATTATATTTATTTTAATCCTGTTATTATAATTACATCATTAAGCTTTTCTGCCAAATTCTATATCAACGCCTCCATACTCTGAGGATGAACCAAGCTCCTCCTCAATTCTTAAGAGTCTGTTGTATTTTGCAGTACGTTCTGCTCTGCATGGAGCTCCGGTTTTAATCTGTCCCGCATTCATGGCAACAGCCAAATCAGCAATAAATGTATCCTCTGTTTCACCCGACCTATGACTTACTATAGCAGAATATCCGGCTTTATGTGCCAGTTCAATTGCCTTTATTGTCTCTGTTAATGTTCCTATCTGATTCAATTTAATCAAAATGGAATTGGCACAACCTTCATTAATTCCCTTTTTTAATCTTTCAGTATTAGTTACAAACAAATCATCCCCAACAAGCTGAATCTTTCCACCAAGTTTTTTTGTTATCTTTTTCCAGCCTTCCCAGTCTTCTTCATCAAGAGGATCTTCAATAGACACAATAGGATATTTTTTAATCAGATTCGAATACATATCTATAAGTTCATCCGAATTGTAATCCCTTCCTTCCTTAGGCAAAGTATAATATCCTTTCCCTTTCGTACTTTTCCATTCACTGGCCGCCACATCAAGAGCAAAACATATATCTTTACCCGGCTTATATCCGGCTTTATTTACAGATTCCATTAACAAATCCAAGGTTTCTTCAAGACTTCCAACATCCGGAGCAAATCCTCCTTCATCACCTACTGCCGTTACCAGCCCTTTATCCGCCAATATTCCTTTTAATTCGTGATACACCTCAGTTCCCATTCTAAGCGCTTCATTAAAACAGCAGGCTCCCACAGGCATAATCATAAATTCCTGTATGTCAAGATTGTTTCGGGCGTGAGCTCCGCCATTTAAAATATTCATCATCGGAACAGGCAGTTTATACGAACAAATTCCTCCAAGATACTTGTATAATGGTAATCCCGTCGCCTTAGCGCCTGCATTTGCAATTGCCAGTGACGTCGCCAGTATGGCATTGGCACCATATTTTGTTTTTCTCTCTGTTCCGTCTGTTTCACACATCATACCATCAAGGTTTTTCTGATTCAGTACATTTTTCCCAAGTAATGACTTTCTTAAATCAGTATTGATATTATATGCAGCACTCCTTACACCTTTTCCGTTATAACGTTCATCTTCATCCCTTAGTTCCTTTGCTTCAAATATTCCGGTAGACGCTCCGCTCGGAACACTTGCACATCCTGTCACCTTATTGTCTAATGTCACCTCTGCTTCCAAAGTCGGATTACCTCTGGAATCAAGTATTTCACGTCCTTCAACATCTGAAATAGTATAATCTAACATGTCGCATACCTCCATAAATACACTTTTTTGTTAGTATGCTGCCAATCAATTTCATATATTCATATATATTTTTTTTGAAAAATGTATAATATCACAAAATGTGTTAATAATGATAATAACCCGTTAAGCAAAGCAACACCTTTGTTTACGGAAACGTCATGCAAAATCCCCCCTCTTTTTTGCATGTCGTTAATTCCAAAGATGAGGTTTTAATACTTAATCCTCCCCAGAAAAGACCCTGTGCATACTCAGATGTACAGGGTCTTTTTATTGCAAATATTAAATTATGATTTAACTATCATCCGTAAAATGATTACATCAATCCTTTTGCAATTCTAAATGCTCCGTGTCCGTCAACCAGTCTGCTTACACTTGCGGACATTTCAATTCGCTTTTCATAATCATCGCATAAAGACATGACATAATCTTTGATTGAAGTCAGCTTATAATCAAATGAAGTTCTTATATCTCCCACTCCAAGCATGTATCTGAAATTAACCATCTGACGTACCCATTCATTCTGCCTGTCGGATACCGCAAATGTAACAGTAGGAGTTCCGCAGGAACAAAGCTCTAAAAGAGTAGTTCCGCCTGCAGATACTGCAATATCCGCCCTAAGCATCAAATCCGAGATACTTTGCACATCCTTATGAAGTGTTATATTAGGATACTTGGTAAATTCTTCATATTTTTCTTTATTCTCATACATTGAACCAATAACTACATTGATATTAACATTCTTTAATCTGTCTTCTTTTACCAATAAAGTCAACAGTTTATACGCAACTTCCATCTGATCCGTACCGCCGGTTGTAACAAGAATATTATCAACGTCACGCTTTATTATATGCTCCCTGCCTGCAAACTCATCTCTAAGAGGTGCATACATTGAACCAATGTACAGACTGGTGGTAGTTCCGCAATAACTCTGAAGATACTCACCCCAGTCGGAAAAGGGTGAATACTGAATTACATTTTTAAGACCTTTATACATTTTATCCATATCGTCAAAGTAAGAAATATCAACATACTCTTTCAAGGAATTAATATACTGCTGGTCTATTCTGTTAGAATCCAAAAGAAGCGTATTAATATCATTATTGATAATAATCTCCTTTAATTTGTCGAGTTCCGAATGTGGTTTCTTATAGTCAGTATCCATAACAATATAATTGAAGCCATACTCTTTAAGAATATCTTCAGGATAACTGTCCGCTGTAATAAAAACAACATCCACATTCTCACTCCGCAGAGCTTTTGCCACCGTTATACATCTCATAATCTGTCCTGTTGATATTGTGGTGTTAGCATCCACTCTTATTGCAACCATAAAACAAAATCCTCCCCTGTAAAACCGTCCGAGACAAACCTTTAATACATCCTATTATCCACTTAACAATTCAATTCACAAAACACAACTAAATCCACATAATAATATTAACATAATAACATTATCATTTCATTCTTTCAACAATTTCTGTATATCCAAAAATCCCCAACCCTGTATCTCATGTGGTAATCCCATATCCACGGCACAATTCTTAAGTCGTATCTTTACTTCTCTGTTAGTCATTTCCGGATATTTTGATAACAGTAGTGCAATTGCACCTGAAACAACCGGCGTTGACATAGATGTTCCGCTTCTCACAGAATAACGCTTTCCTCTTATATTACTGCATGAAATAATGTTGCTTCCGGGAGCAACTATATCAGGTTTCATAATACATGATTTTGTTGGACCTCTTCCGGAATATTTGTTATTCGAATCTGATGCACCGACAGTTATTACTTTTCTGCTAATCCCCGGTGCACCTATAGTTCCGGTTTTCGGGCCGTTATTACCGGCAGCTGCAGTCACTATCATCCCAAGATTCCACAACTGTTCAACTGCCTGTATCAGTTCTGACTCCTCATCATAATTCTTAAACACCGGTGTTCCAACGGATATATTCACAATGCGAATATTATATATTCTGTAATTATTTTTAATCCATTCAAGTCCTCTGATGACATTGGCAAGTTTTCCGTTTCCCTGCTTATCAAGAACCTTTACGCTCACAAAATTACATAAAGGAGCCACTCCTGTGCATTCCTTTCCGGCACCCCCAAGAATCCCTGCCACATGAGTTCCGTGTCCACAATCATCATAGAACATATTTATATTATTAACCATATCAACAGACTCAACAATTCTAAGTCCGTCTCTGCCACGAAAATCCTCGTGAGGATATATTCCGCTGTCAACTATAGCCACAGTAACATTTCTGCCGTATAAACCTTTATCATGTGCGTATATAAGATTAATTGCTTTAGCAACATTTTTCATTCTGATTACCACATTTGAAATATTACTATATTTTATTCAAAACTATATCAACAGTGCTAATTCTCCGGCCAGTCTGTTTGCTCCATTTCCATCTACAAGCTCCTGCATATTGGCAAACATCTTCTTTCTTAATTGCAGATTACATGCAAGTGTTTCAATTTCATTTACAATTACCTCTGAAAAATCCTCTATCAACCTGGCATCCCCTACATTTTTCATAAGACCTAACTGCTCAAATGCCTTTGCACCTCTTTGTTGGTTATCCGCCAAAATATATGTAATTGTAGGTATCGCACAGGAACACAGTTCGTATAATGTACTTCCCGCTGCAGATACAGCCATATCACATGACAACATCAATTCTTTCATATTCTTTACATTTCTATGAATAACAATATCAGATCTGTTGCAGGCTATTTTGTTAATAGCTTCATAATCCTCATTCACGGCACCTATAACAAAATGATAATTATATTTTGGAGATTGTTTACATAGATAATCCACAAGCTTAAATCCGATATGCAAAGAATCTGCTCCTCCGGTAGATACAAAAATATCCTTCACTTTTTCTTTTTGACTACGGATATTGACATCAGAAAACTCATCCCTTAAAGGAACGTATTTGATTCCCAGAAACAATTTGTCCGGCTTTATCACCGCATCACGATATAATAACCCGTAATCCATGTCCGGGCCGAAAACATTATAATTAATCAGCGCTTTAACAGGATACGGAAATGCCGCCAAGTCATCAATATATACCACTTTGGCAAGTTCATTTAAGTATTTTAAATATTCATACGTCACATAATAAGAATCAACAATTAATAATTCAGGTGACAGAGGGCAGATTGTATCTTCAATACTGTCGATTTCCAATTCCGGTGATTCATAACAAGTGTTCAGTACAACTACTTTGTATCCTCTGGTCTCAATTAGCTCTTCAACAGAATTATCTGCCATAACAAAAACACATTCTTTTTTATTTTTTCTAAATGAGTCCGCAATAGACAAGCACCGCATAACATGCCCTAAGCCTATGTCTTTGTTTCCGTCTACTCTAAATACAATCATTCTTTAGCTGTTCCTCTAACTCTAATATTTTTTTACTTCTGTCTTTTAATCTTTTTACCGGACATCCGGCATATACCCCCCATGGCTCAAGAGATTTACATACAAGACTCATTGCCCCTACGGAGGAACCGATTCCGATAGTAACTCCCGGTAAAACAACAGACATGCAACCAACCACAACATGCTTACATAATCTTACCGGTGCATTTATATCCGTGGGTTTATACTTTTGAGGAACCATCGGATTGGTCATTGACTCTCCTGAATAATCGTTGGAAGTAGCATATATAATACCTTTTGAGGACAAACATGAATAATCCTCAAAATAAATCCCCTTCTCGGCTCCGTAAAGACCACAAAACTGCGCTATATGAATATAATTATTTAGAACAACTTTTCCACCGATAGTAACAAAATCATCAATACGAACATTATTTCCTATCTCCAGCAACTCCGGTGTATATAATATGGCATTTCTGCTGATAAGTACATTTTCACCGTATGACTTAATACCTAAATGCTTAAGTTCTTCCCTTGAATAAAAAGTTTCCATTGTCTTCACCTCATTCAATTAATGTCTCTGTAATGATACGGCTTAATTGGTTCACCGCGCTTAATATCACTTAAAGAAACATTTCCGATTAATTCACTATAATACTTTGGTTCTAAGCCCTGTGCCGGTCTGATGCTTCTTACATTTTCATCACTAAATAACTCGCCTTTTTTAATATCTTTTACTGCAAACAGGCTTCTTCTAAACAGATAATTGGCACTTTCACCTTTTGTCGGCCCATAGTTCACATTTCCAATCATTTTATTGACTATACGAACATTATTAACCATGTCTGCAAAATCATCCATCAGCATACTAAATTCACTATCTGCACTGGAAACCCCTTCAAGCTTAACATGCTTTTCAATAACATGCGCGCCTAACGATACTGCAACCGTCGATGCAACAAACCCTTCACTATGGTCAGATAACCCAACAGGAACTTTGTAATTTGCTATCATATCAGGAATATTGGCCAAATGCATATTTTCCCAATTAGCAGGATATTCACTACAGCACTTAAGAAGCACAATCTGCTGATTCCCTACTCTCATACAAGCAGCTACAGCTTCCTCTATCTCTTCTCTGCTGCCCATTCCACAGGAGATAATCATCGGTTTCCCTTTTGCGGCAGCATATTCAATTAACGGAATATCTACCAGTTCAAAACTTGCTATCTTATATGCTTCACATCCTATATCTTCCAAAAAATCCACGGCATCATTATCAAACGGAGTGGACAAAAAATCTATTCCGTATCTATCACATTCTTCTTTTATCCTACTCTGCCACTCGTATGGTGTACCTGCATCCGTATATAAATCATACAGCTTATATCCGTCCCACAAACCGCCGTGTATCTGAAAATCTTCACTATCACAATCTAATGTAATACTGTCCGCTGTATAAGTCTGAATTTTCAAACAGTCTGCTCCCGCTTCTGCCACTTTGCGGACAATCTCTAATGCATTATCCAAATTTCCACCGTGATTTGCACTCATTTCAGCAATTATATATACTTCGTTATTGTTAATTTTTTCAAATAATGAAAACATATATATACCCCGTTAAATTTTTCCAACTTTTTTCTGTTAAGGTCTATGCGACTGCCATTATTTTATCATTAATCTGTACTTCATTTCTGCGATTTCCCAGTCCTCGTAATTATCTATGTCCTGTACTTCCAAATCACTTACAATAATAGGAACCGTATTATCACCAACTATTTTCCCGGTTTTTTCAAACCTGGTTATATTAAATGCATAAAATTGTCCGGCATCGTGGTATATCGGCTCCAAATCCTGCGATCTGCAACTATAATACTCCGGATACTGCTGAACCAACACGCCGTCTTTCACAAGCACAGCTCTCTGGGGTGGAAAAGAATATGCCACAACCGGCATAACACTGTCTGCATTACTGTTACTCAGCAAGTTCATCGCTTCATTTAACTTACTATCCGTAACAAATGGTGCCGTTGGATATATACAACACCCTAAATCGTAGTGACGCCCTATCTTTTCATAATTATCCAGCACTTCTTTTATAACATCCGTTGTAGTAGCATAATCATCGGATGTTTCACTACTTCTCATAAACGGAACTTCGGCTCCTGCCCCGCTTGCTATATCAGCAATTTTATAATCATCCGTGGACACCATAACCGTATCAAAACACTTTGACTTTAGTGCCGCTTCTATTGAGTAACATATTATTGGTTTACCATAAAATTCTTTAATATTTTTTTGCGGAATTCTTTTACTTCCGCCTCTTGCCGTAATTATTGCTATGTTCATATTAACCACTTCCCATTATTACTTTCTATAAGCAGCAACTACCTTTTTAACAGCTGTGATAACATCATCTACGTCATCATCCGTCATAAGCGGATATAACGGTATACTCATAATTTTGCTATATACATCCTCTGCAACAGGACACAACCCTTTTTCATATCCCAAATTCTTATAATACGGGAACCAGTAAACCGGTATATAATGAACCTGACACTGAACATTTTCTGCACTCATGGCATCAAAGAACTCTTTTCTGGTACATGTAAGCTTCTCCAAATCCAGTCCTATAATATACAAATGTCTGCAGGTATCGGATTCCGGTATTTCTTTTTGAACAATTATTTCAGGCATCTTTGAAAAAACTTCGTCGTATTTCGCAACGATAGTTTTTCGCCTTGATTTAAATCGCTCCATTTTACTTAACTGACTTATTAACAAAGCCGCCTGAAAATCCGTCATCCGGTAATTATATCCAAGCATTATCTGTTCGTAATACCATACACCTTCATGCGCACCTTCCTCCATCATCTGTTTATCACGGATAATCCCATGTGCATGAGCCAGGGTTAGTTTATCATAATAGTCTTTGTTGTTAGTAAGAATGGCTCCGCCTTCACCACCTGTAATAGTTTTTACAGGATGGAAACTAAAGGTTGTCATATCCGCCAAAGAACCTACGGAATCACCATTATATTTTGTGCCGATTGAATGAGCAGCATCTTCAATAAATACAAGATTATACTCATCACATATTTTTCTTATTTCTTCTATCTGAACAACCTGACCGGTAAAATCAACTGCAATAACTGCTTTGGTTTTTTCAGTTATATGAGCTCTTATACTTTCCGGATCAATATTATATGTTTCAGGATTAATATCAGCAAATACAGGTTTAGCCCCACAGTAAAATGCACAATTAGCACTGGCAGCAAAAGTAATAGGAGATGTAATTACTTCATCTCCGGGACCAATTCCTGCAGCAATACAAGCACAGTGAAGAGCAGCTGTACCATTGCTTACAGCCACAGAATACTTTGCTCCCGTAAAATCACACAAGCGTTTTTCAAACTCAGTTACTTTTGGTCCGCATGTAATAAATGGGCTTGACAATGTACCGGTAACAGCCTCTATATCATCCGCTTCTATACACTGACGTCCATAAAATATCTTGGAATCTCTTACAGGAATTCCTCCGTTAATAGCTAATTCATTTTGATTATTCATAATATAATCGCTTCCTTCTCTTCAAAGAATACACATTGGCTAATATAGCTCATCAATTTTCTTCATAATATCAATATCGGCTTTATTAAGTTCAAGTTTAACATATTTATTATTATCATAATCACTTTGAGTTGTTTTGTTTTTCAATTTAACAAGATTAGCAATCAACTCATTCCCGCTAACTATTCTGCTGTCACAATTTTCCATGATACAACGATTCAACGCACAGGAATAAATCTTATATATGATTGCCTCAACAGCTTCTTTAATTCCCTGATAATTATCAAGACCGGATAAACGCAAATTAAGAGCTTCTATAGCCTGATACACATTATTGTAGTAAAACATCAATTCCTGACTGCGGGAAACTGAACCCGGATAATATTTGTACACATACAATACTTCTTTTATGGTTCCAATCTTTCTGACTTTACCAAACATCCATATCATAAAATCACAATCTTCTAATATGCAGTTTTCTCTAAAGGGCTGCGCAACTCCTTCAAACAACTCCCTTTTAAATATCTTTGACCAAATATATCCGCCTGCACCGAATATCAACTGACTTCTTTTTTTGTCATCAAGCAATCCGGTACAATCATCTCCCACGTACAGTATGTTTTCATCTGTTTCCTCTTTGTAAAATCCTACATCAACTATATCATAATCGTCTGATACAGCCTTCTCATACATTTTTTGATACATTGTAACATCCATAATATCGTCCGCATCCGCAAACCCTATGTATTTGCCGGTTGCACAGGCAATTCCCAAATTGCGTGCCCCTCCGGGACCAAGTTTTTTATCTGAAAAAATAACTTTAACCGTGTACGGATATTGAATCTGACAGCTTCTTATCAACTCCGGACTTCTATCCGTCGAACAATCATCAACGATAATTATTTCGATGTTATTAAGCGTCTGGTTAACAAGATTACCCAGGCAATTTTCCAATGTACTTTCCGCATTGTAGACAGGAACAATAACAGACACATCCGGCTGATACTCTTTAGCATTGCCGTCAGCATGATTTCTAACTTCTGTTAACCAACTTATACTATCATCAATAGTTTCCATCATTTCGCAGGCTCTGTGATACCACGTATGTCCGTTTATGGCTTTTTCATATCCCTTAGCTGCAATGCCTGCCGCCTTATCCTCATCAGACAATACTTCTTTTATTATTTCAGGAATTTGTGCTATATTTTTCAAATCATACAGCACAATGTCTTCCATGTTGTTGAAATTTTCTTCAATGTATGTGCTGGTATCCGTAAGGGCAATCGTACCACACAACATAGCAGATGCAATTCTCTCCTGAAAACCACCCCTAAACCATGGCATAACATTAAGGGATATTTTCGAATTAGCAACTGCCTGCAAAGAAATATCCCCATATCCATCCATACGAATAATGTTTTCCGGATGTTCGCATTCAAGTTTTTCCCATCCGTTTCCAAATATATGAATTTTGATTCCCGAATCAATTATAGTTCTGACAACTTCTTCCCTGACCCAGGCTCTCATATATGCTTCAACACCGCTAAGACGCGCCATCATAATATAAAACTGTCTGTCATTGACACTAATGTTATTATACTCAAGCAACATACTTAGTGCATCCTGCTGCATCAGCATAGGATCATCTTTCATTATCCCTATAAGCTTATCTGCTATCTGCCTATTATCGGCCGACAATGTCAATATTCTTTTTTCATATATTTCTTTGGAACAATTATTAGAACCTGTAAACACAACATCGTATTCCCTTTCGGAAAAAGGAATACGATGTTCTATATAACTTCCCGACAACGGAACAAAACCGACACTTCCGACATTACTACAATAACGGGCAATATATTCCGCTCCCCGCAAATCACAGTGAATAATAAGAACACTTTCATCAGCAATATCTATTCTTTCAAACAGACAAGCCGGATGATCAAACATCAGGCAACAAAATATGCTGTCTTTAAGAACCAGCTTATCATAGCCTGTCAAAATAGAATTGCATGCCATAATAAACTTATAATCATTGTTTAATGTTGTATCATAGAGTTTTTCAGGGAAATCTTCATCTCTTCCGTCAAGATAATCCACGTTATATCCCATCTTAACAAATGCAGCCCCAAGTTCTCTCAAATACCCATTCATTGCATCATAAGCCGTTTTTCCAAATAACAGCAGTACATTCTTATTATTCATTGTATAACCTCATTCAATTATTTGTAAGATATTTATCATTATTATCCTATAACTGTTGTCTCATATCTGCAACTGCCTCAAATATGTCATCCTTTATTTCACTAAGAGCTTCCAGACTTAACCTGAACACCTGTCTTGTATTGCGAATCATGTTCATATTGCTCGTATATTCATCATTACCGCCTTCATATATACCTTTAATACTGTCTTTATCCTTGCTCTTTATCATTTCATCAATTAATAAGAATACCGGCATATCTCCAATTCTCTTATTAATCCTGCTTATATCCTTCATACATTTAATCAATTCTGAAGTTAATATACGTGACTTCTCATATTTTCTTTCAAATCTATTGCAAAGAGTTACAGCCTTCTCAAAATCCTGCTTCATAGCTTTTATATCTTTAACGCACTGCTCGAAAAATTCCAAAATTTTATCTCGTTTATCCTCGTGGGATTTTGACAGGACATTTTCTATAACCTCTGTAATTCTCTTATCTTCAACACACATCGTATCGCATACTTCTCTAAGAGTCATTAATTCGGTACCTTCGATGTATGCGCCACCTTCTGTAGCATTGATTACCCTTACACCCTCAGGTATGGACTTTATCATTCTTTCATACCACTCTAAATATATCAGCCAGTCTCCCCTCGTCTTAACACGTTCCTCATAATTACCCTTAACATAAGTAATTGTGTTTTCTTCATTCATTATCTCCATATTTTTCTTGCCGGCATGGGAGAATCCACCCTGATAAGCAAGATCCTGTCCTATAAGGACAATGTTTTTAATCCTTAATGTATAACACAGTGCAAATGTCATTGTCGCAACCGAACCGCCGCTTTTTTCTACATCATATTCCATCCCGGCATACTGAAACATATTCTTGAAAAACTCTGACGGATTCACAAATATTTTATGTCCCTGGTGAATATCCATTGCCTCAAAATTGCTATCTATTTTACACAAAAACGGAATATTCTCAAATCCTACATTTTCAAACATCCAACGCGGTTTTCTGGGATCTATGGAAACAACAAAGTCAGGCACTATATTCTCTTCATATAAACGTTTTAATGAGGTATCTGTTGCAAATATCACAGCCTTTTCTTTCATGTCATGTAAAACTTGTATATTCTTATCAAGAGAAGGCCCTGCCGCAACGACAACACCAACCGTATCTTTGTCAAATACCCCCACAAAATCTGCCAGATAATTGGCATTCATAACATATTTTAGATTATGTACCGTATTATTCGCTACATCACAGCCAAAAAATGATTCCGTATTGCCTTCCACCTTAATCGAACCTATAACACTGTTCATCTCTTTAACATATGCACTATATTCATCTGCAAACGCCTTATCATACCCCGGATGAACTACTGCTTTCATATATTCCACATTGGACCAGTGCACAAAAATAGAAACAATATCATAAAGACCTGCTTTATCCGGTTCTCCAACGACAAAACTTACATTATCAGCTTTGATAAGTTTAGTCATATCGACTTCATGTAATATCCTAAAAAAAACATCACTTACAGGTTCATATATAATTAGTCTGTCGCTATTTTGCATAAGTTCCCTAAGTGCATTGGCAAAATGACCGCATCCAAGACCAAACATCACAACAACATTTTTGTACTGAACAAAAGAATACTGCGAAGCCCACTGAACTGCTTCACGAACAGGATTATAACTGCTGCCAAGACGAATAAGATTATTATCCTTCTTAATCTGCATATACCGGTTACCGTCTCTGGCCTCCAAAAATTCTACATCCGAAGGTAATCCATGGTCATACTCTGCTAATTCCTTCTCAAGTTTACTGTATAGCTTCGGTTTGTATTCTTTCAATGCTGTAATGTTATCATTATAATATCCCATACGTTTTTCCCATCTTTCCAATAATATGTTAATCCCTAAAGTAACTTATATGCTGTCACTGTTATGTTGTCTTATCTAAGTTTTTGTCCTATCTTTGATTTTGTCTTATCTTAACTTTTATCCTATGCTAATATCTGATTTTATCTTCAACTTTTTTATACTGCTTTTAACACATCTATCATATCATATTTTAATATATCCGCCAACAAAACGTAGTCCTTTGCTTCCATGGCATTTAAAGCTTCTGTTAGTACTCCAAGTACCTTTTGACCGTCTTCATCTGAAAGTGACCCGCTTATGGCAACAACATTATTCAAAAAAATATTCATCTTACCCAATGCTTCTTCATTTTTTTGCTGATAAAATAATTCACACATATCATCAGTCAAATTAATAACCTCTCCTATAGTATTATTCATACCGCTAATCCTCCCAAAATATGTCATATATTCAAATTAAGACCGGCCATAAAGGCCGATCTTAACTCTTTAAATTTACAACTAATGTTGCCAGTTACACAACACGTGCTAAAACATTACTGAAGAAGTGATAATACTCCCTGTGTTGACTGATTAGCCTGAGCAAGCATTGACTGACCTGCCTGCTGCAAGATATTGTTCTTAGAGAAGTTAACCATCTCTTCTGCCATATCTACGTCACGGATACGTGATTCAGCATCTGTAAGGTTCTCTGCTACGTTGTCAGCATTAGCAATTGTGTGCTCCAATCTGTTCTGGATTGCACCAAGTGCTGATCTCTGTGTTGATACTGAACTAAGTGCTGAATCAATAGTCTTAAGAAGTTCTGTAATATCATCTGCTTCTCCTGCTGATACAACTCCACCAATATCCTCCAATCCAAGACCACTTGTACCGGCACTCATTGCTTCAATGTTAATATCAATCTGCTGTCCTGCATTAGCTCCAACCTGAAGCTGTTTACCTGTAAAGCTACCATCAAGAAGCTTCATCGTATTGAACTCTGTCTGACTTGCAATACGTGTAATCTCTGATGTAAGAGCATGAATCTCTTTTGCAATAGCTACACGGTCTGCTGTTACGTTTGTGTCATTAGAAGCCTGAACTGTAAGTTCTCTCATTCTCTGTACTACGCTGTGAATCTCGTTAAGAGCTCCTTCAGCTGTCTGGATAAGAGATACACCGTCCTGTGCGTTAGTTGAAGCCTGCTCAAGACCTCTGATCTGGCCTCTCATCTTCTCTGAGATTGAAAGTCCTGCTGCATCATCACCGGCACGATTGATTCTGTAACCTGATGAAAGCTTCTCTGTTGACTTCGCAACATTGTTAACTGATACTCCGAGCATTCTGTT
>SVEK01000026.1 GCA_015057405.1 Lachnospiraceae bacterium
CGGTTCACCATTTTCATCCTCAAGGAATGTTGCTATCTCAACAAATGCACCATATGTTCCTTCTTTCGGCATTCCTATTTTTTCAACAGTAGTTCCGTTTTCAAGGCTATCCTCATACTCTACTGTCTGTTCGGTAACATATGCGTTAAGGTCTACATCAAATCCAAGTGCTGTATACTCTGTACCATATCCTGCCGAATATGTAACTTCCCTGATATTTGAAGGAAGCGGTATCTTTCTTACGCATTCTCCTGATTTTACATAATCCACTACCCCTGATTCTTCATTTTCCTTAACAGGATAGATATAAATATACGAATTTGCAAAATCTATATCCGTTTCAGGTTCCAGATATTCTGATACGTCTTTACCAAATACCATTGTCGTATTGTCGAACAATGTATTCGTATATGCCATTTTTCTGCTCATATACCAGTGGAAATCGTTATATCCGTTAAGACTGTTATAATCGAGTTCCGTCTCAAGGAATAATCTGTAGTTCATTGAGCTGGTATCATCGTTATAGAAATCATGATATTCTTCACTTCGACGTACGAACATCTCGTCAAGCATAGGAAGCTCATAATATTTTGCCCTTCCATTTACAATTTCGCCTTCTTTTTCATATGTATCAACTACTGTTGATGTAGTATTTACCAATTCTCCGGCTTCAGAATATTCTTCAGTATATTCTGTAACAGTATATGTATCAATCGTTACAGGAATAAAGTCAACAGTCCAATCCTCCAGCCATGCAGAACCCTTAAACGGAGAATCTGATGTATACTTAACTCCAAGGTCTCTTGTATCAAGAGTAATGGTTGAGTTTGGCGGTATTTCTCCTCTTACAGGTTCTACTCCGCCCCATCTTGTCCTGAAAGAGTAATATACTTTTGTATATTGATCCGTTGTTACATTAAATTTGTAAAAATTCTTTCTTTTTAATTTACCGTTAATCATCTGTCCGTCCGCAAGCTCTATTGATACACCGCTCATAGGATCTGATGATTTGTCAACAGTAGTCACTCTGTATGTCGTAGTCTCATCAAGGTCAATCAATTCCGGTACATCCGACGTATCATACACAAAATCCGCCATCTTGTATGTTTTTCTTACTTTCTGACTTTCCTCATCAATTGACGTGTAATTATATTTGTTACCATACTTTGTTTCGTATGTAATATATATACTCTTATTGATAGTCGAACCTCTGACAGGAATATCTACCCAAAGTATCGGACAAGTGTCGGCTTTCCACAATCTCGCTTTAAGCTTGTTGCCCTGCTCATCTTCTATCTCAAAATTCTTCTCGCCGTCCACAACATCTGCATCACCGAGACTAATCCACTGAGTATTCTCATCAGGCTCTTCTCCCTGCGGTACAATTGCAATCTTGTACCATTCTGCCTTGAAATCATCCGTTTCATCTTCAATATCAGGGTAGAATACAAACAATCCTTCTTCTTCCTTATATTTCTGAGATGAATATTTCATCGCAACAGGATCTTTATAATATGCATATGGTTCGAATTCCGCATACGGAAGACCTATGGTATGTGTAACATCTCTTACAGCCATATTGCCTGCCATATCAATCGCTTTTACGGTAACCGGCACATCAACCCTGTTATAATTTCCATTCTCATCCGGAAGCAGTTCCGTAGCAACATATATAGATTTATCATCCTTTTCCGCTGTAGCTACATACATTGTCCTTTTATAGGTTTCTCCGGCCGTAACTTCTTCTTCCTTACCGTTAACATCTACCATTATATCTGCTTTAACCGGTCCGACTTCTACTATATATTTTTCGATTCCGGTCTGCGGCATTGAATAATATCCCTTCTCGGCAGGTATAGTTCTCATATAATACTGTAAGTCCCAACGCGGCAAGTCAAGATAATCGTAGAACCTGAATCCTGTAGCCTTTTCAAGATCTGACCCGCCTTTGTAACCTGCACGGGATGGTGACACAATACTTACAAGCGGTGCTTTACTTTCTGTTCCTACATATGAATACTGCCTTGATGTATAGGAGAATTTACCATTGGAATCATAGCTTCCGAAGTTTTTTTCAGGAAGTTTCTTTCCCCATTTATTCTCAACTTCTCCATCCATTCTGAGTCTTGAAATATATTGGTAAGTCCAACACTCTCTCCATGTGGTATCACAGTCATAGTACGCATAATCATAATACTCATATTCATATGATTCCCAATCAGGTATAAGGAACAATTTCTTTACATCCATTGCACCATTAAGGACAACCGAATATGAGATAACCGTTCCCGGTGCCGTATTTTCCTGCACCATTGCTTCTTCACTGTCAGCAGAAGTATCGATTTCATCTGATGTTCCAAACTTATGTACAATGAGTTCTTCACCTGTTACATTTCCGTCTTCATCAGTAACTTTTGTAGGCGTAACTTCGCACACTTCAATAACTCCGCCGTTACATATTCTCTGAAGTTCTACTTTATCCGTACCATTTATCGGAGATTCGCGTTTGAGCACAGTAGGCAGATTGGTCAAATATACCGGTTTCGTATATACACGCCACCCTGAAGGGTCAAATACATCACCTTTTTGCATTGCAACCGATATATCATCCGCAACCCTGTAATATACTCTGTTTCCTTTTATTTCGTCTGTACCTGTTATTTCAAATGTCGCTGCACCAGAATGATTATCGGTAATATCCTGATTTTCCTTTCTGATCCATACATTATTCGGATCATTTTTCTTTACAGTCCATTTTGCTAAAAGCGGTACCATTCTGGTATCACCGTATACTCCGCCTGAAACAACGGTACCATCCCAGTCTTCATCTCCCGGTTTTGCTTTTGTATAACATGAATAATCATTAAGATAAAATGTAGGCGGAGGCAATTCTTCATTTAACATTGCGTCAAACACTACTTTAATATTGACTCTGTCACCTTTTTTAACTATTTCTTTTCCGTTTGCAGCTGTAATAACTACTTCTTTAATTGCCGGCGTCGAACCATGATAAGTAGGAATAACTTCTTCTGTTTCTCCCTTTTCATTGGTTACCTTAACACTTCTTACAAGTGCTCTTTCGGTAATAGGTATTTCTTTTCTGTTTGCATCAAGAACTGCTCCACGGAATCTGTCATTATCAGCTCTTTCTTTCCAGCCTCTTCCCCAATGTTCTTTTAATGTTGCCACCTGGTTAGCTACATCTCCGAGGCTCTTATACGCCCATTCCATATTACCTGAACGCTTTGTTTTACTTAACTGCTGTGAAAGGCATACGATTGAAAAATCTTTATTTTCCCAGCCGCTGATGTCTACCTTAAATATAAGACTGTTATTCGGAACTATATTTCCGTTTGCATCAAAACCATCCATTACACCAAAATAATCGGCATAAAGCGCTTCATTTTTATTCTGTTCCATACCCGTTTCATCAGTTACGGTAAGTGCAAGACGCGGATATGTTTTATATGCGTAGTTATACGCAACCCCCGGTTTTGTATTTGTGTCATAGTACATTTTTTTGCGCATATTGACAGCGTCAGTAAACTGCAACACAACATACATATCATCATCTACAGTAAAATCAGTTGTTTTTGTAGGGTCTTCCCCCGTAGCATTGGTTACACTTCCGACAATTCCTGCAGGAACAGGGTTGTTAGTCATGTACATATTCACAAACTTTGTTTCCCGAGTTCCTTCTACATTGAATTTTATATCGGAAACATCAATACTTCCGATGCTTTTCTTAAGCTTCACATCAATATAATACTTTCCGTCTGAAGCTTTTGTCATGTCTTTCGAGTCAACGGAACCGCTTGTTCTGTAATTTCCGGCACTCCATGTCTGCCCCTGGGAAATAATCTTTCCCTCATTGGCAAAACTTATATCTATATAACTTCTGTCAGTTGAAAGAACACGCATTGAAAAGCTGAATTTCAACATTCCTCCCGCATTAACCCTGTCAGTTACATCAATTCTTTTGTTGTAATAAATTGTACTGTCAAAGTTACTATTCGGCTGCTTAACCGTAAGTTTTGCCGGAACTGCAGATTCATCGAGCGTTCCGTATGATGAACTTGAACCGTTCGACAAGGTATAATAATTTACATTTTTTCCGGCTGATACTGTCTCGTACGGTTCATATTCAATTCCACCGCCGGCATCACCCTCATAATTTTTAAAATCATTATTCATCGCCGCAATAAAAGCTTTGAATTCACTTTCTCTTCTCTCAATCTCATACATGCCAAGGCCATTTCTGTAATCGGTCAGACAGTATGCATTATATCCGACATAACCGTCGGAAGAATAAAATTCCACAAAATCATCAACACACACATCGCCTGATGCTTGCTGAAGCGCCGGATAATTCTGGGCATTGGTAAGTCGCACTATCGTTGGAGCATCCACTGATGCATCTGCAAATCCCACCAAATTAAATAACGCCTGAAATCCACTTACAATAAGTGAACCTGACGGCATCTGGCATGTCAGTGTCAGCACAAGAAATGCTGCTATGTAACGTTTAATTCTGAAATGCCATTTCTTTTTACTTCCCTTTTTTTTCATACTGTTTCCTCCTCGTACAATGTTAATATTACTTACGGTATAACAATTCTTATTGCAAATCTGTTTTTATCTATCTTAAATTCATAGAACGCATTATTTTTTTCACAAAAAGCAACTATTGAACGCATTCCAAACCCATGGTCACTTTCACTGTTTACAGGTATTCCGTTTTCGTCCAATTCGATTTCGCCGTTAAAGCTATTGCTTATCTGCAACATAAAATTCGGCTCCGAAATAACCTGTATATCAATATATCGGTCTTCATCCTCCAATTGCCGGCATGCATTAATTGCATTCTCTATTGCATTGGCAATAACCGTAGCAAACTCAGCCTCACTAACCTGTAAGCTGTCCGGCAAAACAATCTTCGTGGTGACACATATACCCTTACTTTCTGCATTATGTATATAGGAAGCAAAAACCGCATCAATAACAGCATTATTACAATATCTTATTACCTTTGTCTCTTCTATTCCTTCATTATACTCATCAACCAGATTTCTAAGTTTGTCGTATTCTTTTTTATCAATAAGTGCTGCTATCGTTTGCATCTTGTGCCGGAAATTATGACGTTCCACCCTGAACTTTTCATCTGCCGCAGCAATCTCTTCCATACGTACTTTGAGATTGGCAACCTGCAACCCCAATATATTCTCTGTTTCTTTCATTTCATACATTACCTGCTGTTGACGAAGCATCTTTAATATGTTCATATATACATACGGCATCAGCACAAACATAAGAACCAGTACCGGCATACACTCCATTCTTTCCGTTATCAGAACCGGATACGCCATTGAAAATGTCATAGCAATATAAAACACTACACCAATTAACGTAAAATAGAACCATCCCTTTTCCGTATTTTTTTGAACTGCCAAATACATCGGTCTCACTCGTTTATACACATAGTAAGCAATTAACGGATATATAATCATCCTTGATGCAAAGAGCAAAACATTCGAATCCCCCGGGAAAAAATAGTCAAGCAGAAATGTAATATACAGCACTTCCAGCATCATAGTATCTACCATACAAAATGTAAAGAAAAATCTTCCGTCACGATATTTTGCCAGCACCCAGAAAAATATACAACTTGGTATCGTACAAAACGGAATCAGCACCAACAGGTATCTCGACGGTCCGAGTATTATAAATAACACAAAATTAACAACAGCCAGTGGTCCCATAAATATGCCTGTGAGCGTCAATGTTTTTTTATTCGAATAACGTGATTCAAACAAACCCCCAAAACACACAAGCGTAAATATTATTGCCCACACAACTGATATATATTTTAACGCATTCATCTGCTCCCCTCCCCGTCGAACCAGAAATCATACCATGCAGACCTTACTTCACGACACACTTTTCCGGAAAGAAATACTTTATGCGTATCCTTGAAGCTGATTGTTTCATTGTCTACCATAGTTATATGTGAAAGATTGACAATCATTCCCGCACCGCACAGCATAAACCTGTTATCTCTCAATAATTCCTGTACATTTTCCGAAAATGTTGTTCTTATCGTAACACTTTCAATACTCCGCCCGTCAACCAAATGAAATACAATTATCCTTCTGCAAAGTTCTGCATACATTATACTGTCATAATTGACTCTTGTGCTATTGCCCTTGGACTTAATTATTATATTCCGTTCTCTTTTCGTAATGATTTCTTTGATTATTTCATTAATGGTATCATTCATAACGTTCTTATTTATCGGCTTTAAAATATAATTAAATGCTTTCACTTTATAGGACTCAATCGCATATTCTTCACTGGACGTAAGATAGATAATCTTGCCTTCATGTCCATGGTTTCTAAGCCACTTTCCAAGTTCAATACCATTCATTTCCGGCATCACAATATCAAGAATATATATGTCATACCCGCCATTTCGAATAACATCTTTTATAAGAGCCGACGCAGTACAAAACTCAGCAATGTTTATTTTATAACCTGTATTTTTTTCAGTATATTCAAATAAGAGATGCGCAAGTTCTCCTCTGCATTCTTTTTCATCATCACAAAATGCTATTCTCATACGAAATCATTCCCTTGCACTTAATTCTTTTTCACTTTTCCACTCAATAATTATATCACATTTTTCATCATTAAATAGTTTTTTCTATACGCAAAAAAGGTGTAATTATGCGCAAAATATCTTCACGCAAATTACACCTTTAATATCATCTCACATCCGTAGAGGCATCACCCTTCTTCAACATGCTCCATACCCTGTGCAATGATGGTCTTCACATGCTCATCTGCAAGAGAATAAAATATTGACTTACCATTTCTTCTGCTTTTAACAAGTTTACTTTGCTTAAGAATTCTAAGCTGATGTGATATTGCCGACTGGGTCATTCCAAGCACCATTGCAAGATCACATACGCATACCTCTGCCTCAAACAAAACAAACAAAATTCTAATTCTTGTTGAATCTCCAAATACCTTAAACAATTCTGCCAAATCGTACAACCGACTCTCATCAGGCATATTTCTCTTTACAACTGACAAAAGCTCCTCATGAACTTCCGGCGAATCACAACATTCTGCAATTATTTCATTGCTCATTATTACACCCCATTCTTGTTAAAAACATAATTTATCAGTATTTCTTTTAGCAAAATTTTTCATCATTAATCAGTGCATCTCAATGCTCTTATTGCATTAAGAACCGCAATAACCATTACTCCAACATCTGCAAATATAGCAAGCCACATATTGGCAATACCTATAGCACCAAGGAACAGACATATTATCTTTATCCCTATTGCAAAATATATGTTTTCATATACTATTCTCATACATTTTTTTGCAAGTCTGACTGCCAGTGCTATCTTTTCAAGATTATCATCCATTAAAACTACATCTGCCGCTTCAATTGCTGCGTCTGAACCAAGAGCTCCCATGGCAATTCCGATATCAGCTCTTGAAAGTACCGGTGCATCATTTATTCCGTCCCCGACAAATATCAGAGCTTCCTTCTTACCTTTACGCGCAATTATCTCTTCAACCTTATCAACCTTATCCCCCGGCATAAGCTCTGCATGCACCTTTTCAATTCCAAGTTTACCGGCAACTTCATTTGCAACCTTAACCGAATCACCGGTCAGCATTACGGTTTCGCGAATTCCTGATTGGTTAAGTTTCTTCAATGCTTCACAAGCAGTAGGATTAATTATGTCAGATATTAAAATATGTCCGGCATATTCTTCATCTATGGCAATATGAACTATTGTCCCGGATTGACTGCAATCTTTATATGCGACCCCAATTCTATCCATAAGCCTTCCGTTACCCGCCGCAACGCTTTTGCCGTCAACAATAGCTATAACACCTTCGCCGCTATATTCTTTAACATCTTCAATCCTTCCGTTATCAATAACTCCGTCATAGGCTCTGATAATACTCTTACTTATCGGGTGAGAAGATGCGCTTTCAGCATGGGCTACTATATCTAAAAGTTCTTTTTCTTCCATTGCATTATGGTGAATTCCCACAACTTCAAAGACACCCTTTGTCATCGTTCCTGTTTTGTCAAACACAATATATTTCGCCTCTGACAACGTTTCAAGGTAATTAGCACCTTTTATAAGTATTCCTTTGGAACTTGCACCTCCGATTCCTGCAAAAAAACTAAGCGGAATACTAATTACAAGAGCACACGGACAACTAATTACAAGAAATGTTAGGGCACGATAAACCCACACTCCCCACTGGGGCTCTACCGAAGAAACTATATATCCTGCAAGAGGCGGAATTACTGCAAGCAAAAGCGCCAGCGAACATACTATCGGAGTATAATATCTTGCAAACTTACTTATAAAGTTTTCGGACTTTGATTTTCTTGAACCGGCATTTTCAACCAGTTCCAAAATTTTTGATACGGTAGATTCCGCAAATTCCTTTGTTGTCCTAATCTTAACAAGTCCGCTTAAATTGATACATCCGCTTAACACTTCATCTCCGCACCCAACATCAGCGGGAAGACTCTCACCGGTCAAAGCACTAGTATTGATTGTCGTACTCCCCTGCACAACCACTCCGTCAATCGGAATCTTCTCACCGGGACGCACAATAATAATACTTCCGGTTTCAATTTCATCCGGGTCTACACGAACTATCTCTCCGTCCTGTTCTATATTAGCATAATCAGGACGAATATCCATAAGTTCTCCAATACTGCGTCTGCTTTTGCCCACAGCATAGCTTTGGAATAATTCTCCCACCTGATAAAAAAGCATTACAGCTACACCTTCTGCATAATCACCTAAAACCATAGCTCCTACAGTTGCTATTGCCATAAGAAAATTTTCATCAAATATCTGTCTGTTAATAATTCCTTTAACAGCCTTACGCAAAATATCATAACCAATAACATAATATGGCACAATATAAAAAACAAGTCCGATGTATCTTCCCGGAATATTCGGAATGATATTTTCAAATCTGTCCTCAACATCAATCACCTTAAATAAAACCAGAAGAATGGTAGCGGCAATGATTCTTATAAGCACCTTTTTTTGCTTCTTAGTCATCTCCAAGCACTCCTTATTACTCTTATATTATGTACGATAACCCATCCCCTAAATATGCAATCCTTAAACACTTTTAGATAGTTTTATGGGAGATATTGTAGCAAATGTTTCATATATGTTTTAGAGAAAACATTATGCAAATATTTCGTAAAAGTTTTAGGGGACAAATTATGCAAATGCTCTAGAAAAATATTTCGCAATCATCTTCTATTTTTTTGCAATTTTTAAGAACTTCCTCCATAACCTCCTGCGGGTTTGCTCCCTCTTCAAATTCTACAGACATCTTGAGAGCCATAAAATTCACAACTGCATTTTTTACACCGGCAGTTTTGTTAGCGGCACTTTCCATCTTATTAGCACAATTAGCGCAATCAACTTCGATTTTATAATTCTTTTTCATATTAAAACATCCTTTCAATTATTTGTTTAATATAACATATGAGCATTTGTTCATATGTTATATTAAACTATTATTCTACCATTGTCAAGCCTTTATTATATCTTCACAAAGGTACTTATTATAGTTTTGCCGGAAAGAAGAACAATGAATGTCGCTTGCGACATTCTTCGCCTGGGTTGGGTTGCGTTAGCAACATTTTCCTCTCCGCCGCAGTGCGTTCCCGCGGAGCGCTTTTGCTTACTAGGACAATTTCAAAGCAATTTCCCGGTAAGTAAAAAAGAAGCCTTATGAAATCATATAATCATTCATAAAGCTTCTTTGTAATTTATACAGTTTAGTTCGATTCACACAATCATAATTTGATTCGGTAATCTTAATTCGATTCAGTAATCATAACTCTTATTTTGCAATTATAACACCGTCATCATGAACAAAATCAACCAAAGCAAAATTTTCTTTTATATCCATTGATTCAATCTGGTTACCTGAACAATCCAACTTCTCAAGTAAAAGGTTCTTGCTGATGTTTAACTCGGTAAGAAGGTTGTTTGAACAAATGAGCGTAATAAGACCGTTATTATTGCTCACATCCAATGCTGTAAGTTTATTACCGTGACAATCAAGATAAACAAGCTTGTTCATTACAGCCTCTTCCGGATTCTCTCCGGCATTCTCTTCCTGTTTTTCATCAGGCTTTTCAGTGTTGGCATCATCACCGCTATCACCTTCTGCCTCACCTTCTTCAGGCTCTGTAATAGCTGACTTTTCTGCAAGTTTAAGTTCTGCAAGCTCATTGTCATAACACTCAAGTTTAGTTAAACGGGTATTGTTAATAACATCTAACGTTGTAAGTTTGTTAGCCTGACAGCTAAGTTCAATCAATTCAGGATTCTTGCTTATATCAAGAGACTCAAGCTCATTGTTATTACATACGAGCAATGAAAGTTCCACATTGGCACTAACATCTAATGCTGTAAGCAAGTTATTACCACAGGTTAATTTGTTAAGCATCGCATTGTCGCTTACATTTAACTCTGTAAGTTTATTACCGGCACAGTTAAGTGTATTAAGATCAACAATCTTACTTGTATCGATTGTTTCAATAAGGTTGTTACTGCAATCAACTGCCGTAAGACCTGTATTATTAGTCAAATCAATTGCTGTAAGTTTATTGCCTGAACACTCTACAACACTAAGTTCTTTGTTGTTGCTTGTATCCAATGCAGTAAGCTCATTATTGTTACATCTTAAAGCAGTCAATTCTGCATTCTTGCTTATATCTATAGTTTCAAGTTTGTTATTATCACATCTTACAGAAGAAAGAATTCCATTAGCACTAATATTTAAGCTTGTCATTTCATTATCAGTACAAGTAAGTGAAACAAGTCCTTTATTCTTGCTCATATCCAATGTTGCAAGTTTATTATTTGAACAATTAAATAATACGATACTTTCATTTTCACCAAATGTAACAGATGAAATCTGATTATCCTGACATTCGATACTAAACAGTTTGCCGTTACCGCTGACATCTAATGAAGTAAGTTCATTATTAGAACAATATAACAATGATAATTCTTCATTCTTACTAAAGTCAACTTTTGACAACTTATTGAAACCACAGTCTAATGATTCCAATTTCACATTGTTACTTGTGTCTATTGCTGACAACTGATTGTCGTGACACTGTACAGAAACCAACTCTGTGTTCTTGCTTAAATCAAGCGCAGTAAGTGCATTATTAGAACAGTTAATTGTATCCAGCAGTGCATTGTTAGACAAATCAATTGAAGCAATTGTATTATCGTTACATGCAAGGTATGTAAGCTTTTTATTGTCACTTACATTAATTCCGGTAAGCTTATTGCCACCACAATATACTGCTGTAAGCTCTGACAATCCTGCAAAAGACACTTCTCCGGATAATTTCATATCTGTCCAGTCTATCTCTGTAAGTCTTCCGCTTTCATTCCATGTATAACAGTTATTATCTGTCTTAACACTTAAAGAAGCTCCATTAGCTCTCTGTGCTGTAATAATAGCCTTTAATGCTGCAACATCTGCATCATGTGCTACCTGAGCCGGATCCGGAGTTTCTGTAGGGTCCGGTGTAGGAACTGCAGTAGGAGCAACAGTTGCTGTCTCTTCAGGAATTATAATCGGCTCATCAACAACAGTTTCTTTCTTAACTGTAACCTTACATTTTAATGTAACCTTCTTTTTACCGGCTTTTTTATATGTTGCGGTAATTGTTGCACTACCCTTTTTCTTACCAACAATAGTTGCCTTATAATTCTTACCTTTTGCTACCTTCTTAGTAACAGCGGCAACCTTCTTATTGCTTGTCTTCCAACTAACCTTAGCTTTCTTTGCTCCATTCTTTATTGACAACACGTAAGTTTTGCCTTCTTTAAGCTGAAGCTTTGTCTTGTTAAACTTTGGTTTTTTTGCTGCCTGTGATGTCTGTGATGGCGCTAAAGCCACTACCATTGCAAACACAAGCATGATGGTAATAATTTTCTTAATTTGTCTTGTCATTATTAATATCTCCTTATGTATAAAAAATATCAGCACTCATTATAGCACCTATTATGTAGCATTTCTATGTCATATTGTATTAAATTTAGAACATTTTAGACTGTAATTATTTAAATTCAATTAAGAAATCATTAATATTATCTTAGCACTTTTTCTGTAACAGAGTTTCTTACCCAGCATATATTACAATATAAAACTATTATAAAGGAATATTTTGTCGATGAAAGCTAATATATTTGACCCTTCAAAAGTCCATACTGAGTTCAGAAACAATATTTCGTCCTATAACCCGGTTATAGGACGAAAATATACAATAACTCATTCTGATGAAACCGCTGAATTATTCGTAACGATAGGTACGGAATATGCTACAGATTTATATAGTCCTATTCGTGACGAACTAATTTTATCAATCGATGATGCAGACAATAACATTATATTACAAGGATACGTCAATGTTGATTCCCACAACAACTTCGGTACCCGCAAGCTGCGTAACGACATTTTTTTACGCGAAATTCCTCTTGCACTAAAAAGCACCTTCTACGCTGACAGGATTTTTTTTCAAAACTATAACTGCTTAATGAACGTTCCCGTAATAATTAACTTCTTATCAGCTGACAAACAATATAACAAACGCTACTATTATGGTACAATAGGCAATTTTACAAATCAAAAATGTTAATAATCTCAGTTTCGGTAGCCTGGTTATTATTTAACAAAAACTCCGACAACTGTTCTATTTTACTTCTGCCTTCTTTAATTAATTCTCTCGTTTTTTGCATCTCATCTTTGAGGAGACTATCAACCTTGTTAATGAAAGAATCAGCTAACGGAGATTTTAAAATACGATCCGGTGACAGACTAAATAAATACTCGTCGTCCATTCCGTAACTGCATATCATGTTCATTGCAAGGTTGGTTGCATTCTGCAGGTCTGAAGATATTCCCGTATTAATACCCGCATCATCACCAAAAAACTCAAGTTCAGCCGCACGTCCCGCAAGACTTGTACGAATCTTCCACAATAATTGCTCCTTGGTGTACATAGGGTTTTCTTCATTGTTGGCATGTTGCATATATCCGCCAAAATCGCCTCTGGATACAATTGTAACATAGCTTGGCTTTTCTCCTGACAAACTACACAAATAGGCATGACCCGACTCATGAACAGCAACCATATTGTAATATGAATCATTCCACTCTTTCTTTTCACCGTACATATATTCCTCAAGCGCATCCAAAAGGAATGTATCATCCGGCTCTTTACAGAGTTTACCTGCATTTCTAACTGCAAGTTCCAAAACATTTTTAAGAATTGCCAGACTCTCACCTGTAGTTCGTTTAGCGATATTTTCAATTGCAGCCTCTGAAATCTGATTATATTCTCCTTTTTCAATATTAAGCTGCAAAAACTTTTTACGCTCCTCTTCCTTCGGCAAATCAACATATATCCTGTTATCAAAACGTCTGATAAGCGCAGGGTCCATCTTCGAAACTTTACCCGAAGTAGTACCGTCAAGGTCAAAGTTTGTTGCCGCAATCACAAAAACAGGTTTATTAATATCTACCGTAAATCCGTCCATTTCAGTAAGCAGCGTATTTAACAATACTTCCGTATGGTGAGTACTTGAGCTGCCGGTTCTTTCTTTTCCGATTGCATCAATTTCATCTATAAAAATAATACTTGGTGCAAATTTTCTGGCAGTTTTGAACAAAGTACGTATTTTCTTTTCGCCTTCACCAACAAACTTGTCCTGAAATGAAGCTGCCGTTGTCTGGAAAAACGGCACATCACACTCACCTGCCATAGCACGGGCAAGCATGGTTTTTCCCGTTCCCGGAGGTCCGTATAACAGGATTCCCTTCGGAAGCTTAACGCTCTTTAACATATACTTCCTTGGATTCTTCATATAATTAACAAAATACTCAAGCTCTGATTTCGCGTCTTCAGCTCCTATAACGTCGCCGAATTTGTCCGTCGGTTTTTCCGCATCGGAGAGCAACAATTTATTTTCTTCCGAACTTGCGGCCATTTTAATCTTAAAATCGTAGAATATTATTTCCGCTTCCAATCCGTCCCGACTTATTTTTTGCGCGGTATTATATGTAAGAATTCTTCCTCTTCCTGACAGCTCATTAACTTTTTTCTGAAGATAAATGTAATTACATATATCCACAATACGGTTAGAAAAATCAACCGGATTATTAAGCTGTATAAAGTCTCTTGCCCCACGCTCCAGAAACTGTAATTTATCTTCTTTGATGATAGAACCCTTTTCCAACATATATACCGGTATCTGCAATGCAGAATCTACTATATCATCAAAAACATACAAACCTTCAGATTTTCTGTCATCAAGGCTCAAATAATCATTTTTTTCTTCAACCGGTGCATACATAGGATCAATGATTGCAAATGCAATATCCGTTTCTCCTATAATACACTTTGCTTCTTCCCTTGTCTTTACCGGATGAATCCTGCAATTATCACTAAATGGTATATCACATATATCTTTTTCCTCACCAACAAAAAGAATATGAGCAACATCTTTATTGGTAAATAATTCAGCTATTTTTTCATCATCAGGCAATTCAACCCTAAAGACCAGTCTCTCAAGTTTTGATAATGACTCTTTGAGATTTGTAACATGTCTTCCAAATTCATACAACTCATTTTTCAATAAGATAATACTTTGAGCCGATATGTTTCTGGCATCCATTCCATTACTCTGACTGAACAAAAGCATTGAAGACAGTTTACTGTCAATTAACACCTGATAATCATAGGCTGAACAGATTTTTTCAGCATATAATGCAAATCTGTCATTAATAATATCAAGGAGATTATGTACCGATAAATGATTGAACATAACAAGGTTACCGGAAGCAAATCTTGAGCACAAGGCAGCCGGAAACTTCTCATGTCCGTACTCATCTTTTTCTTCTTCAATTGCTTTAAGGATAACCTTGCGTGGCAATGAAGAAAGGTTCTCCCTGTCCCTGTCCTCGTATAGACTCTTACCAACATTAGTTGTAAAAATCAATATTGTCTCACTAAAATCAACTGTTTTACCCGTAAATCCATCTGTAAGAAATCCGCCGTCCAACACCTGAAGAAACTGATACAATACATCCTCACAAGCTTTTTCAATCTCATCAAGTAACACTATACTATGTGGATTAGCATCAACAAATCCGGTCAAAGTACCTTTCTGCGGGTTAGCATATGTCTTTGGCACACCGGAAAGCGTATGAACAGAACTATCTCTGCTGTATTCGCTCATATCCAATCGTAAAAAAGGCAGCTTTAGCATACTCGCTGCAGTAGTAGCAAGGAAGGTTTTTCCGACACCCGACGGTCCCGCAAATAAGAACGTGCTTGCCGGTCCTTTTTTATCATCCTCTTCTCCCTTAAACACTTCACTCTGAAAATATCCCTGTACAAACATTCTGACAGCTTCATTCTGTCCCATCACTTTGCACAATAAACGGTCATATAACTGATTACTTGAGTCAACCAATTCCTGAAATTTATCTCTCTTATCTACAACCGTCTTAACATCACTATATTCTTCGTCATCCTGTTGTTCTTCGTCTTCGCCCTCATCATCACAACTGTCTTTTGATGATTGTGAGACATCACTGCTGACTTCTTCGCTGTTCTTTTCAGCATTTTTTTTCTTATTCTCGTCTAAATAAGCAAATACATCATCAATTGTATTACCTTTTTTCATATGTACTAATTCCGGTACATTTTTACCCAAAATTATTTTAAGAACGTCAGCTGCTGAATATTCTTTTTCATCATTATTGATTCGGCTTATAATTTTTTCATACTCTTCACTTGCTTCATTGATATTACTGTATTCCAAAACAAGAGGAGCACCTTGTTTTAGCAATTCCAAATCAACATCACTATGTCTTAGTAATTTGTTGATTTCCGCCAATTCAAGCTGCTCTTCTTTTTCCGGAAACAGTACATTCAATACACCTTCATTCATGCTTGCCAATTTCGCATAAGCAAACAAAATGTGAAGAATTACTCTGTTTTCATCGCCAAACTGCCCTTTTGCCAATTCTTCAACTGTATTATATATACTGTTATTAATCATATTTTTATTCTCCCGGTTACAAATATATCCTATGCAAATATTGCTCTCATAATCTCAGGATATGCTTCATCTGCTATTGCAACAACCTGAAAACAACACTGGTATACTTCTTCCCCACAACTGTCAAGCTGGATCACGGCATCCTCTTCAACAGTTATTGTGTTATCTGACTCATCTACATAAAACTTAACCCAACGATACTGTGCATTAAGTTTATTACATACTTCAAACATTTTCTGCTTTTTATCTTCCTGGAACTTTGCAAGGTCATATGCTTTAACGGAAACTCCCTCAGAATCACTGTCGAATCTTACGATAAGTCTGATTCCGTCTCTGTTATCCATTGAAAATCCCAATTTTAATACTGCACCATCCTCATCAATAACTTCATACTTAACTCCCTTTGCATCAAAATACGCCCCAACAACTTTTGCTGCCATGTTTGCCATAAGTACTTCCTCCCTATTTACAAAATTTTTATATAAATAATATACCGTATTTATCGACACAAGTCAACAAACCTTTCGAAAAACAACTGTTTTTTTCACACACATTATAAAGTTATTTTCTTTGATGCACTATTCTGGCTGTTGCATCGTGTATCCGAATGAATTGCTTTAATTTTGTAATAGTATGTTTTTCCAATTTTTTTCTTTTTGTCAAGGTACTTATTAGTAGTCACTACTGCTATCTGTTTATAGCTCTTTTGTGTGCTTGTCTTTCTGTACACCTGATAAGAAACTGCTTTTGAATTCTTCTTCCACGATACAGAAATCTTAGCATATTTTGGTTTCTTCTTTTTTGTTTTTTTCGTCTTTTTATCGTCTGTCTTTTCTTTGTCAGCTTTCTTGGTCTTCTTTTTCTTTTTAACCTTATATTTGATTTTCTTGAGTTTTATATTAGACGGCTTAATAAGTCTTACGGTAAAACTTACATTTGATGAAATCCCACTGCTTGTCACTGCAGTAATTTTTGCAACACCTACAGAATTAGCCGTAACAGTACCGTCTGAAGCGACGCTAACCACCCCCGGGTTATCGCTAGACCAAGTAATAGAATCAGTCGTATCGGATGGAGTCACCTCATAAGACAATTTTACTTTATAACCCTTTTCAACTTTTGTCTCTACAGGTTTGATAAGACTAAGTGTTTCCGCCGGTTGCTTAACGTTAATGACTGCATAATCCATAAGTCCGCTGTCCGTATAAGCGCCTACAAGATATTTACCTGTAGCCAATGCAGTAAACTCACCGGTAATTCTGTTTATAGATATTCCCGCCGGGTTCAGACTTCTCCATTGGATTATATTATTAAACCCATCAAGTGAATTATTATCTTTGTGTTTTGTAAGGACTGCACTCAGTTTTCCGGTATTGCCTTTTTCTACAACAGTATAATGCTTATCAATCCTAATATACGGGTCAGCCATCTGTTGTATTATCTTCGTGTGGTCCATACGTACACTTTTTATCAAACCGTACTTATCATATTCACTATGGGGAATATATCCGTTATCTATCGGACTCTCTCCAAATATAGTATTATAAATAGTATACGCAGCCAAATAGCTTCCTTTAACCGAAGGATGAAGCATATCTGTTTTGTATAATTCAATTGTAGGATTACTAAGTCTCAATCTCATGCAATTCAGTCCGTAATCCGCAACAAGTCCGCCATACTGAGCTGCTATCTGGTAATTAACCTGTGCTACCATATCCGTAATCTGATAATTAGTAAGATACACAAGTTTATTATTAATATTAAAATAATCACCGGTTTTATCTGAATGCGGAACATACATCACAAGCTTGGCTCCGGCTTTTTCTATTTCAGGATACAATGTCTTTACGGCAGATTCCGTATTCTTTTTATTATCTATTATTTTCTGTCTGTTTTCCTGAAGTACTACGTAGTCCCATTGTTGTTTCTTCAGAGCATCGTACACAAGATAACCATATCCGTCAGAAGGATTGGCAAACTTAGTCAAAGTATACCCGTTAACTGAAATGTTCAAAATCTCACATTCATATCCGTCACTTTCTGCCATTCCCTGAACCATATACGGCATATTATTATAAGCAGTATGACTGTTACCTACAAACAGAATCTTTACCACTTTTTTCTTCGGAACCGGCGTTTCTGTCGGTCGTGCAGATGGTTTCACCGTTGGCTTCGTTGTGGGTTTCTCTGTTGAATCCACAAAGGGAATATCAGTACTTTCAGGTGACGGCGTTTTTGAAGGGTCAACTGTTACTACAGGTGTAGTCTCCGGTGTAGAAGTATTGACAGGCTGTACACTACTCTCTGCGAATACCACCTGTCTTTTCATACCCCCGGTATTAATCCCAAAGAAACATATTAACAATATAAGAATTATTAACAATCTTCTTACGTATTTCATTACAAATTAAACTCCTTAAATAGTACTAAATGCAGGTATATATCTTAACATAAAATAACACAAAATTGTCATGGTAATTATCACCAATCAATCTCAGAAAAAATGCCGCAATTCTTTCATCAAGCCCGGTTTCCTCCCAGGATACCGTCAGAATGGACGCACCAAGTAAAAGTAAAATCGTTTCTGAGGCATAATTGGAAATTACAATGGACATATCACACATTGGTACAAGTGCATTAACCGCTATAGGTAAAAAAGCCGTTACTGCGTAATCAACCGGAGCAGTAACCCACCAAAAAGCCATCCATGCCACTGTACCAATTGCTGCCCTGCTTTCATATGCCGGGAAAACTGATTCCGGTATAACAAAACTACAGAGAACCCATAACAATGGTCCAATCAATAATAATATAATTCTTTTTCTGTTATTCATAATGTTCACCTTTTCCCATTGTTTTTCCATATATTCCGGTCAAAACTACGCAGAAATATATCTTTATCACAACTAACAAAATCGGGCAGGATAGCTTCTGCCCGATTATTTATGCACAATTACTACCATAGCAGCGAATCTTACATATTTCGAAGTTCTCTTTTAATAATTTTTCCGTTAAAAGTCCTTGGCAGTGCATCTATTACCTGAAATACTTTTGGCACTCTGATAGATTCGAGTTTTTCAACCATAAATTTTGAAAGTGCTGTCTGATCAAATTCATATCCTTCATTAATTACAACAAACAACTTAGGTGCCTCCCCTGTTATCTCGTCAGGAATCGGAATACATGCACTTTCCTTTATCATCTCATGCATATTAGCAACTTCCTCAATCTCAGCCGGCGCTATCTTTATACCACCCATATTAATAACGTCACCTTTTCTGCCAAGCAGATATACAAAACCGTCGCTACCCATATATCCCATGTCATTGGTATATATTATACCTTTATCGTCAAGCACTTCGGCAGTAATATCCGGTTCCTTAAAATACCCCGGCATATTCATAGGTCCTGAAAAAGCCATAAAACCCGGATTGTCTGCAGTAGCAGCAACTTCATTTCTATCATCATCAACAAATAGAATTTTTACATTAACATTAGGCTGACCCACACTGCCAACCTTATCACTATATTTACTAAAATCAAGTGTGATTGTACATCCTGACTCTGTAGCCCCGTATATATTTAAGAGTTTAGATTTTGGGAACATCTTCTTAAGTGTCTCTTTGCTGGCCTCAGAAACAGGAGCAGACCCTTGCTGTATGTAATGAATCTGGTCCTTAAATTCACCAAATCTTTCCTTACCAAACTTAAGCACCTGTTCAAGTATGGCCGGTGCAAATGTTATTGCAGTTACTTTATATCTTTCCATCAGTTTAAAGAAATCCTCAATAAATTTAACACCATCAATTATAATAACCGTTCCACCCTTGTAGAATACTGAATAAGTTCTACGAAGTGCCATGGAGTGATTAAGCGGGGCAGTAACCAATTCTACATCTGTAGAAGTTATTCCGATACTCTCACTGACATTCTGGGCAATTGCTATATTATTACGGCAAACAATTTCAATTCCCTTTGATTTTCCTGTTGTTCCTGTGGTAAACAAAATCTCTGAAAGCTGCTCTGAACCAGGCAGTTCATATCCTGCATCGTAATTATCATCTTTTGCTTCCACGGCCTCTTTAAACATAGTCTTAAGAATAATATTAACTGTGTTTTCATTCTTAAGTCCCTTATTATCAAGAAAATACGACGTTTCAACAAAATTCATAATCTCGAGAATACGGTCTTCTTTAACCGCCTTTTCTAACGGACAGGCAACGGCTCCAAGAAGTTGAATCGAAAACAAAGAAAACAAGTACTCAACTTTGGACACACCTTTAAATACAACGATATCACCTTTCTTAACACCACTATTTTTAAGGTAATCCGCACCATAATTTATCATTGTCCAAAACTGCCTATAAGTCGCTTCATTTTTTTTGTCTCCTACACACAACTTATCAGGTGTTGTCTCAGAGTAATACTTAATTGCTTCCAATATAGAATTAAAACTGCCACTCATATAAACCTCCTAAAATCTTCCATAGAAAAATGCACCTGCATCATATCCTGTACCATACATACCAAATACCAGTATTCCTACTATAACTCCAAGATACAGCAACCATCTGAATATAAGGTTTTGTTTTGCAATAACATCTCTTATTGTCAAACCATCTTTGTCAAAATGCTCCTGAAGCATACTTACGACCCACACAAGTGCCACAAGTACCATCGCAAGATTAAAATCATGTCTGTCAAGTCCAAAGGAATACAAACTGTCATCCCATAATGTATGCATTCCAAAATGCTTGAAATCAAACATTCGTTTAAGCATCATTACAAATTCACTAAATCCTACCGCTGATACAAAGAATATTCGACCTATCGTTGAAAGCATAAATGTTCTTATCATTCTAAACAGGTTAAAACTGAAACATTCCGTATTAATATGTAATTTCTTACACATATTCTGAATAGGAATTTCAAATAAAGCGCTCAATATTATCAAAATACCATGGTATATACCCCACATAACATAGCATGCAGCAGCACCATGCCATACACCGGTAACAATCCACACACACGCTGCAGGTACTACAGCAGAAAACGCTCTTGAAGCCTGATTTCCCCATTTTTTTCTTGTAAATTTATTAATCGCCTTACAAAGTCCTGACATTGAAACAGGATACAACAGATAATCCTTAAACCATGCTCCAAGTGTAATATGCCATCTTCTCCAGAACTCAGGCATATTTTTGGAGAAAAACGGATGCCAGAAGTTTTTCTCAAGTTCAATACCAAATATCTGAGATACACCTCTTGCAATATCCATACAGCCAAGCCAGTCAAGGTACATCTGAATTGAGAATAACGACAATCCAAGCAATAACGGGAATCCGGTTAACTGCTGCCATTTGTCAAACACCTGACCGGTAAATACCGCAAGTCTGTCAGCAATAACCATCTTTTCAAAGTAACCCCACAAAATAAGCTGGGCGCCTTTTGTTACCCTGTCATAGTCAAAAGAATGATTTTGTGAAAACTGCTCAGAAAGTTTATTGTATCTTCCTATAGGTCCCTGAATAATATGCGGGAAATAAACTGCAAACAATCCCAACTTAAAAATATTTTTTTCAGGCGCGTATCTCTTCCAATATACATCAAGCACATATCCTACAACCATGAATGTATAGAACGAAATACCCAATGGCAATACAAAATTCATCTCTTTGTGCCAGTCCACGCCAAATTGTGCAAGAATCTTTGACACACCTGAAAATGCAAAGTCAGTATATTTGATTACTGACAGCAACCCAAGATTAATTAACAAATCAAGCAAAAGCCATCTTTTTCTTGCGGAAGCATACTTTTTCTTAATAATCTTTTTCTGCTCTTTTTCGATACCTTCTGCACTTACAGCACTTTTTTCTGCATCATGCAGGTATCCCAAACGTCTTGCAATCAGATACGTAAAAATAACTGATGCAATTACAAACACAATATACTTTGGCCCGGAACATACATAAAATGCAACACTGGCCAGTAACAACAGTACCCACTGATGCTTTCTGAATACTGTGAAGTACATAAAAATCACGCCAAACAAAAAGGGCAAAAAGAGTAATGATGTAAAATTCATTTTCCTTTATAACTCCTTTCTGTCAATCATAAGCCAAACATCACTATTATAAATGTAAGCGGTGTCAGCAATTTCATGCAGCTTGTTATCATAAACAATAACATTTAGTGCGCCTTCATTGATTAAAACCTGTTTATTGTTGTTAATTCTTACGGCACAACACTTGTCCGCAGCAGTAATAGCATAATCTGTTCCATCCCTAAATGAACCACCTATATAAGAAGACTTTGTACGTTCTTCATCCTGCTTGTCGGCTTTTGATTCTATCTCACCATTAATATTGGCAACCGCTACATTAACACCATCTTCTGTCTCCTTAAATGCATCTTTCTTTACGCCGAGTTTCAAAAAGACATCCTTTTGCTCATCGGACATGTTTTCAAGATCAATGGTATTAGAACCGGCTACAACAAGAATATCATAATCTTCATTATCAAGAAGCTCTGCATACTCATAAAAATCATACTCAAAACTAAGATTGGCATTTCTCATTGTGTCATGATAATCATCAAGCTCACTTTCAATCACTTCTTTAACGTCTGAATCACTTTCACGGTAATCCGTGACATCGTAGTTCGCACTAATATAATCACCAACATACTTTGTTATCTTTTGTGCACCGCTTATGTTGGTATGAATCGTATCAGCTTCATCTGTAAGCAAATCAAAACCAATCTCTTCATGCATCTCTTTGAGATTAAAATCTATAAACTCAATATCATACTTTTCTGCAAGCATCTTAATATAGTTATGTTGTTTTTCATTCCACGTTACGTCAGGAGTTTTTATAAACAGAAGCGGAATTCCCTGTTCCTTCGCATATTCTATAAATGTAATATCATACTCTGCAATAGACTCATGAACATCCTCGACCTCATCTGTTTTAATCACAAGACCATCGTACTTACCCTTTTCATCCTTTTTTTCATCATAATTCTTGTTATTCTGAAATTCAGTTGTAAGGGTAGCAAAACCACGGGTATTAGTCCTGTTATTATCACCAAACAGAAAATCATAATCATCATATTCAAGAGAAGACCATCTGCTGTGGTACACATCAAGCGGAAATAAATAATCCCAATAAAACGGTAACAGTTTTTTCTTTAAACCGAACTTAGACTCGTCCTCAAGACTATTGTGATACTCTTTTGCATACTGAAGCTTATTAAGATTGTCCTTCATATAGTCAAAAGATCTTCTTGCCTTAACATCTTCCTTAAGACCTTTTCTTGCCATTGCTTTTACTTCAACAACAGCCAATTTAAGATCTTGAGATTTAACAACTTCTCTAAGCCAGAAATATGTTGCCTGTATAGGTTGAGACATAATTCCAAGATTAAATGAAGATATCCCCTGTTCCTCATATAACTGTAGGGGATCCATAGATGCCGCCATCTGGCTGGTACCTAACAATGCTACCTCAATACTGTCCTCATCCAAGTCATAGAAGCTATTGATTGTCTTAGTGAATTTCCATCTGTTTTCCAAAAATTTTGGTTTAAACAAATCAGTCAGAAAATTGACCATCAAAACCACAACTAAGCAAAAACATATAGCTTTAACGACCTTTTTTGCCTTAGCTTTCATGATTCCTCCATATATTTTCCTGTAAATAATCAAAGACCTGTCTGCGAGTTTGGCAAATAATTTTGACTGACCTGAAAGACAGTTCAGCCAAAACTATCATACCGTCCCGTAGAATTCACACCGGATAAACATTTTTCTTAAAGTGAATATTATGCAAGTCTCTCAATCATCTGCGCAAGTGTATCTACATTTTCAAAGTTTTCTTCGTTCTTCTCTTCCATAGTAATCTCAATATCGAATTCATCTTCCAATTCGGCAATCAATGCAATAATATCCATTGAATCCAAATCTTCTGCGATGTTCAAATCCGGATCATCAAGATCAATAGTATCATTCACACTCAAAATTACATTTTTAATTCTTTCTTCCATAATAGTAAACTCCTTTATAAATATAAATTATCTTTGCGATTGTAACATAAAAAAATGAACTATGCAACACTTCTTACCACTACATTATTAACGAATTATAACAATTTTTCCATAACCACATCATAGATTCTTTTCCGATTATTATTATCCCGATACGGTAAATGTCTGTCTCTTATAATTGCATCCTCCGGTTTATCACAAAAATCGTTGGCCACAATATACTCAAACTTCTCCAAAAAGCCTTCAAAATCAACTGCTCTGTATCCAAATAAATCTTTCTCAAAATTAATATATGACCCTTGCTCTTTCATATATCTGTCACCGTCAAACTGATAGAATAATACAGGTTTTTCCATGTAGAATACATCCCATGATGCACTGGAATAATCTGTTATAAACATATTACACTCCATAAGAAGCTCGTTGATTTTACAATCTGCAAAATCAAGAATCTTTATTCTCTCAAAACGGCTGTTTATTTCTCCCGAAAACTTTCTAAACTTCGGATGAAGACAGAATGTAAGATGTACATCATATTTTTCAAGCAACTCAGCAAGTCTCTCACTATTGAGAATTTCCATATAAGATTTGTAATATTCCGTTTTCACAAATTCTTCTATGTCAACCTCAAGAATCCAGTTACGCCAAGTCGGCATGTAGAATACATTTCTTTTTTCGCACTCTCTGTTCTCAAGCATGTCCCATCTTGCAAGACCGGTAACCGCAATTTCTTTTTTTTCATAGCCAAATACTCTTTCAACCAGTTCCTTTTCATATTCTGAAGAAACAATAAATATATTGGCTTTATTAATATACTGACTGCTATATATATCTTCAACTCTTTTAAGGCCCAATACACCATGCTGCAGAAAAACAAAATACCTGTCATTAATTCTTCTGAGCATTTTTGTAGAACCACTTCTCCATCTGTAGCAATGTCTTTTGGAATCTGTTGAAATATACATCTTAGCCACCTGCAAATCTATCAGATGTCGTATGCTCATAAACGGAACTATACTTTTTCCGTACTTTTTCTTTAATTGCTTATAATCGGCAGCTTTCTTTTCCAACACATAATGCAACACTATCGAATCGTCACAGTCGGCCTGTTTAAAATACTCAAACATATAAAAGGAGTTATCCTGCGCAGCAGTTCCGAACTTTTCATAAAATAAAAGCAGTTTTTTATCCTTTTGCCTTTTTGCAATCATAGGAGCCAGATAAAGAGCAATCTTTTCCTTAATCCTGCAAAACATAGAATCATATTCCGTTTTATGGCGACATTCTATAACTAATTTTTCTCCGATAGATTCAGCAATATATATAAACCTGTCATCCTTCATCGAATGAGAATTCGCATATATATTGGCAAGCTTTTTCATAAACTTCCTGCTGCCGCATATAAGTCTGAATTCGTAAGTATAATCATCTTTATCTGCTAACAGCAATATATCATATCTTAAATTAACCCACTCCACGTCATCATAATTTAACAAAAACCAATCCGAGTTATTACCCGACTGTTTTTTCCATTCAACAGTATTAACGCGACCTGTTATAGAATCAGTATATCTGACAATTATTCTGGCATTTTCAAACCCCGGAACAATTTTGTCCATACTTACAGCCATATATTCCGACGAAAATTTCATATCAGACAATTCCCCACGAAACATTTCCTTATATATAACTCTTCTTTCGGTTACTTTTCCGCACAGTCTTCCCTGTTTGCTAAAATAAATCTGTCCCAATCTGTCATAATCACCGTTTTCATTATAATCCGGCACATTAAACAGATACCTTTCGCTTTCATCAGCAACTGACTTTCTGATATTTCGTCTTTCAAAATACCCCTTACCCCGTATTTCAATTCTGTTATGGCAAAATGAACCATTATTATTAACAACCAAATATAATTCCCATAACCGTCCGGTATCATGCTGCAACATAAAACTAATGTATTCGTCAAAATTGACGCAAAAAGATTTTCTTTTTCTGTCAATATCACAAACAGGCATTCTTTTAACTCTTTTCAGCACTCTGCTCCATAACCATACCTCTGCCTGAACTATATCCTGTTCATATGGACTTTTCAAAACAAACTCCGCCATTGAACCATTCAACGAAAAATCCGTTACAGTCACAAAACCTCTGCTGATGCCCGGATTTCGTTCACGCCATTTTCTTATTACAAACAAAGAATCGTTGTCAAGAGCACCCATATAATGAATCTTTGTCTCCGCGTCAAAGTAAAAACCTTCCTCCGTGAGATTAAGCATGCTTCCGACATCTCTGCTGTTAGTTAGGTTATTGTAACTGAAGTAATATTCGTTTTCTGCTATGCTGATAACAGGATACCATGTTCCTGTCTGAAGTTTGGAATCAGACAATCCGGTTTCTATAGTATATTTCTTATTATCATTTTCACCATCACATTTATTCAAACTCACATCACACTTGATATCACTCCTGCTATTTTTCAAATAACATTCTGCTGACAATTCATCATTTAAACCATCTATAACAATCGTACCTTTAAAAATGCCATCTATTATTGTATAATCAGTCAGAGTAATACAATTTGTCATATAAAATTTCCTCACATATCAATGTTCTATATAATTTATTCCATCATTTAATTGTATCAAAATATTAAGCTGATGGCAACACCCCCCAAATCCTTCCCTAAATGTTACACCAAAACTCATCTCTATAAAATGACATAAATCCTTTTGTATTTTACAACAATGAAAAATGATGTTATAATTAGCGATATTATTTGGTACACTGACACTTTAGTGCACTTGTTTAGGAGGATATAAAATGATAAGCATTATTGTTCCATTCAAAGAAGGTCCACATTTTCTAACTGATTGTCTGGAATGTTTAAAACTGCAAACATACAAGGATTTTGAAGTAATCCTTGTTTATAATGACAAAGAAGAAGACGTCACAGATATTGTTAACAACTACAAAGACTGTCTTGATATACATGAGTATACTTGTGAAAAATCAGGTGTTTCAGCAGCAAGAAATATGGGAATCGCTAATTCAAACGGCGACATGTGCTACTTCCTTGATGCCGATGATTACATTTTCCCTGATGCATTAGCTCACTATGCTGAAGCTGCCGCAAAAAACGATGTTGATTATTTCTTCGGTCAGAAAACCACTTCTTATTTAAGTCGTACCGTATTTTTTGCCATCAATAATGATTATTGCGACACCGAAGCATTGAATATGTACAATCTCAAGCGAAAGAGTTATAAAATCAATTTCAGAGCCGAATTCCCTGAGGGAACCGACCCGTCCACGCTTTCCGATGAAGATGCCGAAAAGTATCATAAAAACATGGCTATGGGACTCCTTCTTGCCACACGGAGAAGTGTTAAAAACATATCAGTTTTACACACACTGATAAAAAAGAGTGTTATAGAAAAATACAAGCTCACATTCGACGAAGACGAATTATTCTTCGGCGACCTTAATTTTGTAACCGCTTTACTTGAAGCAACACAAAACTGTCGCTATGTACCGGATGCGTATTATGTAAAAAGACTTCACAACGACCCTGAGCATTATCCTGCATTAGTCCAGCAGCAAAAAGACGAAAAACAGGCAATGCTTAATGCTGTATACGAAAAAACAATGAAAAAACTCGACCCGAAGGGTGATGTAGCATTTTATCTTACGGATGTTTATGCTAACTACTACGTATACCAATACAATAAACGTATGCGCAAGAATAAAAACGACAATTACCTCGGTGATAATTTTAAGGAAATGCATCGTATTGCCGTTACATTTCCGGACAGATTTGTCAAATCTCTTAAAGGTTACAGGAAGCGCTCATTAAAGATTCTTAGAAAAGGCAACGAAAAAAAAGCCCTTCATTTTATTAACAGACACCTGGCAGTAAAAAAACTCAAAAAAATTATTAATGACCCTAAAAAATTCAACACATATCTCTACACAAATTACTTTATCAAATTACCGATGAAGAACAATTATGTAATTCTTGAATCTTTTAGAGGTAAAGCTTACTCTGACAGTCCTAAATATATATATGAATACCTTGCAAAAACTTATCCGGGCAAGTACAAATTCATATGGGTTCTCGATAACCGCCGCACAAAATTACCTTATGGCGGCGCAAAAGTGAAACGTTTCGGACTCAGATACGCATATTATCTTGCGGTCAGCAAATATGTTGTTCTTAACGTTCGCCAACCCGGATGGTTTATCAAACGTGAAGGCAATGTTTTCCTCGACACCTGGCACGGAACACCTCTCAAGAGACTTGTATTTGATCAGGAAGAAGTTACTTCAGCATCTCCTCTGTACAAACATCAGTTTTTTGTTCAGTCAAGATTATGGGATTACCTTATTTCACCTAATAATTTCTCAACAGATACCTTTGAGAGAGCATTTATGTTTGAACGTGAAAAAATTGTAACATGCGGTTATCCAAGAAACGACATTTTATATACACACAATAACCCGGAATCAATATCCTCAATTAAGAAAAAGCTCGGTATTCCGGAGGACAAAATTCTTATATTATACGCACCAACATGGCGTGATGATGAATACTATGACAAAGGAAAATATAAGTTCACCCTTAAACTTGACCTTAATCAAATGAAAGAGAAACTCGGCGACAAATATGCGGTTGTACTCCGTACCCATTATTACATTGCAGACCATATTGACACAACCGGCCTTGAAGGTTTTGTTTACAACGAAAGCGATTATGACGATATATCTGAGCTCTATCTCATCTCCGATATTCTCATAACGGATTATTCATCAGTATTCTTTGACTTCGCAAATCTTAGAAGACCGATGTTGTTTTACACATATGATCTTGAAAAATATAGGGACATGCTCCGTGGTTTCTATCTTGATATAGAAAAAGAAGTTCCGGGTCCTCTCCTATTTACAACAGATGAGGTTATTGATGCAATAGATAACATTGATTCTCTAACTGAGAAATATGCTGAAAGATACGACGAGTTCTACGACCGATTCTGCCACATAGAAGATGGCCATGCATCAGAACGTATATGTGAATTAGTATTTAACGGTAAACAGTTTTAATACCTTCTGATTTACAGTTGCAGTAGGATTCTAAACTAGTGAGCAACATCATTCGTTTTCAGTTTCCAATGATTATTTAATAACTTACTATAGAACATAGAATCTCGCTTGCGAGATTCTCCGCCTGTGGCGGGTTGCTTTAGCAACATCTACATCTCCGCCGCAGTGCGATCCTTAGCAACATTTTCTGCCTCCCGCAGTGTGATCCTTGCGAAGTGTTTTTGCTTCCCGGGACAATCTCAACGAAATTTTCTAAATCAATCATGACCACCCGTCCATGGGTGGTTTTATATTTCCCACGCTTCGCGAGTTCAACCGGGTCACGCCCCATAGAACAAAGAATGTCGCTTGCGACATTCTCCGCCTGCGGCGGGTTGCGTTAGCAACATTTTCCTCTCCGCCGCAGTGCGTTCCCGCGGAGCGCTTTTACTTACTAGGAAATTTCTTTGAAATTGTCCTAGTAAGTAAAAAAATCGCTTAAACCCTTACGGTCTAAGCGATTTTCTTTATGCGACTTTATATAGTCGCCTTTTCATATTAGAAAGAATAAAAATGTATATAATGCTTACACGCCTAGTATAACGCTTCATGCATTCTGTTCCACATTTCACCATATCCAGGTGAAGAAGGTTTTACAGGCTTCTCAATTGAGTTTTCCTCATCCACTACAATGTTTCCGCCTTCTTTCATAACAATAACTCTGCTGCCTAACACCAGGGCTTCTTGTATATTGTGGGTAATAAATATAAAAGTACAATCTTCCTTTTCATAAATGTCAAGCAACTCACGCTGAAGAACATTACGTGTCATCGCATCAAGTGCCGCAAACGGCTCATCCATCAACAATATTGTCGGATTAAGGGCTAACGCCTTTGCAATTGCTACACGTTGCTTCATACCACCGGACAACTGATACGGATAAAGTTTTTCATTACCTTCAAGCTTAACCTTAGCCAAAGCTTCATCAGACATCTGCTTTAACTTTTTCTTATCCTTAATACCCTTAAGTTTTAATGCGTACTGAATATTTTTCTCAACCGTGAGCCATGGAAAAAGCTGATTAAAATCCTGAAATACCATTATTCTCTCGGTATCAGGCTCAACCGTTTCTTTCCCGTTAACTTTAATTGAGCCTTCAAAACCTTCGAATCCGGCAATACATCTTAACAAGGTTGTTTTTCCACATCCTGAAGGACCAAGTATACATACAAACTCATTTCTATTCACTTTCAAATCAAGACTTTTAATAACGTTTTTTTCATTTTCCGTGTTATTATCATAAGTCTTTGAAAGGTTAGTAACTTCTAAAATTATATCATCCATCATCTTGACATTCCCCACCTTTTCACTGTACATTTTTCAATCGGCTCAAGAATTGCATACTGAACAAACAAGCCAATAATTACAATTACAATAAGGGTTGCATACATCTCAGCATTATTCATATTGGTTCTCATCTGATTGATAAACAAACCAATTCCCGGACACGACGCCAGTCCGAATATCATTTCGGCACTAATCAATCCACGCCAGGCTCTTGCCCAACCGACTTTAAGTCCTGAAACAATATAACTGGTAGCTGCAGGAATATACACTCCCAACAACAATTTCGCACCTCGTAACCCAATGTTTCTACCTGCTTCAATGTATATCTGAGGAACACTCTTGAATCCGTCAAGTATATTTCGTGACATCGGCCACAATACAGCGTGTACAACAAGCAACACTACGATTCCCGGCTTAACACCAACGATTATAATAACAACCGGAAGAAGAGCAACACCAGGCAGCAAATCAAATACTGTTACTATAAGATCATATATATAATAAAATGTTTTGCTTATCATGGAAAGTCCCGAGAACAAAAACGAAAGTAATATTCCGAGAAACAGTCCCTCAAATAACAGCTTCATTGAATTAATAATATATGTCATAAGAGAAATGTCAGCATATCCAACAGTAAAATTTCTGATAAACGCAGAACCAATTGCCTCCAACGACGGAAATACCAATTCTGATTTTTCACCAAACACGCCGGATTTAGCTACAATTTCCCACAAGGCAAGTGCTAATATAGCAAATATTACCTTTGTAATAATTCCTTTCATCTTTTGGTTCATAATTACATAACCACTCTTTCTAAATGTATTAATTACCCTTTACATTTTCATAAACAATGTCTTCATATGCGCCCGGATCAACATCTACAAATTTGTTTTTGTACATGAACTCAGCCATCTTAACAACACCACTTGTTTCTGTAGAGTAGTGACCTTTTTCCAAATACAAGATTTCATCCTCAAGCGTATTGCCGTTAAGCTCATAGGTCAACTCTGCTGCTTCTTCCACATTATTGTTAATGAAATCCATAGCATTACCAATTCCTTCACAAAGAGCTTCATACTGAGCTTCGCTGCCATCCTTAAATGCCTCAGCTGCAACACCAACGATAAATGAATCTTCATTGGTCCATGCCTTTGACACTGCTTCAATCGGATAAAGTTTCTCATCAGCTTCTTCCTTATAAATATAAGGACTTGATGTTACATGACCAAAAACATTACCTGTTGTAAGCGCTGTCATTCCATCCGGATGTTTCATGGCAATAAGATTTCCGTCAAGTGCATGAGGGTCAATCCCTTCATTTTCTAAAGCCATAGCAAGAATGATATGCTGAATTGAACCTATATTAACTACAGCAATCTGCTTGTCAGAACCAACCAAATCCTTAAGACTGCCAACTGAATTGTCATTTACCATCATTCCGTGATCCTGACCTGAAAGATTGGTAAAGATTTTATATCCGACATCCTTAGCAACACCGGTAATAGCAGGACCAACTCCCATAAATCCTACATCAATCTCACCTGATGCAATACCTGTATTGATATCTGCACCTGAATTCATCTGAATCCAGTTAATCTCAACATCATCACCGGTAGCTTCTTTATAAGCTTCTTCAATGGTATTATTCTTTTCGGCTATAATAAGTGGTGCATATGCCAAACCATACTGGTAAGCAATATTAATAACCTCTTTCTCTCCCTTATCTTCGCTACCACTGTTACCGCAAGCAGCCAAACCACCTATCAAAGTAGTACACAACGCGATACAAAGTAATTTCTTAAGTTTCATTTTTTGACCTCCCGATATTGTCATAATTATTTAGTTATACTCTATAACTTTATTATTATAATAACTCCATTCGCATGTAATGTCAACAACAAAATAACATTTTATTTATATCGTATAATCATTTGCTTATATCTCAACATAAACTCAATCGCACTTCTCCCTTCAATAAGAATTATGTTAGTTTTTATACAACCGCTTATGAACAATATTTCCTTACATCAATCTCCGAATTAAGACTTCTGTACAACAGGCTCTAAATAATTTAAATAACATAACACATGCAAAATCCCCATATCCAATCAAGGATATGGGGACATATTTTCTACGTTATTCTATTAACATCTATTATGCGATTATCTGCCATTACACCTATTTATTATACCGTCATTCGCCATCGATGATATAATTACAACTGCTTTTTTAGCATATCCATAAATAATCTGCACATTCTCGGCAAATACGCATCACCATTATAGGCAATAAATATTGGCCTGCTTGCTATATATTCAGGCAAGGCATAAATACATAATTTATTCTGGTAATTAGAGCCTCTGATAGCAGCTTCCGAGGAAAACATCATTCCCATTCCACGGGATGCAAGATTTACTCCAAGTAAAACCTGATTAACAGTAATCGAATTATCAGAAATCACGTTTTCTTTACGCAAAAATTCAACAACTGTCTTTTGCAGAGGTTGTTTATCTTCTAAATTAATCAGCTTCATACCGGATAATATCGTCCAATCTTCTATTATCGGACAATCATTTTCTGTATCGAAGCCGGAAGAATCAATATTAATCTGATATTCCGTCAACTTGTTATTGATATCCCAATCTTTAGGTATACACAAGTATATTTTTTCCTGCTTAATTAATTCGGTAACATAATTACTTTCCAAATCGCTGCTTGTGCTTATGAAGCAATCAATCTCACCATCCGCAGCCATTTCTACAAGCCTGGATAATGCTGCCTCTTTTATTGCAATCTTACATTCAGGATATTGTTCATTAAATTCAGCAACCTTATCCGGAATAAATGTATTGGCATATGCAACAGGAGCACCTATTGTAATTGTACGGTTACGATTGTCCATTATATCATTGATTTTACTAAAACACTCTCTGTAATCGAGACGAAACTTCTTTAAATATTCAATATAAACCCGACCTTCTTCCGTCGGACTAATAGGTGACTTCTTTCTTTCGAATATTCGTATTCCCAGTTCGTTCTCTAATTTATTAATAGAAGCCGACAAAGCCGGCTGGCTGACACCAAGTTCAGCCGCCGCCTTTGTAAAGCTTTTATTGTAATATACTGATAGAACATTCTTTTCCCGTTGTTCAAACTTCATATTACGTCTCCTGTTGAATCAATCATTATTTTTTCAACGTAATAATCACTTCTTAACTTTAATTTTAATAACCTTAGACCATTTTCCGTATACTTTTTTCTTTCCGTTAAGTTTGAAAGCTCGTACTCTGTAGTAATATGTCTTACCTTTTTTAACTTTTTTATCCATATACTTAACTATGGTCTTCTTATTTAATACTTTAATCTTCTTAAAACCTTTATTCTTACGAAGTGAACGCTGAATCTCATAACCCTTAGCACTGCTTATCTTCTTCCACATAAGCTTTACAGCCTTAGACTTAGTAATATACTTAGCTCTAATTTTATTAATCTTTGCAGGCTTTGTTACTTTTGCCGGAGCTTTTGATGCAACAGGAGTAGGTGTAACACCATTATTAGCAGGAGTAACAACCGGTACCGGTGTTGCTGTCGGTCTTGGGTCCGGAAGATCCGGATCTGAATATACGGCAAAACTGTAGTTATCAGCTTCCTGTCTGTACTGTCTTGTTACATTTGACACGTATCCTGTCATATCGCCCCATGCATTAGTAGCTGTGTATGGAACAAGTGTATATGAATAATCATACGTGAAATACTCATCCTGGTCAACATATAATCTGTATTCATCAAGAGTATCCGGTCCGCAGCTTGCATTACCTGCACCTGATGACACACTGTTTATTGATACAAATGTTTCAGCCTGCTTCTCCAAATCATAAGGATGTCTTGCCTCTGTAAGCTGATCAGCAGTAAAGTGAAGCGCCGATGCCTCAAATTCTTTTTCGCTGGCAATAGCAATAGCTGCCTTCTTGTTACTATCAGTAACTGTAAACCACTTAACACCGGTTACATTACCTGTATCCTGAGTATCAACGTATGGATAGAACATTTTGCTAACAGTTGTTTCATATGAACCTTTCTTTGCAGCTGAACAACGGTCAACCATTGTTTCAAAGCCACCTTTTCCATACCAATACACGTTCTCAAAACCTTCAGGCATCACTAAATCAGTACCAATTCTCAACACACGTTTATTGTCAATTGATGCGTTAGCAAGATCATAATCAATATCAATACTAACTGCACCGCTTCCGTCAATAGTGTACGTATAATTAACACTAATGTTATCCATTTTATCAAACAACAGTCTAATATTGATCACATTCTGATTATTATCATTTACAGAAGTGTCAATTGTATCTACATAGGCGCTCTTTCCAACATTCTGCCAAGCCCAATCGAAGTTTTTATCGTTGTTAAGCGGAGCTCTCCAGAAGTTTGGTGTAGGTCCCTGTGTAAGAACAAGTTCATTTCTATAGTAGTAATCTTTGATAACACCTGTATCCTTCATTACTTTGAAGCTGAACAAATCACCGGAAACCTCATAACAATCGTCACTATCATTTACCTCAACTTTATTAGTTGCTATAGTTCTTGTAACATTCTTAACTGTATCAGGAATGATAAACTGTTCATTGGACATTACATGTCCGGCAGGAATAATAACCTTTGAAACACCGTCAACACTGCCCATAAAATCAGTTTTAGTTTTAACTACAATATTAAGATAATAATCACTTCCTGCTTTTATTGAAGCAGGCATATACTTAATATACGGTACTGCAAGGAAGTTTTCCTGTCTTGGTCCTACGTCAACATTTTTTATCTCTTCGCTGCCAAGAAGAGTTCCGTCTTCATATAATTCAAAGAATACCGAATACTTACTAAGATTATCAAAACTTGATTCGTTATAAACAAATACCCATTCTTCTGCAATATCAGCATCTGTTGTTCCGTTGAACCAGAAGTTCTGATACTGATACTTAACTTCATTCATTTCAGGCTGAACATCTCTGTCCGGTGATAAAAGACCGTTACAACAGAATGAATTATCATTCGGATTGTCACCGTTATCTCCGCCGTAACTAAAGAACTTACCGTCATTTTCTTCAGCATAAAGATTCTGATGAGCATCTTCTTCCGCATAATAATCATAACGATTACCTGTAACCTGCTTTTCATTAAGTATATCATCAATTGAACGGAATCTTGCCTGGTCAACATAATCCCATATAAAACCACCAAGAATGTTCTGATTCTCTGCTCCTCTTACAGCTTCCCAATATTCTTTTATACTTCCTACTGCATTACCCATTCCGTGGTCATATTCACACATAAGATAAGGCATTGTTACATTACCTTTATTGATTACACCCTTAATATTGTATGGGTACATATCACTATCTACATCAACACCATTTTCATTATGATCACTTTCGCAATGAACCGGACGTGTTGTATCATGATCCTTAAAGTACCATATCAAATCAAAGAACATTCCGTTACAGTATGTTTTAGGTTGATTATAATAGTTTTCATTACCTGTTGACCACATTACATTGGCCGTTCTGTTCTTAAGTCTTTCGAATGCAGTCTGAGTTCTGTCCAAAACAAGCTTCTTAAACGGTGTTTTAAGATTCTCTGCCGAATTCTGAAGTGCATGACACTCAACATTAGTTTCAGCCATCATATATAAACCGTATTTTTCACACAAATAATACAGATACTCATCATTGCTGTAATGAGATGTACGCACTGCATTAATGTTATTCTGTTTCATTATTCTGATATCCTCAAACTGAGTTTCATGAGGAACATACTTTCCGTATAACGGGTCTGTATCATGACGGTTTACACCCTTGAAATAGAATGGCTGACCGTTAATTAACATCTGCTGATAATCATTCGGATTAGTAGCACGCTTACCATTTTCTTTTACTTCGGTTCTTGTAAACTCAACTTCTCTGAATCCAAGATTCTGTGAAAGAGACTCAATGTACGCACCGGTCTTCTTATTGTAAAGTGTAAGAACCATCACATAAAGATTTGGGTCTTCACAACTCCAAAGCTTTGGAGAATATACTGTACGACATGATTCATTAACATCGGTAAGAGATGCCTGACCATTTTCTCCGGCAGCAAGTGCAGGAACATCAATACTCCAACCATTCATAAATACTGAACCATCTTCATTATAAAGCGCAACATCAATTGCATATTCGTTATCATCTATATCTGATGTACTATAGTTTACAACCTGCATATCAGAAAGAATAATATCTGCATCAACATAATTATCATCAAGATCAGTCTTTACAAAATAATCCTCAAGATGTATGAGTGGTGTTGCAAAAAGATATACATCTCTGAATATTCCTCCGTCATAGAAGAAATCCTGACCTTCAAACCATGTACCGTCACAGAACTTGTGAACCTCAACTGCAAGGAGGTTATCTGCTGTTGTATCTATCGTGCCGTCAGCATTTTTAATAAGGTAATCTGTTATGTCAAAACTGTGCGGACTGTATGTATCTTCACTGTAACCTACTTCTTTTCCGTTAACATATACATAATAACAGGACTCAACACCCTGGAAACTTATATTAACTCTTCCATTGGCATCAGCAAGACCCTGATTAACCTTAAAGTTTTTTCTATACATTCCCACAGGATTATAGTTCGTTGCGCATCTAGGAGATGTCACATATTCATTCTGCCAAGGCATAGTAACATTAGCATATATGTGATAATCAAATCCGTGATACTGCCAGCTTGCAGGAAGAGAAAGATTATCCTTCCAATCACCCTCCGGTGTATAGCCGGTTCTGTAAAAATCTCTATATCTTGCATTTGCTTCCGTTTGGTTTTTAACTACCACCAAAGACCAATCGGACACCGATTCATCTTTACCTGTAAGGAACTGAACATATTTTGATGCATCCTTCTTATAATCCCTTGCACCTACAATTGCCTTGTCAACTGCATCATATGAAACATACGATGTTGATGTTGCTGAATCAGCCTTGCGATTAATGGCAAATACTTCTGAAGCTGCAACAGTGTTACCATCCACGTCAGTATAGCTATTACCCGTCCACTCATTATGAGTAAACTTTGTCTCCTTTTCAACACTTGCGTCAATAATAGATGTAAGTGCCGGCAACTCATTGTTAGTGTATGTAGACCAGCCATCTACAATATTGTAACTAGCATCCATTGTTTTGCAATCTTCATCTCCGGCAGCATTAACAGCACTGTAATCAGGAGTAACTCCAACGGCTACCGCTACTGCCATAAACATTGCAATAATCCCTTTTAATCTCCTTTTCATAAAATACCCCTCTCTTTATTTTGTTGGTTTTACTTTTATTACATTAGAATACTTACTATATGTTTTTTTATTGCCATTCTTTTTATATGCCCGTATTCTATAATAACACATTTTTTTAGCTGATGCTTTTTTGTCAATATAAGACACTGTTTTATTCTTCTTAATGGTTTTAATAGCCTTGAATTTTTTCTTATTACCAACGGATCTTTCAAGAACATAACCATCTGCCTTAGAATTTCTCTTCCATGTAATCTTTACTTTGCCTTTAACACGTTTTGCTGACTTAAGTTTCACCTTGGCAAGCTTTGTCTTAACAGGCTTCGGAGTGTTTTCTACTGTTGTAGAAGTTGTTCCTGATGGCTGTTGTACAACCGGTGTCACAGGTGCAGGAGTAACTATCGGTTGCGGATTCTGATTCTTATCAACAGCCTCCCAGTTTCCGCTCAAATCGGACTTGATTACATGAGTTGGCAATTCACCAATAGGCATAATCGCATCAAGCGTAATTGAACCCGACTTAAGGACAACCTTAATATTGTGGTCTCCCTTACCAAGTCCGTCTATTACAAGGAATGAACCATGTTTATTACTCTGGTTAATTATTCCGTCTGCTTCCACCAATTCTCCGTTATCATAAACTTCAACGCTACCTGAAGTATTCTCGCCAATCAAAGCGAATGCATCGGTGTTAACATCAAAAGTAAATGATGCTCCTACAGTACTTGATTTACTTGTAGTTCTATACCAGTCATCACTACTTCCTCTTGCTGAAGTTATTGTCCAGTTTCCTTCGTAATCAACATTTTCATCTGAATTGTCTATTATGTTTCCGCCGTAAGGAATTGTATCCAAAGTATCTCCGCCTTCAAGCTTTGTTACAAGAAGGTTATCATAATATGCTTCGTTCCAGCCTGAGAAAAATCTTACTCGTCCAAATAACTCAGCATTAGAATCAGTATATTCATATACTTTTTCTCCATTTATCTCAGCAGTAATAACATTTCCTTTACCTGTTATTGCAAGCTTGTATAATCCGTCATCATTAGCATCAACAGAACCTTTTGCAAGTTCAGAACGTCTCTTAGAGAACACCCAGTCACCGCTCTCATTAATCTTAAGACTGTAACCGCTGTCTCTATAATTCATTCCAGTCTGCTCTCTTATTACAATTCCGGCAAAACCGTAATCAGGAATCTGAATATCCACTGCTGCTTTGTAATTCATCCAACGGAAATCTCCAACTACTGCACTTGGCTCATTAACTCTCCACTGGGATATCTCTGTATCAAGTTTCTGTATCAGTCTTCCGTCTTCCACATAAAAGGCACCTGTAGAATCAACAGTATATCTCGGCTCATTTCCTCTTTTTTCAAGATAATCAGCCGGATAATTTTTATACTCATAATCATCTGCGTATAAAACATTGCTGTCTGTTGTATCAATAAAACTTCCTGTGGCATCTGTATCCAGTACCATTCCCGGCTTATCTGATGGCAAACGCTTGGTATATTCTTCTTTACCATTACAGTTAAGTGTAGTAACTGTTACCATTGAAAATGGTTCCACGTTTACAATGTAACCGTCATCAGCATGTTTTATATTACCCTTATACTGAAAATAACTGTCAGTTTTGGTTTCCCACAACTCAAGTTCCTTAGAATCATCTATGTCCATACCAAATGTTTCTATTTTGTATGTAAGACTCTTATTACTGTTATTAACAATAATTGTAGAAAAATCTTTCTTGTCCGGTGAAGCAAGTGTCATATAACTTGGATTACCGTTTTCATTGCTAAGGTGTTCGGTTCCTGAAGAAGTATTATTGGATGCATCCGCAATATATCTCCATATACCTTTCGTATTACTTTCATTTTCCCATCCAAGTTTAGCAAACTTGCTGATATGGCTTAAGCAATATAATGCTTCGTCGTAATGAACAGTTCCTGCCCAAGGCTCTCTGGCACTCAAAAGTTCCTTATGGTCAAACTGTGAACCTTCGTAAAATGAACCAATCGCCGGCTGGAAAACATAATGAGTCATTCTTGAATACACGGCACTCTTTATCATACAGTCAATCATAGCTAATGGGCTTTGGAATCCTCCCATTGTGCCTGCGCCATATGCATCAGTTTTCTTTTTCTGATATTCAGTAAAACTAAAGTTACCGCATCCCTCGCTGTACCATACTTCCTTATCCTCTATATCAGCCATATTAGCACAATCTATATTAGACCGTTCTCCGGTATTATAGTGGGAGCCAATAGCATCTACAGAATCAAATAACTGTTCATCTTTAAGCATATTTGCCACTATCTTAAATGAAAGGTACTCATCAGATGCAATAATCTTAATCGAATGATATGCTTTTATAGCATTTTCATCCATATAAGAAGGGAATTCATCATCAGAATTAAGTCTTTCCCTGAACCACTTAATAAAATCATCATCAGGATTTTGTGTCTCATTAGCATCCGGATTAATGTAGTCCAAAATATATCCGTATTTTTCATACGCATCAAGAATTGTTTCTTTATACCATGTATAAACAGCTTCATATCCTGCACCTTTTCGGTCAGAATTCCAATAATCTTCAACCCATCTTGGCATCTGCCAGCGAAGAATACTTACTTTAATGTCAGGATTAATCTTTTTAGCATCTGCCGCAAGAATAAACCCCGGGCTTCTTGAAACGTCTGCTTCTTCATCCTCATACCTTTTTGTACATGAATCCGCACCTGTTGAATTGTTTCCGTCATTACCCATCTCCATCTTAATGTGGGTCATAATAGGATGCTCTCCGCCAAACAATATCTGAAGCAATTCTCTGTACACAGCAGGATTCTGATACTTATAATCTATAAGAAGATTACTTGTACTGTTGGCGTTAAGTACACCAAATCCTTTGTATGTCAATCCATTAACGTTGTTTGCTGCGCTTTCTACCGATTCTCCATTAATGTCTACCACTACTACATCTGCATCCGCTGCCTGAACTTTCATAACATCTCCTCGCATAGCCATACTACCTGCAATAAGTGACATCATACAAAATGCTGCTATTACTCTTTTTAAAAACAACCTTTTTTTCATCTTAATACTTTCCTCCTAATCTAACAAAAATGATTTAAGACTTATCGTCCCCTGTCCGGTATATTTTATATACAAGGCACATATACCGTCGGGAATATTAATCTCTGACGAATACTCTTCCCAAATATTACTATACTGTACAGGAATTGTAGCAAGTACCTCGCCATCAATGGATGTACTGATTTCGAATGCACCACTTCCGTATCCACGGGCTTTTAATGTGATACTCGAAACACCCTTACAGTCAAAATACTTATATCCTGCGGTTGCTCCCGCCTTCATATTACAAATATATCCGACTTCTTCTTCACCATCACGTCCATCCTGGGTAATCTTAGGGAATTCAGGATTCATCCACTCCCATCCGGTTCTGTCCGACACATGATCGCAAAACAGATTACAAGCTATATATGCCGGATATTCTCCCTTTCCAATCAATGGTCCATCATTAAGTCCGCAGGATGTCATTTCAACCTGTGGTATGCTTCCATCAGGAAGAATCTCTATTTTCTCTGCGCAATCCTGTCTGCTAAAGTTAGAGCCATTAGTATGACGGTGATGGAATATATACCACTGTCCATTTATTTCAATTATACTTCCATGGTCATTACCACCATAATACGTCGGCATTTCAGCAGGTTTGTAACTATCTATATGTACATCATTATTAGTAATTATTATACCACGATACACAAAATCCTTAGTAGGATGCTTGCTGGTTGCATAGCACATTTCATAATTCAAAATTGAAGAATATACAAAATAATATGTATCTCCAACCTTACGCATGGAAGGTGCTTCAAAAAATTCATGCCCCTCATACCCTGAACCTGCACTATACGGTTCGCTAGGGGCAATTATTACAGGGTCTTCTATAATAGTAACCATATCCTTATCAAGAACGGTAGCCATAGCTCCTGATCTTGAACGGTCTCCAATTGCACAAAATCCGGTGTAAAGATAGGTTCTGTCTCCCTCAGTTAAAACTCCCGGATCAAATTGTGGTTCATCTCCCTGTCTTTCTCCAAGTTTTGTGCCATCTTTATAATGAACGTAACCATAAAATTCATATTTACCGGCCGGGGTATCGCATACTGCGACAGATACTATCTGAAACTTATCAAGGCAATAATAAAGATAATATCTTCCGTCCGGCCCCTGAGTAACATCAGGCGCATACAGACAGGCATTGCCCCGCGGGTTAAGCGGATCATCTGTCTTTTTGTATATTACACCCTCATATCTCCAATCAGACAAATCGTCCACCGGAGCTGACCAACACACATAATCATTTAAGCAATACATAAGTGAATTAAATCTGTCATGAGAACCATACACGTATACTCTGTCCCCAAATACATAAGGTTCACAGTCCGGTGTATACTCCCAAGACGGCAAATAAGGATTAAAAGCTTGTTTTGTCATCAAAAATTCCTCCTACAGGCTAATTCAATCCTTATTATAACGTTTATAAATATTATTTTTTATGTCTTATCCAAATATTTTATTGAAATATTTACTTGAAAATACCGCATTTTGTCACTTTTTGTGTTTAAGTGCTTTAAAATCTTTTTCTGCTTTCTCCAACTTACTTAAATTCGTAACATATCTTTTTTGATTTCCACTCAACTCTTTATAACACTGTCTTATCCTTGGAAGAAACTCTTCAAGAATGAGCATTCTGTCCTTTTTTATCTCACCAATTCTATCTATAGCATCCACAACAAATAACGCAATCTCTTCATCCGATTGTTCTGTTATTTTGGTAGACTCAGTTCCGGGAAGCTCATAACAAATTACAGCTGTGCCTTTTTCGACTTTGTCATATATTTTTGCTGCCACCTTAAACGGAAGATTAATACATCCGTGCGAACCGCCTCCCCTGTACAACGAGGCTCCGAACTTATTACGCCACGTTGCATCATGAAGTCCTATATTACCATTAAATGGCATCCAATATGATACCGGTGTCTCATAATCTTCGCCAACCAAAGTGGCATCACGTTCTTTATAAGTTATCCCGTAAACACCCTCCGGAGTTTTTCTGTCTTTTGTATTTTTTCCTGACACAAAATCTGATTCAAGTACCAATTTCCCTTTTTTATATAGAAACAAATGCTGAGCGGTCAAATTAATTTCAACATAAGTATCACCGTAATCCTGCTTTCCGTATTGAGCCGCTTTTTGGTAATATATCGGCTCACGTTCCGTAACGGTTCCTTTTTTTATCAACTTCATCAATTCCTTAACCTCAGCATCTCTGTTCATCCACCAGCCATAATCACCAATATCTATGACAACAGATTCCCCATATGAGGTTTCAAATGTTCTGCTCCTAAATATAGTGTCATATTTTGCCCCTATACCATTAACAAATTCTCTAACTTTGTCTTCCTTTAATGTTGCAGTTCCATTTTTTTTAATATTCATCCATTCATATATAATATCACCATCGATCACAACATCATCTTCGCCAAAATGATATGTAATCTGAGAATTTACGAATTGATTCAATTTTTTTGCCCTGGAAACTATTTTTTTATCGGTTGAATATACTTTTGGATTAATATAACAATCATTTTCTTCAGCACTAATTTTATCATCCAACTTAACTAAAGATTCACTAATCACATCCCTGAATACCTGTTTGTCAATAAAGGTTCCCATTATTTCAGGAATAATTTCAAAACCTATACCGGATTTATAATCAGCCACATAGGAATCCTCCGGCTTAATCATTTTGCTTTCATCCAAACAAGTCATTGAATTAATCTTTTCACCAAGAAGTTTTTCGTTATATATTATATCAAATTCATTCTCAACAACAGTCTTCTTAAATAATTGTATTGGCCACGCGAAACAATTTTGATTGGCAATAAGATTGTCACAATAATCATTCAATACCAATTCCAATCCTACTTCATTACTTGTTATAGTTTCAACATTACCGTCTCTAAGTTCTACATTGAGAACATACTTATGCAATATACTGCTAATCTTTTCTTCAGCTGTTTCAGCCGTACACGACGAAATATTTACATCCTTAAACCATGTATTGCACATAATTCGTCCGCTATAAAATAAAGCAATTCCCAAATAAATTCCTAACAACAATATAATACCGGAAATTGCTATAATAACTATTTTTTTATTCTTCATGAAATTACCTCCGAAACGATATTTCTTATTTTAATATATGCACGTATAAAAAACAATACAAGTTATTTGGAAAAAGATTTTACAAAACAAAAAGCCCATGTATCATAAATACATGAGCTTTAGCGACCCAAAGGGGGCTCGAACCCCTGACCTCCGCCGTGACAGGGCGGCGCTCTAACCAACTGAGCCACTGGGCCATATCATTAAATTAAGTGGACCATCAGGGACTTGAACCCCGGACCGACCGGTTATGAGCCGGTTGCTCTAACCAACTGAGCTAATGGTCCAAAGAGCCGACAAACGGACTTGAACCGTTAACCTGCTGATTACAAATCAGCTGCTCTGCCAATTGAGCCATGTCGGCATACCCAATTTTTCGTAGCTGATTTGTAATCAGCCTGCTCTGCCTACGATTATCTCACTTCGCTCGCTAATCATCACGAATTGAGCCATGTCGGCATAAGCTCCCCGAGTAGGGCTCGAACCTACAACAACTCGGTTAACAGCCGAGTGCTCTACCATTGAGCTATCGAGGATTATCTATTTACAACCATACCTTAAAAACTACACACTGTCAATCATTTGTTTCCACATCACGCTTCAAACCTGCCTCTTGGTCAAGCCGTCGACCTATTAGTAACAGTCAGCTACATACATTACTGCACTTCCACCTCTGTCCTATCAACCTCGTCGTCTTCAAGGGGTCTCTCGGAGCTTATAGCTCC
>SVEK01000065.1 GCA_015057405.1 Lachnospiraceae bacterium
AACGGAAATACAAACGGTTTGTATCTTGATGACATCAGCATTGTAGCTCAGGGAGATGATACAAATCTTCTTACAAACGGTGGATTTGAAGGAACAGAATCCGGAGAAGACCCTGAAGTACCGGAAGGACCTACATACACAGAAGCTTACGAGGAATATTTCACAGGTTGGGCAAGAAATGGTGGCGTGACAAGCAATACAACTAGTGTATTTGCATGCGTAACAAATGAAATTGCACACAGCGGAAATAACAGTGTGGTTTTAAAACATACAGATTCAAGCCAGGATGGATACATTCAAATTCAACAGACAAGTCTGAGCATAAGCGAAGGAACATACACATTAAGCTTCTGGGTAGCAGGTGAAGTAAATGGACAGCAGGTAATCTGGATAAAACCGGGAACAACAACTGCTAATGGAGACTGGTTATTAATTAATAGTGCAGCAACTGGCGAAACAGAAGGAGATTGGACAAAGTATTCAACAACCTTTAATGTAGCATCAGGAAATACGGTTACTGAACTGACTATTGGTACCAACGGAAATACAAACGGTTTGTATCTTGATGACATCAGCATTGTAGCTCAGGGAGATGATACAAATCTTCTTACAAACGGTGGATTTGAAGGAACAGAATCCGGAGAAGACCCTGAAGTACCGGAAGAACCTACATACACAGAAGCTTACGAGGAATATTTCACAGGTTGGGCAAGAGGTGATGAAGTTACACCGAACGAAAGCACTGTGTTCGCATGCGTAACAAATGATATTGCACACAGCGGAAGTAACAGTATTCTTTTAAAACACATAGACTCAGAACAGAGTGGATACATTCAAATTCAACAGACAAGTCTAAGTTTGGGTGAAGGAACATACACATTAAGCTTCTGGGTAGCAGGTGAAGTAAATGGTAAACAGGTTATATGGATAAAACCGGGTCCAACAACTGCTAATGGAGACTGGTTATTAATTAATAGTACAGCAACTGGCGAAGTAGAGGGAGATTGGACAGAATATTCAACAACCTTTACCGTAGAACCAGGAAATACGGTGACTCAACTGATTTTCGGTACTAACGGAGATACAACCGGTTTATATCTTGATGACATCAGCCTTGTAGCACAAGGAGATGATACAAATCTTCTTACAAACGGTGGATTTGAAGAAAGAAATTCTGATGTACCTGTGGGTGATGTTGTTAAGGAAGTTGTTTTGAAGAAAAATGGTCAGCGTATAGATAATCTTTCAGGTCAGGGTAATTACAATGTAACGCTAGTAGTGGATAATTACGCTGTTGAAAATAAGCTGGATGTGGAGCAGTTTGTTGCTATTTACGATGAAGACGGAGTTTTATATGATAAAGTATATTCAACGGATGCAACAATCGAAAAGGCTACTGCAAATGGAGCATTTTCAAAGATTGAAACGAGCTTTGTTTTACCGGAAGGCAATTTCACGGTTGAATATTTTGTTTTTGACGGAAGAGATACACTTAATATCGTAGGTACTCCTAACCCTCACAAAATATTTGAATAAAACGAATTAATTTAAATATGTATACGCTTCAGGCTTTTTTCTCGGATGTATAGGAAGAAATGAAAAATGAAAGGGAAGTTTATGAATAGATACTTAAAGAAACTTACGACATTACTTCTATCCATCGCTATTTTGCTTACACAACTGTCAGTATTGACAGTTGTGTCGGCACAGGTGGACGATTTTGATGGCTGGGAGTTTGATTTGCACGGATGTGATGCATCAGCTATTTTGGATGATGAATATGCATACAGCGGAAGTCATTCCATGAAAGTAGTAAATAAAACACCAACTGCACCGGAGGTATATGTGCTTGGAAGATATAATGTAAATGTTAAAGCGGGAAAAAGCTACAAAGTTGGAGCAATGGTAAAATCTTTGCGTTCAAGCACTGTGCAATTTAGTATAAATTGGGAAAGGCGTTATGACCTTACACCATTTGGTAGTACTTATGGGTGGACGAACTATGAATTCACATGGACAGCAAAAGAAACCGGAACATCTGAATTTTTGCTTATAATCGACGGAACAACCGAAGGCTTATGGCTTGACGATGTGAAGTTTGTGGATAAGGAAACTGAAGAAAATTTAATAAAGAACCCTGGCTTTGAGGGAGCTAATAAAGAACTTGATGTAAATGACACCGGGGCATCTGAGAGTGTTATTGAGCTTTATGAGAGATTATCAAGCTCAGAATTATTTACTGCTGAGGAAATGGAAAAGGTTCTTGGCGGATTTAAGTATATGCCTGTTTATGAACAGGAAGGCATTGTAATAGATGGTAAAAGTGACGACTGGAATGTAAATGCTTTTGGTATACCTACCTTGCCGACACAGTATCAGGTGTATATGGATGACGGCAAGAAGAAGGATGCTACTGCTGTATGTATGTTTGCACAGGATAAAGAAAACTTTTATCTTGTTGTAGAAGTGACAGATGATGTATTCTACTATGAACCCGGCGGTGCAGACTTTTATTGGCGGGGCGACAGTTTACAGCTTGCGATTTCGGGATTGGACGAGAACTATGGCGTAGAGATAGGCCTTGCACACAATCCAGAGACGGGTAAAGGCGAGGTATTTGCAAACAGCCTTACTCCTGAACAGGTTGAAACAATCAACTTAAAAACATCAGCAAACGGAAACAAAATTGTATACGAAGCTGCAATTCCATGGAATGTGTGGTTTGATAGTTTCCCGGAAAGAATATTCTTTAATGTTCTGGCAAATGATAATGACGGCGAAGGAAGAAGATATTGCGTTGAGCTTGCACCGGGAATATCTGAAGGAAAAACAAATGTAGAATTCCCGATGCTGGAAATGCTTGCTGAAGAAAAAGATTGGTATGCATGGACTCAGGGAGCAAGAAAAGGTTTCGAAGATACTGAGTATGCCTATGATACCTTTATCATTAACAACGGGGAAAGCAAAGCTTTTATAATTACTTATCCGGACGGAACTGCTGAAAAGGTTGAAGTACCTGCAAAATCCGGTATCAGAAAGAGCTATAAGACATCATTTGAAGATGAAGGCGTCTATAACCTTTTGTTTAAATACGCTTATGGGGATATGACTGCTGAAACAAATGTAGGTGTGAAAATTGAAAAAACACCGGCAAGTGCTGCCTATCATAGAGCGGTTATAGAAAAGAATAAAAAGAATGTTAAGGAAATCGGTAAGCTTTTAAAGAAATGTGAAAAGAATGGAATTTCAACCGATTATGAAATCATAAATTACAAGGTTATGGAAAGATTCGACACATATCTTCAGCAAGACCTTGACCATGGCATGCTTGAAAAAACTTATTATACAGAAGAAGCTCTTGATAAGCTATATAACGAAGCAAAAGAAAATCTTAACGCGTACTTAAACGGTGAGAAAGAACCTCAGAAGGTACCAAGATACATCACCAGTGATATGCGTATCGATGGAGACAGCGTTTACGCAAAGACAGAGATGGATGGCAAAGTAGAAGAAAGACCGGTATTCTTTATTGGTTACGGACACTTTAGCGAGGCGGCAAATGACATGCCGTTATTCAATGAGATTGGAATGAGCACAATACAGACGGAAATTGGTCCTACAGATGTCATGCTATTCTCAGAGTTTACCGGTTGGGAGTTTAATGCAAGTAACGGACCGGAGTACACTACTGGAATCACAGATGAGGATGTCTATGAAGGCGACAAATCCTTGAAGATTACTTATGATTCGGAATTAAAAGCAAACCAGTTTATTTCATTTTCACAATATGTGCCGGTAGAACCGGGTAAAACATATAACTTTAAAGGTTATATGAAAACTAAAAATACCACAAACGCATGGATGAGTTTAAATAACTGGGATGACCGCATAGGAATCCCGGTAAACAGTGATTGGACAGAAATCAGTGCCTCATATACAGCTCCTGAGGGTGTGACAGGAACAACTGTCAGAATCAATTGTGACGCTTATTGCGATGCATGGTATATTGATGCTTTGACCTTTACCGAAGAAGGCAGCGATGTAAATCTTTTGCAGAATGGCGGATTTGAGATAATCAATACGAAAGATTATCAATTGAATGCGAATTCAGGAAAGCTTGCTGAACTTGAGAAAATTCTGCAGAATGCGGAGAAGAATAATATAGCAGTATCTGTACTATTATCTCCACACTATTTCCCGACAAATATCATAGAAAAATATGATATAGCACATCCGGGTGGTGCAGGTGAATTTATTAAATATAATATTCATGCTGATATTGCAAAGGAAATTATAGAGGAATACTTAAGATTCATTGTACCAAAAATCAAAGATTATAAATCATTAAACAATATATGTATATCTAACGAGCCTTTGTTTAAACCGGAGCGTTGTGGTGATTTTTATCTGGATGACTGGCACAATTTCCTGAAAGAAATATACGGAAACGATATGGGCATACTAAACAGAGCTTACGGAGCTACTTATGGTTCATTTGAAGAAATACCATTGTCATATACAAATGATGTAATGGAATATGACTACAAGATGTTCAACGATAAGGTGTTCTCAGAATGGCACAGATGGATGGCTGGTATCGTTCACGAGCTTGCCCCTGATGTACCATTACACTCGAAGGTGATGAACTATCTTGATGATGATGACATTGCCGACCGTATGAAGCGAGGTGTAGGATACGAAAAGTATTACGACTTCTTGGAGCTTAACGGATGCGATGCCCATGACTACATTAATGATGGCAGTGGACTGTATCAGGTAAGTGATGGCTACCACGTAGAGAAGATGTGGTACGATTATATGCGAAGCATCAAGGATGCACCTGTAATCAACTCTGAGGACCACATAATTCCTGACAGAAGTGAGAATTATTCAGACGAAGTAGCTGATTATGTTGCACAGAATATATGGCAGGGAGCTATCCACGGCCGTGCTAACTCTACTATATGGGCATGGCAAAGAGCTAATGCTAAAACGGAAGATTTTTACGGACTTGTTCTTTACCGCCCGGATGTAGTTGCAGCAATCAGTAAAGAAGCACTAAACCTTAATAGAAATGCATACGAAATTACAGCACTTCAGAATGATGATAAGGAAGTAGGAATTTTATATTCAGATTCAAGTGTTCTTCATGATATGAGTACATCTTATGCTATATATCAAGCATATTCAGCATGTCTTTACAGCGGTAAGGCAGTACAGTTTGTAACACCCTCACAGCTTCATAAGATGAACTACTGTAAAGTACTGATAGTTCCTCAATCAACCCATGTTACTGCTGAAACTCTTGATTATATCAAGCAGTTTATTGAAAATGGCGGTAAGGTTATGATAATAGGACAGAAGTCTTTGAAGAAGAATGAAAAGGGCTTTGATAATGATGCGGATAAGCTTAATTACATCTTTGCTAATTCTTATGTGATTAACTATGATGGTGCCAAGGGTACAACAGGAAGCATTACCGAAACAGAGCTTCATGATGAAATCAGAAAAGTTCTATCACAGGCTGGTGTTTATAATGTATTCGTAAAGGATTCAGTAAGTGGAGAAGCTACTGACTATGTTGAATACAATATAGGCGTATATAATGGTGACATTATCCTTAATATGGTTAGCTATGAGGAAGATAAAAAGGTTAAGATATTCCTTGGCGATAAGGTTGTTACAAGTTCTTATGATATAAACAATAA
>SVEK01000066.1 GCA_015057405.1 Lachnospiraceae bacterium
TATTGATTATGCAATTACTTATGACAATGACACATACAATATTCTTATTAGTTGCAGTGAGATAAACAGAAGCGGTAAACAGGCAACAATAAGTGATGAGGATATGAAAAAACTTGAAAAAATCCTTTCAAATGCCGATGAGGAAAACACCGGATATAAGACACTTAAAATTATTGACGGTGCAGAAAGCGGAAATCTTATCCTTGCCGGAGCAGAAACAAACTATGTATATTCTCTTGATGCAAGCAAGGTCGATGTTCTCATAAATGGAAATAAGGCAGAACTCAAAGATTTAGAGGATGGTATGCCATTAGACATCTATTATGAAGGCGATTTTGATAATATAGATAAGCCGATGGGTGCAGTTTTTGATATTACATCTTGGTGTAAATCAATTAACGGACATACTATCGGGACACAAAGAAATCCCGGCGGTTCATTTTATGATTTGAGTGGTCTGTACTTAAAGGTGCTTGAAGATTTGTGGGAAGTCGATGCAGGACTTAATGGCGGTATAAAATATATCAGTATTGATTTAAGCGAAGCACCCGGAGAACTGACAGAAGGCGAAAAGGCGGCAATCAGTTATATATTTACAAAAGCACATAATGTTGAGTGTCTGCAACTATCCTTTGAAGAATTAAGAGAACGAGGATACATCAAAAAAGATGAACTTTATTGGGAAGACGGGCTTTTGTTTTCAATTGCCGATAACATGAAAGCCGAAGAACAATATAACGGACTTCGAGTGATTAAGTTTGATGCACAAAAATGGCGTAGCGGAACAGGTGCATATTACTTTGGAGATTGCACTACATCCTGGCCGCAAATGGGAACTTGGTCTGATTACAACATAGGTTCTCAGGCTATATCGTAGAGGAGGTTTACTATGAAAAAACTATCTTTAATTTTAGTCATATTAGCCTTGTTGACAGTCACAGGATGCAAGGATAATAAAAAGAACTTATACCTTCCTGAAGCTAAAAACGATAATATTTATACCACTATCGGTGGTGAGGATGAAAAAAAGACTCAAGCGGAAACCGAGTTTTGTCTTATTTCGGAAAGTACAATTATTGAATTAAATTCTGATTTATCAGAATTACTGATGAAACCGACACATGTTGAAAAAGGTTCTGGAGATGGTTTTAAATGGACCGACAATAAATATGAAGACGTTGAAATAAGAGCACAGATATCTGATGATAACAAAAGTATTATTAATAAAATATCAACCGAATCAGCTGTTTATGAAACAACAAGAGGAATTAAGGTTGGAGATAATACGAAAAAGTTAAAAGAATTATATAAAGAATATTTGACATATTCTGAATCAATTGAAAGAAAATATTATGTCTACGATCCTGACAACGATATAGGGTTTAAAAGAATATTCTTTTATGTAGAAAACGACGTAATAAACAAAATCATAATTGAAGATGGTATTGATGGTTAAGTGGTTTTGCAGATAACGGAGGTTGAAATGATGAAAAAACTTATTGCAATAATACTTACAATAGTTGCACTGATTACCGTGTCAGCAGTTGTATATGCAAAAGATTTGGAATTCCATGATGGAGTTTATAGAGGCGAAAAATGGGAATTTGATTTTGGTAAGCCAAAGAAAAACTACATAACAATTATACCGCAGGATAGACCGGAGCCAAAGGTTTACGGAAATGGTTATGTAGGTCGAGTTGAAATTCCCGAAAAGGAATATGAAATAATCCTACTTGACAATTAGGAGGTGCATTTGATGAAAAAGTTTGTTTCAATCATTTTATCAATTACAATTATGTTATCAATGGTGATGGTTGTGTCTGCTGATGTTTCGGAATATACCGGTAGTCAATATACGGTGTATATTGATGGGGCTTTTGTTGACGTAAATAACCTTACTATTGACGGAATTGAACATCTGCCGATTAAAGAGTTATGCGGTATATTAGGCTATAAGGTAACGGAAACCTCTGATAATACCTATGAAATAACCGAGGGCGAAAACTGCAAGAACTCAGAAGGTGCATTAGGAAAAGCAGTATTTACTGTCGGAGAAGATTTCCTGACAACCTATTCAAAAGACGGTCAATATGAAAACAAGGTTGAGATGTTTCCTGCTTCGCCAATCACAGTGAAAGTCGGCGATGAGATTTATATATCTTCATATTATTTTGGCAGAATGTTTGACCTTAAGGTAAGATTTACAGAAGATAGCAAGATTACCATTCTAACAGTGAATTATCGAAATGAACAGATTGAATATGCACCTGAATATCTTGGACATATATTTGTTTATTCTTTTCCAAATGAGGAGATGGAAATTAGATTAGATCGTGAAACAATGTCATTTAACGATAAACCCTTCATTGACGCAGATGGCAGAACACAAATACCAGTCAGAGATTTTTGTGAACAGCTTGGATGCAGTGTTACTTGGATTCCGGAGAACCAAAAAGTTCTTGTATCTACTGTAACTGAAGAAGAAAACAAAGTAAATGGCGGTGCTGGTGGAGATAGCTTCAGCTTTATAATCGGTGAAAGGCAATACACAATAAACGGCACAAAATATGATATGGATACTGCTGCACAGATTATAAACAACAGGACTTATGTGCCTCTCAGGTATCTCGCTGAAGCAATGAATTATTATGTCGCATACAATCCCGGCAGTGCAAGTAGACTTGATATGGGATACGGATATTCAGTTCTCAATTCCTATTTAGGACTTGGTAAGGAACTTGTATTTGATGAGATGGATATTGATGAAAGCTATTTACTTAAATCAGGTGATGAAGCATATCCTATTCCACAACATCAGGAAGGCAATTTGTATATTGTAAAGAATGGATATAAAAAAGGTCATGTAGTTTTAGAGTTTTATAACGACGTGCTTTGTGCTTTTCAGTATGTATTCAAAACGGAGGGCGAAGCCTTCGATGAAGCATTGACCATTTACGATTACTTCGTTAAGCTTCACGGAGAGGCTGCAACCTATCCCGGAACAACCAAAACCATCGCAGGTATTCAGCTGGATGAAAGTCAGTTTAATGATGAGGTATGTAGCTATTATGATGAATGGCAGATTGACGCACCGAACGAGCTTATAGAAACATTACTTGGTGATTCTGATAATGCACTTATGAAAGTGTTGAAAATGGATATAAACCCAAGATTGTCAACGGTTCGTGTTAATTATAGCAAGGATGTTAATTTTCATAACAGAAGCGTTCTGAAGATTATGGATAAGGATAACAATTACATTATTACAGATGAAGATATTGAGTCTTGTGAGGTAAGGTGGATGCCACGTCCGGAAGATGGTCCATCTGCAGGTGTTGTAACAGGAATTGCGTTAGAACTGAAACTCACGGAAAAAGCAAGAGCAAATTTCAAAGAAGCAACAAAAAGAATCTCCGAAGATCCAAACGGTGAGTGTTATGTGAAAGTTCTTGTTGAAGGAATTGAAATAGCAAGACCGACTGTTGCTGGAGAAATTGACTCTGATGAAATCCTTGTATCCGGTTCAAATGGTGAGTATGAAACATTCAAGGGCTACGCCGACAAAATAAATGCAGCGATTAAATAAGGAGGTGCATTTGATGAAAAAAGTTATATCCATTATTTTAGTGTTATGTATGATGATTCCGTTTACAGGTTGTGCATTTGCAGAAGAAGTGGAAGCGGCAGCATTTACAACGATTAAAATACCTTTCCCTGATGATATAGAAAACAGAAACTCATGGCTCACAAGAGCGAGATATAAGGACTCAGGCGAGGTTATTCCTCTTTCAATGTATTATAACGACTCCGTGTATGCAACTGTACCGACAGAAAATGCTGACAGAGAGATTGAGGCGTTCGTTCCCGAAGCGATTGAATTTACCGACAATGATAATTCTAATTCGGATTTCCACCATATCAAAATGTTATCAAGAGTTGGCGTTATCAAAGGTAACGAAAAAGGCGAAGCGAACATTGATGATAATGTAACACGTGCAGAAGCAGTTGCTATGGTTATGAGATTTTTAGGTCTTAGCGAAGTTGCTATGCAAGGCACTGTCAGAGTTTTTGATGATGTAACCAGCGACAAATGGTATTATCGTGAGGTTCTTTCTGCATATCATTACGGTCTTGTTAAGGGTGATTCTGAAAAGACATTTTCTCCCGAAAGAGATGTAACCAGAGAAGAAATTACGGTTATGGTTGCAAGAGCATTACAGTATGCAGGGTTAAGATGCTCACAATCAAGTGCCGAGAATTATGCAGATAAAGATAAAATTTCCGATTGGGCAATGGATGCCTATGAATATATAAGCAGAAATGTTGTATCGGATTATGATGATACCGACAGAGATAATCCTGTTCGTATGATAAATCCGCAAAAGGCGGCAACAAGAGGCGATGTTGCATATATCCTGAATAATACGCAGGATGATTGTCAGATGTATCCGTCTGATGCAGCGGTGTATTACGGATTTGACAAGGAAATGCCGACTATTGACGGCTCAACCTCTACATATCCGTTTACTCAGGCAGTTTACAGCGCACTGTTCCGCAATGGTCAAACACACGAAAAGTTCCCTCAGAAGCACTCCAAGAGCCACGCATCATATCAGCGACTTATAAACGGTGAAGTTGATATGCTCTTTGCATCTGTATATCCTGCAAGCGATATTTTAAAAATGGCTGAGGATAAAGGTGTAGAATTAGAGCTTATCCCGATTGCTTATGATGCGATGATATTCTTTACTAACAAGGATAATCCGGCAACAGGACTTACCAAAGAGCAGATAAGCAATATCTATGTAAATGATGCTTATGATAATTGGTCAGAGGTTGGTGGCAGCGATGCCCTTATGTATCCCTACTGCCGAAACAATGACTCAGGCAGCCATGCGCAGATGGAAAAGCACTTCTTAAACGGAAATGAAATTCATACAGAAGTGCAGAGAGAAACCTCAAGAACTATGTCGGATATACTTACCGATGTTATGGATGCAAAAACTGACGATCCGGTTGGATACGGTTTGGGTTACAGCATTTATTACTATTACCACAATATGCGTTGGTTCTATCCTGTAGAGGAAGAATTAAAGCTCCTTGCTATAGATGGTGTAATGCCTACAGATGAAACTATTGCAAATGGCTTATACCCGCTTTCTAACAACACTTATGTTGTTTTAAGAAAAGATACACCAAAAGATGCTCCAGCACGAAAAATGGCAGAATTTATGCTTACAGAGGCAGGTCAGCAATGTGTTGAAAACGCAGGTTACGGTAGATTAAGGAAGCCTGTTGAGATTTCTGATGATATGCTCTTTGCAGATAAGGTCAACGCACAGATGCCGACAGATAAGAACTATATGTTCTCACCAATGTCTATTAAGATGGCATTAGCACTCGCTGCAAACGGTGCAACAGGAGAAACACAGGATCAAATTTTAAGCGCTTTGGGACTTACAAATCTTGATGATTTTAATGCACTTTCAAAGGATTTGATTGCAAGATATTCGCAGACTGATATTCTTAAGCTTAACATTGCAAACTCAATCTGGATGAATAAGGATAAGACTTCACAGAATTTCAGCGAGGCTTTCAAGAAAACAGCAACTGATTTCTACGATGCAGAGGTTAAGTCAATAACTAACTCTAACGCTGTTAAGGAAATTAACGGTTGGGTAAGTGATAAGAC
>SVEK01000027.1 GCA_015057405.1 Lachnospiraceae bacterium
TATCATTTCTTTTGTCAGCAAACCGGCTGACAAAAGAAATGATATTGCCTTACATTTTTTTCTCATAGTTACCCCTCCTAAATAATATTATACATTATTAATACTAATTTACCGTTATCATAATGATATTATATCCACGCAGGAGGTTCAAGACTATAAATCACCTTTTGGGTGTCAAAAGGTTAGATTTTTTCACTTTTTATTGAAATGTTAATAGTCTTTTGTATCATAAACTCACTTTATAGAAGCAAACCCAATTCAACTCACAATATCATTTCAATACTCTTCAAAATCTTTTTTCACTGACTATTCGCCTGTCGTCAGAGCAATCAACCGGTAAATTGTCATATCCTTTTCCTAATTGTCTTACAAATTCTATTACTCTTAAAAAAATGTCGCATAAATTTGATTTTACCAGAAAATATCTGCGCTCCCTGTTTAAAAATGCACCGGCCTCTACTTAATCTCTACTCCTGACTGAACTGCTTTCTCCCTAATGTAATCCGCAGTTATTTTATACGTTTCATAATCCGGTAAATGTTCTATAAAAAATGTTGTATCTTTTCCAAGCTTCTCAACCATTGGAAGTATTTTTAAATAATCGAGTGTTCCCTCTCCGGGACGCACTTCATGTATAAGTGTTGTATATGCTCTGTCCATAATGACATCTTTTCCGTGAATACTCTTAATATACGGCCCCAAAAGTTCAAAGCAATGTTTTATAAAATCAGTACTTTTAACATAACGTTTCGGGCAATTAATCATATTGACATAGTCAAGATGAACTCCAAATGCTTTTCTGTCAACATCCTTTATCAGTTTTAGATATTCTTCCGGAGAATCCGGCACCATCCAAGGCATAGGCTCTATGGTATAAAATGTATTGGTAGGTTTAACGCTGTCTATTATCTCGCGAATCCCGTCTACTGCCATACAATATATATTATCATCATAGTTTTCTTCATCAAAACTGTCCCACATCTCACTACGGCTTCCAATAATATTAACACAACAATTCGCTTCAAGTTCCTGTGCCAGAGCAAGTTGCTTTTTTGCATATTCAATTGCATTTTTTCTTTCATCTTCATTTTTTGAAAGACAATTACGCCAAACACCCACTTCTCCTATAACAAGGTCGTTCTCTTTCGCCGCCTTATAATAATCCTTCACAGTTACTGAATCTGCCGTACAATCAACCGGTGCATACACTGCACTGTATCCAAGTTCTTTAACAAGTTCAATCCATTCCTGTGGATTACTGTAAGATTTTTCTATTCCTCCGCCCAGTCTCATATCCTTCCTCCTTAAAACTCTCTTTTATGAAGAATTGAACTGTCGATATCCCCAATCTGGCCAAATCCGGTTCTTGCCATCGCACCTTTAAGTTCTTTGTTCATATTCTTCATTTTCTCAGCAACACCTTCTGCACCGTTTTCCTTAAGGGGACCCATAATACCCCGACCCACACAAACTCCGTCCGCACCAAGTGCCAATGCTTTATAAACATCCATTCCATTTTCCATACAACAATCAACAAATACCGTCATTTGTCCGCCTACTTCTTCCACAATCTTTGGTAAAATCATAAGTGGTGGAACACAATAATCAAGTATTCCGTGATGATGGGATACCACTATTCCTGCCGCCCCAAGCTCCAATGCCTTCTTCGCATCACTTACGCTCAAAATACCTTTTATGATAAACGGCAGTTTTGTCGCTTCTATATATTTTTTCAGTTGTTCCATTGACTGCGGTCTCATATCAAGTCCAAACACAACATCATATTCCCCATCACCTGAAAATGCGTGGTCTACATCCATTCCTACAGCAAATGCCCCGGCAGTTTCTGCATCTTTTATTTCTTTAAAAACATCTTTTTCATCTTTATGCGGTTTAATTATTTTTACAACCTTGGCGCCTGTATTACACATATCTTCTATTTCCGTCTTCTCACCCATGCCGGAAAAACAAAGTGCGCCTGCCATTTTTGCTCCCTCAGCCATTTTTTTCATTCCGTCCTCACATGTATTATTTAGGTGAGACAAGGCAGCTGTCGCAATAGGCATCTCAAACATTTCCCCCAAAAGTTCACATCTGCTATCCGGCTTAACCCCGTCAATATGCCTCATCTCTACAAGCAGACTGTCAAAATAATCACGTGTTATACTATCCGAATTATTTTTCATAACTACCAACTCCTTGTTAAAATAAATTTGTAAAACGCTATTTTATCCCTCCAAAATCAATTATCCCAGCATGTCCTACACATTGCAATAGTTTTATGACATATTGCTTTTGTTGCTTGTAATCACCAACAGACTATTGTAAAATTATACTTAATGCTATACAAAAAAATGTATATTATTCAGCTATTTTTAATACAAAGATTCTCTACAGGGGGTATTAATTTTATGGAACATAATTACGATGAGATTATAAGCAAAATGACACTTAGAGAAAAGATTGACATGATTCACGGAGTGGCACTGTTTAAAAACGGTGGGATAGACAGACTTGATATTCCGCAGCTTGTTATGTCAGACGGTCCTTGCGGAGTCAGATTTGACCATAGAGATGATAATTGGATTCCTATCAACGAAGAAGAATGTTATGTATCATGGTTGCCGTCGGGAACCGCCCTTGCATCCACATGGAACCCGAATATTGCAAAAAATGTTGGTCACGTTCTTGGAAAAGAAGCACGTGGCAGGGGCAAAGATATTATTCTTGCACCGGGCATTAATATTCACAGAACACCATTATGCGGCAGAAATTTTGAATATATGAGTGAAGACCCGTACCTTACCGGCATCATTGCTTCATCAGAAATTATCGGAATTCAGAATAATGACGTGGCAGCCTGTGTTAAGCATTTTGCTCTTAATAATCAGGAGAAAGATCGAATGTCCGTTAATGTTATTGTTGATGATTCTGCCTTATATGAAATATATTTACCGGCGTTTGAAGCAGTAACCACCATCGCAGACAGTCACACTATTATGTGTTCCTACAACAAAGTTCGCGACACATTTGCCAGCGAAAGCAAGTTACTTCTCACAGACATTCTCAGAGACGAATGGCATTATGAAGGGGTAATAATCTCCGATTGGAGTGCCGTTCACAGTACATATGAATGTGCAATGAACGGAGTCGATATTGAAATGGGCGTAGGCACAAACTTTAACGAGTATTTCTTTGCGGACAAACTTGAAGAAGAAGTCAAAGCCGGTAAAGTTCCGATAGAAGTAATTGACAGGCGCATCTTAAGAATTCTAAAACTTATCGACAAATTAAAAATAGGCAAAAAAGACAGACAAAAAGGTTGCTATAACACCCCGGAACATCACAACATACTTCTTAATGCTGCGAGAGAAGGAATTGTTCTTCTGAAAAATGAAGATAATGTCCTTCCGTTTAATGCAGACAAGATAAAAAAAGTTGCTGTTATAGGCGACGTTGCAACCAGAAAACTTGCCCACGGCGGCGGAAGTTCCGAAATAAAAGCATTATTCGAAATCACACCGTTGCTTGGACTTAATATGCTTGAAGGAAGCAATATAGAGTTTGTATATGCACCGGGATATTATGTTGACAATGCAACTAATACTAACGGAGAAGTTAATTGGCAGGCTGCCAGCCTCGATAAAATAACCGACCCGGAAAAATCGGATAAAAATATTTTAAATGAAATTCAGGAACATAGTAACAACCTTCTTAATGAAGCTCTAGAACTTGCAAAAACCTGTGATGCCGTTATATTCACCGGCGGATTAAACAGAGCTTATGATACGGAAGGATTTGACAGAACTTCTTACGACCTGCCTTATAATCAAGACCGGGTTATCAACGCCCTTTTGGATGTTAATCCTAACACTGTTATATATCTTCTTTCCGGCTCTGCTATCAATACAAGTCGATTTGCAGATAAAGCTAAAGCCATATTGTGGAGCAGCATGAACGGAATGCAGGGCGGTCTGGCACTTGCCGAAGTGATTTTCGGTGTTACCAACCCTTCCGGTAAACTTCCGGTTACATTTGCAGCAGACATTAATGATTATGCATCCCACTCTATCGGAGAATATCCGGGAACTAAAGACACTGACGGCAATCCGGTATGCCACTACAGAGAAGGACTTATGATTGGCTACAGACATTTTATCACCAACAAAGTTAAATCTGTATTTAACTTTGGGCACGGTCTGTCATATACAACATTTGAATATTCAGACTTATCCGTATCGGCTGCTGACTCCCTTAAACAACCTACGATAACTGATTCAACTGTTACTACAGAACCTGATAACAACACCTTTACAATAAACTTCAAAGTTAAAAATACAGGTTCCATAGCCGGAAGCGAAGTAGCAATGCTATTCATATCACCAAAATCATACTATGGCAACGAACAGCTACTTAAAGGCAGACCTGTAATCGAACTAAAGAAATTTATTAAAACTAACCTTAACCCTGGCGAAGAAAAAGAAATCAAGCTCTGTATCGATTCCGCTTCTTTCGCCATATACGACGAAGCCGGTCACAGCTACAGAGCTTATAAAGGTCAATACGACATACTTATCGGGCGCTCAGTTGATGACCTCAGACTATGCAAGGCAGTTGAATTAACAACTGAGCAAAACGTAAAATCCCTGATTTCAGGTATATAACCTAATAATTAATTCTTTTTCAATACGAAGAGTGGTATCTCGGTATAGCTTATATTCTCAAGCTCAATCCATTTGCCACCTTCGTATTCTTTTTCCGAAAAATAATATTGCCATCTGCCCTCCGGCAAATAAACCTTCGCGCTACTGCATGAATTAAATACCGGTGCAACAAGCATGTCACTACCAAGCATATATTGTCTGTCCAGATATGCTGTTGCAGGATCATCAGGAAACTCCATAACCATACTTCTTATTACCGGAATTCCTGTCTCATGGGCATTAACAGCCAACTCATGTATATACGGCATAAGTTCTATTTTCAACTTGGCAAATGTACGTGCCACTTCCACAGCTTCATCGCCATAGTTCCAAGGCACTCTGTAAGATGAACTTCCATGCATACGTGAATGTGATGATAACAACCCGAATGCAACCCATCTTTTGTACACTTCTTCTGATGAGTTATCCTCAAAACCACCTATATCATGACTCCAAAATGAGAATCCGGACATCATAAGAGACAACCCGCCTCGAAGGGTCTCGGCCATTGAATCAAAATCAGACGTGCAGTCACCTCCCCAATGAACAGGGAACTGCTGTCCCCCTGCATAGGCACTTCGAGCAAATAGTATCGCTTCACCTTCGCCTTTCTTTTCTTTCACAACTTCATATACAGCCTTATTATATAAATGAGTGTAATAATTGTGCATATGTTCCGGCGAAGAACCATCATAATACTTAATTCCTTCAAAAGGTATTCTCTCGCCAAAATCAGTCTTAAAGCAGTCGACTCCCATATCCATCAATTCTTTAAGCTTCGACTGATACCACGTAACAGCCTCCGGATTGGTAAAATCAACAATGGCCATTCCGGACTGCCACATATCCCACTGCCATACATCACCATTACATTTTTTTATAAAATAATCTTTGTCACACCCTTCAGCAAACAGCTCCGAATTCTGTGCGATATACGGATTAATCCATACACATACCTTAATTCCTCTGGACTTGATTTCGGCAAGAAGTCCACGCGGATCCGGAAATACATCTTTGTCCCATGTAAAATTACACCACGACATACCCTTCATCCAAAAGCAATCAAAATGAAATACACTAAGCGGAATATCTCTTTTTGTCATTCCGTCAATAAAACTAAGCACTGTTTCTTCATCATAATCTGTAGTAAATGATGTTGAAAGCCAAAGACCGTATGACCAATCAGGCAATAAAGGTGGTCTTCCGGTAAGAGCGGTATATCGGCTAAGCACAATCTTCATCCTATCCGAATCGTAATTCTCACAACAGATTACAGCAAATTCTATGCGCTCTCCTTTTACCGAGAAATTACATTTCCTTACAAGGTCACTTCCCACTTCAAACTCAACTTTACCGGTATCATTAACAAATACGCCATATCCTTTATCAGATAAATAAAAGGGTATATTTTTATACGCCTGCTCTGTAAAAGTTCCTCCATCCTCGTTCCACATTACAACAGACTGTCCATTTTTAACCAACGGTCCAAATCGCTCACCAAGTCCGTAAATATGTTCATCCACACCAATCCCGGTTCCTGCACCGATATAACACACATCCTCCGGACCAATATAAGCATCGCCTTTTCCATTTTCTCTTACGTAAATTATGTCAGATGGATTAATCTCGGTGAGGCATCGGTCTCCACAATAAAATGAGAACTTTGCATCATCACTTATCTCAAGCCTTGTATTGCCGCTTGCAATCACGCTGTAATCATTTGTAATATCAAGCTTGTGCTCCGAATAATTACTGCTAATCTCCGGATCAATGCACGATTTGCTCTTTTTTGCAGTACCCTCAAAATGTACAACATTAAAAAGATACACTCCCGGAAGCGGCACTCTTACCGTAATAGTAAAAGTAACACCACCTAAAGTGCATCCTCTGTTATATACTTTGTGAGCCGGTGCATAAAGCCTTAAGAGAGAATCATTGTCACACAATGTTCTTTCATATACTTCCACAGGTGAAAAACTCTCAATACCTTCTTTCTTAAGCCAACATCCATTACTAAATTTCATGTACTTCACCGCCCATTTTCAATATATTTAGTTTTGCATACTTAACTCAATTATGTTTCTTTTCCTTTTCAAAATATGCGTAGTGTGCATACGGTCCTTCCTTAAGAACAAGTTGATATCTGCTAAATGCTCCCATTATGAGCCATACACCTGCAAGTCCGCATATAAGCAGGAACACGTTACATAAAATACTGCTCATATCTTCGCTTAACATATTTCCAAAGGATTCTCCGGTCATCATGATAATAAGCTCTGTAACAAACTTATAGAAGGCATACACTCCTGCCGCAACCAACGTTCCAATCCATTTTTTCTTTCTGATAATTCCCTCATAAATGAGTACCGCAAGGGCAACTTCAAAGATTACTATTAACACCTGGTCGATACCGGCAAGTACATAACTTATGCCTTGTGCATCAACTAACGAAGCAACCTTACTGTCAACATACAATTCAGAGTACTTTTGTGCGGTAAGATGATCCTTAAGTCCCTGAACTCCGTCCGAGTTCAATATATTAAATAACTTAATGTCATCAAGACCTCTTGAGACCGTCATAATAATTCCCCACACAGAATAACCGATTCCGGTGCATAATGCTCTGTATAATGACGGAGTCCGCTTATTCATGAGCCATATTCCCCACAACTTACCAACACCATTAAACATTCCATACACAATTCCAATAAAAATAACTGTAAGAATACCGCCACTGGTGCTATATAATCCAACCGCGTTAAGAAGACTGAGAACAAGTACCGGGAACAAAAAACTTGACCATAACGGAGCTACAGCGCCAAGTCCTAAAGAACCCCAAATGCCGAGTTCTTTCTTTCTGGCTGTAAGATATAAAGCCAAAAATGCTACAACCGGTACAACTGTTACAATTATTATCATTGCATATGCTGCATATATTACAGATGTACTTACCATCTTTTAATCCTCATTTCCTCATCTTTCCCCACACAGGAATCCTCGCGAGACATCTTAGCCGATATTACATTCCCTGCGAAAGCATTATCTTCGCCGGCACAGCCATACGAGGCATCTTAGCCGATACTACATTCCCCGCGAAAGCATTATCTTCGCCGGCACAGCCACACGAGGCATCTTAGCCGATACTACATTCCCCGCGAAAGCATTATCTTCGCCGGCACAGCCACACGAGGCATCTTAGCCGATATTACATTCCCTGCGAAAGCATTATCTTCGCCGGCACAGCCATACGAGGCATCTTAGCCGATACTACATTCCCCGCGAAAGCATTATCTTCGCCGGCACAGCCATACGAGGCATCTTAGCCAACATAACATCATCCCCGCGTCGGCGTAATAGTTCAAATTACTCAGCAAGTCCAAATGCATCATGTACTGATACAAGAGCTCTGTCTGAATATTTCTCATCAATCAATACTGTTACTCTTATCTCTGATGTTGATATCTGCATAATATTGATGTTAGCATCATAAATCGCTTCAAACATCTTAGCAGCAACTCCCGGATTGCTCATCATTCCGGCACCAACAACAGAAATCTTAGCAACATCTTTTGTTACATTAAGTTCCTGAAACTCGAGACTCTTACCTTCATGTCTCTTAATTGTTTCAATTGCTGTATCTGTCATATCTTCTGTTACAGTAAAACTAATATCTTTTGTTCCGTCTCTTCCTACAGACTGAAGAATCATATCAACATTAACGTTATGATTAGCAAGATGATGGAACAATTTGAAAGCAACTCCCGGCTTATCTTTAAGTCCCAACAAAGCAATCTGTGTTACATTTTTATCACAAGCCACTCCACTTACAAGCATCTTTTCCATTTTAATATCCTCCCTAACGGTTGTTCCTTCATGATCATTTAAACTTGAACGCACTACAAGCTGCACGCCATATTTTTTAGCCATTTCAACTGAACGGTTATGCAATACTCCGGCACCAAAGCTTGCAAGCTCAAGCATTTCATCGTATGTTATCATATCCATCTTACGTGCATTCTTAACATATCTCGGATCTGCTGTATATACTCCGTCAACATCAGTATATATCTCACAAGCATCTGCATTAAGTGCTGCCGCAAGAGCAACTGCAGTTGTATCTGAACCACCTCTTCCAAGTGTTGTATAATCATTATACTGGTTAATTCCCTGAAATCCGGTTACAAGAACTATCTTATTGTTATTAAGTTCATGCTTTATTCTTTCACTATCTATTCTCTTTAATCTTGCATTACCATAAACTGCGGTAGTGTGCATTGCCACCTGAAATGCGTTAAGGGATATAGCCGGAACTCCAAGCTCTTTAATCGCCATTGCAGTCAAAGCAACAGATGTCTGTTCTCCTGTTGTAAACAACATATCCATCTCTCTTTTTGACGGATTAGGGCTTATCTCCTTAGCCATTTCAATCAATACATCTGTCTGTTTTCCCATAGCAGATAACACAACAACTACCTGATTACCTTTCTGGTATTCTTCTACGCAACGTCTTGCAACATTGTAGATTCTTTCCGTGTCGGCCACAGATGTTCCACCGAACTTCTTTACTACTAGCATAATATCCTCCTATAAAACAGATTAATTATTTAAGAAATAATCCATTAATTTATATCCCTCAGCAAACATGTTATCGTTTGCCGAAGCACTTTTAACAGCATCTTTTTCAATGTACATATACTCTGAAATTGTACATAATGTACTGTCATACAACATATACGGAATAGGCTCTGACGTATGTGTTCTAACACAAATTGGTGTTGCATGATCAGGCATCACAAGCATTCTGAACTCCTCGCCGGATGCGACAAGTTTTTCATATACATTTTTAATTACCTTACTATCAAGATATTCAATTGCTTTAATCTTGTTCTCAACGCTTCCCTGATGTCCCATCTCGTCAGGAGCCTCCACATGAATATATACAAAATCATATCCATCCGAAAGAAGTGCATTAACAGCAGCCTCTGCTTTTCCCTCATAATTGGTATGGAGAGTTCCGTCAGCACCTTCCACAATAATATTGGTCATATTGGCACCAATTGCAATACCTTTTAAAAGATCAACGGCAGATATCATTGCTGCCTTTTTATTATATTTTTCTTCAAATGAATCGAGTGCCGGCTTTGTTCCTGCACCCCAAAACCATAACGAATTAGCTTTGTTTAATCCATTTTTTTCTCTTTCAATATTAATTGGATGATTATTAAGGATGTCATAGGAACGTTCCATAAACTCCCTAAGCTTATCATCTTCCGGCAAATATTCACCTATTACTTTTCCAAGTATATCATGGGGCGGTGTCAATTCAACAACCATTCCACCCTTCCATATTGTAAGATGTCTGTAGCTTGTTCCAACATAATACTTATATATATCATCCTGCAGTTCATTCTGAACGGCTTTTATAAGTTCAGCTGCTTCTTCTGTAGTAATCTCACCTGCACTATGGTCTATGATAACTTTATCCTTATATTCACTTTCTTCCTCAGAAACAGTTACAACATTACACCTTATGGCAATGTCATCCGGCTCCATACACACACCGATACTAAGTGCTTCAAGGGGAGAGCGACCTGTATAGTATTTCTTTGGGTCATATCCAAGCACGGCAAGATTGGCTGTGTCACTCCCCGGTTTCATTCCTTCCGGAATAGTTGCCACAAGCCCAACCTCAGACATACCGGAAAGCATATCCATAACTGGTGTATCAGCATATTCAAGCGGTGTTTTCCCACCAAGAGACTCTATAGGTCTGTCTGCCATTCCGTCTCCAAGTACAACCACGTATTTCATCAGTAATTCTTCCTTTCAAACATTGGATTGCTTACTTAATCAGCAAATCTGATTCTTGAAATAACACCTGAAACTTCAGCCTGCTTATCTGCAAATGCACTCTCTGTCATCTCATCAGTTACAAATGCATATTCGTCGGCAATACCAATATCAATAGTTTTAACCGCACCGAAAAGTTTTTCAACCTTTTCAGCAATTCCTTCACTATTATTAATTCGAACAAAGAATCTGTGAGCAGCCTCAGAAAAATCTACAAGTTCCTGCTTGTCCTTGCTCCAGATTGTCATAATATTAGTTCCTTTATGTTTTACAGCCTCAACTACGTCAGCTACAACTGCACTTGCTGTCGGAAGCTTACCGGCTCCTTTTCCATAAAACATTACATCACCTAACATATTGCCACGGACATATATTCCGTTAAATACATCATCCACACTATATAATGGGCTGTCAGCAGAAATAAGCACAGGTGCCACCATTGCAACTACTTTACCATTAACGATTTTACTTGTACCCACAAGCTTAATTGTAGTTCCGATTGCTTTTGCATAAAGGAAATCTTCAGCTGTAATTGCTGTAATTCCCTCTGTATATATGTCCTCAAAATCAACCTGTTTTCCATATGCAAGCGAAGTAAGAATTGCAATCTTTCTGCATGCATCATAACCTTCAACATCTGCCTCAGGATTACGTTCTGCATAACCGAGTTCCTGAGCTTCTTTAAGAACTTCCTCAAATGCAGAGCCATTATCTCGCATTTTTGTAAGAATATAATTGGTAGTGCCGTTAAGTATACCTGTAATCTCTTCAATTTCATCAGCTGTAAGAGAAGATTTAAGAGGACGAATAATCGGAATTCCTCCACCCACACTTGCTTCAAACAGGAAGTTGATATTATTGTCTCTTGCAATCTCCAAAAGTTCTGCTCCGTATGCCGCAACTAATTCTTTGTTGGATGTACATACACTCTTGCCGGCTTCAAGAGATGCTTTAACAAATTCATATGCAGGATGCAGACCTCCCATAGTCTCTACTACAATGTCAACCTCTGCATCATTTACAATAACATTAAAGTCCTTAACAAGTTTATTTTCTACAGGCGAGCCCGGGAAATCTCTGAGATCAAGCACATACTTAACCTCTACTTCTTCTCCTGCTCTCATAGATATGGACTGTGCGTTGGTTGTCAAAACTTCAACAACTCCCGAACCAACTGTACCATATCCCATAACTGCAACTTTACTCATTATATTCCCTCCGTTCGGATTAGTATTATATTTTCAGTACGTAATTCTAATTCATATTTGCAACAAAATCAACTATTGATTGCTGCTCTATGCTGCTAATAACCTTATCAGGTTTAATTACCAAGGCTAATTCACCGTTTTCAATTTTCACAGCACTACTTAAATACTTGGTATTGGTTCCAAGAACTATTGAAGGAACCTTAAGGAATTCTTTATCCTCATATTCATGCATTCCGTCCACAGAATCTACCTTAAAACAGATTGGCTCTCCATTAATTCTGATTAAAAGATACTGCGGTCTTACTGCTTTACATTCAACCCCAAATCTTGCTGCAATATCGAAGATCGGAACAATCTCTCCACGAATATTACATATTCCAATAATGTTTGCCGGCGCATTTGCAACCGGAGTTACGTCTGAGGCAGCTTCAATCCCCTCAAGGAAATCAATCTTCATACCATATGGTTGTCCATTAATTCGAAAAATTACTAATTCCATAGCATTACCTCCTTAATATTCACGACTCGTTCTTGCAGCAAAAGATTAGTTTGTATTAATCCATTTCAGATACCCATTGATAAATAAATCAATATCGCCATCCATAACTGCTCCTACATTACCTGTTTCCTCATTAGTTCGGTGATCCTTCACCATTGTATAAGGCTGCATAACGTATGATCTTATCTGGTTCCCCCAGCCAATCTCCGTTACGTCTCCTCTTATATCATCCTGCAGTGCCTGATTTTCCTGTTGCTTTAACATATAAAGCTTGGCTTTAAGCATCTGCATTGCCTTATCCTTATTCATGTGCTGTGAACGTTCATTCTGGCATTGAACAACTATTCCGGTCGGAAAATGTGTTATTCGAATAGCCGATGATGTTTTGTTGATATGCTGTCCACCGGCACCACTTGAACGGAAAGTATCAATTCTTATATCGTCATCCGCGATTTCTATATCAATGTCTTCTTCAATATCAGGCATAACATCACAGGATACAAACGATGTCTGTCTCTTTCCTGCCGCATTAAACGGAGATATTCTCACAAGTCTGTGAACACCCTTTTCAGATTTGAGAAGGCCATATGCATTCTCTCCGTTAACCTGCATCGTAACAGATTTTATGCCGGCTTCATCTCCGTCAAGAGAATCCAACACCTCAACAGAAAAACCCTTTTTATCAGCCCATCTCTGGTACATACGAAATAACATACTCGCCCAGTCACAGCTTTCTGTTCCGCCGGCACCTGCATGCAGGGATAATATCGCATTATCACCATCATACTCACCGGAAAGAAGGGTAGATATACGCAACTCATCATAGTCACTTATAAATGTTGAAAGTTCATCCTCTATCTCCGGAACAAGGGTTTCGTCCTCATCCTCATATGCCATTTCAAGCAGTGTCTGAATATCGTCATACCTCTGCCAGAGTCTGTCAAAACCTTCCACAACTGACTGAAGCGACTTGAGTTCTTTCATGCTCTCCTGCGCCTTAGCGGTATCGTCCCAAAAACCCGGTTCTTCCATAACTCTCTGTAATTCTTCTATCCTAAGCTTTTTATTAGCCAGGTCAAAGTGAATCCCTCACTTCTAATAATGGTCCTTCATAGCCATTCAACTTTACTTTCATGTTGTCAAGCTCTACCATCATATCACTTCCTATCTATTAATTAATTTTAGTACTGACACACTATGCCCGTCTTCCGCAGCACTGCTTATACTTACGTCCCGAACCACACGGACACGGATCATTAGGCTGAATCTTCTTGCCTTCTCTCTTAACAGGTCCTTTCTTGACACTATCATCCTTGTTGGTTCCGGTTACTTTGGCAACCTCTTCTCTTTCAACCTTCTGCTCTATCTTAACATGCATAAGCGCTCTTACTGTATCTTCGCGTATGGCATCTGTCATTGACTCAAACATATCAAATCCCTGGAACTTGTATTCAAGCAACGGATCCTTTTGACCAAGCGACTGAAGTCCGATACCCTGTCTTAACTGATCCATATCATCAATATGATCCATCCACTTACGGTCAATTACTTTAAGAAGAATAACACGCTCAATTTCTCGAATCTGTTCAGGTTCAGCAAATTCAGCCTCTTTTGCCTCATACAACTGAGTTCCCTCTTCCTTAAGTTTCTGAATAAGACCCTTCTTGCCAAGTTTCTCCAATTCCTGTACAGATAAATTAAACGGTTCAATAGGAATTATAGGTAAAAGTAACTCATTAAGTTCTCCCATATCCCAATTTTCTACAGCCTGGTCATCACCTATAACAGAATTAACGGTATTTTCAACCGTATCAACTATCATTCGGTAAACTGTATCTCTCATACTCTCGCCGTCAAGCACTTTACGACGTTCTTTATATATAATCTCTCTCTGATCATTGTTAACCTGGTCATACTCAAGAAGATTCTTACGTATACCAAAGTTATTACCCTCTATCTTCTTCTGGGCTCTTTCTATGGCATTGCTCAATGATTTATGCTGTATCTGCTCTCCATTTTTAATACCCAGTGAATTAAACAGACCCATAAGTCTGTCTGAACCAAACAATCTCATAAGGTCATCTTCCAGAGAAATGAAGAATCTGGATTCACCCGGATCACCCTGACGACCCGCACGACCTCTGAGCTGGTTATCAATACGTCTTGACTCATGACGCTCAGTACCAATAATCTTGAGACCACCAATCTCTTTAACCCCTTCACCAAGCTTAATATCCGTACCACGACCTGCCATATTGGTAGCAATGGTAATTGCACCCATCTGACCTGCATCCGCAACGATTTCTGCCTCAAGTTCATGGAACTTAGCATTAAGAACCTTATGCGGAATTCCCTTTTTCTTAAGCATCATACTAAGTTCCTCTGATGCTTCAATGGTTATTGTACCAACCAATACAGGCTGACCCTTTTTATATGCCTCTGCTATTTCATCAACAACGGCATTGAGTTTTTCCAGTCGTGTCTTATAAACGGCATCATCATGGTCTATACGGGCAACAGGCAGATTAGTCGGAACCTCAACAACGTCCATTCCGTATATTTCACGAAATTCCTTTTCCTCAGTAATAGCAGTACCTGTCATACCTGACTTCTTCGCATATTTATTAAAGAAGTTCTGGAATGTAATCGTTGCAAGAGTCTTACTTTCCCTCTTAACCTTTACATGCTCTTTAGCTTCTATAGCCTGATGCAATCCGTCAGAAAATCTTCTTCCCGGCATAATACGTCCGGTAAATTCATCTACAATAAGAACCTGATCCTCTGATACTACGTAATCTTTATCCTTAAACATTATGTTATGTGCTCTTAATGCAAGATCCATATTATGCTGAATCTCAAGATTCTCAGGATCAGCAAGGTTATCAATTCCAAAGAACTTCTCAACTCTTCTTACACCTTGAGCTGTAAGAGTAACATTTTTTTCTTTTTCATTAACTACAAAATCACCGGTTTCCTGCTCGTCTTCGCCCATCATATAATCCATTTTGGACATTTCCTTTGCAGTACCCTTTTGAAGCTGTCTTGCAAGAACGTCACAAGCCTCATAAAGTCTTGTTGACTTACCACTCTGTCCGGAAATAATAAGCGGAGTTCTCGCCTCATCTATAAGTACGGAGTCAACCTCATCGATTATTGCGTAATGCAAATCTCTTTGAACAAGTTTTTCCTTATAAATAACCATGTTATCTCTAAGATAATCAAAGCCAAGTTCATTATTGGTTGCATATGTTATGTCGCAGGCATAAGCCTTACGTCTTTCATCGTTACTCATATCATTCAAAATGACACCGACAGTAAGTCCCAAAAACTCATGAATCTGTCCCATCCATTCAGCATCACGCTTTGCAAGGTAATCATTAACCGTAACAACGTGAACACCTTTTCCTTCAAGGGCATTAAGATATGCAGGCAATGTAGAAACAAGTGTCTTACCTTCACCTGTACGCATCTCTGTAATTCTTCCCTGATGAAGAATTACACCACCCATAAGCTGCACTCGGAAATGTCTCATTCCAAGCACACGCTTGCCTGCTTCTCTTACGGTTGCATAAGCCTCCGGCAAAATATCGTCCAATGTCTCGCCGGCTGCAAGTCTTTCACGAAACTCTGCAGTTTTCCCCTTGAGTTCTTCATCCGTAAGCACCTCAAATTCCGGCTCAAGACTTTCTATTTTATCAACAATAGGTATAACTCTCTTAACCTCTCGTTCACTGTGACTTTTTAATATTTTCTTTAAAAACATAATAATAATCTCCTGAAATTAAAAATATAAACAACAAAAATAGCCCGGGGTATTATAATACAACACCCCAAGCTATTGTAACATTACACATTCGGAAATTCAACAACATTTTTAGAATTCAGGTTCTATCAAACCGTACGTATTACCTTTTCTTTTATATACTACATTAACTTCATCAGTCTCTGCATTCCTAAATACAAAGAAGTTATGTCCAAGAAGCTCCATCTGTACACATGCTTCCTCTGCGTCCATCGGTTTAACAGCAAACCTCTTAGTTCTTATAATCTTAATCTCCTCATCTTCGTCAATCTCTTCGTCTATGAATTCCTTATTAAGATTAACTGCCGCCTGCTGTTTAACAAGAAGTTTTGTCTTATATTTTCTAAGCTGACGCTCAATAATCTCTTCAACAAGGTCAATTGATACATACATATCACTGCTTTCCTGCTCAGCACGTACAATATTGCCCTTCATAGGAATGGTAACTTCTATCTTCTGTCTCTCCTTCTCTGTACTAAGTGTAACGAAAATCTCGGTATTATCTGTAAAATACTTCTCAAGCTTACCAATCTTTTCTTCAACTGCTGCCTTAAGACCTTCTGTCACGTCAATGTTTTTACCACTAATAATAAACTTCATAGTTATCAATCCCTTCAAACATATTGAACATCCCGTATCAGATGCTCTAAATAAATTATACCATATTATATTTATTTTACAAGAAAAAATAAAAATTTTCTTTACTTATTTTTTACACAACTTAATGAAAATGAAATAATCTACCGTCTGAATATTTACCGTTTTCAGTTTAATTGTCAGAATATTATATTTTTGTATTACTTTATTTCCAACCCTATAGCGAATACTTGTCCTACATACTAACTTATACACGTCCAACTACAGATGTCTACTAAAAAGGTTGATAACGTTAATAACTCTGTTAATAACTATGTTTAGGTAGTTTGTTTTCCACCAAAAACGTTAATAACTTTTATGTATTTCATCTTTTAACACAATCCAAACATATATTCTAACACAAGCATTGAGTACAGCTGTAGAATGAAGTGTTTGAATTGTCAGTCAATTTCACACAATTTTCCAATCCGTATAATCAACTTTCAGATAGCACCAATCAGCTCAGGAAGTTTACGCTTCACTTTTTGTTCGGTACAACAATTTTAATACAACCGGCGTAGCGACAGAGGAAACAAGAATCAGTAAAATAACAGCCGTAAAATATCTGGACTCTATCATACCAACAGACAAGCCTTTCTGGGCAACAATTAATGCAACTTCACCTCTTGTCATCATTCCCACACCAATTTTAAGCGAGTCCTTTTTATTAAACTTCAGCAGTCTTGAAACAAACCCGCAACCAATGATCTTACTCACAAGAGCAACGATAACAAACAAAATACAGAATACAAGTAAGGAACCATCTAATTCTCCTATTGATGTTTTCAGCCCTATACTGCAAAAGAACACCGGTGCAAACAACATATAACTGCTTACATCAACTTTTCTTGCTATATATTCAGAATCATCTATACTGCACAGAATAATACCGGCAACATACGCACCGGTTATGTCAGCTATTCCAAAATAACGTTCTGCAATATAAGAAAGTGCAAAAGCAAGAACAAAGCCAAATATAGGTATTCTTCTGGTATGAGGATAATGAGCATCAAGAACTTTGAATATTTTATAGATAATTATTCCAACGACCGCAGCACCCACAAAGAACAAACCGGTACTGGTAACCACCGACACCGGATTAGTCTCAGGGTCTTTCATTCCAACCACAAATGTAAGCACAATAATTCCGATTACGTCATCAATTATTGCCGCACTCATAATAGTAGTCCCGGTTTCCGACTTAAGATACCCAAGTTCAGACAATGACGCCACAGTTATACTTACGGAAGTCGCTGTCATAATAACACCAATAAACACAGCTGTATAAAACTCATTGGAATTAACCGGCGCAAAACCATAATACGCTGAATACAATAAGTATCCTCCGACAAGGGGCACAAAAACGCCTGCACATGCTATCAAAAGTGCTTTCCATCCGGTCTTAATAAGGTCTCTCAAACTTGTTTCAAGACCTGCAAAGAACATAAGCAAAACGACACCTATCTCTGCCATTCCGTTAATAAGTTCGCTAGGTCCTACAATTCCAAGTATTCCCGGACCTATCAAAAGCCCGGCAACAATCTCTCCCACAACCTGAGGAGCTTTCAGTTTAGCCGCCAGTAATCCACACAATTTTGCAGACACAAGTATAATTGCAAGACTTTTAAAAATTTCAATAGTTTCCACGATTATTCACCTCGATTTTTTTGACAAACGTGATTATAGCACTAAGGCAAATAATGTGCAACTTGGATTTTCAACTATTTTGTTTTCCACACCAAATTATATCTTGTCACACCATTACTTGCTGTTTTATGGTTATACAGCTCACATCCGTAATGTTGATATATCTGTGCGTACCTCTCCATATCCGTATCAAACAATAACGGTACATTTTCCTTATCCGCATATTTTTTCGCAAATTCTACCAGTTCTCTTGCATATCCTTTTCCTTGATATTGTTTACCTACGCATACGAACAAAATATCAATATGCGGCTTTGATGCATACTCCTTATTGGAGTCAGTTATTTGCTTTACATGAGACATAAATTTTTTTAGTGTCTTATACGGAATCGCCTTTAGCAACCGAACCAACATCTTTAAGCGCAGAATAAAAGATTCCTTTTCACTATGTACAAACCCTATTACCGCATTATTATCCTCTGTTGCATAAAGTGCCTTAGATTCATATACATAATCCGTATAAATATCCATATATTTTATAACTAATTCTCTTCTTTCTTCAATCGAACCAAATTCATGAAACAACTCATTGGTAACAAATGCCTCTCCTACCATTTTCTTTATTTCATCCAATTCAGCTTTCGAGATATTGTACATCAAATTAATCTTCTTCATTTTTGTCACCTATCCTAAAACACACTTTATCGTATCCATAAACAAACTGCAAGAAATATTCTATTAGATTATTATACTCGAACACAGAATGTCGCTTGCGACATTCTCCGCCTGGGTTGGGTTGCTTTAGCAACATTTTCCTCTCCGCCGCAGCGCGATCCCAGCGGAGCGCTTTTGCTTACTAGGACAATTCCAAAGAAATTTCCTAGTAAGCAAAAAGGAGTGGTCAACTCCACTCCTTACTTTACACAATATTCAATATTTTCAACACCCAATATCCAAGCCCCAGTACCCAGCTGGTAAAAATACCATACAAAATTACCGGACCGGCAATTTTAAATATACTGCATCCAATTCCATAAACCTGACCCTCAACCTGAAATTCCACAGCCGGAGCCGTAATACTATTGGCAAAACCGGTTATCGGAACCAATGCACCTGCCCCACCCCATTTTACGAGTTTTTTGTAGATTCCAAGACCGGTAAGAATCACACTCAAAGCAATAAGCACCAGACAGCACACCGAAGCTGACATCGTTTTACTAAGGCCAAGGGAAGTTTCTGACCATTTTGTTATCAACTGGCCAAGTACACATATTGTTCCGCCCACTACAAATGCATGAAATATATTTTTTATCATGCTAAACTTTGGAGTTATATTATCAACATACGAATTGTATACTTCAAACCTTTCTTTTTCAGTTGAACTCTCATTCATTGCTACCTTCAATTCAATCTGATTACCATCGAGAAATTTACTCATAGAACCACTCCTTCCCTTACACATATTGGCTACCTACTATCGGCGACACGGTCATTTGCTGCTTTACACTTATTGGCTACCTACTATCGGCGACACGGTCATTTGCTGCTTTATTTGAAAACAAGAAATTGTAGAATAGCCCCTGCAAATTTACCTGCTGCAACTGCCGCTATAATGTATTGAAGACCTTCAACAAGATTAACTCTTCGAACAAGAATAGGGAAAACTTTCAAAACCTCGGCAAGAGCCATCGCAAGACAACCCACAAAAATTCCGGAGAATAGTCCAAACAACATCACAAAGATATTACCAAGGGGAAGAAAAAAATCGTAAATCTCCCACACATTACCAATAGTTCCGCCCAACACAATAGCATTTTCATACAGCGAGGTATACTGCGCCACATGAAGACGTGACGAAAGTCTTGTAATAATTCCTATCATTACGATAAAGGCAAATGTTCCTGCCGCTACCATTCCTCCGGCGGTAAGGCCTATCAACAGTAAAAATATATTTTTAAGAAACATCAATAGTCTTACCCTCCCTTGAAGCATCTTCAATCAGGGCATCATCTATCTCGTTCTCGTAATTACGCATCTCCACGTGAATAGGAGTCGGGTCTGTTGTAAGTTTTTTTCTCGAAAAATGATTAAAAAAAACGGTTATTCCTATAGGAAGCCCAACACAATATGCTAATTCCAGAATTGTAGTTTCACCATTTTTGTCAACTCCCATTACACATTTGTATATATCATCAAATATATCAGCTACACTTACATCTATGTTAAATGTCATTATTGTAAATGCCGCACCAAAAAATGATACTGCTGCCACGAACGCAGCTTTGACATATTCCAATTTTATTTTTTTAGGTTTTGCACCTCTTGTGACACTTACATCCTGAGATGGTTTGTATTCTATTATAAAATCACTGACACCTTCATTGATTACAGTTAATTCCTGATTGTACCTGTGAATCAATTCAACAATTTTTATAAAAGTCATTGCATAGATCCCGTTTTCATCGCTCTTTATACAAAGAACCTGTATTTTGCCAATTGCTTTCGCTATGTCTTTTTTTACGCAATGAATTCCGGCAATGTCAGATAACAACACATTTTTCTTATTAGTAATAATGTGCTTATCTATCTTAATATACACTTCGATACTCATATTGCTGATTCCACCTCAATATCCGCCGACACCATAACGCCTTTTGTAGATATTTCCGTTGTTTGATTCCAATAAAAATACATCACAATACCTACCATAATACATGCTATGACCATAAACAATGTCAATGCTTTTTTCACATTTACCATCTCCCTACAGTCTTATTATTCCTTTTTTCATTCATATTATTCACAATCGGCTTATATTTTCATAGAATTCGCAAACGGCGTATCATTTTTAATTCCTTTTATTCGTATGCGACACTTTATTCTTAATTCGTGTTATTCGCAAGCAGCGCGTTTTCTCATTTTGTTTAAGACTCTTTTTTCAATACGCGACACTTGAACCTGGCTTATTCCAAGCACACCGGCTACTTCTGTTTGTGTTTTATCCTGATAATATCTTAACTCAATCAATTTTCTTTCATCTTCCTGCAATTCACCAAGCAATTGGTCAAGCATTATATGGTTGATTACGCCAAGTTGCCTTAAATTTTCGTCCTGACAGCTAAGCCGGTCTACAATGTATATGTCATCGCCACTGCCGGAATAAACTTTACTGTATATTGAGTCTACTTCCAATGACGCCTCTGTTGCCATAACTATGTCTTCCTTAGAAAGACCTGTTATTTCAACCAACTCTTCTATAGATGGTTCTTTTTGATTGAGCTGGATAAGTTGTTCTTCGGCACGGCGTATTTTCCATCCGTTCTCCTTAATGCTTCTGCTGACTTTTACAAGTCCGTCATCTCTTAAAAACCGTTTTATTTCGCCTATTATCATGGGAACCGCATACGTAGAAAATTTTACGTCATACGATATGTCAAATCTGTCAATTGCCTTCATAAGACCTATGCTCCCAATTTGAAATAAATCTTCCGGATCACAGCCTCGTCCCGAGAACCTTCTGACAATACTCCACACCAATGCCATATTGTCAATTACAACCCGTTCCCTTGCTTCTTTATCTCCGGTATGAGCTTTTTTTATTAGTTCAATTGTATCCAACAGCCATATCCATTATTTTTTCTGTATGATTCTCTTTCGCGATTTTTTTTACCATTTTTACTGTTGTACCCTTGCCAGGTGTGGATTCAACGGTCAATTTTGTCATAAATGCTTCCATGAATGCAAACCCCATTCCGGACCTTTCGAGTTCCGGTTTTGAAGTATACATTGGTTCCATTGCTTTTTCTATATTATCTATTCCGACTCCCGTATCTGTGATTTCAACATACAGTTCGTTCGCTTCAACACCACATTTCACTAATATTACCCCTTCTTTTCCGCCATATCCATGTAGTATCGCATTTGTTACCGCTTCAGACACTGCTGTTTTTATATCCGATATCTCCTCCATTGTAGGATTAAGTCTTGCTGCATAAGCAGCAACCACTACCCTGGCAAACGCCTCATTTCTCGGGTCGCTTTCTATTTTAATCTCAACCGTCTCCACCTTACTCAAATCTCCCCTCTTCCAATTAATTATATCTAAGAGCATCATCCACAGTGTCAAATTTGGATACTACTCTATATACACCCGACATTTTTAAGATTCTGTCAATGCTATCCGAAACACCGGTCACCGCTACCTTACCACCGATATATCTAACCTTCATATATCTTCCGATAATCATACCGATTCCGGAACTATCCATAAATTTAACATCAGACATGTCAAAAATAACATTTTTTATATTGTGCTTTGTATATACGTTTTCAAACTCCCTTCTTATAAATTCAGCAGCAAGATGATCAATCTCATCTTCAACATGTATAACAAGATTTCTGTCAATAAGCTCCACAGCTCACACCTCCAAAACAAAAATGATGCTTATTTTTTATAACAACAAACAGACGGTATGCCATGTTACATTAACGGCATACCGTCTGTTTTATCATTTTACACTTAACTGTATATTATTCGCTATCTACAGATACTCCAAGTTCTCCAAGCCTTTGTTTTGCTTCTCGGGCTCTATCAGAATCCGGAAAATCATTAATAACTTTTCTATAGTAATCCTCTGCTTTCGCCTTGTCGCCTTGTTTATGATATAATCTCCCCAAAAAATAAAGTGCATCGTAATTATTTTTATTGAGAGCAAGTGCCTCCTCAAGATATTCAAGAGCTTCCTCATATTTGCCTGAATTATACGCCACTCGTCCCTTTTCAAAAATGTCTGCCGAAGCCACCTCTGAATCCTGAGACATAATTACGGACACAACTTCCTTAACTGTGTCATTGTCCACGACTGACATATCAATACCATTTAATGCAGCAAGAGCTGATGCCACATCTCCGTCAACATATTTTTTATATGCACCAATTATTGTAGCATATACTTCAGCTTTAGGAAGTGTATTATCTTCTCCGGCTTCTTTAAGCTGCTTTTCCAGTTCTTCAACCTGTTTAGCGAGATTATCTTTATCATACTTAAGACTGTTAATCTCACTTTCTTTAGAAGCAAGCTTTTCACCGTATTCCGCAATCTCATTTACCATCTCATCAGAATCATTACTGTCAATCGTTGGAGATATCAGCACAATTCCCACAAACAGACCGATAATAACACCTATCATAACATTAATCAAAGGGAATGTCCTTGGTTTCTCATCTTGATAAGACCCTACCGACTTAACCTCAACTCCCGAATCTCCCGAAAATACTTTACGGGGCGGCGTGTTGTTATTGCTTCCGGACAGAGTTCTCTTTTCCCTGACATCCACAGTCGGAGAAACACCCAGTTCCCTGTAGTATCTGATGGTTGTAGTATTATTGATATCAATCGCTTTAATTGCATTAAGACATTTAAGTGCTAATGCTCTTTCCCCGATATTCATATAAAGTAACGCAAGCAACTGTTGCGCCTTAATAAAATTAGGATTGATGCTTACAACTTTTTTTAGCTGAATGATTGCAAGATCATCACTACCCTGCCTGCAGGAAGCCAGAGCAGAATTGTACTTCTTAATTGTCTGGTTAACGCTGTCAAGTTTAGCAGGATTAGACTGTATCATATCGATATAGTAATTCGCATCATTCTCTTCCGGGCAAATATTTTTGCTAAGAATCCATTCGGTTAAAGCATGTACAGTTTCACCCATTTCATAATATACCAGTCCCAAAAGATTACGGGCATGAATATTGCTTTTGTAATACTTAAGGCTTTTATTAAGCGCAGAAACCGCCCCTGACAAATCTCTGACTTTAGCTCTTTCAAGACCGATATTATAGAGCATGTTGGATATTCTGATTACTTTCTTATAAACATGAATAGGCTGTCCGCAATGACCACACCTGTTCATCTGCATATTAATATCCGCTTTGCAAATTGGACATTTCATAACTCTTCCTCCAGTCACCTAATTAATCAGGTCGCATCTCCCTAAGCAATTCCTTAACAACATCCGCAACATCATCGTAGTTGTTACTATATATTGCATCCTCAACCTGATCAACCTCCATGCTGGGTTGAAACTTTTCAAGTTCTTCTTCAAAATTAATCATTGGTTCCTCCTGTCAAAACCTCACCTATATCTTACTTACAACATATAGAAAAATCAACAAACATTCATCGCATAATTCGACTTTTGTTCCATTTAACTACCCGATACATTCTTTAACCAAAATCGAGCGTCAATTACTTTACCTGAAGCTGGGCAAGTCTTGCAACAACCTGTTCCATCATATCTTTATATTTTGCCTGTTTCGCTCTCTCCTCATCAATCTTAGCCTGCGGAGCTTTGGAAACAAACTTCTCATTACTGAGCATTTTTTCTGAACGGACAAGCTCACCTTCAAGTTTCTTTTGTTCCTTCTTAAGTCTTTCAATCTCTTTTTCAACGTCTACAAGTTCTGCAAACGGAATATAAATTGCAGCTTCATGAATAAGTATTGAAACAGCGTCATCGTCTACTCCTGACTTATCTGCCTGTACATTTACCTCACTTGCATAACCTAATGTCGCAAAGAATACTTTACTGGATTCAAATATGTCCCTTACATTTTCTTTGTCTGAAACAACATATACCAATGCTTTTCTGCTTGGCGGTACATTCATTTCAGCACGCATATTACGAATACCCTTTACAGCCTCTTTGATCCTTTCAACCGCATTTTCTTCTTCCGGAAAATGTCTGTCGTCAGAATACTCAGGCCATTTACTTATCATAATCGAATCCTTTTCATCACCTACAAGAGTACAATATATCTCCTCTGTTACAAATGGCATATACGGATGAAGAAGCTTAAGGGCATCAATAAGAACACGCTTCAATGTCCAAAGCGCTGCATCCCTGGTTGCATCCTCGTCATTATAAAGTCGTGGTTTAACCATCTCTATATACCAGTCACAGAACTCTTCCCAGATAAAGTTATATATCTTGTCCGCAGCAATACCAAGTTCATACTTGCTAAGGTTATCCGTTACATCCTTAACAGTATCATTCATCTTAGATATAATCCACTTGTCCGCGTCAGTAAGCTGCGGCATAGTAGCAAGATCAATACCCCCATCCGGAAGATTCATCATAATAAATCTCGATGCATTCCATACCTTATTGGCAAAATTACGACTTGCCTCAATTCTTTCATAATAGAAACGCATATCATTACCCGGTGCATTACCTGTTATAAGAGTAAATCTAAGGGCATCTGCGCCGTACTTTTCTATAACTTCAAGAGGATCAATTCCGTTACCAAGAGACTTACTCATCTTACGTCCCTGTGAATCTCTTACAAGACCATGAATAAGAACCGTATCAAACGGAACCTTTCCGGTCTGCTCAAGTCCTGAGAACATCATTCTCATTACCCAGAAAGGAATAATATCATATCCTGTTACAAGAGTGCTTGTCGGATAGAAATAATCCATTTCTTCTGTTTTTTCAGGCCATCCAAGTGTTGAAAACGGCCATAACGCTGATGAAAACCATGTATCAAGTGTATCCGGGTCCTGACGCATCTTAGCACCACAATCCGGGCATACTGCCTCATCATCCTTAGTGACAATCATCTTACCGCATTCATCACAATAAAATGCAGGAATCTGATGTCCCCACCATAACTGTCTTGATATACACCAGTCTCTGATGTTCTCAAGCCAGTGGAAATATGTTTTCTCAAAATATTCCGGAACAAACTTTGTGTCACCGTTCTTAACTGCATCTATAGCAGGTCCGGCAAGTGGTTTCATTTTAACAAACCACTGCTTAGAAACTCTAGGCTCTACAGTTGTTCCGCATCGATAACATGTACCTACATTATGGCTGTGGTCTTCAACCTTAACCAACGCGCCTTCTTTTTCCAAATCAACGACAATTGCTTTTCTTGCCTCATATCTATCCATTCCGGCATATGCTTCATATTCATCCACAATCTTTGCATCATCAGTCATAACATTAATGATAGGAAGATTATGTCTTAATCCCACTTCAAAGTCGTTAGGATCATGAGCAGGAGTAATCTTAACTACACCCGTTCCAAATTCCATATCAACATAGTCATCTGCAACAACAGGAATCTCTCTATGTACAATAGGCAAAATAACATTCTTGCCAACATAACCGGCATATCTTTCATCTTTAGGGTTAACAGCAATAGCTGTATCTCCAAGGAGAGTCTCAGGTCTTGTAGTTGCAAGCTCTATAAATCCGCTTCCGTCTGCAAGCGGATATCTAAGATGCCAAAAATGACCTGCCTGATCTTCATGTTCAACTTCAGCATCCGAAATGGAAGTAAGACAATGAGGACACCAGTTAATAATCCTCTCACCTCTGTATATGAGTCCTTTTTCAAACAACTTAACGAATACTTCTTTTACTGCCTCATTACAGCCCTTATCCATAGTGAAACGTTCTCTGTCCCAGTCGCAGGAAGAACCCATCTTCTTAAGCTGGGAAACAATACGTCCACCATACTGTTTCTTCCATTCCCATGCACGTTCAAGGAATCCATCTCTTCCGATGTCTTCCTTAGATATACCTTCTTCTCTCATCGCTTCAACAATCTTAGCTTCAGTTGCAATTGAGGCATGGTCAGTTCCCGGGACCCAAAGCGCATTATAACCCTGCATTCTTTTAAATCTAATCAAAATATCCTGAAGAGTATTATCAAGAGCATGTCCCATATGTAGCTGCCCTGTAATATTTGGTGGTGGCATAACAATAGTAAATGGCTTCTTACTTCTGTCAACTTCTGCATGAAAATACTTATTGTCTACCCATTTTGAATATAGTCTATCCTCTATTTCAGAAGGATTATAATTTTTTTCTAATTCTTTACTCATAATAAAAACCTCGCCTCTTTGCCTACTTTATTACATTAAGATACTAATTTATAGTATTCTAAAAATAAATGTATGTCAAGAGTTAATAATACATATATAACAAAGCAAAAAGTCAGGCGGCTAAAATGCCACCTGACTCCAAATTAATTATATTGTATTAAATTAATCAATAACGTATTGAAGACACCAAACACCGGTAACAATTAATATACTTTGTCACCACATTCATATCCACCAGCCTGAAGAATACCGTAGTATGCCGGTTTAGGGTGTATTCTGTAGATTGGCTCAGGTACTTCTATCTTGTTACCTTCTTCATCGAACTCCGGATCCGGTAATGGATCACGACTGAAGATGTAGTGAATTGAACCGGCACCCCAGCTTCCGTCACCATCACACATACCCCACTGTGTAACTGATGTAACACCAATGTAATCATCGCCTTGTGCCTGGCCATATTCACCCTTCTTAGAGTAATTTCTGTACAACTGATAAAGCTGCTTAAGTTTACTTGCCTGATCATCACCATCAGCACCTTCATCAAGCTCTGTAATCTGAACTTCATATCCTCTGTCAGCAATTGTCTTAATCATACGTTCCTGAGTAGAAACACCAATACTATGAGACTGTAAGCCGATACCATCACAATACTTAACATCAGTTGTTCCGTTAGCTTTGTTACAAGCTCCGTTAATCCAGTCTACAAGACCAAGCTGTGAGTTCTCATTGGTATTGTAATCATTGTAAATAAGTGACGGAGTACTGGTTACACCATATTTTGCCTTTGCTTCCTGAATTGCATTATATGTGTCAAGGAATGCCCAGTAAATGTAGTTCTTACCCATAGTCGCATACCAGTAACTATGTGAACCACCCGGCTCTCTACCTTCGTTACGCATCATATCTTCTACATCTGCAGGAGAACTATCCGGTGTTACAGCCTTTCCGGCAGAAGTAGTAACACCACCATTAGTGTTAATTGAACCGCCGCCTTCTACAAGCATATCATCTGCATTATCAGCATCAGGATTGTATGTACACATCTTACCGCCGTTAGTTGCTTCATTAACAACATCGTATGCATATATCACATCACCATATCCGTGAGAATAGATATAATCGATTACCTGATAAATGTAACCCTGCATTCTCTTTCTCATTGTCTCCTGATCACAAAGCTTATGGTAATTACTTACATCCCATCCGTTAGCCACATAATCTTCCTCTGTAAATGCATTCCAGTTATAATCCTGAAGGAAGAAATACTGTCTAACCTGTGAATGCCATATAAAGCAGTGGTAACGAACCTTAATGTTATTAGCTTTACAGTATGAAAGCTGCTTCTCCAATGTATCAAAATTAAGAATAACTTTTCCGTCACCCTCATAGTAATTAGTTACGTTAGCACTTTCAAGACCAAATGGATACTTCTCCTTCTCAGCTTCAGGAGCTTCCACGGAAACAAGAGATTCCATCTTGTTCTCATTACCCATTGTTATACTCTGGAAATGATGACGAATAATTGCTGCTTCCTCTCCGTTACGAAGCGCTCCGATACCTGTACTGATACCATTAACAAAATATTCACCAAACAAGTCCTTAATCTTAGCATCCTGCTTCCATGACGGACTGGTATCTGCATCGTAGTCATGTGTAGGTGTTGGTGACGCTGTTGCATCCGGATCAATTGTAGGAGTTGCAACCGGTGCCAATGTAATAGTTTCTGTAGGTGCAGCAGTTACAACAACCTCTGTAGGAGCAGGCGCATTCTTTTTAACAGTAACCTTACATGTAAGAGTTTTCTTCTTACCACCTAACTTAAATGTAGCTGTAATATTAGTCTTACCAACCTTCTTACCGGTAACCTTTACAGATGTTTTTTTCTTTGCCGAAAGCTTAGCAATGCTAGCTTTTTTAACTTTCCATGTTACCTTCTTTGAATAATTCTTAATGCTAAGCTTCTTAGTCTGCTTCACTTTAAGCTGAAGAGTCTTAGCAAGCTTAGGCTTCTTAGCGGCTAATACACTTTCACTAACACTTCCAACTGATGGAATTGCTACTGATACTGCAAGCACAAGAGCTAATGTTGCGCTAAGTTTACGCATTTTTTTCATAAAATAAACCCTCCTCATAGTAATAAAAATATACTGTACCGGTATCCCAAACCAGTCTCATACAATTATAATAGTATACGCACATAAAATCAAGCTAAAGAATAACTTTGCAACCCATTTACATATAATATGTTTTCAGTTACCAACTATTTGAGCGTAAATTTAGGAAGAAGTATGGTTCGAACCACAACAATTAATAGCGCATAAATTGCAAATACTCCGGTGGGATTAATCACCAATCCGTCTGTAATAAGAAGAATTATCACAGTAACAAGGGCCAATCCTCCTGCTGCCATACCGGTATACTTAATAATATTTTGGTAAGACGGCTTACTTTTACCCATCATTTTTATAAGAACAACAAGTTGTATAATTATAGTAACAAACTCTGCGAAAAATAGTATCAACTGCCAGCTCATAATAGCAGAAAATATAATTTCACCTTTACTTACGCGAATTGTATTATATTCAAACAGAACACCCAAAGCCAGAGTAATAACTGCATATACTGAAAGCAATGCCGCAAAAAATATTATTCTTCCTGTTTTTTTTTCATTATTATTTTCCATATATATAACAACTCCATTTTCTTAGACAAATAAGTTATTCCTTATTCTGTTTTTATCTGTCATTACATTATCGCGTGCCCCTGAATTGAAAGCAATGTATAAAATACAGCAAGTACCGAACACAATGCCAGAATTGCCCCTTTTATTCGTCGATTGTCAATTGAAGCATAAACTATATACAAGGTTACACAACACATCATATATCTCGGACCGCTAATAAGCCATCCGTGAAGATATGACAGAAAAATATACGCACCGCCAAAAGCAATTAGAGATTTGCTTACACCCTTATACAATCCGTACACCAACGCCACAATACCAACAAAATACAATATAATCTGTACCCAGTAAATTAACCACGAAAGATAACTGTAATCAATGGCAGAATTAAAATGTTGCACGAGATTATCTGATATCCAGTGAGACGTGTTGTACCACGGTTCAGCCTTCTGGTGTTCAACAAAAGCTCTCCAGTCTCCCTGCACAATCTGATTTATCAAAAGATATATAAATGTGCCACAAGGAATCTGCAAAACCCACAGACAATTGAACTTAAACTTCTTTTGTCTTTTCATATACAGTATCGCCTCATATACTGCAGGAACTAAAAGAGCAATTCCCTGGGAGCGTGAAAGTGCTGCCAGCAATCCCGTAATTCCAACGGCAAACCATTTTTCTTCCTTAATATATGTAAGGCACATTAATGCAAGCATAAGGAATAAACTCTCTGTAAACACCGTCACGGTAAATACCCCAAACGGATATACCAGATATATCATAAGACTGTCGACTGCCTTGTCAGCCCCAAGTTCCTTATTAACAAGTCTGTACAAATAACACCCGGATACTCCAAGACACACGTTAGATATAAGAACTCCGGCAATAAAATAATTCGGAACAATAAATGATACTATCCTGATCAAAAGCGGATACAGAGGATAAAAAACTATAAGGTTAGCATATTCACCACTTGAATAATATCCGTTTTTTGCAATATTAATATAGTGCTCCGTATCTCCGCACACATTATATTTTTCATAAAAATAAGAAAAAAGATCCTTTGTAGTACCACCCAGCTTATAGAACAGAATATATGCCAATCCCATTATCACCCAGTGAATTCCTACAGTAACTAAAAATATTTTCAGATATCGCAACATATTAGCTTTGTCACATATATTATGTAAACTCTTTTTTTCAATATTATCCACTTTTTCTCATCTCCAATACAAAATATTTGTTATGTCAAAATACACTCATTAATTTTCCAACAATATAATATCCACTCACCAGAACAAGTGACAGATTTATCATACTTGTAGCACCGTAACTAAGTCTTTTATCAGTTTTACCACAATACAGCAAAAGGACTCCAAGAGCACACGGTACCATATATTCAGCAAGACTTCCCCATCCTATCGCAATACATATACCGCATAAAACAACTTGCCCGGCAACCATAACAATTCCGTTTCTTAACAAAGACTCTACGCCTTTTGTTTTTCCAATATATGTTGCAATCAGCATGACAATCGGCACGATTCCGAAAATATGAGTCAGACAACACATAATTGCAAATATTCCTGCCACCACTTTTTTATCCGAATGCAAAAACAACAAAAATACACTAAACAACGCCATGTAAAACGAAAATGAACACGGCAGGAAAAGCATTATACTTCCCGGAACGCATAATAACATTATGAATACATCTGTTGCTTTTTCATTATCTGAATACTTTTTCAGAAAAAGCCCCCACGAAACACATGTAATAATCCCGGACAAAAAACTTATGTAAAATGCACACTCCTGGTACATTTCAAACAAAATATTGCCAAAACATTTTGAGAGCAAGTAATAAAGCGGAAGATATCCCTGCATCGAAAAAGCGTCTCCCGAATAATCACTGACTAATCCCATCGTATCACTGACAGGTTGAATATTCCATATAGAAAACACATCAAACAAAGCGACACCGCTTCCGTCATTTTGTACACTGAAAATTATGAATCCCGCCAAAAGATATAACAGACCAAAAACTAGCGCACCACCAAAATAACAAGCAATTGACTTTCCGTTTTCTTTAATATAATTAACACCCAAATCTTCTAAAAACTTGTAAAATAACAGGATAATAAGCGCAATCATAAGACATCCGCCAAGCGCACCCGTAAAATTAGCCATAATGTACCTCCATCAAACAAACATAATATCAATATGATACAATATCCGGCTAACATTCGCAAGTATTGACAGATCGTATAACCTAAGAAATGTTTCGTATTTTATTCCTTACTGCAAGTACCTGCCCCGGCGATACTGACAACTCATCAATTCCCATAGCCACAAACGTTTCCGTCAATTCCGTATCTGCTCCCAACTCTCCGCATATTCCTACCCATATGCCTTCTTTGTGTGCATTTTTAACAACAAAATCAATCATAGCCAGAATTGCAGGATGATGGGCATCATAGTATTTGTCAATTACTGAATTCTGTCTGTCTATTGCCAAAGTATACTGGGTAAGGTCATTTGTTCCTATGCTAAAAAAATCAACCTCTTTTGCGAGAATTTTACTAACAGCAACTGCTGCCGGTGTTTCTATCATCAATCCTATTTGGGGATTAGCGTATGGTATTTTTTCATTTTCAAGTTCTTCACGTACTTCTTTCACTACTTTTTTTATTGCCAACACTTCTTCCAAACTAATTATCATAGGAAACATCACCGCAACATTTCCATATGCAGCAGCACGATGCAGTGCCCGCAGCTGAACCTTAAATATATCAGGTCTGTCAAGACATATTCTAATTGCTCGATATCCCATTGCCGGATTTTCTTCAGGGCTTATTCCAAAATATTCACATTGTTTATCCGCCCCTATATCAAGCGTACGGATAATAATTTCTTTTCCTGCCATGGTTTCGGCAACAGTTTTATAAATTGCAAATTGTTCCTCCTCAGTTGGGAATGAATCTCTTTCAAGATAAATAAACTCACTTCGAAAGAGTCCTATTCCCTCCGCATCATTTTGCATAACAAGGGCTAAATCTTTGATATTACCTATATTGGCATAAAGTTTTATTTTTCTGCCGCTACGGGTAATGGTCTCCTTCCCTTTCAACTCCTGTAAAAGTTCTTTTTTACGGTTATTCTCTTCCTGCTTTTTCTTCATCCTTGCAACAATATTTTCATCGGGTTCAACATAAAAAACTCCATTACCGCCATCCACTACGGCAGTTTTTCCGTTTAAGCTTTCGTCAATCCTTATATCAGTTGAAACAAGAGCCGGGATTCCCATCGTTCTTGCAAGTATGGCAGTATGAGAATTAACCGAACCGCCTTCCGTTACAAATGCCAGAACCTTTTCCTTATCCAACTGAACGGTCTCCGACGGAGTAAGATCCTTTGCAACAATTATCACCGGCTCATTTGCAATATCCGAATTATCAGAACGACCCAGCAAAATAGATATCACACGTTCTGATATATCCTTCACATCAGTTGCCCTGCCCTGCATATATTCATCATCCATCGCAGAAAATATGTTGGCAAAATTATCACCAGCACCTGCAACGGCATACTCTGCATTAACATTTTGAGACAATATGATATTCTCTACGGCTTCATTAAAATCATCATCTTCTAACATCATCTGATGAACTTCAAATATTGCAGCTCCGGATTCACCAACTTCTCGCAATGCTTTAGCATGAAGCATTTCAAGTTGTCCTATTGCCACCTTTTTTGCGCCCTGATATCTTTCTATTTCGAGAGAAGAATCTTTTACCCTTATACGCTTAACCTGCTGCTCGCATTTGATTAAGACTTTTATTTTACCAATAGCAACACCGCCAAAAACACTAATTCCCCTGCACTCAGTCATAATTGCCTCCACAACCTCAATGATATTTTGTCATTACTCTAATATTAATACACGTATTCTTTCATTCTTTAAAAATTTGTCTTGATAAATGAACTAACTTTCTCGTATGCTTCTTCCTCATCTTCACCCTTAAAAGTTACAGTAACATTTTGACCACACTTAACTCCCAATGACATCAAACTAAATATTTTTTTACAATCTCCTGCCTTACCACCACTCATAAGTTTTATGTCACACTTAAACTCTTTGCATAATTTAACTAATTCTCCCGCCGGACGGGCATGTATTCCATCAGCATCTGTAATTGTGTATTCGAATTCTTTCATATTTATTGTCTCCTTCTCTTTACATAATTTATTTCCGGCAAATCCATATATAACACTTCACTTCAATTGTGCATAAATCAAGTATGTCCGAACTAATTATTGCTTGTATTTTGTATCAACATCTTATATAATTCTCAGAAATGGAACTATTTATACCCGAAAAGGAGAGTTTGAATTATGTATAACGATATATTGACAATTGGGCCTGTTACTATTCATGGATATGGCCTTATGATTGGAATAGGTATACTGTGTGCAATTTTTGCCGGAATTTGGCTTGCGAAAAAGAAAGGGCTTTCACCTGACGAAGTATATAATCTTACATTTGTATGCGTTATTGCCGGTATCTCTTGTGCCAAATTATTGTTTTGTATCGTAGAATGGAAAAATTTTATTAAAGATCCTCTCGGTACTCTCGGTTCCGATGGTTTTGTGGTTTATGGCGGAATTATTGGTGGTACACTAATTGCCGGATTGTATACAAAAATTCGCAAACTTGACTTCTGGGACTACTTCGACCTTGTACTTCCTTCAGTTGCGATAGCTCAGGGTTTTGGCCGAATCGGATGTTTCCTTGCCGGTTGTTGTTACGGACAAAGAACAGATTCATGGTTTGGTATTACATTCCACGATTCCGGTTACGCACCTAACGGAGTAGCTTTATATCCAACACAGCTCATGTCAAGTGCCGGTTGTTTTATTATGGCGGGAATCTTATTCTTTTATGCCAGAAAAGACAGAGCAAAAGGCAAAACCGGAGCACTTTATCTTATAATGTACAGTATCGGTCGTGCCATAATAGAGATGTTTAGAAATGACTATCGCGGCAGTATCGGTTTTCTGTCTACCTCACAATTCATTTCTATATTCATACTGATTATCGGACTTATTATATTCTTTGTCCCTAAGGGAAAACAATCGGAAGATATTCAATAAATATATTGAATAACATATCTCCCGAACATACCGGAAGCTCTGCTGAAGAGTTTTCCATCGGAATGTATTTGTACAGGTCTGTTGCTCCCGTTAGCACCAGACCTGATATTATTTCATACTTTGAGCCGAACAATACTTCAAGATACTCGTTATACTTGGCAGCTTGGGCAACATCGTCACCTTCTATTGCGTCTTTCATTTTGAATTCCAGAGAAAATACATACGACGGGGCTATAACAAGCACATCGGCATATATTCGTAAGCATCTTGATTTTTTAATTCTTAATTCGAATACAATCTCCCAGCTATCATATTCAACATATTCTTTTAAATCATCAAAAAGCGCAATCATTGTATCATAGCAATCTAAAAACGAATGAAACAGACCTCGCGTATCATTAAGGTTACGACCTATGTCCTTACAGCCTTGTTTTAATCTCTCAAACCATTCATCCTTTGTAATACTTAAGAAATCAGAAACCAGACCATAATACCCCGAAAAATTTTCAAGACCTTTATGAGGCATATTCTGACTAATCATTCCGTGCCACTTATATTCACTGTCCTGATAACACAACTCTTTAATATAAGGGAAACCATAAAGATACCGGTTAATGACATTCCTCGGAAGGCCTGTCTTTTTACCGATATCTTTCGCTTTTATCCCATTATGACTGCATATTATTTCGTATATTCGTCTCTCATTACCGTTCATGGTTTCCTCTTGTATTTTACACTCATTTTTCGTAACTTATGGTACCTATATTCCATGTTTTATCCGTAACCTATGAGCCTTGTATTTCATGCTTTTTTTCGTAACATGTTGCCCTTGGGTTTATTCCATGCTTTTTTTCGTAACATATTGCTCTTGGGTTTCAAGCTTTTTCGCAACGTATTGCCCTTGGGTTTCATGCTTTGGGATGGGCAAATTCTTACATTTTTTTACTCTTTTATTACACCATTTGCAAATATCCGGTTAACAAATGCACCGTATTCCGAAAGAAACTTACTGTTGTTAAGAAGTCTTCTGTAATTCCCATCCTCGTCCTCAAAAAGGTCAAGCATATAACACCATATTTCTTTCATTTTAAAAACAACAACCTGTTCCGTATCTATACTTTCTTTATATTGTTTGTATATTCTGTCATGATATGATCTTAAGTTTGCCATATCAATAGAGCTTTTATTCTTTCTTATCCAAGCAATTAATTCCGGATTGCGAATAAGGCCCCTGCCAAACATCACCCCGGTAATTTCAGGATACTCTTCAACTATTTTTTTATAATCCTCAACAGTATATACATTCCCGTTATAACAAAGCGGATTGGAACTATTTTCATAAATATATCTGAAATGTTCCATTCTCGGTTCATGTTTATAATAATCAGTCCTTATTCTCGGATGAACTATCAATTCATAAATCGGATATGAATTATATATCTTCATTAACTCGTATATTTCATCAGGGTCAATAAGTCCAATTCTTGTTTTTACTGACACCTTCATGTCAGTAAGTTCCGAATAAATTGCATCTAAAAATCTATTAAGTTCCAAAGGTTTTCCAAGGAAACCCGAACCTTTATGCTTTGCCACAACAGTTCCTGAAGGACATCCGAGATTAAGATTGACTTCGTCATATCCGTAATCTTTAAGAATTCTTGCAAATCTTATAAAATTTTCAGCATTGTTGGATATTATCTGAGGCACAACATATACGCCTTTATTATTTTCCGGAAGTATATCCCTTTTCTCTCTGGATTTCATTTTGCGACTACCTTCGGCAGCAATAAACGGCGTAAATAATTTGTCTGCACCACCATAAAACTCATTCCATGCATTTCTGAATGTATGAACGGTAAGTCCCTCCATAGGCGCCATATATAGTTTAATATTATCTGTCATAACAACATTTCCTCTTAAAATAGTCTCATAACCCAATACGCATACCTGACACATTTTTTCCTACCGTCAGGGTAATTACACTGCACTATCGACAACTTTTTTTCGTCAAGATAATTAAACTGCCCTATCGATACACTATTTTTTCGTCAGGGTAATTACTGTCCAAATCATTTAGAAAAAATCATCGGTTGGGAAATAATCTCATATAAATCTCCGCTAAGATACAACCCCGAAAAGATTAAAACTGCTCCCAAAATCATCAAAAATCCAACAGCAAATGCAACACTTATTGAAACAATAATCTTTGTCTTGCCCCACTCCCTAAGTTTCTTTCTTCCTTTTAACAGGAACATTCCGCCAACAAATATCAACGGTGCCACACACCCTATAATCAAATATGAGGCAAATCCCAACGGAAGCATTGCCATGGTCGCCTCAATATCAACTTCCTGTGTTACGTCTCCTGCACCAAATGAGATTAGATGAATAATCCCATTATTCAGGAAATGGAAAAACATATTGTATAAAAAATTATCAGTTTCCAGCAAAATATATGCCATAACACCACCTAAAACACCCGTGCCAATCAAGCGTATCGGATCAAGATGGTTAATACCGAATAACAGACCAACTATAAAGCTTATGACAAACTTGTTGGTTATTCTTGCACAAAAACACCTCTGAATAAAACCTCTGTGAAGAACTTCTTCACAGATTGCAGGGCTTACGGCCAATACAAGAAATGATGCCAACGCCGGCCAACCGGAAAAGAAAGTATCCAACTCGGAGCCGGTTTCAAACACTTCCGGCGTAAACAGTGATATTCCAAGATTAATCACCATAACAATCATAAATGTACTTGCCCACATTATTATTACACCAAAAATCTCATTAAGATGAATCGCCTTAACCGGAAGCATTTCTTTTATACTCATGCCTGTTGCTACCATTCCAAGCAATGCTATAATCAGAATTCCAACTTCTGTAATGATCAGTCCCCACATTCCAAGATAATACTGTGCGAATGAAAACACAAAAATCATGCTTAAAATTACAATTATAAAAATAATCATAGCCGCTAACGGTCCCGGTTTAATAATTCCCTTCCGAGTTTTTTGATTTTGATTAAATCCATCATATTCATTCATGGTCTAATGCCCCCTACATTTCTTATTCTTACATATCGTGTTGCATCACAGGCTTCTTGTTTTAATTTTGAACAAACACAATAAAAAATACTCCGGCTTTGTTTTAAACAAACGCTGTAACAAAAATTCTCAGGACTACGCTTCACCAATATTTTTCATAAAAATATCAAATACGGCATCAAGAACAGCTTCATCCTCGACTCCCGTATAATCCTCTTCATCGACACCATCCTGAACTCTGAGAATAGTAACTTCTCCGCCATCTTCGTCCATAGTATCAAGGCAGCACAAAACTATATACTCATCACCTTCATACTCTATTCTATCTAAAAATTCAAAAGAGATATCATTACCCAGCTCATCTGTGAGCGTTATGATATTATCATTTTTCATAGCAGTGAACCTCCCATAATTAATTCATTATACCCTAGTATGCCACAAGAAAGGATTGATAACAAGAGGGATGGGGAATAAAACTTCGGAACAATATCAGGCCAAATTGATACTGTTCCGAAGTGAAAAAAGACAGGTTAGTAATTATACTATTTCCTAATTTTTATTTGTTGGCATCTACCAGAATCATCGGTCTTATTCCACATACCGTATCAGTCGGCATTTGATACATAAGTGCACCATACATTGTAACTGCCATCAGGTTACCATCCTGACCATTGTTCCTCAACCAATACACATCACTTTCGCCGCCGGCAAACATCCCTGCTTTAGTAGCTGTATAATGCGTATTAAATGCTAATCTACTTGAATCTTCATATTCCTCATAATCAAATCCATATTCCGGATTAATAACATCCTGATATGACGGAACATATACTTTATCAGTCGTTGATATATCTTCCGTTCCTAACAGTACCTCACCTTTTGTCACAATAGTATTATCTATAATTGCCGACTGTTCATTAATCGAAAATGCAGTATTAAAAAATGTTTGGTTTAACCATGTACGCAACTCAGAATTTTTCCACGTAACATTGCTCCTTATATCAAATTCTCTTGCATCAATATTCATCACTGACATTAACAAAACTTTGCCATCTTCAACAGAAAGCACTTCCCACTCAATTGGATCTTTACTGTCAAGCTCGTTAACATCACCATCCCCATTGGTGTCATTTTGCAAGTAATTACCAAAGTATATTGTCGAATCAAAATCAACAATACAATCCATTTTATTAAACTCATTCACATTACGTACGAAGCAGGCCAAGTCTTAACAACACATTTTTATTACATAAAGATATGGCGTTCTTTCTGACAAGAACAAAGAATGTCGCTTGCGACATTCTCCGCCTGCGGCGGGTTGCGTTAGCAACATTTTCCTCTCCGCCGCAGTGCGTTCCCGCGGAGCGCTTTTGCTTACTAGGACAATTTCAAAGAAATTTCC
>SVEK01000002.1 GCA_015057405.1 Lachnospiraceae bacterium
TAACAAAAGTGAAGGCGGAGAAAATCTCAATCTGATCTTCAAGATACTAAAACGAGGCGATAAACTTGATAAAGCTATTGCAAGTGAGGCATACGATGCTTTGTCAGACATGGGACTAAGATATGATCTTACATTACCTTTATCACGTTATTATGCCAATAATTGTGCGGAATTGGTACTTCCGTTTAAGACCATTCAGATTGACAGAGTATACAGAGCAGAGCGTCCGCAAAAAGGTCGAATGAGAGAGTTTATACAGTGTGATATTGATATTCTTGGTTCTGAATCTTCTAATTGTGAGATTGAATTGATATATACGACTGCAAAAGCATTGCTTGCAATTGATATAGGAGGTTTCAGGATCAAAGTTAATGACAGAAGACTTCTCAAATCTGTTTTGTTGAATATGGGCTTTGAACCTGAAGTGCTTGACAGTGTTTGTATTGTATTTGACAAACTTGATAAAATAGGAGCTGACGGAGTCAGCAAAGAGCTTGCTGATAAGGGTTATGATGCAGAAGCTGTAAAAGCATTTGAAGCATTTATACAAAAAGGTTCTTTCAGTCTTAATGAGATAAAAGAGATAATAAAAGAGGAAGACGTATATATAATAGATGAACTGAGTAATATTATTGACTCATCGAGAAAATTATCAGGTGATAAATATGAGGTTGTGTTTGATATTTCACTTGTACGCGGTCAGGGATATTATACCGGAACTATTTTTGAGGTTGAGAGTACAAGCTTTAGAGGGGCAATTGCCGGTGGCGGCAGATATGACAATTTAATAGGAAAGTTTATTGGTAAAAAGGTTCCTGCTGTTGGATTTTCTATTGGTTTTGAAAGAATATTTGCGATACTTTCCGAGAATAACGATAGAGTTGATTACGGAAAAAAGAGAATTGCATTATTCTATAATACCGATGAATATACAGAGGCTGTTATTAAAGCCGATGAACTTAGAAAAGAGTATGATGTTTCTATGTTTGAAAAACCTAAAAAGCTTGGAAAGTTTCTTAATAAAATTGAAGCCAAGGGTTATTATGGGTTCGTGGTTTATGGTGAATCAGATGAAATAAAAGCTATGGGTGAGTAAGGAGAAATTAAAGATGCTTCGATTAGAAAATGTATCTTATATTGTTAATGAAGATAATACCGAACTTAGTATATTGAAAGATATTAATCTTACCATTGATGAAAGATTTGTTGCAATAACCGGACCTAACGGTGGTGGAAAATCTACTTTAGCAAAGGTTATCGCCGGTATAATTAAACCTACATCCGGCAAGATTTATCTTGACGGAACTGATATTACGGATATGTCTATAACGGACAGGGCAAAACTTGGTATTTCTTTTGCTTTCCAGCAACCTGTTAGATTTAAGGGTATTACCGTTATGGATCTAATAAAACTTGCGTCAGGGAAAGAAACTACAATAGCTGATGCTTGTACGTATCTGTCAGAAGTTGGGTTATGTGCAAAAGATTATATTAACAGAGAAGTTAATGCCAGTCTTTCCGGAGGTGAATTAAAACGAATTGAGATTGCCATGGCTCTTGCAAGAAGTACCAAACTTACTTTGTTTGATGAGCCTGAGGCAGGAATTGACCTTTGGAGTTTTCATAATCTTATTGAAGTATTTGAAAAAATGCATGAAAAGATTCAGGGTTCCATTCTAATCATTTCTCATCAGGAAAGAATACTTGATATTGCTGATAAAATCGTTGTCATTGCAGGCGGAACAATTACTGCCGAAGGCGACAAAGACAGTATCCTTCCGGAAATGTTAAACGCAACTGATGGTTGCAGATTCTTTGTAAAGAACAATAATAAGGAGTGAAAATAATGGATGCAATTCAAAAAAATCTCCTTGAAGCTGTTGCAGGACTTCATGAAGTGCCTGCCGGAGCTTATAATATAAGAGCTAATGGGGTTATGGATTCAAGGAATACAACTGCTTCGATTGATATAGTTACTAAAGAGGACAAGTCGGGCATTGATATTATTATAAAGCCGGGGACAAAAAATGAAAGTGTTCATATTCCGGTATTGCTTAGTCAGTCAGGTATTGAAGAGAGTGTATATAATGATTTTTATATAGGTGAAGATTGTGATGTGACGATAGTTGCAGGATGCGGAATTCATAATGGCGGAGACAAAAATTCAAGACATGACGGAATTCACAGCTTTTATATCGGTAAAGGTTCGCGTGTTAAATATGTCGAAAAACATTACGGACAAGGCGAAGGAACCGGTGAAAATATTATGAATCCTACGACTGTTATTGAACTGGGTGAAGACAGTTATATGGAAATGGATACGGTTCAGATAAAAGGTGTTGATTCCACTAAACGTATTACCAACGCAAAACTTGAAGACGGTGCAAAATTAATTGTAAAAGAAAAAATTATGACTCACGGAAAACAAAGCGCCGAGACTTCTTTTGTGGTAGATATGAATGGCGAGAATTGTAGTACAGATGTAATATCAAGATCTGTTGCCAAAGATAATTCCCACCAGATATTCTATTCAAAGATTAACGGCAATAACAAGTGTGCCGGTCATACGGAATGTGATGCTATTATTATGGATAATGCAAGTGTAAGTGCAATTCCGGAGATTACAGCTAATCATATTGATGCAAGTCTGATTCATGAAGCCGCAATCGGAAAAATTGCAGGAGAACAGTTAATTAAGCTTATGACGCTCGGCCTCACTGAGCAGGAAGCAGAAGAACAGATAGTCAGCGGATTTTTGAAATAAATATGAATAACCCTAAGGAGGATTAATATAATGTTAGATATGAAATTTTTAAGAGAGAACCCTGAAATTGTAAAGGAAAATATTAAAAAGAAGTTTCAGGACCATAAACTTCCTTTAGTTGATGAAGTTATAGAACTTGACAAGGAAGCAAGAGAAGCTAAACAAAAGGCAGATTTATTAAGAGCTGCAAGAAATACCGATTCAAAACAAATTGGTATGCTTATGGGGCAGGGTAAAAAAGAAGAAGCTGAAGAACTTAAGAAAAAAGTCAGCAGTAACTCTGCTTTACTTGCAGAACTTGAAGAAAAAGAGAATGATCTTAATGAAAGAATCAAAAAAATAATGATGACAATTCCTAATATCATTGACCCAAGTGTTCCGATTGGTAAAGATGATAGTGAAAATGTTGAAGTAATGAAGTATGGAGAACCTTTTGTACCTGATTTTGAAATTCCATATCATACAGAAATAATGGAAAAGGTGAACGGAATTGACCTGGATGCAGCAAGAAAGGTTGCAGGTAATGGATTTTATTATCTGATGGGAGATATTGCCAGACTTCATTCGGCAGTTATTTCATATGCTCGTGATTTTATGATTGACCGTGGATTCACATATTGTATTCCGCCGTTTATGATTAGGAGCAATGTTGTAACAGGTGTTATGAGTTTTGATGAGATGGATGCAATGATGTATAAGATAGAAGGAGAGGATTTATATCTTATTGGAACAAGTGAGCATTCAATGATTGGAAAATTTATCGATACAATCATCCCTGAAAATGAACTTCCAAAAACTCTTACAAGTTACTCACCATGTTTTAGAAAAGAAAAAGGTGCTCATGGAATAGAAGAACGTGGTGTATATCGTATTCATCAGTTTGAAAAACAGGAAATGATAGTAGTGTGTAAGCCGGATGAAAGTCCGATGTGGTTTGACAAACTCTGGCAGAATACAGTTGATTTGTTTAGAACACTTGATATTCCGGTAAGAACACTTGAATGTTGTTCAGGAGACCTTGCTGACCTTAAAGTTAAGTCAATTGATGTTGAAGCATGGTCCCCACGTCAGAAGAAGTATTTTGAAGTAGGTAGTTGTTCTAACTTAAGTGATGCTCAGGCAAGAAGACTTAAGATTAGATATAAGGGTGAAAACGGAACAGTATTTGCCCATACACTAAATAACACTGTAGTAGCTCCGCCAAGAATGTTAATTGCATTTCTTGAGAATAATCTTAACGAAGACGGAAGCATTAGAATTCCTGAAGTTTTAAGACCATATATGGGCGGAAAGTCTGTAATAAGTGTATGATTTTGATGTGAATGTATTTATTAAAATAAAATTAAATAAAAGTTTTGCTTATATAGAATTTGATTGACTGAAAATTAATAAAATGGTATAATTATCTGTGAAATTGTTACTTTGAATTGAGGGATGCAACTATGAATAATCGCAGAATAAGCAAACTTACAATGAAATTTTTGTCAAGTACTTTATTTCCAACTATTATTGTTCTTGTCATTGTTTCTGTAGTTTGTTATAGCGTTGTGTCTCAAAATAGAATGAGTACAATTTCACAGGAGATTCAGGGTGAATCAGCTATTAATAATTCAAAATCCCAGGATATGCTTGAAAGGATGCTTAGTATATCAGGATTTGAAGAAGGATATGATGTTATTTATAACTATATGGTTAATTATGATTCACCTCAAAAACTATATTTTCATACGAAAGCAATTAAATTGCTTAATTCTTTTGCCACATTTGAAAAAGGTTCTGTTACATCCAGTTGGATTTCCATTTTCGATAAAGGATATATTCAAAGTGATGAATATAATGGTTTCAGCGATTACACAGTTGAGTCATTTTCGGATTATCCGTGGTATGATGTTAATCTACTTAATACAGGTGATGTTTATTTCTCAAATGGATATGTATCGAATATTTACCGTGTTGAAACTAATGACAGGGTCATTAGTGCTGTAAAACCTGTTTTTGATAAAAAAACGAATGTTCTTATTGGTGCATATGGTATTGATATTTCCATGCGATATATTAGTTCGTTATATGCACTTGGCGGTTATGCCGATTCATTAATGTTTATATTAGATAAAGAAGGCAAATTATTATATTATTCTGAAGGATTGACAAAAGAGCGATATGCTCAGGCAGAAGATTTTGTTGCTAATAATAAACTTACTGAAAAAGAAAGTATCAAATTCAAAGACAAGAATTATTATATTAATACATTTAATGCAACAGATAAAGGTTGGGATATTGTTTTCCTTACAGACAGCGATTATATTCAAAACAGTGTTAATAAAATTACCCTTCCTCTTTTGTTTGTATTTGTTACTGCAGGTATTTTCTTGACGATTGTGATGCTTGTGTTTATTATTCGTGTTGTGGAAAAAGTAAAGATAATAACCAAGAGTACAAGAGATATTGCGGATGGAATATATGATAATAGAATGCTTGTTGACAGTAAAGATGAGTTTGGTGAGTTGGCACTTGCATTTAATGAGACCATTGATTTTCTAAAACATATGGCTGAGTATGATGAAATAACACAGGTGTATAATATTACGACCTTTTATAAAGTTGCCGAAAAGCTTATTAAAGCCAATGATGATACTACCGGAAGATATGCTATTGTCAGACTTGATATAGATCATTTTCGAATTGTAAATGATTTGTATAACTGGCAGGTTGGTAACAATATATTATTACATATAGCTAAGGTAATTAAGGAATATTTACCAAAAGACAGTACGTTTGGAAGATTGTCGGGGGATATATTTGTTTTATGTGTTAAATATTCCGATAAAGAAGAACTTGAAGAACTATTGTATAAGATTAAAACCGAGATATGTAAATACGATATAATGGTTGATTTGAATCCGCATTTTGGTATATATCTGGAAGTTGAGAAAGATATACCTGTTTATTTGATGTGTGACAGGGCCGGAATTGCATTAAGTGTTATTAAAGGTAATTTACTTAATACGATTTCATATTATGATGTTGCTATCGGTAAAAAGAATACCAACTTTAAATTTATAGAGGCTAATATGCATAAAGCAATTGAACAAAATCAGTTTTTCATACAATTGCAACCTAAAGTTGATATGTTTACAGATACCGTAGTCGGTGCTGAAGCGCTGATAAGATGGGAGCATCCTGAAAAAGGACTTATAAGACCTGATATATTTATATCAATATTTGAAAAAAATGGATTTATTATTAAACTTGATGAATTTGTTTGGGAAGAAACTTGTAAACAGATTAGAAAATGGATTGATATGGGTATAAAACCTGTACCTATTTCAGTAAATGTTTCGCGTATACATATTTATGATAAATATTTTGTAGATAAAGTAACATCACTTGTAAAAAAATACAATATTGACACCAAATATCTTGAACTCGAGTTTACTGAGAGTGCTCTTTTGGAAGAAGTTGATGAATTGTATCAGTTGATGAAACAGTTAAAAGAAAAAGGTTTTGTGTTGTTGATGGATGATTTTGCGTCAGGTTATTCGTCATTAAATACATTGAAGTCTGCTCCTTTTGATATAGTTAAACTTGATAAAGACTTTATCAGTGAGATTAGCAACAGTGAAAGAGACAGACAGCTTGTTTCAAGTACGATTTCCCTTATTAATAGTCAGAATATGGATATTGTAGTTGAAGGTGTAGAGAAAAAAGAGCAGGTTGACATACTTAAACAGTCAGGGTGTAGGATAGCTCAGGGATATTATTATTCCAGACCTATTAATATTTCTGATTTTGAAAAACTTGCTTTTGATATTTAAATAATTTTATTTATAGGAGGTATTACAATGTCAATCGAAGTAAAAAAAGTAACAGATGCTGCATTCAAAAAGTATGGTAGAATTATTACAGATTATGATTGTAGTGAATTAATCAAAAAAATGGAAGAGACTCCAATGCCTGCAGATGAGGTTATTTATATTCCGTCAGATGCTAATCTTGAAGCTCTTGCTATTGGAAAGGTATTTACAGAGAGTGTGTTCGGTGGTCTTCCGATGCAGATAGGTTACTGTAACGGAACAAACAAACTTCTTAACGGTTGTGAGTATCATCGTTCATCAGAGTTTAATGTAGCTTGTACAGATCTTATTATGTTGCTTGGTAGCCAACAGGATATAGAAGATGATTATACATATGACACATCTAAGATTGAAGCTTTCTTCCTTCCTGCCGGAACAATGATAGAGTGTTATGCAACAACACTTCATTATGCTCCTTGTAGTGTAGATGGTAAAGGATTCAGATGTGTAGTTGCTCTTCCTAGAGATACCAATCTTGATCTTGATGTTGTTCCTAGTGATTCTGGAGAAGATAAACTCCTTGTTGCCAAAAATAAATGGCTTATTGCACATCCGGATGCAAATATTGAAGGAGCATTTAACGGTCTTAAAGGAGTTAACGTTTCAGTAGACTAATGATTAAGTATATTTTAGCGTCAGCTTCACCACGAAGAAGAGAAATCCTTGCTAATGCAGGGATTTCTTTTGATATTATTGTTAGTGATTGCGAAGAAGTGATTTCTAAAACTATTCCGGAAGAGATGGTGAAGGAACTGGCAGAGATAAAGTGTAAAGATGTTTGCAAAAAAATATCTAAAGAACTAGTATCACAGTATGATGATGTTATAGTGATTGGTGCTGATACGATGGTTTTTTTTGATAATTATCATATGGGGAAACCAAAAGATGAAGAGGATGCATTTTGTATGATAAAAAAGATACAGAATAATACCCATAATGTTATTACCGGCGTATGCATTACGTCACTTGCAACAGGACGAATCAATTCTTTTTCAGAAACGACAACAGTTCATGTCAGGGAGATGTCAGATGATGTAATCCGTGAATATATTAAAACCGGAGAAGGTGTTGATAAAGCAGGTTCTTATGCGGTACAGGGTATTTTTTCAAAATACATAAATCGTATCGAAGGTGATTACTTTAATGTTGTTGGATTTCCGCTTTGTAGATTTTGTCAGGAGATTGGAATGTAAGTAATAGGAAAATGGTTAGACACATATTATTGTTATTTTTGAGAATAATAACATTACTTATATGATTAGCAATGGAGGTTATTTTATGTATAAAATAGCATTTTATGACACTAAACCGTATGATGAACACAGCTTTGAGGACATAAATCATCCGGAAATTGAATTTAAATTTCTTGAGAATAAATTAAATAAACACACAGCAACTCTGGCAAAGGATTGTGATGGTGTTTGTGCTTTTGTTAATGATGACATAGGCAAAGAAACTATTAATGAGTTGTATGATAATGGTATAAGACTTATTGCTATGAGATGCTCCGGATATAATAATATTGATTTAAAAGAAGCAAAAAACAAAATTACTGTCGTTAGGGTTCCGGGTTATTCGCCTTATGCAGTTGCAGAGCATGCCATGGGATTGATTTTATGCCTTAACCGAAAAATTCATAAAGCATATTTTAGAACAAGAGATTATAATTTTTCGCTTAACGGTCTAACCGGATTTGATTTGTATGGTAAAACGGTTGGAATAATAGGAACCGGAAAAATCGGAAAAGTGTTCGCTGAAATATGTAAAGGTTTTGGTATGAATGTTATAGCATATGATTTATTTCCTGATACAAGCTGCGATATTAATTATGTCAGTCGTGAACAGTTATTTAAGGAAAGCGATATTATTTCCCTGCATTGTCCATTGACAGCAGAAACAAAACATATTATTAATTCTGAAACAATTCGAATTATGAAATCGGGTGTATTTATAATCAATACATCAAGAGGCGGTCTTGTAGAAAGCGAATCATTATATAATGCCCTCAGAGACGGAAGGGTCGGGGCGGCCGGTCTTGATGTTTATGAAGAAGAGTCTGATCTTTTCTTTGAAGATCATTCAGATACTATTATCAGGGATGACATAATTAAATTGTTTTTATCTTTGCCTAATGTGCTTATTAGTTCACATCAGGCATTTCTAACAAAAGAAGCATTGCATAACATTGCAATGTGTACGATTCAAAACATATTAGATTATTTTGAAGGAAAAGAATCTAAAAATGTTGTTTTAGAAGAATAAACATTAATAATTTAACAAATAAAATAATATTATTCATAATTTGCGAAAAAATCAAAAAAGGTTCAAAAAAGATAATATATTACAAACAATTCTTATTATTGAAAATTAGAATAATTTGGTGTATAATATTCTTCATGTGGGCACATCAGGTATTACAATTAGTGCTATATGGAGGGATAATAATGAGTACACCATATGTTGAGATGAGTAAAGAACAGTTGGAAAAAGAATATTCTATAATCAAGGAAGAATATAATAATTATAAATCAAAGAATCTTAGTCTTGATATGTCAAGAGGAAAACCTTCTCCTGACCAGCTTGATTTGTCACTTCCTATGATGGATATTTTGACCGGAACTTCTGATTATCAGACTGATATAGATTGCAGAAACTATGGCGGACCACAGGGTATCAAAGAAGCTAAAAAACTTATGGCTGATATGATGAGTGTTGACCCTGATAATATTATTATTTTCGGTAATTCAAGTCTTAATGTAATGTATGACATTGTTGCCACTGCATTTGTTAAAGGAATTATGGGTAATACACCATGGTCAAAACTTGACAAGGTGAAGTTTTTGTGCCCGGTTCCGGGATATGACAGACATTTTGCCATTACCGAGTATTTCGGTGTGGAGATGATTAGTATTCCTATGACTGAAGATGGTCCTGATATGGATCTGGTTGCAGAATATGTTAATAATGATGAATCAGTTAAAGGTATGTGGTGTGTTCCTATGTATTCTAATCCACTTGGAACAACTTATTCTGATGAGACTGTTAGAAAAATTGCAGCATTAAAGCCGGCAGCAAAAGATTTTAGGATTATATGGGATAATGCATATTGTGTTCATCATATATATGAAGATAAACAGGATTCACTCCTTGATATATTTGCAGAATGTGATAAATGCGGTAATTCAGATATGGTTTATATGCTTGCTTCCACTTCTAAGATTACTTTCCCGGGAAGCGGTATATCAGCACTTGCAACCTCAGCTAATAATATAAAAGATGTTATGTCACGTGTGACATGGCAAACAATAGGACATGATAAAATAAACCAGTTAAGGCACGTTAGGTTCCTTAAGGATTTAGACGGAATTAGAATTCATATGGCAAAACACGCCGACCTTATCAGACCAAAGTTTGAACTTGTACTTGATATTCTTGATAAAGAGTTGGGTGACCTTAATATAGGAACATGGAAGAAACCAAATGGAGGTTATTTTATTAGTTTTGACTCTATGGATGGTTGTGCAAAATCAATTGTAAGTAAAGCTAAGGAAGCGGGGGTTGTTATGACAGGGGCAGGAGCAACATATCCATATCATAATGATCCTAAAGATTCCAATATAAGAATAGCTCCTACGTATCCTTCTTTAGAAGAACTTTCAATTGCTGCTAAGTTATTTACTGTATGTGTTAAACTTGTATCTTTGGAGAAGTTGCTGAACATATGATTAATTACTCAAAAGAATTAGAAAAGTTAACAGAGTTAATTAAAATCAGTAAGGAAAATGATACTGATTACAAATTGCCAAAATTACTGCTGCATGCATGCTGTGCTCCATGCAGCAGTTATTGTCTTGAATATTTATCTGAATTTTTTAATATAACTGTTTTATTTTATAATCCCAATATAACTGAAACAGAAGAATATATCATGAGAAAAGAAGAATTGAAAAAATTTATAACCGTCTTTCCATTTAATAATAAGGTGAATTATATAGAAGGTGATTATGAACCTGATGTATTTTTTGAAATGTCTGCAGGATTAGAGGATTGCCCTGAAGGCGGTAATCGTTGTTTCAAATGTTATGAACAAAGACTCAGAAAAACTGCAATTATTGCAAAGAATGAAAACTATGATTATTTTTGTACGACTTTGTCAATTAGTCCCTTAAAAAATGCTGCAAGAATTAATGAAATCGGATATATGCTTCAAAATGAATTGGATGTGCTTTGGCTTCCGTCTGATTTTAAGAAAAAGAACGGATATAAAAGAAGTATTGAATTGTCGGCGGAATACAATTTATACAGGCAAAATTATTGTGGTTGTATTTTTTCAAAAAAATAAAAAGGATATTCCTTTTTTGTGTGGTATTAGATATATGTAGGCTTATAAACTGTGTTACGTGTATTTGTTTGCCGGAGGTGTGTTATGAACATCAGAGAAAAACTTGAGTTAAGAGAACATGAGTTGTTAAGTCCGTTTGCTGCATTTAGCGATGAGTCAAAGGGAAGGGCTGTGCCGGAAGAACATTGTGATATCAGACCTGTTTATCAAAGAGACAGAGACAGAATATTACATTCAAAGGCATTTAGAAGATTAAAACAAAAGACCCAGGTGTATTTAACTCCTCAAGGTGACCATTATCGTACCAGAATGACACATACATTAGAAGTTTCACAAAATGCAAGAACAATTGCTAAAGCATTGAGACTTAACGAAGAATTGACAGAGGCAATAGCACTTGGTCACGATCTTGGACATACTCCTTACGGTCATTGCGGTGAAAGAGCCCTTGATAAATTATGTCCGGATGGGTTTGCTCATAATATACAAGGTGTGCGACTAGTGGAATTGCTTGAAAAAAATGGTAAAGGAATGAACCTTACATATGAAGTAAAAGACGGCATTTTGAATCATCAGACAAGTAGTACACCCCAAACATTGGAAGGCAAAATTGTTCGGTTGTCTGATAAGATTGCATATATTAATTCTGATATTGATGATGCAATAAGGGCCCAGATTTTAAAGGCTGAAGATATTCCTGTACAATATACGGATGTATTAGGCAATACATTGAGACAACGTCTAAATACTTTAATACATGATATTATTTCGTGCAGCGAAGGGCAGAATGATATTTTAATGTCGAAAGAAGTTAGCGAAGCATTTTCCGGTTTGAGAAATTTTATGTTTGAAAATGTATATACCAATCCTATTGCCAAGGCAGAGGAAATCAAAGCTGAACATGTAATTGAACATTTATTTAATTATTATATGGGACATATTGATTCGTTACCGCAGGAATTTAAGAATTTGATTGAAAAAGGTTTTTCAAAAGAAAGAGCAGTTTGTGATTACATAGCTTGTATGTCTGACCAATATGCAACTAACATGTATAAAGATTTGACGATACCTAAGATATGGAATGTTTTATAGATTTAACATGTAATGGAGGTGCAATGTGTACTATCCTGATGATTTAGTGGAAAGTATAAGAGAAAAAATTGATATAGTTGATTTGATTTCTTCTTATGTTAATATAAAAAAACATGGTTTGGGTTATCTTGGATTATGTCCGTTTCACAATGAAAAAACACCTTCATTTTCAGTAAGTCAGTCAAGACAGATATACCATTGTTTTGGTTGTGGTGTTGGAGGCAATGTTTTTACATTTTTGATGGAATATGACAATCTTACTTTTCCGGAAGCTGTAAGAACTCTTGCAACAAGAGCCGGAGTTGCTTTGCCGGATGAAGTAAACAGTGAAGAAGAAAAGCGACAGGCAGGACGAAAAAAAAGATTGCTTGACATTCATACGGAAGCAGCAATGTTTTACTATTCCGTATTAAAGTCTAATGAAGGGACTTTGGGATATCAATATTTTAAGAAAAGGCAATTGTCTGATGAAACGATAACCCGTTTTGGTCTTGGATATTCCGGTCGCAGTACAAGATTGTACAAACACTTGCGAGGTAAGGGATATACCGATGAAGAATTAAAGAATTCCGGTTTATTTACTTTTGACGAAAAAAGTGGTGCCAGAGAAAAGTTTTGGAATCGTGTAATGTTTCCTATTATGGATGCGAACAATAGAGTAATAGCATTCGGAGGGCGTGTTATGGGAGATGGAATGCCCAAATATTTGAATTCGCCTGAAACTATGTTATTCGATAAAAGTCGCAATTTGTACGGACTTAATTATGCAAGACATACTAAAGAAAAATATTTTTTGCTTTGTGAAGGTTATATGGATGTAATTGCACTTCATCAGAATGGGTTTACTAATGCCTGTGCATCTCTTGGAACAGCACTTACAGGTTTACAGGCAAATTTGATTAAAAGATATGTAAAACAGGTAATAATAACATATGACAGTGACGGGGCCGGTACAAAAGCAGCACTTAGAGCAATACCAATTCTAAAAGGTGCCGGTATATCAGTAAAAATATTAGATATGAAACCATATAAGGATCCGGACGAGTTCATTAAAAATCTTGGCAGCGATGAGTATCGTAAGAGGATAGAGAATGCTAAAACAAGTTTTGATTTTGAAGTGGGAATATTAGAATCAGAATTTGATTTGAAGGATCCGGAGCAAAAAACTGCATTTTATAATGAAGTTGCAAAAAAATTACTAATGTTTGAAGATGAGCTTGAACGAAGTAATTATATCGAATCTATTGCAGTTAAATATAATATTAGAATTGAAGAACTTAGAAAACTTGTTGTAAAACTTAGTGCCAGAAATGCAGGAATGCCTGTATCAACCACGTATACAAAAGAATCAGGCAAGTCAAAAAAAGAAGACGGTACTAAACAGGCTCAAGAGATTTTGCTAACGTGGCTTACAAAAGAACCTGATATTATTAAAAGAATATCGGATGTGATTAATGAATCTGATTTTGTTGAGGAACCCTATAAAACTGTTGCACGTATGGTTTTCGAAGAATATCAGAAAACAGGGACAATAAGCCCGGCAAGAATTATTAATCATTTTGATGAAGCTGAATCTCAGAAGAAAGTTGCTGCAATATTTAGTAACGATATGCCGGTTATGAATTTTGACAGGGCAGAAAAGGAAAGGGTAATTAACGAAATAGTTAAACGCATAAGACAACAGAGTATTGACCGGATTACAAGAAATGCTACAAGTACTGAGGATCTTCAAAAGTTACTTAGTATGAAGGCAGAATTACAAAAAATGCATATTTCTTTGTAGGTTGGTTAACTTATAATAGACAGGAGGATACTAAAATGGAAGAAAATATTGCTAAATTCAACGAAAAAATTAATGAACTTGTTGAAGTTGCGAAAAAAGGAAAGAATGTTTTGTTGCAGGAAGAAATCGATTCAAGATTTAAGGAGATGGATATCTCACCTGAAAAAATTGAGCAGATTTATGAATATCTCGAAAAAAACGGGATAGAAGTTCTGCGTACATTTCCTAGTGATGTTGATGTCGACGTGGATGACATTATGCTGGAAATGGAAGGTGAAGAAGAGGAAACTGATCTTGAAAATATTGATTTGTCAGTTCCGGATGGTGTTAGTATTGAAGATCCTGTTCGTATGTATTTAAAAGAAATTGGTAAGGTTCCGCTTTTGAATGCCGAAGAAGAGGTTGAACTTGCCAAAAGAATGGAAGCCGGTGACGAAGAGGCTAAAAAAAGACTTGCAGAAGCAAACTTACGACTTGTTGTAAGTATAGCAAAGAGATATGTTGGCCGCGGAATGCTTTTCCTTGATCTTATTCAGGAAGGTAACTTAGGTCTTATTAAGGCTGTTGAAAAGTTTGATTATACAAAAGGATATAAGTTTAGTACTTATGCTACATGGTGGATTAGACAGGCTATTACAAGGGCGATAGCTGATCAGGCGCGAACTATACGTATTCCTGTTCATATGGTTGAAACTATTAATAAACTTATTCGCGTACAAAGACAGCTTCTTCAGGAACTTGGAAGAGAGCCTTATCCTGAAGAGATAGCTCAGGAAATGAATCTACCGGTTGAGAGAGTAAGAGAGATTCAGAAAATTTCCCAGGAGCCTGTTTCACTTGAAACACCGATTGGTGAAGAGGAAGACAGTCACCTTGGTGATTTTATTCAGGATGAAAATGTACCTGTACCTGCTGATGCAGCTGCATTTACACTTCTTAAGGAACAGCTTGCAGAAGTATTAGAAACACTTACCGAAAGAGAACAACGTGTTTTAAGACTCAGATTCGGGCTTGATGACGGCAGACAGCGTACGTTAGAGGAAGTCGGAACTGTTTTTGAAGTTACCCGTGAGCGTATCAGACAGATTGAAGCTAAGGCACTTAGAAAACTTCGCCATCCGAGCAGAAGCAGAAAATTAAAAGATTACCTTGATTAATTAACAGAAAGGAAGCAATATGCTTATTTCTCACAGACTAAAATGTATTGCGGATTGTGTTAAGAAAGGAAATATAACTGCTGATATAGGGTGTGACCATGGATTTACTTCGATTTATCTTGTAGAGAATAATATTTCACCAAAGGTTTATGCGCTTGATATTAATAAAGGACCTTTGTCTGCGGCAGATTCAAATATTAAAAGATATGGTATGATAAATCGTATAGAAACACGCTTATCAGACGGAATCAAAGCGCTTACATCTGCTGATAAAGTAAATACTATACTTATCAGTGGAATGGGAGGTAAACTTATTACTTCAATTCTTAACGAACTTGATTTACGTGACGATATTAATGGTTTTGTTAATCAACTTGTTTTATCACCGCAGTCAGATATATATGTTGTCAGACATTTTCTTCATAACCACGGGTATACCATTACTTATGAACGAATGGTATACGAACAAGGCAAATATTATAATATAATTTGTGCAGAACCCGGTGAAGAAAGTTATAGCGATGAGTTGGATTACATATACGGAAAGTATTTGAATGAGGAAGGTGACAGATTATATATTGAGTATATGAATGGTATAATCGAAAAAAAACTTGCAATTATTAATAAGTTACATGATTTGGTACCTGAATCAAAAGATGCATCGTATAAAGAAAGTATAAAAGCAAAAACTAAAGAATTGGAACATGAAGTTGAAAACATAAGAGTATACTTGAATAATAGGAGGTAATCATTTATGGAGAAAACTACAGTAAATATTAATGGCACGATGAAAGAATATGATTCTGATGTAATGTTATTGGATATTGCAAAAGAATTTAAAGATGATTATGATAACGATATTATTGCTTCATTTCGTGACGGAAACATATGTGAATTATTTAAACCCCTTGGACAATGTTCCACCGTTAAGTTTATAACCGTCAATTCAAGTATAGGTCATAAAATATACGTTCGAGGCGTAAAAATGATGCTATTAAAAGCCTTATATGAAATATATGGTTTTGATAAAATTAATAAAATCAGAATAGAAGCATCAATAGGACAAGGGTATTATTGTGAATTAGACGGAATAGATTTGTCAAATGACAACAAACTTGCTGAAGTTGAAGCTCTTATGCAAAGTTATGTTGAAAAAGATATTCGTTTTGTTAAAAAGAGTATACATATCGATGAAGCTGTAAGATTATTTAAGTCATACAATATGACAGATAAAGTAAAACTTTTCAAATACAGACGTTCATCCTCTGTTAATGTATATAACCTGGACGGATTTGTTGATTATTTCTTTGGATATATGCCATATTCAACAGGTGTTTTAAAATGTTTTTCATTAAAGCCTTACAAAGACGGATTTGTTCTTATTATTCCGGATGGCAAAAAGGATAATAATCTTATTAAGTTTAACGATAGTCCAAAGTTTTATTCTGTACTTAAAGAATCTAACGAATGGGGACGTTCCATGCGTGTCGATACTGTTGGTGCACTTAATGATGCAGTAGTAGAAGGGCGTTTTAAGGACATTGTAATGATTCAGGAAGCTCTTCATGAAAAACGAATTGGTGATATAGCTGCTGAGATTGCAAAGGATAAAGATGTGAAAATTATCTTGATAGCAGGTCCTTCTTCGTCAGGTAAAACCACATTTTCTCACAGACTATCAATTCAATTATCTACTTTTGGATTAATTCCTCATCCGATTCCTGTTGATGATTATTTTGTTAACAGAGAAGATACTCCTCTTAACGAAGACGGAAGTTACAATTATGAGTGTCTTGAAGCGTTAGATGTTGAACAATTTAATAAAGATATGCTTGGTCTTCTTGCAGGAGAACGTGTTGAACTCCCTACATTTAATTTTGTTACGGGAAAACGTGAATACAAAGGAAAATATAAACAGCTTGGTAAAGATGATATATTAGTTATTGAAGGTATTCACGGTCTTAATGATAAATTGACATATTTGCTTCCAAAGGAAAGTAAATACAAAATATACATAAGCGCGCTTACACAGCTTAATATTGATGAACATAACAGAATTCCGACGACCGACGGAAGACTGCTTAGAAGAATTGTCAGAGATGCCAGGACAAGAGGTGCTGATGCAAAGAAGACTATTTCTATGTGGCAGTCAGTACGTAACGGTGAAGAAAATTATATTTTCCCATATCAGGAAGATGCTGATTCTATGTTTAATTCAGCTCTTATATATGAACTTGCTGTATTAAAGCAGTATGCTGAACCATTATTATTTAAGATTTCACCGGATGAAGAAGAATATACAGAGGCAAAAAGATTGCTTAAGTTCCTTAATTATTTCCTTGGAGTAAGTAGTGAAGGAATTAATTACAACTCAATTTTAAGAGAGTTTATTGGCGGTAGTATATTACCGGTATAAAAGTTATTATTAATTTTGTTATTAATGAGTAGCACAGATGATCGCAGCTGCAAGTGTCGAAAGACCGCAGGTGAGGAAAGTCCGAGCTTCACAGGGCAGAATGCCGGATAACGTCCGGTAGAGGCGACTCTCAGGCTAGTGCAACAGAAATAAACCGCCCGGATACATTCCGGGTAAGGGTGGAAAGGCGAGGTAAGAGCTCACCGCCAGACTGGTAACAGTGTGGGCACATGTAAACCCCATTCGAAGCAAGACCGAATAGAAAGCTATACGGCGGCCCGTCGTGCTTTCGGGTAGGTCGCTTGAACCTGTCGGTAACGGCAGGTCTAGATAGATGATCATCCAACGACAGAACTCGGCTTATCGTGCTACTCATTTATATTTTTAGATTATTTTGAAAGAAGGAACAAACAGATGATAGAACGTCTTGAACGTCAGATGGAATTCATCTTAGAGATAGATAAATTAAAAAAAATAACCAGACAGACATATATTTCTGATGGTTCACGTAAAGAGAATGATACCGAGCATTCATGGCATCTAGCAATGATGTGTTTATTACTTTCAGAGTATGCAAATGAAGATATTGATGTTATGAAAGTGATGTCTATGGTTTTAATTCACGACATAATTGAGATTGATGCCGGAGACACTTATGCATATGATAACAAAGGTAACTCTACAAAAATAGAACGGGAAATAAAAGCTGCCGAAAGAATATTTAATATTCTTCCAAAAGATCAGGCGGTTAAGCTTAGAAGTATTTGGGATGAGTTTGAAGCCAATATAACTCCTGAAGCCCGTTTTGCCCGTACCCTTGATAACATTCAGCCTGTTATGCTTAATAATGCTACTGAAGGTATATCCTGGAAAGAGCATAATGTTATGCTTTCGCAGATTCTTAACAGAAATAAAAACACGCACAAAGGTTCTGAAGAATTGTGGAATTTTAGCTTATATCGTAATATTTTACCGAACGTTAAAAAGAACGCAATTAATTATGACAAAGAAAATGTTAATTTTGAACGATTTGAACTGGTGTATGAACGTATTATGTCAATTGAACCGGATAGTATGATTATGCCCGAAAAGTTTAAGGATTATTTTGTTCAAATTGCTGCAATGTTTAACAATTATTATAACTGTTGCAAATGGGTATGGAATAACAATTACCGGTATGCGGCACCAATTTACAAATGGTACAAAGAGATTTCTCATGATAAGTGGAAAGAGGTTAACAAATCAGTAACAAGATTTCGGTTTGATTCAGATTATTACCTTAACTCTTATGCAAATCCAAAGATTGCAGTTAACTGTTTTGGAAAAGAATTAGGACAATTATTAAGCTATCTTGCCGCACAAGTCAGTCTTCTTGGACAGTTGTGCTTTGAGGAAAGATATTTTGAACTTACAATATTTGCCGAATTATTTTTAGAAATTTACGGAATATTTGAAAATTGTGACGAAAACTTGTATGAGGGCGAAGTAAAATCAGCCATATATTATTTTATATATGATTATATGGATGATGTTATGGAATATAAGGTAAGAGATTCTTTTACAACTAATAATCCGCATTTTGTTAATATTCTTAATAACATTGACGTTACAGATGTTAAAAGTTTGTATATGTATGGTGAGAATATCGGTATTAATGAAATTGGTACATTTTCGCATCTTGCATCACTTGATGAGGATAAGATAACCGAATTAGCATCAACATTTGTTAACGGATATATAGAAAGCTTTAGGCTTGAGGGTATTGATTTATCTGAAAAAGAAACTGTACAGATAAGATATCCGATTGGCTTTGAACGCATTGTCATTAAAGCAATTCAACTGTTCAAAGAAAACGGTCTTGATGCTATTGTGCTTCGTAACTGTGACGGAAGAATGGATAATAATACAGAATTTACGGGATGCATAGACAGTAATCCGTCATTTATATATACTCACCGTATGGATAAAGGTTTGTACTATAATAAGGCTATTATGGACAGACAGATTAATTCACTTAGACAAGCTTTTGAAAAATATAAAACAGAAGCAGCTGTGTATGCAGGTCCTGCGGTTATTGAACATTTCGGTGAACAGACTTTTGAACCCGAAATCTGTAAAGAAGCAATAAAACTGGATGAAAACCAGCAAAAATTAATTGTGGAATATAGTATAGAATGTTCTAATATTACTAATGAGTTTATTCCAAAAGACAAATACAGTTTCACAATAATTGCTTTTCCTGTACCGGAGATTGGCAAAGATTATTCAGGGATATTTGACGAAACGGTCAGAATCAACACACTGGATTCAGCTATATACAGCGATATACAACAGGATATCATTGAGGTACTTGATGCGTGTAAGTATATTTCAATCATAGGTAAGGATGATAATAAGACTAATATTAATATTTATCTTGCTGATATTACAAACGATAATCAAACAAGATTTCATAATTGTCTGGCCGATTGTAATATTCCGTTGGGAGAAGTATATACATCGCCTAAACTAATGCAGACGACAGGTGTGCTTAACGTTAATAATGTGTATATTAACGAACTATTATATAAGAACCTTGTTATTAATTTCAAAGATGGTATGGTTGTAGACTACAACTGTAGTAACTATGAAAATGAGCAGGATAATTTAGAGTATATTAGAGATAATCTTATGAAACAGCATAAGTCTCTTCCTATGGGTGAATTTGCAATCGGAACTAATACATTAGCTTATGCAATGGGCAAAAAATATAATATTTCTGATAAACTTCCGATTCTTATTGCTGAAAAAACCGGACCCCATATAGCGATTGGAGATACCTGTTTTAGTATGAGTGAAGATAAGCCTGTATATAATCCTGATGGCAAAGAGGTGATTGCAAGAGACAATGAACTGACTTATGCCAATAGGAAAGAATGCCCGTCAAAAGCATATTTTGGATGTCATACTGATATTACAATTCCGTATAACGAAATTGGAGGAATATATGCAGTTTTAGATGATGGAAGTAAAATTTCAATAATAGAAGACGGACGATTTGTACTTGAGGGTACTCAATGGTTGAATAACGCATTTGATTATTAAATTAAAATATTATTATTTAGGAGGAATAAAAGATGTCAAAAGTAAGTATTGTTATGGGTAGTGATTCAGATTTAAAGATTATGAGTGAAGCTGCAAAGATTCTTGAGAAGTTCGGAATTGAATATGAAATGAAAATCATTTCGGCTCATCGTATGCCGGATATATTTGTTGATTATGCAAAATCAGCAAAAGAACGTGGTGTTTCGGTTATTATTGCAGGAGCAGGCGGAGCTGCTCATCTTCCGGGAATGTGTGCAGCCCTTTTCCCACTTCCTGTTATAGGAGTACCGATACATACAAAAGCACTTGGTGGTGTTGATTCATTATATTCAATTGTTCAGATGCCATCCGGCATCCCTGTTGCAACAGTTGCAATAAACGGTGCTAAGAATGCCGGTATTCTTGCTGCGAAAATGTTAGCAATAACCGATACTGAGTTACTTGCCAAACTTAATGATTTCTCGGATGGTATGTGCGATGAGGTTTCTGCAAAATGTGCTAAACTTGAGTCAGTAGGTTATAAAGAATATTTAAATGAAATGTAATTATTATATAGCGCGCCCAGGTAATCCCATACGGATGCTTTGGGCGCATTTTCTGTTGAAATAATATTGCTTGAACCTATAGTTGAGTTATTATATATGTAATCAATTCGTCCTACCTTGTCCCCGGTTTTTATCGGGGCTTTTATATTTTTATTAATAATAATTTTCTTTTTTACTAAAGACAAATCTTCGTTTTCGGTAAATACGTGTGAAAAAGTGTTTTTAGGTTTTACTTTTATTTTATTTGTTAAGCTGCCGGATACATTAATCTGTAAACATCCAAAGTTTTCATGTGTATCTTTATATAATTTACAATTAGCAAAACCATAATCAAGAAGGATTTTTGCTTCTGCAAATCGTGTTTTATGGTCCGGTGCAGCCATTACAACAGCTATTATATCTAAACCGTCACGTCTTGCAGTTGAAGAGAGACAATATTTTGCTTTACTGGTAGAACCGGTTTTAAGTCCTGTGATACCGTTGTAACTTCTTATAAGTTTGTTGGTGTTAGTTAATCCGAATTCACTGGTTACTCCTTTTGAATTGGTATGTGTTATTGAGTCCATCCATACTGTAGAATAATCAGATATTTCAGGATATTTCATAATCAGTTCTCTGGACATTATTGCTACATCCAAAGCACTTGTATAATGTCCTGACTCAATTGAATCGTCAAGTCCGTTGCAATTCATAAAATGTGTATGTTTCATTCCAAGACCCTGTGCACGTTCATTCATCATATTAACAAATAGTTGTTCGTTACCTGCAATGTGTTCAGCCATGGCAACAGCTGCATCATTTGCACTTGCTATTGAGATACATTTTATCATGTCATTAACAGTCTGTGTCTCTCCGGGTTCAAGATACACTTGAGAACCGCCCATTGATGCTGCATATTCACTTACGGTTACTTTATCATCAAGATTAATCTTTTTAGATTCCAAATTATCAAATATAATGAGTAATGTCATAATTTTAGTTATACTGGCAGGTATTAGTTCCTTATCCATATTCTTTTCCATGATTACTTTACCGGTTACGCCTTCAATAACGACGCATGCTTCAGAAGAAATGTCAGGTTTTTCATTTGCATATACAGTGAAACCATTAGTTGTCAGAATGGCAAGTGACAATAACGTTATTGCTAATTTTTTGAATCGTATAAAATGTTTCATAAATATACCTCAATTATTTTATTGCATAAAATTATATGATAAATAAGTTTGTATAATTACCAAAAAACATTTGAATAATTTGTAAAGACAATACATATAATTTAACAGTTTAGTATAAAGGAGTGTTGTTATGGACAGTTATAATGTTTATCACGATATCAGAGAAAGAACCGGAGGAGAAATATATATCGGAGTAGTAGGACCTGTAAGAACCGGTAAATCAACTTTTATTAAGAAGTTTATGGATATTCTTGTTATTCCTGAGATAGAAGATGTACATAGCAGAGAAAGAGCTATTGATGAATTACCTCAATCGGCAACGGGAAGAACAATCATGACTACAGAACCCAAATTTGTTCCAAACGAAGCAGTTAATGTAAAATTAAATGAGGATTGTGAAGTAAAAGTAAGATTAATTGATTGTGTTGGCTTTATGGTTGAAGGTGCTTCAGGGCATATTGAAAATGAACAGGAACGCCTCGTTAAAACACCTTGGTCTGATATAAGCATTCCATTTTCCCAAGCTGCAGAAATAGGTACGAGAAAAGTAATAAATGAGCATTCTACTATAGGAATTGTTATAACATCTGACGGTAGTTTTGGAGAATTAAAAAGGGAAAACTATGAGAAAGCAGAAATACTTGCAATTAATGAATTAAAAAAAATCGGTAAGCCTTACATAATTATACTTAATACAATTAAGCCGTTTTCGGAGGAAACGAGTGTCCTTGCAGAAAAACTGTCTAATGAATACGGTGTGGCGGTTGTTCCGGTGAATTGTGAACAAATGAAAAAAGATGATATTAACAATATTATGAATAAAGTGTTATATGAATTTCCTATTACAAAAATCAATTATTATATTCCTAAATGGGTTGAAATGCTTGATAACACTCATGAATTAAAATGTAATCTGATTAATAATGTGAAAAATAATATTGCAGATATTAATACATTGAGAGATGTAAAAAATCATAACTTTCAGTTTGAGGGACCATATATAAAGAATTATATTATAAGAAATTATAGTCCGCAGAACGGGGAAGTTAACATATGTCTTGAATTCGATGAAAGTTATTACTATAGCATAATAAGCGAGATAACGGGTCTTAATATTGATTGCGAATACGAATTAATTAACACTCTTAGAAAGTTGTCGGCGTCAAAAAATAATACCACAGCTGTAGAAAATGCCTTAAACAGAGTAAATGCTGCAGGATACGGTGTAGTATCACCGGATATGAGTCAGATTGACATAGAAGATCCTGAGATAATAAAGCACGGAAGCAAATATGGTGTAAAGATAAAAGCAGTTTCCCCTTCGATACATTTGATAAAAGCTAATATAGAAACTGAAATTGCACCAATTGTCGGTACGAAAGAGCAGGCTGAGGATTTAATAAATTATATTAATGATAACGAGAATCCTGACGGAATATGGGATACTAATATTTTTGGAAAAACTATTCGACAGCTTGTTGATGAAGGAATTCAGAGCAAAATCAACAGGTTAAATGACGAAAGTCGTCAAAAATTACAGGAAACAATACAAAAAGTAATAAATGACAGCAACGGTGGCCTTGTATGTATTATTATATAAACTTTCTACATTAGTAGATAGAACAATTAATAAATTAATATATAGTATTTCTTACAAAAACATCATAATTAATAGGGTTTTCTAACGTAACGATGCCTTATTACATTTGAAATTATATGTTGACAAAGCTATTCTATATTGTTATACTGAAACACAAGTTGTAATAATTTTGTAACAAATTCGAATGTAAATTTTCTTTGTGATGATTTTGGAGGAATATATGAAAATTAATAATAGTATAAAAAGAAATACAATAATTGGTATGGTAGCTGCACTTACATTTGCTTTTACCCTTTCATCGGCCAGTGCAACTATGATTGCAACCGAAGAACCACTTGCAGGAATTAATGTGCCGTTCTTTAGTTTTGTTCGTACGGAAGTAGAAACAGGTGTAATTACACCGTTAACTGTTGGTAATGTTACATTTAACGGCATCAATACTGTTCCGGCAGAGACAACTCCTGCTACGGATGATTTGGATGAAGAAGAGAAGATAGATGAACATGTTAAATTGAATCTTAATTATGACCGTTTGGGAATTGCCAATGTTGATACTTATCTTAATGTACGTGCCAAGGCAAGTACTAACAGTAAAGTGGTTGGTAAACTTACCAAGCATGCAGGTTGTCATATATATAAGATAAAAAAAGGTTGGGCTAAGATAGTATCCGGCAAAGTTAACGGATATGTTAAAGCTGAATACTTAATTACAGATGAGAAGGCAGAAGAGATGGCAATGGAAGTTGGTAAGAAGGTTGCAACTGTACTTACTCAGGGACTTCGTGTTCGTGCATTACCATCAACTGATGCTTCTATATACAGTGTATTGTCTGAAAATGAAGATTTTGAGATAAAGCGTGAACATCTTAATTCTGAATGGATGGAAAAGTTTATTAAGAAAAATGTTAAGAAAAAGCAAGTCAAAAAAGTTAAGTACGATGCCATGCTTAATGATTTGGAAAACTGGGTATGTATATCTGTAGATAGTGATTATGCATTTGTTTCAAAGGAATATGTTGACATATCATATAAACTTAACAGGGCTGTTCGTATAGGTGAACTTGCTACTGACGGTTCCGGCGGGGTTTCATCAACAAGAGCTTCGCTTGTTGAGTATGCTAAGCAGTTCCTTGGAAACAGATACGTATACGGTGGCACCAGTCTTACTAACGGAACTGACTGTTCAGGATTTTCTATGCGGGTATTTGAACGTTTCGGATACGGACTTCCAAGAACTTCAGGAAGTCAGGCTGCATCTACAAGAAGTATCAGCAGTTCAGATGCAAGACCGGGAGATTTGTTCTTCTACGGAAGCGGTGGTCGTGTTAATCACGTTGCTATATATATTGGAAGCGGTATGGTAATACATGCAAGTAATCCTAGTTCCGGTATTAAGATATCCAATGCGTACTATCGTTCTCCTGTTAAGATTGGACGAGTTATTAACGATTAACCGAATTATTTCAATCAATATTATAAGTGAATACCATACTTTAATATTGTTTGGATAATACTAAGTTGTGATTGGAATGTTTTGATGGAATCTAATATAATAATTTTAATTGTCGGAGTTATTGTTGCATTAATTATTAAATCGGTTTTTGATACGATAAATGATAAGAAAAAACTTGTCAACAGACTCCGAAATGATTGGGGTGTATACCCTGATTATGAATATATCCCCGGTAAACTTGAATCAATTAAAACTTTTTATGAATTCAATAAAAATGATTATGATATTGATGATATTACTTGGAATGATCTTAATATGGATGAATTATATAAGCTTCTTAACCACACTGAAAGTGCAATGGGTGAAGAGGCTTTATATAATATGCTGAGAAAACCATTATTTAATCCTGATGATATTCTATATCGTGATAAAATAATTTCTTATTATTTCGAGAATATCGAAAAAAGAATCGAATTACAGTCTGTAATCGCCCGTATCGGCAAAAATCATAAGATCTCTTTTTTTGAATACTTTAACAGATTGAATGATGTGAAACGAGAAAAGAATTTTAGTCATTATTTGATTATTTTAATCTGGCTTATTGACATAATTTATCTGTTTATTAAACCGGACATATCTGTAATCATTACACTCTGTAATGTTATTTTTTCCATAGGAATGTATTATAGACGCAAAATGCAGATTGAGATGTATTATTCATGTATTAATTTTCTTCTTAGAATGTTGTATTCAGCCAAGAATTTGACTAAGATTAAAGATAATATTATAAAAAATGAGATAGACAGTCTAAAAAATTCTTATAACAGATTAAAAGGTATACAACGTAATTCAGGTATAGTTCTTAATCCTAATGGTGGTAATCTGATAGATATAATAATAGATTATTTCAGAATGTTTACCCATATTGATTTAATTAAATTTAATAATATGATAAAAATAGTTGATAATAATAGGGATGATATTGTTAATATTCATAGTATTATCGGCACTATTGACAGTTACATTGCAATTGCATCATTTAGAAAAATGCAGGAGCGTTTTTTCTGGTGTACTCCAACTATTGATAATGATGCTAAATCGTTTGATGTTGAAAATCTGTATCATCCGTTTCTTGAAATGCCTGTATATAATAGTTTTAATTCCGATAAGTGCGCATTGATTACAGGTTCTAATGCATCCGGAAAATCAACATTCTTAAAGGCAATTGCATTAAGTGCTATTATGGCTCAAACTATTGCAACTGTTACTGCTAAATCATATAATGCAAAATGTTATCGTATTATGACTTCCATGGCACTTAACGATACAATTTTTGATAACAAAAGTTATTTTATTGTTGAAATCGATTCTCTAAAAAGGATTATCGATGTTATCAATGATTTTCCTGTGTTATGTTGTATTGATGAAGTGTTGCGGGGAACCAATACAATCGAAAGAATTGCAGCTTCAGGACAGATTTTAAAATACTTAGCGGATAATAATGTAATGTGTTTTGCCGCCACTCATGATATAGAACTTGCAAGAATACTCAATAATCACTTTGATAATTATTATTTTAGAGAACAAATAATTGATGATAACATTGTATTTGATTATAAACTGAATAACGGAAGTTCTATTACCCGTAATGCAATTAATTTGTTAAATATGCTTGGATTTAATTCTTCTATAGTTAATGGGGCAAGAAAAAATGCAGATTATTTTGAAGAAAATGGTGTTTGGAAGATAATATAATTCAAATTAATTATAATGTATATAACGCTTTTATCCGGTAAATAATAGTAATGTTACCAACATATAGGAGTGTTATTATGTCTAATAAAAGAATTAAAGTTATATGCATTGTAGGAATAGTTGTCTGTGTTATTTTGATATTGGTACTGCTAATTTTCTCAACAGTTTTTTTTGAAAAGGAACGTGCTGAAAATAATAAATCGGTAAATGTACGGCAAACAGTTGAACCGACAGAACAAGTTGACAATGAAATAATTAAACAAGATACCATTTTGACTCTTCAAAAGTTACATTTAAATGATGAATTAGGTGAAAACCTTGTTGAGGAACGTATTTTAGTACCTGCTGAATTTATTGCTATGGATTATTTTGAATTGAAAGAATATGTAGATGAATACATGCAAGATATTCCTATAGATGAGAGCCTTGAAGGACTGGTTTCTTATGATGTAATATCATTTGACAGCAAAGAAGTTGTTATGCGAAAAACTTACAGCAATAATATGGCAGAAGATAAATATTATATATGTGACAAAGATAATGAAGTTGTTGTATATTATAATGATATGAATACAGTATACGAATATACCGGAATAGAACTTGACAGTCTTAGTAATGATGAACAAATTAGGATTAGACTTGGTTTTTACGTACCTGATGAGGCGAGTTTGTATGCGTTGTTAGAAGGATATTCAAGCTGATTAACTCTTAGGGAGGCTTCTAATGTCAAAAGAACATGTGATTATTATAGGTGCAGGGCCGGCAGGAATGATATCTGCAATGAAATGTGCCGAGAACTCTACTTTCGAAAAAAAGATTACTATTTTAGAACACAAATCAAAACCCGCGGCAAAACTTTTAGCTACAGGTAACGGCAGGTGTAATTTTTCAAATGATGTATTAGATGAAGAAAGTTATCGTGGGAATAACCCTTCATTTGCATATGAAATAGTTAATCGTATAACTACAAAAGAAATTTTAGATTTTATGGAAACTATTGGAATTATTTCATGTGATATTAATGGGTATTATTATCCGCGTTCTATGCAGGCTTCAACTGTTGCAGATTGTCTTTTAAGCAGACTTAATGCTTTGGGTGTTGTTATACATTGTGATACCCATGTTATTGCGATTAAAAAAGAAGACAAAGGTTACATAGTAAAAACTGATTCTAATAATTATTATGCTGATAAAGTTATTGTTGCTGCCGGAGGTAAAAGTTATAATAAACTCGGATCTGACGGAAGCGGATTTGAAATATTAAAAGAATTAGGTCACAGTATAATTAAACCTTTACCGGGATTAATAAGTCTTATAGCAAAAGGAATTGATTTTAAATTATGTCAGGGTGTAAGAGCAAAAGGTACTGTAAGTTTATTGGCGGATAACGAATTAATAACATCAGCTTTTGGTGAAATACAGTATACTGATTACGGAATATCTGGTATTCCTGTATTTCAAGTTAGCAGATATGCATCTAAAGCACTTGATAATAAAAAGAAAGTAACAGCTATTATAGACAGTTTGCCGGAATATAATTATAATGAGTTATTGGAATTGCTAAAAAGTATCGGTAATGATAACCCGCATAAAAAGATTGTTGAATTACTCAATGGTTTTATACCTCTAAAACTTTCTTTGACAATATTAAAAAATTGCGGAGTTGATTCAAATACAAAAGTAAATAAACTCGAATCAGCAGATTATATGAATATATGCAGCGGATTAAAAAAACAATCATTAATTATTACAAGCAGTTCAGGATTTGATAAAGCTCAAGTTACTGCCGGAGGAGTTTCCACTAATGAAGTTAATCCGAACACAATGGAATCCGTATTGCATAAGGGTTTGTATGTTGTAGGAGAATTACTTGATATTGACGGTAACTGTGGAGGGTATAATATTCATTTTGCAATTGCCACAGGTATGATTGCCGGAATGTCTGCTTCTGAAGAAAGATAACATAGATTATGGGTCCAATAATTAAATAATATTGTGATATTTCAGATATAATATATTAGTTTTTAATTAACATAACAGAAAGGTGTATTATGTACAGAATAAGTCAGTTTAAAATATATATAGATGAATTAACTATTCCAAATTCATCCGGACGGGCTAATAACGAAGAATATAAGTTTTTATATAGAGGAATAAGTTCACTTTTTGGAGTTCGTTCATCTAATATTAAAGAATTAATTATCAAACGTAAATCGATAGATGCCAGAAAAGGAAAAAGAGCGGCATATATATATACTTTTGATGTAGATATAGAAGGTTATGACATTAATCTTAGTAAGCTAAATAAAGTTATACGAAAAAGAAATATGACAGTAAATTTGCTTACAAAACCGGATAAATGTTTTGAGCCTATTATTGATGGTTTTATTAGTTCCGGTACTAATATTAATTCTCCTGTTATAGTCGGAGCAGGACCGGCAGGTTTATTTTGTGGATATGTATTAGCTTTAAACGGTCTTAAACCAATCATTATAGAGCAGGGAAGCAGAATAGAAGAACGAATAAAAACAGTTAATTCTTTTTGGAATAACGAAACTAAACTTAATCCTTATTGTAATGTTTCATTTGGAGAGGGTGGTGCCGGTACCTTTTCGGATGGAAAACTCAATACCTCTGTTAAAGATTCGTTCGGAAGGATAGAATTTGTTAAAAATGTTTTTATACAACATGGTGCTCCCAAAGAGATTGGTTATCTTGCAAAACCCCATATTGGAACTGATGAATTGAGAAATGTTATTATTAATTTGAGAAATAGTATTATTTCTCTTGGAGGAACGGTTTTATTTGATACGTGTATGACAAATGTAAATATACAAGATGGCAAAGTTAACAGTATTGATGTGCTTAATACAATTGATGATTCTAAGAATAATATTCAATGCGACAATCTTGTTCTTGCCATTGGACATAGTGCACGTAATACATATTGTATGCTTAAAGACAAGGTTCATATGGAGCAAAAAGATTTTGCAATTGGATTACGAGTAGAGCATCCGCAGGATTTTATTGGTTTAACGCAATACGGCGAGCTATATAATATGCTTCCGTCTGCAGATTATAAACTACGTTATCATGCATCAAATGACAGAGCTGTATATTCATTTTGCATGTGTCCGGGCGGTCATGTGGTTAATGCGTCCAGCGAAGCAGAGGGAAGTGTAACTAACGGAATGAGTGACCATAACCGTAATTCGGGATTTGCTAATAGTGCTATAGTTGTTAATGTAACCCAAGATGATTTTGAAGGAGACGATGTATTAGCAGGAATGGAGTTTCAAAAAAAATGGGAACAAAAAGCATATGAAATTGCAAATGGAATGATACCGGTATCAACATTCGGCAGTTTCAGACAATCCGTTGTTGATGCTGATGTAGTTAATACATCTAATGCAAAAGGTAAGTGCATGAATGCTAATCTTAGAGAAGCACTTCCTGATTATGTGTCTGATGCAATAGAAGAAGCAATGATACATTTTGACAGCAAGTTAAAAGGATACGGAGCGGACAATGTTGTTTTATATGGTGTTGAAACCAGAACATCAGCCCCTGTTCGTATTGTAAGAGACGAAAACGGACAGGCAGATATTAAAGGAATATATCCATGTGGTGAAGGTGCGGGATATGCCGGTGGAATCATGTCAGCAGCCGTTGACGGAATAAAAATTGCACATAAGATTGTTAATGCTTTAACTTTGTGATAATATATGAAAATGTGACATATTATAAATGATTCAAAATGAACTATATGTTATATATAAAAAGTAATAAACCGGAAAAGGAATGTACATAATGGATACTAATATCAGAGAGAAATTAACTACAAAAAAAAGAATTGTTGTAAAGATTGGTACTACTACAATCACGCATAATGATACAGGTGAACTTGATTTGATGAAGTTAGAAAAGCTTGTAAGAGTATTAACGAATATACGCAATCAGGGAAAAGAAGTAGTTGTTGTTTCTTCAGGAGCTATTGCTGTAGGACGTCAGGCTCTGGGACTTGGCTATAAGCCAAAAGAAAAATCAGTTAAGCAGGCATGTGCCGCAATCGGACAGGCAAGACTTATGATGGTTTATCAAAGACTATTTTCCGAGTACAATCAAATGACGGCTCAGGTTCTGATGACAAAATACACTATTGAAAATGAAGAAAGCAGGGCTAATGCAAAAGCAACATTTACGGAATTGTTAAATATGGGGGTAATTCCGATTGTTAATGAGAATGATACTGTTGCAACGGACGAGCTTGACTTTGGTGACAATGATACTCTTTCAGCTTTAGTTGCAGCACTAATTAAGGCTGATTTGTTGATACTCTTATCAGACATAGACGGATTATATACTGATGATCCTCATTCTAATCCGAATGCTGAATTTATTGATTATGTTGATAAAATTGACAGCGATTTAAAAAGCATGGCTAAAGGTCCAAGTACAATATCAGGTACCGGTGGCATGGAAAGTAAGATATCAGCGGCACGTATTTCTGCAAAAGCAGGAGCTGATATGGTTATTGCAAACGGAAAAGATGTTTATATTTTAGATGACATTATTAACGGTGTTAATGTTGGTACATTTTTTGACCTTACATGATTTTTAACTTGTTACGTTATATTTGTATGGGATATTTTATTGTTTGGCAGATTACATTTGTATGATATGTTTTATGTGTTTGACAGATTATGTATGTGGATATATTTTGTAAAATATATGATGGAATGCTGAAATGTTTAATAGTATACACTAATTAGAGAGGACGAATTTTATGGATGATAAAGATATTGCAAGAATAAACGAGTTATATCATAAATCAAAAACAGAAGGGCTTACCGAAGAAGAAAAGTCTGAACAGGCAAAGCTTAGAAAGGATTATATTGAAAGTGTAAGACGTAATATGAGAAGTACACTTGACAATGTTTCTATTGTTAATCCTGATGGAAGCGTAATGCCTTTAAAATCGGTTCGAAAAAAATAATATGAATGTAACAAAACAGGAAGCAAGAAATATTATGAAACAAAAAAGAAATTTGCTGAGTAGTGATATGATTACCGAATTAACTGACAGTATAATTTCTAATATATTTACCAATGTGTTTGATAAGGATATAGCTGATACAAGTAGTGATTTGTTATATAATATTTTGTTATTTGCCGCATATAACAAAGAACCTGACACGTATTCTTTATTTAATGCTTTAAAATTATCTTTGAATAATATTAATATATATTTTCCGAAAGTGTCAGATGATAAACGTAACATGGAATTTTTTAAAACTGACAATATCAACGAACTTCGGCCCGGATATATGAATATACCCGAACCGGAATTTAATAACGAAAAAGTCTATTATCAAAGTGAAAATGATAGTTTGACATGCAAAAATATAATATTTCTTCCCGGACTTGCGTTTGACAAAATGGGACACAGGGTCGGATATGGTGGCGGATTTTATGATAAATATTTGCAAAAACATCATAATATGATTAAGATTGCATTATGTTATGATTTTCAGGTTATTGATAATCAGTATATTGAAACAGAAGAATATGATATTTGTGTTAATTATATTGTGACAGACAAGCGTTTTATAGAGATTTGAAAGAAATTTTGAAAATAAAACTCAAACTTACTTCATACCATATTTATTGATATGAATTGTTAATATTGATTACTAAGGAGGATTAATTATGGATTTGAATTTATTGGGAGCAAATGCAAAACAAGCCGCAAGATTACTTAATAAACTAGGTGTTTCTGATAAGAATAAAGGTCTTGTTGCTGTAGCAGATGCGTTAAAGGATACCAATAATATCAGAAGAATTATTGAAGCAAACTGTATCGATATTAAGAATGCTGTGAATAACAATATGAAAGATTCGCTTATTGACAGACTTAGTCTTAACGAAAGCAGAATTATAGCAATGGCGGATGGTATTATGGAAATTGTTGCACTTGAAGATCCTGTAGGAGAAGTGACATCAATGAAAGTACGTCCAAACGGACTTAATATAGGTTGCAAAAGAGTACCTCTTGGTGTCGTTGGTATAATATATGAATCACGACCAAATGTAACTGCGGATGCATTCGGATTATGTTTTAAAACAGGAAATGCAGTAATATTACGTGGTGGTAGTGATGCAATTAATTCTAATACAATTATTGTTAATATTATCAGAGAAGCATTAAAAAGTGTTGATTTACCGGAGGATTCAGTTTTACTTATTACTGATACAAGCAGAGAAGTTGCTGCTGAGTTTATGCGCCTTAATCGTTATGTAGATGTATTGATACCAAGAGGCGGAGCAGGTCTTATTAAAAAAGTTGTTGAGACTGCAACAATTCCGGTTATAGAAACAGGAACGGGAAATTGTCATATTTATGTTGATGCAGAGGCAGATATTGATATGGCTGCAGATATAGTTTATAATGCCAAGACACAGCGATTGGGTGTTTGTAACACATGCGAATCTTTACTTATCCATAAAGATATACTGTCAAGTGCATTGCCTGTCATTGCAGACAGACTCAGACAAAAAAATATCGAACTTCGTGGTGATGATGCAGTATTTGCTTTGCTTGATAATATTGTTTCGGCAACAGAAGAGGACTGGGGTACAGAATACCTTGATGCTATTATTTCAATAAAAACGGTTAACGATATTGATGAAGCTATAGATCACATTAATACATACAATACCGGTCATTCAGAAGCAATCGTAACTAAAAATTATGACAACGCAATGAAGTTTTTGAATGAAGTTGATGCCGCGGCAGTTTATGTTAATGCATCTACAAGATTTACAGACGGTAATGAATTTGGATTCGGTGCTGAGATTGGAATAAGTACACAAAAGTTACATGCAAGAGGACCAATGGGTCTTAATGCACTTACCACTACCAAATATATAATTTTTGGTAACGGTCAAATCAGACCATAGTTGTAATATTTTTCCTTCTGTCGGAATATAATAAAATATTTCGGCTTATGAAGGAGTTAATATGAATTATTACAGTTATGATGAACTTATAAATGATATAAAAAGGTTAATTAAAGAATACAATGGGCTTCTTGAATCAGAAGTGATTGGTTATTCTGTACTCGGAAGGGCAATTCCAATGCTTCGTGTCGGATGCGGACATATTAATATGTTCATATGTGCCGGAATTCACGGAAGGGAAAGTATTAATACTGAATTATTAATTAAAATTACAAGGCGTTATTTAAAAAAGTATTGTAATCATGTGTATTTTAGCAAATATTGTTTCAATATAATTCCGTTACTTAATCCGGATGGCTATACTTATGCAATGACACAATCTGATTACTATGAATACAAGCATAATTATAATAACATTGATATTAACAGAGATTTTCCATCGGTATTATGGCAAAAAAGTATTGTTACCGGAAAGACCAGTGCCTCACAACCCGAAACAAAAGCATTGATTTCAGCGTTTAAGAGTCACCCGTCAATTATGTTCGTTGATATTCATTCAAGAGGAAACTGTATATACTATTACAGGAAAACAATGGACTCTGCCTATAACAAAAGACAATTGTTAATGGCTCAGATTTTGGCAAAATATACCGGTTACATCTTGCTGGAACCGGATTTTGAAATTGGTGACAACGATACCGGAGGTAATTCAGTTCATTATTACTCCGAAAAGTACAAAATGCCGGCTTTCACAATAGAAACATGTGATGATAATCAAGCATTTCCTATCGAGAGAGAAACAGTTAATGAAGTTTATGATAAAATGAGCAGATTACCGGAAGCTATGATAAATAGTTTATTTTACTGTAATAAACAATTTGATTTGTTTTGATTAATCATTTATTATGCTATGTTTAATGACTTGATAATTTGACAAATCACATATAAAAATTTATAATCAAAAAACAATTACAATATGAGGAGGAATTACAATGCAATCCTATGGACTTAATGAATTGCGCGAAATGTTTTTGAGTTTCTTTGAAGAAAAAGAGCATCTTAGAATGAACAGTTTTTCTCTTGTTCCCCAAGGAGATAAGAGTTTATTACTTATTAATTCAGGTATGGCACCTCTTAAGCCATATTTTACCGGACAGGAGATTCCGCCAAGAAGAAGAGTTACAACCTGCCAGAAGTGTATTCGTACAGGAGATATTGAAAATGTAGGTAAAACTGCAAGACACGGTACATTTTTTGAAATGCTGGGTAATTTCTCTTTTGGTGATTATTTTAAACATGAAGCAATTGCCTGGTCATGGGAGTTTTTAACTAAACGAGTTGGAATTCCTGAGGATAGATTATATCCTTCTGTATATGTTGATGATGATGAAGCATTTGAAATTTGGAACAAGGAGATAGGCATTGCTCCTGAGAGAATTTTTAAGTTTGGAAAAGAAGATAATTTCTGGGAGCATGGAGAAGGTCCGTGTGGTCCTTGTTCAGAAATATATTTTGATCGTGGTGAAAAATATGGTTGTGGCAGTCCAGACTGTACTGTCGGCTGTGAATGCGACCGTTATATTGAAGTATGGAACAATGTGTTTTCCCAGTTTGATAATGATGGTGAAGGACATTATTCTGACCTTATCCAAAAAAATATTGACACAGGAATGGGTCTTGAAAGACTTGCAACTGTTGTGCAGGATGTTGCATCAATCTTTGATGTTGACACAATCAAGGCAATTCGTGATGAAGTATGTAAAATTGCAGGAGTGACTTATCAAACTGATGATAAACTTGATGTATCAATAAGACTTATTACTGATCACATTCGTTCTGTGACATTTATGATTGCTGACGGAATTTTACCTTCCAATGAAGGTCGTGGTTATGTTTTAAGAAGACTTCTTAGAAGAGCAGCAAGACACGGAAGGCTTCTTGGCATAAAAGACCGTTTCCTTACAAAGATTAGTGAAGTTGTTATTAATGAATCAAAAAGCGGATATCCGGAACTTGAAGAGAAAAAAGAATATATTTTCAATATTCTTGTTACAGAAGAAGACAATTTCAATAAAACGATAGATCAGGGTCTTAGTATTCTTGCTGAATTAGAGAATAATCTCGTAAAAGAAGGCAAGAAAATGCTTTGTGGACAAGATGCATTTAAGTTGTATGACACATACGGATTCCCTCTTGATCTTACAAAAGAGATTCTTGAAGAAAAAGGTTTCGAAATAGATGAAGCCGGATTTAACGAAGCAATGCAGATTCAGAGAGAGACTGCACGTAACGCAAGAGAAAAAGATAATTTCATGGGTGCAGAACAAACTGTATATCAGTCTATTGACGTTAATATTACAAGCGAATTCGTTGGTTATGACAGAGATACACATGAATCAGAGGTTCTTGTTATTACTACAAAAACAGATATTGTTGATTCAATTAATGAAGGTGAAAGTGGTACTATTATCGTTGCACAGACCCCATTTTATGCAACTATGGGTGGTCAGATGGCCGATACTGGTGTTATTACTATTGGTGATAGCATATTTACTGTAGAAGATACTATTAAGCTTCAGGGCGGACGTATCGGACATGTTGGTGTTATGACTGCAGGTTCAATTAATAAAGGAGATACTGTTAAATTATCAATTGATCCTGAAAAAAGAACACAGACTGCAATGAATCACAGCGCAACTCATCTTCTTCAGAAAGCATTAAGAATTGTTCTTGGAGGACATGTTGAGCAGGCCGGCTCAATGGTGGATTGTGAAAAGTTAAGATTTGATTTTACTCATTTCCAGGCTCTTACCTCAGAAGAGATTAGTAAGATTGAAGATATAGTTAATGAAGAAATCGCAAACGGACTTGATGTAGAAACTAAAGTTATGACACTTGAAGAAGCTAAGAAAACAGGTGCTATGGCATTGTTTGGCGAAAAATACGGTGATTCTGTTCGTGTAGTTCAGATGGGAGATTTCAGTTCTGAATTATGTGGTGGTACCCATGTTTCAAACACAAGTACAATCCGTGCTTTCAAGATTATATCTGAAAACGGTGTTGCTGCCGGTGTCAGAAGAATTGAAGCATATACTTCAAAAGCTGTATTTGATTACTATGCTAATCTTGAATGCAGACTTGCCGAAGCTGCAAAAGCTGCTAAATCAGATATAACAGGACTTGTTAAGAAGATTGAATCACTTAATACTGAGATTAAAACTCTTAAATCAGAAAATGATAAACTTAAGAATAAACTTGCAAAAGATAAAGCAGGTGCGGTTCTTGATAATGTTATTAAGATAAAAGATGTTAATCTTCTTGCGGTTAAGATTGAAGATACTGACATGGAAGCACTCCGTAATCTTGGAGATTCCTTCAAAGCAAAGATTGATAATGCGGTAATTGTACTTGCATCTGACAAGGATGGCAAAGTTAATCTCATTGCTATGGCATCTGATGAAGCAATAAAACTTGGTGCTCATGCAGGTAATCTTATAAAATCAATTGCTTCGCTTGTTGGCGGTGGCGGTGGCGGACGTCCTAATATGGCTCAGGCCGGCGGAAAGAATCCTGCAGGAATTGAAGCGGCACTTGAAGAAGCTAAAAAAGTACTTGAAACACAAGTGTAAAATCAATATATTAAAAAAAAGTTTATATTAATTCATTTTTTCCTTGACGAATATGAATTATATGATATAATAAAACTTGTGCAAAATAAACCCAAACAGTTGTATTGTGCACAATCTACAACTGGAGGGGAGGTTAGGTGTGATACTATGTCAAATGTAATTGTAAAAGAAAACGAGACATTGGATAGCGCTTTACGTCGCTTTAAGAGAAATTGTGCAAAAGCAGGTATCCAACAGGAAATTCGTAAGAGGGAACATTACGAAAAGCCAAGTGTTAGACGTAAGAAGAAGTCTGAAGCAGCTCGTAAACGTAAGTATAAATAATTGTGCAATTCCAGCTCCGATAGATATTTTATCGGAGCATTTTTTTTGTCATTAAAGGGATTAAAAAATCATATATATGTTATAATCTAATCTATTTCAGGGACAATTACATGAAAAAGAGACCTCTTAATTATGTGTCTGAACATCTCAATCTTCCTGCTGATATTATTTGTGGTTCATGTATCGCTACGGCTTACGGGAACAAACATTTATATATAGAAAATTACCGTGGGATACTTGAGTATACTGAAAACACAATACGTATACTGGGTAAAAACGGGAGAATATATGTATATGGTTCGAAGCTTACAATAAAGTATTATACCGATAATGATATGCGTATTGATGGTTTCATTCATGAGATTAAATTTTCATAATTAAACCGGAGGTGTATATTGTTAACAAAAATTATCAGATTACTCAAAAGCTACGTATATGTAGAACTTATAGGCAATCAGCCCGAACGATTTTTTAATTTATGCAGACATAACAAAATATATGTATGGAATTACACTAATGAAAATAACAAAATATATTTTTATATCTTAACAAAAGATTATATTAAACTTTCAAATATTGTACTTAAGACTAAAACTTACCCCCATATTGTCAAGAGAATTGGTTTGCCTTTTATTATTGGGCAATTACTTAAGCAGACTTCATTATTGCCGGCATTGATTTTATATATAACTATAATATATATTTTATCGTTATGTGTTTGGAACATTAGTTTTTCCGGGCAATCTCGTCATACCTCATCAGAACTTCGTAAGTTTCTAAATGATGAAAATATTGCAATTGGTATGTTACGAAGTGATATAAACGGAAATGAAATAGAAAGACTAATAAGAAATCATTTTGATGATATAAGCTGGGTATCTGTTGAATTATCCGGATGTAATGTCAATATTAAGATTGTTGAATCTGACATTATGGAAGATAAAAGTAATTTAAAATACTTAAATTCCGATATTATAGCTTCATCTGACGGAACTGTTGAATCAATTATTACAAGGAAAGGAACTCCTAAAGTTAAATGTGGAGATACTGTAAAAAAAGGACAGGTACTTGTATCCGGAATTATTCCTATATACGATGATGGCGGAACAATTATTGATAATAAACTTGTCTATGCGGATGGGGATATTATACTAAATACAGTTCATTCATATAAAGATATGTTCCCTGTAATATATGAAGATAAACAATACACAGGAAGATATAAATATGAGTTCAAAGTGTATTGCGATAATAAAATATTTTTTATTGAAAACTTGTTAAATAAAATTGAAACATACGAAAAATATGATATAATAAATGAGTGTTTTGAGATATTTGGTTATAATAAATTTTGTGGTCAAACAGGTATTGTCAGATGTAAACAGCAAGAATATGAGATAATATATAAGTCATACTCAAAGGAGCAGGCTCTACACATTGCAAGATTACATTTGAATAATTACATAAAAAAACTACGAGATAAAGATATAATAATCAAAGATAAAAAAATAAGTTTGTCATTATATAAAAACAATTATATAGCTGACGGTTATTTGCATATAATGGAACCGCAGTTATTAAGGCGTGAAATTTCAACATCGGATTGGAGTGTGGATAATCAAGATGGGAATGACGGAGAAGACAATTAACATTCCTAACCAATATGAAAAAGTTATTTTTGGTGAATATGATTCTTATATAAAGATTATTGAAAAGGCTTTTGGAATAACTGTACTGACAAGAGACGGAACATGTAAAATTATTGGTACTGTTAACGGTACAGAGGCAGGAATGCACGTAATTAACCAGTTAGTAGGGCTTGCATCAAAAGGAAGTACTATTACTGAACAGGCAGTTAATTATGCGATTTCACTTTGGATGGAGAATGATAATACTTCGCTGACCGAACTTGATGATAAGGTAATTTGTCGTACTATACAGGGTAAACCTATCAAACCAAAAACTTTAGGTCAGGAAAAATATATAAAACAGATGCAGGAAAAGATGATTGTTTTCGGAATAGGTCCTGCCGGAACCGGAAAAACTTATTTAGCTATGGCTATGGCTATTAATGCATTTAAAAATGAAGAAGTTAATAAAATAATTCTTACAAGACCTGCTATAGAAGCCGGAGAAAAACTCGGATTTCTTCCGGGTGATTTACAAAGTAAAGTAGATCCGTATCTAAGGCCTTTGTATGATGCCTTATATCAAATAATGGGACCGGAAAGTTTTTTGCGCAATATGGAAAAAGGTGCTATTGAGGTTGCGCCATTAGCATATATGCGTGGAAGAACTTTGGATAATGCTTATATAATTCTTGACGAAGCTCAGAATACAACTGTAGCCCAGATGAAAATGTTTTTGACTCGAATTGGGTTTGGTTCAAAAGTTGTTATTACAGGTGATTTGACACAAAAAGATTTACCAAAAGGAACTGTGTCAGGTCTTGATAATGCAGTGAAAGTCCTAAAAAAAGTTGATGAGATCGGTTTTTCACAACTAACCGCGAAAGATGTTGTCAGACATCCGCTTGTACAAAAAATTGTAAAAGCATATGACGAATTCGAAACACACCAGCAAAGCAGAAATCGGAGGACTAAGTGATGCAGCAGATAAAGTCTGTTCATTATAAATTAATTTTTATATTGTTGTTTTTAATTGACGTTGTTTTTATAGTATTATTTGAAGTTAATCAGGGCAGAAATTACAAAGAGGGTCTTGCATTCGCATTTATGTCTTTGTTCTTATTTGCAATTCTAATGTATTTTATTTCCCACAATGAAGATATTATGTTAAAAGGGAACAATAATGTACTATATTTTTACTTAGGAGTAATAGTTTCGGGCAATATACTTATTGCTTCTGTTTATGCACCTATTTATCATTTGTGGATTGCAGGATGTCTTATTCTTGGTGTTGCTTACAGCATCAATATGGCATTAGCTTTCATAGCTGTTTACCTAAGCATCTATAGTATGTGTTTTAATATTGCCATAGAGCAGATAATCTATTACATGCTTATGGGCATTGTTCTGTGCCTTCTTATTACATATTATCCGTCAGGACAAGGTCTCAAACAAAAAATAGTATCATATTTTTACTTTGTAATAATTGCAGCATGTTGTCATACAACTTTGTATATGATAACTAATTATCTTGATTACAGTCTGTTGAAAAGATTTGAATTCGGATATATGTTGATTATTACTTTTGTTTTGGTTTCGTTTATTTATTTCATTAGTAGTATCGGTAATTCAATAGATTCCTTAGTTACTGATATTTCGGATGAAGAAGAGGGTGCAGAGAATATTCCGGGTGACTCTTTAGAACAAGTTAAAGAATTGGTTCATCCTAATGCTCCATTAATTGTTGAATTAAAGAATAATTTGCCGAATGTGTATAAACATAGTTTGATTTCAGGTAAAATTTCGGGAGATGCTGCAAGATGTATTCAGGCTGATTATTATCTGTGTTCTGCCGGAAGTCTGTATCATGAAGTTGGAAAGTTGGTTAAAATGCAAAGTAATCAAAGCAATACCGAAGATAATCAAACCGATGAAAATGCGTATAATAATTCACTGAATAAAGATTATGTTACTCTTGGTATAGAATTACTTGCTCAAAATGATTTTCCTCAACAGTTGATTGATATAGTATCATCGCATAACTTAAAACATAGTTATCCTACGTCTAAAGAATCAGCTATTGTATATTTAACGGAAAAGTTGATTAATTCAATTTATTATATGAAAAATGTAAGAAAAGCACCTGATTTTTCGAAAGAAGTATTGATACGAAATATATTTGCAAAGTTGATAATTGACGGAACATTATCAGCAAGCGGACTTTCATTAGGTGAGTATGAAACTTTGAAAAAGTATTATATTGATAATTTATAAAATTCTGAGGTGATTAAAACGATAATTGTATATGATAATCTGTTAGATTATGAGATTGATGTAGGAGAGCCGGTAGAGGTTCTTACAAAACGATTACTTGAAACTGTATGTGACGAATTAAAGTGTGAGTATGAATCAGAATGTTCTTTAATTATTACTACAAAAGAAGATATTAAAGAATTAAATAATGAGCATAGAAATGTTGATGCTGTTACTGACGTTTTGTCATTTCCGGCAATTGATTTTACCAAACCATGCGATTATGATATAATTGATGAAAATGACTATTCTATGTTTAATCCTGAAACAGGACATCTTATGCTTGGAGATATTGTAATATGTGCTGACAAGGTTTATTCACAGGCTGAAGAATACGGACATTCTGTTAAAAGGGAGTTTTCATTTTTAATTGTCCACAGCATTCTTCATTTGTTCGGCTTTGATCATATGGAAGATGAAGAACGATTACTAATGGAATTAAAACAAAGGGAGATTTTAGATTTATTAAAAATCACCAGATAAAATCAGGAGGATATAATTATGAAAAAGAAGTTGATTGTAACTGTAATATTAGCTTGTTTTATTGCAACATTTGTTGCATGTAAAAGTAAACCGGAAAAAGAAGAGACGGTTCCGCAGAGTACTGAGGAAGTTGTACCAACAGATACTCCGGCACCTACCCAGACACCGGAACCTACAATGGATCCCCATGCAGGAGAGGCAAGGAGTAAACTTACCGGTAAATGGATACCTGAAAATATTGCCAAAAAAAGACCTTATGCAATGATGATTAACAATATTCAATATGCTGCCCAGTTCCAAAGTGGAGCTTCTCAGGCTTCAATTATATATGAAGCAAAAGTTGAGGGTGGAATTACAAGATTAATGGGTATATTTGAAAAGTTTAATGCAAAAAAACTTGGTTCAACAAGAAGTGCACGTCATTATTATGTAAGTGTTGCTTCTGAGTATGATGCTATATTTGTTCATTTTGGTCACACAAAATTTGCGACTTCAAAGATTGAAAAGCTAAAAGTAGATAATATAAGCGGTTTATCAGGCATTGGCGGGCTTGTTTTCTATAGAGACAATAGTATTCCTGCTCCGCATAACGCATTTACAAGCAAAGAAGGACTTGAAAAAGGTCGTAAAAAGTTGAAATACAGAAAGAATTATAAAGACGATTACGAAGGTCACTATAGTTTTTATGATGAAGATACTGATCTTGCTGAAGGTAAAATTGCCAATAAAGTAACCGTAAAGTTCTCCGGATATTCAGCACCGTATTTTATTTATAATAAAGACAAGAAGATGTATTACAGATACCAGTATAATAACAAGCATATAGATGCAAGTAATGGTAAGCAACTTGCTTTTAAGAATCTTATTATTCAATACGTTGATGATGAGCCTATAGTGCCGGGGCATCCGAAGGACTACAGAACAATTAATTTTGAAAATGCAACCGGTAAAGGTAAATACATTTCTAATGGTAAAGCAATTAATATTACCTGGGAGAAAAATGAGAAAAAGGGTATTATGAAATATTATAACAAAGATGGTTCTGAGTTATTTGTTAATCCCGGTAAAACTTATATTGCTTTATTCCCGGATTCAGATTCTAAATTAACTATATCAAAAAAAGTCAAGTAACAATAAGAAGGTATAATATATGTCTAATCGTAGTTCAAAATCAGACAATTATATAAAGCAGGGAAGCATACTTGCGGGTGCATCCCTGCTTGTACGTATAATAGGAATGTTATATCGTTTCCCTATGTCAAATATTATAGGTGAAGAAGGAAACGGTATTTATTCTGTTGCATTTGAATTATACGATGTTATGCTTATTATTTCTTCATACAGTTTACCCCTTGCGGTATCAAAACTTGTTTCTGCAAAACGAATCAGAAGAGAACATTACAACATACTTAGAATTTTTAGATGTACAATGGTCTTTGCTCTTGTCATGGGTGGAATTGCAGCTCTTGTTTTGTTTTTTGGAGCTGAGTTTTTTGAGAAAAACATGGCCGGAGGAAGATATACCGGACTTTCTTTACCGTTAAAGGTTCTTGCACCAACAGTATTTATAGTAGCAATAATGGGTGTATTTCGAGGATTGTATCAAGGAAAGGGTACTATGATTCCTACTGCATTTTCTCAGATAATAGAACAAATTGTAAATGCTGTAGTTAGTATTTATGCAGCATATTCTTTGATGCAGGCTCATAACCTTTCACTACATCTTGCAGGATGGGGCGCTGCAGGAGGTACAACAGGAACGCTATTAGGTGCTTTATCCGGACTGGTAATATTGTTGTTAATATATTTATTATATCGGCCTACTTTATTAAGACTTGGAAGGCGTGACAGAACAGGCAGATGTGATTCTTATAATGACATATTTAAGTTACTTATATTCACTGCATTTCCGATAATTTTAAGTCAGACTGTGTATCAAATAAGCGGAATAATAGATTATTCCATGCTCGGTTCCATACAGGCCACAAAAGGCTGGGATGATTTTGCAGTTAAAAATGCAACCGGATTATACAGTACAAAATACAGGTTATTATTAAGTGTGCCTATTGCGATTGCAACAGCTATGTCTTCATCAATTTTACCTAGTATCGCTTCCTCGTTTTCAATAAATAACATTTCAGAGGTAAGAAGCAAGATTTCACTGGGTATTAAATTCAATATGCTTATTGCGTTTCCTTGTTTTATGGGATTAACTATACTTGGAAGACCAATACTTATGTTGTTATTTCCAAGTCAGGACTATGTTGCAGGCGGATGGCTTCTTACAGCGGGGAGTATTGCAATTGTATTTTATGCTGTAAGTAATATAAGCGGTGCATGTCTTCAGGGAATCGATAAAATGCGATTACCGGTAATTCATTCTGCAATTGCTCTTGTAATACATGTTTTGGTTGTCTTTTTACTTCTTATGTTTACTCCAATGGGGGTATATGCACTTGTTGTGGGTAATATTATTTTCCCTATGGTTACAGGTTTGTTAAATATGTTAGCCATTATGAGATATACAAAATATAGACAGGAGATTGTAAGGACATTTTTAGTGCCATTTATTTCATCTGTTATTATGGGAATTGTATCCGGTACGTTTTACTATTTGATTTACAGTGTATGGAGTCACAACTCAATTTTAATTATAATATCAGTTATTTTGGCAGTTGCAACTTATTTTGTATGTTACCTAAAATTAGGCGGAGCTACTAAAGAAGAAATATATGAATTCCCTATGGGAGTACAAATTGTAAGAATTGCAAAAAAATTCAGATTAATGTAAAGATAAAATAATACTTTCGGAATTAAAATACAATTGCATCAAAAAAGCAGATGAAACATTTATTGCCTCATCTGCTTTATATATTTAATTAAATATCGATATCTGATATGTGCTCATCAACTAATGTATCAATCATATTAATCGGAGCATTAGGAATATCCGCAATCAAGTCATGTCTAATAGCTTCTAAATACTTAAAATAATTGATTTCATCAGCTACACTGTCGTCTTTAATGCTTTTTAGATATCCTGATGTAACATGAAGTTTCAGCCACATGACAACTTCACTTTCCAGTTTTTCCTGATCGGCAATTGCTTCTTGAATGCTTTTTGATTTACTCATAACATATATTCCCGTAATAAAGAATCCAAGAAACATAATAAGCATTACAACCTGACTAAACCTGTTATTAAATAAACCAAAGATAGGAGAGTCAAATAACTCAAGCATACAAATCAGACAATATATAGTACCTAAAGCACCAAATGACAAACATGTATAAGCGCTGAATTTATAGTCTTTATATTTATCAGCCTGACGTACATACGGAATCATAGATTCTTCAAATTCTTCATCAGGGTCTATCTGCGGAACCAAATCATGTGTATGAATAACTTCATCATTATCTAAAATTATTTCTTCAACATCATTATCATCAGTTATTTCAGACATTTCATCATCGCAAATTTTGTCGGTTTCTTCAAATGTTTCGATATTATTACAGTTACTCTCAATATCGTTAAGTGATGTATCATCACTTAAATCTTGGTCGAGTTCAACTTCATCGTCTGAAACAGATCTTTCTGCAATTGCAAATCCGACAAACAACTTGTGTGCTGCATCATAATCATCAGCATGAACAGTGACGGTATAGAGAGCTTCTTCGTCATTAACAACAAAATGTCGTGTAATGCCCGAAAAATCAAGATAATTAACAAATTTCTCAACAAGAGAATTATCTTCTGTAGAAAATACGGTGACATAATTGGCAGTATCGTTTTTGAAAGTTTCAAAACTATCAACTAACTCAACATTACAATCAGCACATACGACAATTCCTTCACGATATTCATTTTTACATTTTGGACACCATGGCATAGATAAAGTCCCCCTCTAAATAATTAATGTTGAACCGAAAAATTATTCCGGTTTGTACAAATGAAATGCTTTTTTACCTCTCCTGATAAGGAGAGCACCTTCTGCATTAAGGTCTTTGGTCTTGAATACCTTTGCAAAATCGGTACATTTTTCATCATTAACAGTAACGCCACCCTGAGTTACATTACGTCTTGCATCACCACGACTTGCTGCAAGTTTACCATCAACAAGTAATGTAATAATATCAATACCTTCATCAAATTTTGAAGCAGGATAAGTTGTAGTAGGAATATCACTTGTATTCATAGAACCGCCAAAAAGAGAACGGGATGCTTCCAAAGCCTTATTGGCTTCTTCTTCACCATGTACAATTTTTGTTACTTCATATGCAAGAACTTCCTTTGCTTTGTTAATCTCAGAATCTTTAAGTGAACCAAGTCGTCTTACTTCGTCCATAGGAAGGAAAGTGAGAAGTCCAAGACATTCTTCAACTTTTACATCTTCTATATTGCGCCAGTACTGGAAAAATTCGTATGGACTTGTTTTTTCAGGATCAAGCCATACAGCACCTTTCATAGTCTTGCCCATTTTTATTCCTTCGCTTGTTGTCAGAAGTTTGAATGTAAGACCATATGCCGGTTTTTGTTCCTTGGCACGTATAAGATTAACACCGCCAATAATGTTAGACCACTGATCATTACCTCCAAGTTCAAGATTACAACCGTATTTCTGGAAGAGTTTAAGGAAATCATATGATTGCATAATCATGTAATTGAATTCAAAGAAAGTAAGGCCTTTTTCCATACGCTGCTTGTAGCATTCAGCAGCAAGCATCTTATTAACCGAAAAATGAACACCGACTTCCCTTAAAAATTCTACATAATTCAAATCAAGAAGCCAGTCAGCATTATTGGCTATAATAGCTTTATCATCATCGAATGTTATAAATCTTGAGAGCTGTTCTGCAAATCTGTCGGCATTATGCTGTATGGTCTCTTTTGTCATAATAGTACGCATATCTGATTTTCCTGACGGATCACCAATCATAGTTGTACCCCCGCCAAGAAGCGCAATAGGACGATGTCCTGCACGCTGCATGTGCATCATTGCCATTACGGTTAAAAAATGACCGGCTGTAAGACTATCAGCAGTAGCATCAAAACCTATATAAAAAGTGACAGACTCCTTTCCGAGCATCTCGCGAATTTCATCCGGATGAGTTGCCTGTTCAATAAAACCACGTTCAACAAGTATGTCGTATACGTTTTCGGACATTTTTATTCCTCCATTTCATTTGTTATGTTCATCAAATATTTATATTAGCATATTACAGATATTAATTCAACCAATTTCAAATCTATGGCCTGTAGGAGATTCCTAATTTTAAACGATAGTATTTTATCTTATTTTTGAAAATAAGGCTATAGTCTCCACATGAGCAGTCCATGGGAACATATCAACAATACTAACTCGTTCCAATTTGTAGTTTTTATTTTTAATGATTTCAATATCTTTAATAAGACTTGTTGGTTTACATGAAATATATAATATGTTATCAACTCCGTAATCAAGTATCCTGTCAAGAGCTTTTGGATGAACTCCTTCTCTTGGTGGATCAAGCACTATTAATTCCGGATTGGTATCGATGGAATCTAAAGTTTTTAATACATCACCTGCAATAAATTCACAGTTATCTATGTTATTAAGTTTAGCATTTTCTTTAGCAGAAGCAACTGCCTCAGGTATAATTTCAACACCAATCACTTTATTTGCTACAGGAGCAAGTAATTGTGCAATAGTACCGGTTCCGCTATATAAGTCATAAATAACTTTATTGTCAATGTATTCTTTAATGTAGGAACGTGCAGTTTCATATAACACTTCGGCTCCAAGAGAATTAGTTTGAAAAAATGAGAAAGGTGTTATTTTAAACTTTAAACCGAGAATTTCTTCATAAAAGTAATCCTTTCCGTATAATACAGTCGTTCCCTGGTCGGTTATTGTATCAGCTACACTGTCATTAACTGTATGAAGTATACCCTGTATATTTCCTTCAAGGGGAAGAACAACCAATCTGTTTACCAGTTGTGAAAAGTCATGATTAACAGTAGTTGTTGTAACAATGTCAATAAGCAGTTCATTGGTTTTTGAAGTACGGCGTATCAGAAGATGTCGTAAATATCCTTCGTGGCTCATACGATGATAATGAGAAAGATTATTCTCTGTACAATAATTCAAAACTTCTTTTAATATCATGCCGTAATCTTTATTAACGAGTTTACAGTCTGAAGCATCAATAATATCATAAAAACTACCGCGTTTATGCAATCCAAGAGATAACGGCCCGTCTTTATATTCATCACCAAATGTGAATTCCATTTTATTTCGATAGCCATAACTAATCGGACTGTGTTTTATTCCGTCAAAAATATAATTGTTATCAACTTTATTAATTAATGAAAGAACAAGATTCTTTTTTAATTCTAATTGTTCTTCATATTTCATTGATTGATATAGACAACTTCCGCAAATTCCGAATTTCTCACAAAAAACGTTTCCGTTTTCGATCTCAGACTTTTTAATAATATCAATTAATAAACCGGTTGCTTTATCATGTCTTTTTTTTGTAAGTCTAAATCTGATAAGCTGACCCGGCAAAGTATTTTTAACAATTATTTTAGTATCTTCCATATGTATGATTCCTTTATTGGGGAATTCATAACTGTCAACTACAGCTTCGTATATTTCGCCTTTTTTCATCATTATCTGTTATATTCCTCTCATAGTTAATTTATCATATTAATACGTTTACTATATTCAAAAGGGATTATACTACGTGCTTTTAGTTAAAGCAACAAATCATTTATAAAAGCAGTATAGAGTAAAGTTTTTGTCAGTTGAATAGAAAAAAAATAATGAGAGTAACCCCTCTCCTAAGGTATAATGTTTTCGACCAAAAAAATATCAACCGAAAGGAAGTTACTCTCATGACAATTGTATCACTATTAGAAACATTAGTAAAAGGAATTTTGGAAGCAGAAGAAATATTTTTTAATAACCCGCAGGATTTCTATTCTCTAGAAACTGCAGTAAAGCATGCAGCAGAGACATTTTCAGCAGATTTCTTAAGCACGGTACTCTCATCAATGAACCACCAGATTTATGATAATGCATGGAGAAAGAACAGATATAATGCACAAAGGACAGATGAAAGAACTATCATAACTACAGTTGGTGATGTTACATTTGACTGCACATATTTCCGTAACAAAGAAGATAACAGTTATCACTATCTTCTTGAAGAACTGATTAATCTTGATAAACATGAACGGTTAACAGAGGCTGCAGAAGTTGCTGTATTAACAGAGGCGCTTAAAACCAGTTATGAGGAAGCAACAAGAGTACTTCCATCAAAACAAAAAATATCAAAGAGCACAGTTTATAAAAAAGTTCACGGGATTTCAGAAGAAATACCTGATGAGGCACCGGAAGAAAAGAAAGTATGCGAATATTTGCATATAGAAGCTGATGAAGATCATGTTGCGGAACAGCATGGCAGATGGCAGTCATCAGAAGATAATGACAGTTTTATTACAAAGCTTATATATATCTATGAGTTAAAACAGGATGTTCCTAATGTTAAAGGGAGAAAAGAATTAGTTGGAACATTTTACTTTTCAGGTGTTTACTACGGAAGTGACGGTAACGAAAAATTTTGGAATAAGGTACGAAAATATATCGAAGAAAACTATGAAACAGACAGTATAAAGAAAATATATATTAGCGGAGATGGTGCTGCATGGATAAAAAATGGTGAAAAATATCTTGATAAAGCATTGTTTTGTGCAGATAAATATCATCTGATGAAATATATAAATAAAGCTGCCGGGCAGTTGCTGGATGAAAAAGATATAGCCAAAGAAGAACTATGGCATATTCTTTATTCAAAAAGTAAGGATTCGAAAAAGAAATTTGATGAATATACATCAAAAATATATGCATCTGCCAGCAACAAAAAAGTAGTTGAAGAACTTAGAAGTTACGTACTTGGAAACTGGACAGCTGTAAGAAGAACTCTTAGAAATAAACATGTTAACGGATGCAGTGCAGAAAGTCATGTATCACACATATTATCTGACAGGTTAAGTTCAAGACCGATGGGATGGAGTCAGACCGGAGCAGACAGAATGAGTAAGTTGCGATGTTATGAGAAAAACTATGGTCGTGAAAAGATAATAAATCTTGTCAGATACAGCCGTGAAAAAAAGAAACAGTTAAGAACAGGTACTGAAGATATACCGGTAAAGGCTCTTACACTCAGACAGATAACAGCAGAACATTATGACCAGTCAAAAAGTTATATTGAAAGAATCCAGGCTACGATACCGGGATTAACAGTAAGAAAAGAAGCAGCAATAAGAACACACTTAAGACTGATGTAGGAAAAAGACGCTATGTGTCAGAGTTATCCTTTATTGGGCTTGATTGATATACCATCTGCCTTCATATGATGTCAAGGTTGCTACGCACCTTACAGGCTTTGACCTTGACATCATATGAAAGCAGATAAAAAAACGGTTAAGCCCAATAAAGGATTATTGTGCAACCCTAAAGGATGCTTTTTGACATAGAAAAGAAGTCGTTGTAAAATTGATTAAGAATAAATCGAAGAATTATATCTTAGATGCTCTCTAATCATTTCCAACTGACAGTAATTTAACTCTATCTAAAAGCAGTTTTTGTATTTACTTTTTTACACTGATAATTTATACTTTACTTAGTTGATTTGATAATGTCAGATGAATTAATTTGATGTAAATGAGGGGTTATTATGGCCGATAACGATATAAGCAGCAATATAAGCGATATATGTGACTCTATTCTTCGTGTTGATAGGTCTGATTCACGTAAAAGGGATTTAAAACTAATAATTGAGTCTGTCACAAAACTTAATTATCTTAATCCTGATGATATACCCGACATTCCGCTATATATGGATCAGGTTACAAGTTTTTTAGATGAACAACTTGTTTCTTATAAAAGATTCGATGACGATAAGATTCTCACTAAAACGATGATTAACAATTATGCAAAGAACAATCTTATCCCTCCGCCTGAAAAGAAGAAGTATTCAAAAAACCACATGATAATGTTTATATTTATTTTTTATTTCAAGAATTTTCTTTCGATAAGTGATATCCGGAAAATTTTTGGACCGTTATCTGAAAAGTTTTTTGATGAGAATTCAGATTTGGCCCTTGATGACATTTACCGGTATATATTCAACATGGAATATGACGGAATGGATCATTTTTTAAAAGATATTCTTAATAAGTTTAACTCTTCAAAAGATACATTTCCTAAAACCGGTAACGAACAGGACGATGAGTTGTTAAGTACATTTTCTTTTATATGTATGTTAAGCTTTGATGTTTATGTAAAAAAGCTTATTATAGAGAAGTTGATAGATTCAAAAGTTTCACAAACCACAAAAGATAGGAGAGAGTGATTATGAAAACGAAAAATTTTAAAGACATTAGTTTATCGCGGCTGGGAATGGGAAATATGCGATTGCCTGTTGAAAATGATAAAGACGGAGCTCCTATAGATTATGACAGGGCAGAATCTATTATAGATTATGCAATTGATAACGGAATCACCTATTTTGATACAGCATACGTTTATCATAGCGGTGAATCAGAAAAGTTTCTCGGCAAAGCGCTTATGAAGCATCCGCGGGACAGTTTTTTTGTTGCAACGAAGTTCCTGATATTTGCAAGCAAAGATTATAAGGCTGTTTTTGAAGAACAATTGGAGAGATTACAGACAGACCATATTGATTTTTATCTTATACATGGAATTAATGATTCTATATATCAGGAGTATATTGATTTGGGATGTATAGAATATTTTGAAGAACAAAAACGTGCAGGTCGAATCAAGTATCTTGGTTTCTCTTCTCATGCGTCACCGGATAAGTTAAAGATTTTTGCCGAGTACAGGGACTGGGATTTTGCGCAGATTCAGTTAAACTACTATGACTGGGTATATGGTTCTGCAAAAAAAGAATATGAGATATTAAAAGAACTTAACATTCCGATTATGGTTATGGAGCCTGTTCGTGGCGGAAGACTTGCAACATTATCTGAAGGAGCACAAAAGATATTAAAAGATGCTCATCCTGATTGGAGTGTAGCTTCGTGGGCTCTCAGATGGGTTAAGAACCTGTCTCAGGTTCAGGTAGTCCTTAGCGGTATGTCCAATATGGAACAGATTGTAGATAATGTTAGTACATTTTCTGATGACGTAGAATTTACAAAAGCTGATGAAGAAGTTCTTATGAAGGCTCTTGAAGTTTTTAAATCAGAGATTACAGTTCCGTGTACAAGCTGCAGATACTGTTGTGATGATTGTCCTTCAAAGATTGAAATACCTAAATTCCTTAATTTTTATAATCGATACAAGAGCGATGGTAATTGGGTTCTTGGTCAGATTAATGATATTGAATCAGAAGGAAGACCGGCAGATTGTATAGCTTGTGGTGCATGTGCTACGCAATGTCCGCAGGGAATCAATATCCCGGAAGTTATGCAGGAACTTAACAGACTTACTGCAAAATAATATTCTTCAGCAACTGATTTGAAAGGTGCTTTATATATTTATGGATAATGAACAACAAAATGTATATGAAGACAGATGTAAAGATATAGAAAAAAGTATTCGTAAAAAGTTTCGTAAGGATATTTGGTGTAAATTTACAAAAGCAATCAATACTTATGAACTTATTAAACCCGGAGATAAAATAGCAGTTTGTATATCCGGCGGCAAAGATTCAATGCTTATGGCCAAATTGTTTCAGGAATTAAAGTTGCACAATAAGTTTGAATTTGAATTAACTTTTTTGGTTATGGATCCCGGTTATAACAAACGTAACATAGAACAGATTATGCATAATGCAAATATTATGAACATTCCGGTGTCTGTATTTCAAAGTGACATATTTGATTCGGTTTATACGATTGAAAAATCACCATGTTATCTTTGTGCCAGAATGAGAAGAGGACATTTGTACAGTAATGCAAAAACGCTTGGGTGTAATAAGATTGCACTAGGACATCATTATGATGATGTTATTGAAACAATTCTTATGGGTATGTTGTATGGCGGTCAGGTTCAGACTATGATGCCAAAACTTCACAGCACTAATTTCGAGGGAATGGAACTTATAAGACCGTTATACCTCATTAGAGAAGACAGTATTAAGGCATGGAGAGATTATAATAAACTAACATTTTTACAGTGTGCCTGCAGATTTACTGAAAATATTGAAACTTTTGATGATGGGAGCAACTCTTCAAAAAGGCAGGAAATTAAACAACTTATTGCAGATATGCACAAAATCAATCCTTTTGTTGAGGCTAACATATTTAAAAGCGTTGAAAATGTTAATTTAAGTACTGTAATTGCGTACAAAAACAAAGGTAAAAAACATCATTTCCTTGATAACTATGATTTAGAAGAAAACTAATTTAACATATTTTTCTCGAGAAATTATTCTCGCAGATTAATTATAATATAATTAAAATATAGGAGAGAACATAACAATGGCATTTATTAAATTATTTACAAAAGAACCGATAGGAGAAGAATATCCTTCAGCACTGGCTTACAGTTTGCATATTGCAGTAAGTATGGATGGAATTGATTATAAAGTGCTTAATCAGGATTTTGGTATGTTGTTTACAAAAGCAACCGTTAATTCCGACAATGTTATTGAAGAAAAAGGAGTTACTTCACCGTATATGTTTAAATGTAATGATAATTCATACGGTTTTACTGCAATTAGAATCAACCCTGATTCTTCAATCGACGAATCAGCCGACGGTTTATTACAATATTGGAATTCAAAAGACCTTGTGAAGTTTTACGATAAAGGAATGAAAACACCGCAAAGTATTGCAGATGAAACCGGCGTTGATATTGATTCTTTACTAAACAATGATACTACTACAGAGTTTGTTTATGAAATACCTGATTCTGATGTAGAAGATATGTTAAAAATATGGATTCCTATTCATAATACCGGAATTGAATACCCTGATTCTGTTAATATTACTTCCGTTGATGAGCTTAACGATGTAAAAGTAAAAGCACTTTATTCAGATGGTTCGGTTCATTACAAGTCTGTAACATGGGATTTGACAGAACTTAATAAAGCATTGTCAGTTGGTGCGGGTTCTGATAACAGTTTGGGTGATTCAAATACTATTACTGTTAAAGGAAAAGTTAATCGTCCTGTATACAAGTTCCCTTTAGCCGAAGGTTATGCCGATCCGGTTTGCTTTAATTATAATAACAAATGGTATTTTATTGCTACTAATGATAATACGGATGATGTTGGATTATTTGTACGCGAAGCAGACAACATAGAAGATTTATTTGCGCCGGATGTTAAAGAATATTTGATACTTGACCGAGATGAAGAAAGACAATTGATTCAGACTTTCTGGGCTCCGGAATTCCATATTATTGGTGGAGATCTTTACATATTATTTGCTGTCGGACCAAAGGACTGGGGTCCACAGTGTCATATGATGAAGTTAAAGAAGGGTGGAAGCATTATTGATGCGAATTCCTGGGAGGATCCAATAAAGGTATGCAAAAAAGACGGAAGTTATTTATGTACTAATGGTATTACACTTGATATGACTTATGTAAAAGCAGCAGGCAGGTCTTATCTGATTTGGTCAGAACGTTATAAAATTGGTTCACCGTTAGATTCCGGTTCAATGATATATATTGCCGAAATTAAAGAAAATCAGCCTACCAGATTAATAAGTGATCCGGTATTGCTTACAAGGCCGTTATACGGTTGGGAAAATCAATACGGAACAATTAATAATGAAGGTCCTTATGCTTTATATACCAAAGACAAATTATACGTTGCATATTCCGGTGGTTCAGCCGGAGGATATTCATACGTTGTTGGATTTTTGTCAATTCCATATGATGGTAATCTCCTTGATGTTAATGAGTGGAATAAAGATATGATTCCGTCTCTTACACCACATTCAGTAGAGGGAGAATATGGACCGGGACATAACAGTTTTTATGTTGATTCCAATAATGACGTTTGGGTTGCGTATCATGCAAAAGAGAAAAAAGGCTGGGCAGCAAGATGTAGTGCAATAAGAAGAGTTCATTTTGATAAGTTTGGCACTCCGGTTCTTAATATGAGCGCAGGCAGAGACCTTTTGCCTGAATTTGAAAATGTATCGGTAAATGTTTCTATGTAGAGTGTATAATAATATTCAATTGTATTAAACTCACATTATTAAGAGATTAGGAGTTTGTGTTTATATGAATATAACGGAATCTATCAGAAACCAATTATTTGATTTTCAGGATAAGGAATATAAATCTTTTCATGAAAAACTTATTCCTACAGTTAATCCTGATGATATAATCGGAATAAGAACGCCTTGTTTAAGAAAATATGCCGTAAAAGTTGCAAAACTTTCTAATGTAAGTACCTTTTTAAGTGATTTGCCACATAAATATTATGAAGAAAACAATCTTCATGGATTTATAATTGAACAAATTAAAGATTATGATGAGTGTATTAAAGCTATAGACGAATTTCTTCCGTATGTTAATAATTGGGCAACTTGTGATTCCATGCGTCCTGTGATTTTCAAAAAGAATAAGGACATACTTATAAAAAAAATACCTGAGTGGATACAATCTGACAAAACATACACAATACGATTCGGGATTGAAATGTTAATGACTTATTTTTTGGATGATGAATTTCAGCCTAATTATAATGATATGGTATCAGCTGTTAAATCCGAAGAGTACTACGTTAATATGATGATTGCATGGTATTTTGCCACTGCACTGGCAAAACAATATGATAGTACTATACGTATTTTAACTGATAATGTATTAGATAATTGGACGCATAATAAAACTATCAGAAAAGCAATAGAAAGCAGAAGGATTGATGATGACAAAAAAGTTTATCTTCGAACTCTGATTTCAACACATTGACAATTTAATTTAAACTGTTATATAATTGATTTCGGTTTACTGCACCTGTAGCTCAGTGGATAGAGCAGTGGTTTCCGGAACCATGTGCCGGGGGTTCGAGTCCCTCCAGGTGCGTGATTATATACATTGGAGAATAATTATGAGAATACGTTATAAAGATAGACAGAGTTTAATAAGAATATTCAGAATTCTTATTCCGATTGCATTTGTAGTTTTGTGCATTACACCGTCATGGACTCTTCCAAAAGCTAATGAACTTAGTTCTAACGAACCTGATCAGGTATTGGATGTTGATAATGAAAAGGTTCAGACATTGGTTAACCCAATTAATACATTTGATTATGCCGGTACAGATTATTTGAAAAAAGATGCTGTGGAAGAAATCAGTCAGTTAATCAAGGATTATTATACCGCATCCTTATCTCTTGATATGGATAGTATGGAATGGCTTGTAAGTGATGTAGATAAATTTGAATATAATAAAATGAGAGCCAGTCTTGAGTACATGGAAAGTATTAATAATATTATTTGCTACACTGTTGAAGGAATTTACGAAGGAACATACAGAGTTTATGTGTATTATGATATGAAAATTCGTGGAATTGATACACCGGCACCTGCATTAACAGCGTTTTATGTAACAATGTCTTCTGACGGAGAATATATTATATATCTTAGCGAACTTGACACAGAAACCCAGGATTTTATTGTATCTGCTGATTTAAGCGAAGATGTTGCAATACTTAAGGCATTAGTTGATGAGAGATTTACCAGTGTAGTTGATAGTGATCCAATGTTAAAAGAATTTTGTACTTTGATTTCCGGAGGTAACGGCACTGATACCGCAACCGGCGAAGCAGTTAAGGTTGACTAGAATTCTTAAATTAGATTAATATGGTTATTATAAGATGCGTCAGTTTTGTTTAATAAAACTGACGCATTGAACAATATAGAAAGGATGGGCATACTCCATGGAAGATGGTATTAGAATCAACAAATATCTTAGTGAAGCAGGTTATTGTTCAAGACGTGAAGCAGACAGACTAATAGCTGCCCAAAGAGTAACAATTAATGAAAAAAAAGCAGTTGCCGGTGACAAGGTTTTACCATCTGATGAAGTGTTTGTTGATAATAAACGAATCTATCATGACGAAACACCCGTAGTACTTATATATAACAAACCATTGGGGGTTGTATGTTCAACAAAAGAAAAGAATAATATTATCGACTATATCGGTTATCCTAAAAGAATATACCCGGCGGGAAGACTTGACCAGAATTCTGAAGGTCTGATTTTACTCACTAATCAGGGTGATATTATGAATTCAATATTAAAGGCATCAAATTATCATGAAAAAGAGTATATTGTACATGTGAACAAACCGATAACTGATGAATTTATAAATGGAATGGAAAGAGGAGTTCCTATACTTAATACAGTAACCAGACCATGTAAAATCAAAAAATTAAGCAGCAAATCATTTTCAATAATTATTACACAGGGGTTAAACAGACAAATTCGCAGAATGTGTGAATATTTTGAATACAGAGTGGTTTCGTTAAAAAGAATTCGCATTATGGATATAGAGCTTAACGGTTTAAAATCAGGACAGTATATAGAGATGTCACCTGAAGACATTGATAATCTGCGTGCTAAACTTTAACAGGAGGATGATTATTTTGGGAAATAATACTAATAATGCAAATATATCACGAATGCATGAACTTGTTTCTAAATTAAATCATGCTGCCAAAATATATTATCAGGGGCAGGATGAGATAATGAGTAATTATGAATATGATTCATTATATGATGAACTTGAATCATTAGAAAAAGAAACAGGTATTGTATTATCCACAAGTCCAACCGGAAAAGTTGGTTACGAAGTAATGAGTGAACTTCCTAAGGAAGAACACGGATATCCTATTTTATCTTTAGATAAAACAAAAGATGTTGATGCATTACAATCATGGCTTGGTAATAATGAAGGTGTATTGTCGTGGAAACTTGACGGACTTACTGTTGTTACAACTTATGATAACGGAAAACTTGTTAAAGCCGTTACCCGTGGTAACGGAACAGTAGGGGAAGTAATTACTGCCAATGCAAAAACATTTGTTAACATTCCTCTTACAATTCCTCATAAAGGAAGAATTGTATTAAGAGGCGAGGCACTTATTAAATACAGTGATTTTGAAAAGATTAACGAAAATATTACTAATACCGAAGACAAATATAAGAATCCCCGCAATCTTTGCAGCGGTTCGGTAAGACAGTTAAACAGTAAGATTACCGCTGAAAGAAATGTTTTTTATTATGTTTACAGCTTAATAGATTCAACTATTGATTTTAAAACCAGAATAGACGAAATGAAATGGATTGAATCCCAGGGCTTTGAGGCGGTAGAGTATGATTTGGTAACGCATGATACTATAAAAGATACTGTTAATAAGTATTCTGAACTTATTAAACATAATGATTTTCCTTCTGATGGTCTTGTAGTAACATATAATGATATTGAATACGGAATTAAATTAGGTCGAACAGCTAAATTCCCAAGGCACTCTATTGCATTTAAATGGGCTGATGAAACTGCAACAACAACATTACTTGAAATAGAATGGAGTGCATCAAGAACAGGTTTGATTAATCCTGTAGCTATATTCGAACCTGTAGAACTTGAAGGAACGACTGTTACAAGAGCCAGTGTCCATAATGTAAGTACTGTTGAAACATTAAAGCTTGGTATTGGTGACAGTATTAGTGTATATAAGGCAAATATGATTATCCCGCAAATTGCTGACAATCTTACAAAAAGCGGGAATGTTATTATACCTGATAAATGTCCGGTATGTGGGGAAAATACTATAATTAAAAATGATAACGATATTAAAACACTAATATGTCCTAACAACGATTGTCTTGCGAAACAGATTAAATCCTTCACCCATTTTGTAAGCAGAGAGGCAATGAATATTGACGGATTATCTGAGGCTACAATTGAAAAACTGATTGCCGAACACATAATTAATGAACCATGCGATTTTTATCATCTTGACAGATTCGAAGAAACTATAATCAATATGGACGGATTTGGTCAAAAGTCGTATAATAACCTTATTTCATCAATAGAGAATTCAAAAAAAGTACAACTTCCAAACTTTATATATAGTCTTGGAATAACAGGATTTGGTTTGTCAAATGCTAAAGTAATTTGTAAGCATTACGATTATGACATTGAAAAAATTATGAATGCAGAATTTGATGAGCTGATTGTAATAGACGGAATTGGTGAAGTATTAGCAAAAGAATGGATTAACTATATGAGTAATCCGTCAAAAAAGAAAAATATTGATGATTTATTGGACATTATTACTATAGAGAAACCGGTTATTACCAATACGTCTATGGTACTTGAAGGAGTTACCGTTGTAATTACCGGAAATCTTGAATTATTTGATAATAGGAATGACTTGAAAAAACTTATTGAAGATTATGGTGGAAAAGTAACTGGTTCAGTAACCGGAAAAACAACATATTTGATCAACAATAATATTTCATCAACATCAGGAAAGAATAAAAAAGCAAAAGAACTTGGAATAGAAATAATAACCGAAAGCGACTTTTTGAAAAAGTTTAATCTTAACAATTAAAGAAATGAGGTGTAAACATGCCTATTAATGTACAAGGTGATTTACCTGCAAAACAGATACTTACCGAAGAAAATATATTTATGATGGATGAAACCAGGGCAATAACCCAGGATATCAGACCACTAAAGATAGTTATTCTTAATATAATGCCATTAAAAGAAGAAACTGAGGTCCAATTATTAAGATGTCTTTCTAACACTCCGTTGCAGGTTGAAGTAACCTTCATATCTACTGCAAGCTATATTGGTACCAATACTTCTAAAAATCATCTGGACAGATTCTATTTGACATACGATGACATTAAAGACAGTCGTTTTGACGGACTCATTATCACAGGTGCTCCTGTAGAGTTACAAAACTGGGAAGATGTTTTATATTGGGACGAACTCACCCAAATTATGGAGTGGTCAAAAACAAATGTTACTTCAACACTTCATATATGCTGGGGTGCTCAGGCTGGTATTTATTATCATTACGGAATTGATAAGTATAATTTACCGGAAAAGATTTCCGGAATTTATACCCACAAAGTGCATAATCGTAAAATTCCCCTTGTAAGAGGTTTTGATGATGTATTCTTAGCTCCACATTCAAGATATACTTCAATTAACAAAGAGTCTGTTATGAATAATCCTGAGTTAACAATACTTGCCGATTCAGACGAAGCCGGTTTATTGTTAGTAATGTCTGAAATGGGTAAACAGATATTTGTATTCGGTCATCTTGAATATGACAGATTGACATTGGATTCTGAATATAGGCGCGACCTTGCGAAGGGAATTAATCCTAAAATTCCTTTTAATTATTATAAGGATGACAACCCTGATAATAAACCGTTGTTAACATGGCGAGCCCATTCAAACGCCTTATACACTAACTGGCTTAATTATTACGTATATCAACAAACTCCATTTATTTTATAGGGAAATTTCCAATAGAATCAAGCGTGAAATATTTACATTAATTTACTGTTACATCTTGACATGGTACATTTTACCAATTATAATGTTATATGTATTAAATAAAAAATTTATAAGTTTTTTAAATTTTATAATGGGGAGGATGTATTAATGAACAAAGGAGAGCTGATTGATGTAATATCAGATTCAACCAGTCTCAGCAAAAAAGCAACTAATAAGATGTTAGATGCAATGTTAGAATCTATCGTTACAGAGCTTGAGAATGGTAATATAGTTAATATTGTTGGGTTTGGTAAATTTGAGGCAGTTAACAGAGCACCTAAAGTGGGACGCAATCCTAAAACCGGTGTTGTTGTTCCTATAGAAGAAACCATTATTCCAAAGTTTAGGTTCAGTAAGTTATTTAAAAAATCAATTCAATAGTAATAAGCTGTCAGTTATAGAATGATATCTACAATTGACAGCTTATTTTTATTGCTTTCTTATAAAGTAATAACGCTCCGCATAAAAATATATGATTGATAGATTTATGTATGATATTATAATTATTGCTCATAATAAAACCGAGGTGAATAATTATGAGTGAAAATAATGACATGATTTCAAAATACGGACAAATAGTTCTTGATTGTAATGATGATAATATAAAGATACATTTATTATCTATTATTGGTGAAATTGAAGGGCATGATCTTGCCGGCAACAATGTAAAAACAACAAAATATGAACACATATTACCGCAACTTGTGGGAGTCTGTAATGATAGTAGTATCGATGGGTTATTAATTCTTATTAATACTGTAGGTGGTGATGTTTCGGCGGGTTTAGCTATAGCCGAAATGATTGCCTCAATAAATAAACCCAAAGTGGCGCTTGTAATAGGAGACAGTCATTCAATCGGCGTTCCTCTTGCCGTTGCTGCGGATTATTCATTTATTGTACCAAGCGGTACAATGATAATTCATCCCGTAAGATTAAGCGGAACTGTAATCGGAGCTCCTCAAACTTATGAATATTTCAAATTAATAGAAGATAGGATTGTATCATTTATTGCAGACCATTCGAATGCCGAAAAAAATAAAATAACTGAAATGATGATTACAAAAGGGTTACTGACAAAAGATCTTGGGACTATCCTTGTAGGTAAACAGGCAGTTGAAAAAGGTCTTATTAATGAAGTTGGCGGTATCTGTGATGCAATTAATCAATTGAAACAAATGATTTCAAAACAATAAAATTCAAAACAATCTCATTATTTCATAGAATTAAAATCAAAATGATTGTAATTTTGAGTAAAATACAAAAGAAAACAAATGTTTGCATTCTAATAAAAAAAAGGTTATAATATTATTTTGATAAATGAAATAATATAATTAACAAAAAACAAGGAGTGTACATAATGACATTACTTAATGCAATTTTATTAGGATTACTACAAGGACTGGCAGAATTTTTACCAATAAGCAGCTCAGGTCATCTTGCTATATTTGAGGTGTTATTTAAGGTAGAAAATGCCGGTATGGTTTTTGATATTCTGTTACATCTTGGAACTCTGTTAGCAATATTTGTAGCATATTGGAAAGATATTAAAATGCTTGTTGTTGAAGGATTTCTCATCGTGTTTGGTACCATTGGAAATGCAGGCAGATTTATAATTAATATTACAAGAAAAGATAATAAACTTACATATAATCAGATAATTAATACTCCGTACAGAAAGTTTGTAGTTTTAGTAATTGTATCAACCATTCCTACCGGAATAATCGGAATTGTATTAAAAGATATTATTGATGCAGCATCATCATCTTTATTAGTTACGGGAACTTGTTTACTGATTACCGGTTTAATGCTTATTGTTTCAGATATGGTGCAACCCGGAAAGAAAAAACCTAACCAGGTTAAATATCGTGAAGCAGGAATTATAGGTATTGTCCAGGGACTTGCAACATTCCCGGGAATTTCAAGATCCGGGTCAACCATAACTGCATGTCTGTTATGTGGTTTTGATAAGAGTTTTGCCGTTAAATATTCGTTTATTATGTCAATTCCTGCTGTTATGGGTGCAGCAATTCTTGAATTAAAAGATTTTGGAGAAGTCGCCGTAACAAGTACAGAATTGGTTTATTACGGTATCGGAACACTCGTTGCTGCTGTAGTAGGATATATTTGTATTAAAACAATGCTTGTTGTGGTGAGAGGTAAAAAGTTTAAGTATTTTGCATATTATTGTTTTGCAATTGGACTGTTTTCAATAATATGGCATCTAGTATAAAAGGAGAAGTGTGATGGCTGTTAAATCATCTTCATCAAACAGAGGGCGAAAAAGTGAAGCAGCTAAAGCAAGAGAAGAAGCTGCTAAAGCAAAAGAAAAAGAAATGCTTGAACACAAACAGTTTATGACAGAACTTATGATATGGGTTTTACTTATTGTAAGTATAATTATATTTTTATGTGTGTTTAATCTTTGCGGACCATTAAGTAATGTTATCGGCTCTTTAATATTTGGTTTGTTTGGATTAGTAGCATATATTTTTCCGCTTGTTTTGTTTTTTTCGTTTTGTTTTTATTATATGAACAAAAACAACAAAAGAGTTGTCAGAAGAGTAGTCGGAAGCTGGGCTTTGTATTTTATTACGTCCGGTTTATTTGATTTGTTTACTCCTGATTTACCTAAAAACATATTCAAATGTTACGTTTCCGGATATAAGAATAAATCCGGCGGCGGATTAGTTGGGGCTTGTATAAGTAATGGGCTCTCTTCAATTGTTGGTGAACTTGCCACAGGTATTTTATTAGTTATATTTGCCATAATGCTTTTTGCATTTATCACAGGTAAATTAATTGCATCATTTATAGTGGAATTAAGTTCACGAAAGTATAATGAATATTTGGATGATTTCAGGGAAGAAAGAAAACGTAGAAGAGAAGAGATGGATTCCGAGCAGGATGAAGCGGATATTATTATTGATGAAGTAATTACTCCAAAACCTAAAAAGAAAATATCTTATACATTTCCTAAGAAAAAAACACCGGCTAACGATGAAACTAATGATTCTGATATTGTTAGTATTACTTCAACTGAAAATGTATCTGATAATTCGGAAAATATTATTCCTGATTCCCGTGATGACGTAATTGCTGAACATAATGATTTATCAGCAGGAGCTTCAGTAAACAGATCTTATTCGCATAATGTATCAGCAAATGATACATCATCACAAAAGAATGACGAAGTATCTGTCACTAACAATGATGACAACCTTCCTGTATATGAAAAAGAAATTAACGATAAATTCGGACAAGTCAATACTCCTACCGATAATTCTCTTGAACATCTTGTTGCAAGAGCTCTTGAACGTGACAGAGTAACTTACAACGAATATACACCATATGTTGAATCTGATTCTGTTATTGAAACTGATAACACTCCTAATGGTGATTCAGATATCTCAGATACATATAATAACTCTGAACCGGTTGTTTCAACAGAGAATTTACCCGGCAATAATGCCACTGACAATTCGAGCTTTGTTTCAGATATTACCAATTACGTTATGGATACACCTGCCGGCATTTCATACAGTGATGATATATCATCATTTGCTTCTTCAACTTCAACAAATGATATATCCTCATCAAATGTTGGTACAATTTCCACAAATGATATGGTTTCATCAAATAATGATATAGTTTCATCAAATGATAATTCTGAAATGCCTGAAGAAGAATATCAGGATATTCTTTCAGAAGAAGCTTTAAATGAATTGTTTATGTTTGATGAAGATGCAGGTTATGAATCGAATATATTTGAACCTGATACACAAAGTGATACGGCTTTAATGCCATATACTGAAACAGCATCAACAGACTCAGCATTAACTGAACCGGCATTTACCGAAGCTACATTAACCGAATCGGCAGTCCCTGAATCTAATTCAACTGTTTCAAATCAATCACAAACTAAAACTACCAACTCAACTAATAATTCCCCGCAGGAAAATGTGGTTGATATAATTTTACCGCCTGAGCCAATTCCGTATACATTTCCATCCATAAATCTTCTTAACAGGCCTGAAAGCGGTTCTAAGAAGATGTCACGTCAGGAATTGAATGATACTGCAAAGAAGCTGCAAGACTGTCTTAAAAGTTTTAAAGTAGAAGTTACAATGACAGACATAATATGCGGTCCTACGGTAACAAGATATGAATTACAGCCTTCTTTAGGTACAAGAGTAAAGAAAATTACTGAATTAGAAAATGATATAAAACTTAATCTTGCAGCTGCTGACATTAGAATTGAGGCTCCGATTCCGGGTAAATCAGCAGTTGGTATTGAAGTACCTAACCCTAATAATGTAATGATTTCACTTAGAGAGATGTTAGAAACTCCTGAGTTTACTTCACATAAGTCAAATGTTGCATTTGCGGTTGGAAAAGATATCGGTGGCAATAATATAGTAGCTGACATTGCTAAAATGCCTCATATGCTCATTGCAGGTTCAACCGGATCAGGAAAATCAGTCTGTATTAATACGATAGTTATGAGTATTTTGTATAAAGCAGACCCAAATGACGTTAAATTAATTATGATTGACCCTAAGGTTGTTGAATTAAGTGTTTATAACGGTATACCGCATTTATGTATACCTGTTGTAACTGACCCGAAAAAAGCAGCGGCTGCTCTTAATTGGGCTGTTGCCGAAATGAATGAAAGATATGCTAAGTTTGCGGAACTTGGTGTGCGTGACATGATAGGATTCAACAAAAAAATTGAATCAATGAAAGAAAATCCTAATATGTACGTTAAAATGCCGCAGATAATAATTATAGTGGACGAGCTTGCGGATCTTATGATGGTAGCGTCTCACGATGTAGAAACTGCCATATGTCGTCTTGCACAAATGGCAAGAGCCGCCGGACTTCATTTGATTATTGCAACACAAAGACCATCCGTAGACGTTATTACCGGTCTTATTAAGGCAAATGTGCCTTCAAGAATTGCATTTGCTGTTTCTTCTGCAGTGGATTCAAGAACAATTATTGACGGCGCCGGTGCCGAAAAACTTTTAGGTAAAGGTGATATGTTATTCTTCCCGCAAGGGTTACCAAAGCCTGTCAGAATTCAGGGTGCATTTGTATCCGATAGTGAAGTTGCAAGAGTAACAGATTTTGTCAAAGGGCAATATTCAGAACCGGTATATGATTCAAATATTACAGAAAAGATTGCTAATGCTGATACCCAAAGCAATATGCAGTCCATGTCTGCTTCTGCAGAAGATGATAATCCTAATGGATGGGATGAAAAATTTGAAGAAGCAGGAAAATTCATCATAGAGAAACAAAAAGCATCCATCGGTACTTTGCAACGTGTATTTAAAATTGGCTTTAACAGAGGGGCAAGAATAATGGATCAGCTATGTGAAGCCGGTGTTGTAAGTGAAGAAGATGGAAAAAAACCACGTAACGTTCTTATGACTATGGAAGAGTTTGAAGCACTTATTAGAAACGGAAAATAATATAAGAGGTATTGTTGTGAAATTATGGATTGTTGTTAATGCATTTTTAAGAACAGAAAAGTTTGTTTTGCTTGAAAACAGATTAAAGAAAACAGCTGATAGATTTAATATTGACTACGAAATTGTTACTAATGCAGACTGTATGCCTGAGCTTAATACAACTTGTGCTTATACAGGAATAATACCGGCTAACAACGACCCTATATTATTTTGGGACAAAGATATATTACTTGCAAAAACCTTAGAAGCATCAGGGCACCGTCTTTATAACTGTTCTGATGCTATTGCAATATGTGATGATAAAAGACTAACTGCAGTATCTCTTATAAACAGTAATATTACAATTCCTAAAACAATAATTGCACCTATGACATACAATACCATAGGATTTACTGATTATGGTTTTTTAACGACTACCGCACAAACTCTTGGGTTCCCATTAATTGTTAAAGAGGCTTTTAGTTCCTTCGGTGCAGGAGTTTATTTATGCAATAATATGGAGGAACTAATCAATACTGTGACAAACCAATGCAGTCCGAACATTTTATTTCAGGAATATATAGATACAAGTTATGGTAAGGATATCCGACTTCAAGTTGTTGGAAACGAAGTAATATCATCAATATTCCGCTATTCAGAAAATGGAGATTATCGCGCCAATTTAACTAATGGCGGTTCCATGAAACCGTATAATCCTTCAGATGATGAAATTAAACTTGCATTGGATGCATGTAAACTTCTTAAACTTGATTTTGCGGGAGTTGACATATTATTTGGTGAAAATGGTCCTATATTATGCGAAATTAATTCTAATGCCCACTTTATTAATCTTGATTATGAAACCGGCTCTGATACAGCAGAAGCTATAATAAAATATATACTTTCGAATTATATTAATAATTAAAACAAATAACAGTATTATAAAATCAATTAATTTACATGGTGAATAATATGAAAATATGGCTTGTATATTACATGCAAAGAATAGTACAAAACAGATTATTTATAGATAAAATTATTAGTACAGGAAAAAAATTTGGATTGAACATTCAGTTGGTTACTGTAGAAGAGATTGATGAATTATTGGAAAAGCACAAACCTGATGCAGTAATTGCAAGAATGATTAATCCTTTTCTTACTTTAAAATTAGAGGCTCTTGGTATAAGAGTCTTTAATAATTATTCTATTTCTAACTTGTGTAATAATAAAGCATCATCGTTACGAGCAATTAATAAACTGGGTATACGACATATTCCTTCTATTATTGTTTTTTCTAATGATAATAAATATAATTTTGAGTTGTTATGTAATTCCCATGACAAATATGATATATACGATGAATTAATAAATAATCATGATAATTATCATATGTTAACTGAAAAATTCAGTACATATAGTACTATTGAATCACAAACTAAAAACAAAACTATATCAAATAATGTACAATTAGATAGCTCTTTAGCATTAGATAATGAAGATGATTATTTTTATGATAAATATATAATAAAATCAGTTACCGGACATGGTGGAAAAGAAGTATATTTATTTTCGGAATTCATAAATAATATGATGATTAATTTAAGTTCACAAGAGCCGGATGCAGAACAGTATTACACCGACAAATACCTTATACAACCGCTTATCGAGTATGGAAACAGAGATTTAAGAGTATATATTATAGGAAAAAATATTATTGGTGCAGTATTAAGAACATCAGAAACAGGATTTAAGTCTAATTTTTCTCTTGGTGGGAAAGTACAATTATATAACTTAAATGATGAACAAAAAGTTGTTGTTCAAAAAATAGCAGAAGCCTTTGATTTTGATTATGTTGGAATTGACTTTTTACTTGATAAAAACAATAATTTGATATTTAACGAAATAGAAGATGTGGTAGGCGCAAGAATGCTTTCATCATGTTCAGATATCGACTATGTTACACTTTATATTGAATATATTAACATAATGTTGCATAATCATGTTGAAGCATGCTATAATTTGGACAATGTATAATTTTATTAACAAAAATTAGCATTTTATCTCAAAATTATTACAATGAAACCATTTATTAATTTCACTATAATAAGGAGCTGAGAATCTATGAAAACAGATATTGAAATCGCACAGGAAGCGTGCATGAAACCAATCGGTGAAGTTGCAAAGAGTTTAGGAATTGAAGCTGATGACCTTGATATGTATGGCAAATACAAAGCTAAGTTTACTGACGAACTCATGGAAAGAGTAAATGATAATCCTGACGGAAAACTGATCCTTGTAACTGCTATTAATCCTACTCCGGCAGGAGAAGGAAAAACAACTACAACAGTTGGTCTGGGACAGGCAATGTGCAAACTTGGTAAGAAGTCTGTTATAGCACTGCGCGAACCATCTCTCGGCCCGTGTTTTGGTATTAAAGGTGGTGCTGCCGGCGGCGGTTATGCACAGGTTGTACCTATGGAAGATCTTAATCTTCATTTCACAGGAGATTTTCATGCAATAACATCTGCAAACAATCTTCTTGCAGCCATGCTTGATAATCATATCAAACAAGGTAATGCACTTAATATAGATACTAATCAGATAGTATGGAAAAGATGTTTAGATATGAATGACCGCGTTCTTCGTAATATTGTTGTTGGACTCGGACGTTCTGCTGACGGAGTTGTTCGAGAAGATCATTTCATAATTACTGTAGCTTCTGAAATTATGGCTATTCTTTGTCTTGCAGAAGATATGGAAGACCTTAAAAAACGTCTTGCAAGAATTATAGTTGCATATAACTATGATGGTAAACCGGTAACAGCGGGAGAGATTAATGCAGTTGGTTCAATGGCAGCATTACTTAAGGATGCCATAAGACCTAACCTTATTCAGACACTTGAAAATACTCCTGCAATTGTTCATGGCGGACCTTTTGCTAATATAGCTCATGGTTGTAACAGTATACGTGCTACAAAGACAGCCCTTAAACTTGCTGATTATGTAATAACTGAAGCTGGTTTTGGTGCAGATTTAGGAGCTGAAAAGTTCCTTGATATCAAATGTCGTATGGCTAATCTCAAACCTGATGCAGTGGTTGTAGTTGCAACTGTTCGTGCTCTTAAATATAATGGTGGAGTTGCTAAAGCAGATCTTGCAAAAGAGAACCTTGAAGCCCTCAAAGCAGGAATTGTTAATCTCGAAAAACATATTGAAAATGTTTCAAAATATGATGTTCCTTGCGTTGTTACCCTTAATAGATTTATCACAGATACAGATGCTGAATTAGCATATGTAAAAGAGTATTGTGAATCAAGAGGATGTACATTTGCATTGTCAGAAGTTTGGGAACATGGCGGTGAAGGCGGAATTGAATTAGCTAAAACAGTACTTGAAACTATTGAGAAAAAAGAAAGCAACTTCCATGTTTTATATCCGGATGATATGTCACTAAAGGATAAAATGGAAACAATTGCAAAAGAAATTTACGGAGCAGATGGTATCACATTTGATCCGGGTGCATTAAAGTCCGTTGAAAGACTTGAAGAACTTGGTTTTGGTAATATGCCTGTTTGTATGGCTAAAAACCAATACTCACTTTCTGACGACCCGAATAAACTTGGAAGACCATCAGGTTTCACCGTTAACATTCGTGACGTATATGTATCCGCAGGTGCAGGATTTGTCGTTGCAATAACAGGAACTGTTATGACAATGCCTGGACTGCCGCTTCATCCTGCTGCAGAAAAGATTGATGTTGTGGACGGAAAAATAACAGGTTTGTTCTAGTTCTAATAACTAACTGCAGATTTAAATGCAACATTTTGTTTGCAAAACATTAATTATTGTTCGTTTAATTATATAATAAAGGCAGGAGATAGAAGATAATCTATTTCCTGCCTTTTAAAGGATATTATGATTGATTAACTTGTCATGCCTAAGTTTAAAACTCCACAAAATTATTCGAAAACTATAATTGTCCCTTGAATTTCTGTTCGCAGTATATACATCTGTATATTCTGTTTTCTGAATCAGTCAGTTTAAAAGTATGTGGCAAATTACGTTCTGTCTCTGAAGAAGTTACACATCTTGGATTTTTGCACTTAATAATATTAGTAACTTGAGTCGGCAATACCGGATGCTCTTTTCTGACGATTTCATCATTCTCAATATAGTTTAAGGTTATATTTGAATCAAGTACAGCAAGCAGATTAAGGTCAACACATATCGGTGCTTCGATTTTTATTATATCTTTTTTTCCCATTTTATTGCTTTTTGCATTTTTAATAATAGCTATACTTGAATCAATTTTTTCAAGATTAAGATAATTATAAATCTTCATTGCTCCGCCGGCTTTAATGTGGTCTATTACAACGCCTTCATGAAGTCCTCCTATATTTAACATATATCATACCTCCTTTGTTGGTTCAGGTAAATTTAGTAAAGTCATAATAAGTGCCATTCTAAGATAAACACCGTAATTAGCCTGTTTAAAGTATGCAGCTCTAGGATCACTATCAACTTCTGTTGCAATTTCATTTACTCGCGGAAGAGGATGTAAAACAAGCATATCGTCATTTGCGTACTGCATTTTTTTGCGATCAAGTATAAATGTATCCTTAAGTCTGATATAATCTTCTTCATTGAAAAAACGTTCTTTTTGAACTCTTGTCATATACAAAACGTCAAGTTTTGGAAGAACGTCTTCAAGAATATTGGTTTCTGTATACGAAATATTATTGTTATCCAGTGTTTCATGACGGAGATATTCCGGAATCTTAAGCTCATCAGGAGAAATCATTACAAATTCAATACCTTCATAACGTACCATTGCATTAATAAGCGAATGAACTGTTCTACCGAATTTTAAATCACCGCATACACCAATTGTAAGATTATTAAGACCGCCCTTCATTTCCTTAATAGTAAGCAAATCAGTTAAAGTCTGTGTTGGATGGTTGTGTCCACCATCCCCGGCATTAATAATCGGAATTTCAGAAAATTGTGATGCTACTAAAGGAGCACCTTCTTTAGGATGACGCATTGCACAGATATCAGCATAGTAAGATATTACCTTAATCGTATCTGCAATGCTTTCACCTTTAGTTACAGAACTTGAATCAGCAGAAGAAAAACCGAGTACATTCCCTCCAAGATTCATCATAGCAGCTTCGAAACTAAGACGGGTTCGTGTACTCGGTTCATAAAATAATGATGCAAGTTTTTTTCCATCACATACTTTACAATAACGTTTTGGATCGCGATAAATACGACCGGCAAGTTCTAATAAATCATCAAGTTCATTAACAGTTAAATCAAGCGGACTTATAATATGCTTCATATGCAACTCCTTACTGCGTTTATTTTTCGCCATTTTTTCTAAAAAAATGATACAACAAGATTATTTTTTATTCAATACTTGTATTAAGAAGATAGTCAATGTATAATGAACTTAATTATTCCTCTATAACATGTATCTCCAGATAATCAAAATCAATTCCGTCAATAAAATTATCTGCATAAAATCTTGTTTTATCAATTCTTTTAAATTCGGATATATTGTTGTCAAACCATGCAGGAACTGACAAATCAAACACTTTACAGATTTCTTCCAAACCGTCAAACACTTTTTTAGTTCTGTTTCGTTCGTCATCCCAAGAACATTCAAAAGTATAATCCTCAAGCATTTTATTGTTCTTAAATACCTTGCCCCACATTTTAAACATAACCCAATCAACCTCCGTTTAACTATCGTTACATGATAAATATACGATATACTATTGTTAAATTCAACTATATACTATCAAAAGTAACAACAAAATGTATTATTACTATTTACAAAAAATTAAATTTGGAATAAAATAGTTCGATGGATGTAGCTCTGTAAAAGAGTGAAGAAACAGATATCTACAGGGGGATAATACTATGACACAAATAATTGACGGAAAAATAATATCTACTCAGATCAAAGACGAATTAAAATCTAAAGCATCAGAATTAAAAGCACAAAACATAGAAGTTACTCTTGCAGTAATTCAGGTCGGTAATGACCCTGCATCAACCGTATATGTCGGCAATAAGAAAAAAGCATGTGAATATATAGGTATTAATTCGTTATCTTACGAATTAGAAGAGTCAACAACTGAAGAAGAGTTAATTGCTCTTATTAATGAACTTAATAACAACGAAAAAGTTAATGGAATTCTTGTACAGCTTCCGGTACCAAAACACATTAATGAAGATGCTATAATTAAAGCAATTTCTCCATTAAAAGATGTTGATGGTTTTCATCCTCAAAGTGTAGGGGCATTAAGCATAGGACAAAAAGGTTATGTGTCATGTACACCTGCAGGAATTATTCAATTATTAAAACGTTCAAATATAGAAATTGAAGGTAAAGAATGCGTAATTATCGGAAGAAGTAATATTGTAGGTAAACCAATGTCACTTCTTATGTTACGAGAAAATGCTACTGTTACCATAGCTCATTCTAAAACAAAGAACCTAAAAGAGATTACAAAAAGAGCTGATATTCTAATAGTTGCAATCGGTAAACCTAAAATGATAACAAGGGAATATGTTAAAGAAGGAGCAGTAGTAATAGACGTTGGAATTCACAGATTGGAATCCGGTCTGTGCGGTGATGTTGATTATGATGATGTTGCTCCGATTTGTTCAGCAATAACACCTGTTCCTGGTGGTGTTGGTCCTATGACTATTGCAATGCTTATGAATAACTGTATTGAAAGCGCATTGCAATGATAAAATATAACATCCTGACGATATTTTTGTCCGGCAATGTATATGCAATTTCTAAAGACGTCATACTTTTAGAAGTGAATATATGCTTATAATTTAAAAATACTTGCAAACATATTAGTAATGTCTGCAAGTATTTTTTTACTACGATTTATGAGATAAAACAATATATAAAGATTTATTCAGAAAATGAAATTAATTAATTTCTGTTACGAGATTTGCCTTTTCATTTTCAATATATTTTATTGTAATTATATCTCCAACATTATATCTTACAATATCAAGCATTTCAGAAACATTTATATCAAATATTTCATCTTTACCTTTCAAAACAATGTAATAATGAGAATTCCCTTCAATAACAGCTTGAGCCATTTTATCAATAACACCGGTAATCGTATTAGCACCCGATACATTTTCATCAGAAGATATTTCAATATTGTTGTTAACCAGCAGTTCTTTATAATTGCTTTCACATTCAGCAACCGAATTAGCCGTTGCAACAACCGTATATTTTTGAATGTTAACCATAGCATACATTTTTACAAGACCTGCACTATCTTTTAATGACATAAAATATGTCGGTTCGCCTGATATATTAAGAAGAAGAGGGAACGTGGCATTATAGCCTAAGTTCTGAACTTTACCTTCAGCCGAGCTCATTGCTGAATATTCCTCAGCACCCGGAATCTGATAATATTTCGTTTGGGCAGTTCGTTGATTCATAAGAACAAATCCTACATTTGATTCATCACCGCCGACACTGGTAACACCTGTGTATACCCAAACATCATCATCTATAGCAATATAATTATATCCGTCAGTTGTCTGGAGACAATCCTTTTGACTAAGTACTGAATTAAAATATCCGTGTTTCAAAGTACCGTAATAATCATAATATGAGATTAATAAATCTGCAGCATATACATGGTCAACCCATTGTGGAACTTCTGACACATCATAATCCGTACATTCACCGGTTATAGCATTGACTATAACTACATTGCTGATTGTTTCTCCGCCAAATAAACCGATTGTATAATCCTTAACCGGACAAATCCAGTACGGAATTCCTTCTTCATCAATCTCCATATTAATGTCATCAAAAATATAGGTCGGATAATTAAATCTAAGATGTCTGTATATCAATCTGCCAAAGTGCTCGGATTTTGAATACTTAATTCCCTCTTTAAGTTTAATACATTGAGCATCCTGAGTTGCCATATCAATCAAAATATAAGCAGGAATTCCTTCACTTTTGTTGGTAAACCACTTTAATAAACTTCCGTATTCAAGGGGAGTCACACGAACAGGCTTACCATTATAATTAATCTGTGTATAGTCATCTGCAACTTCAAACTGTGAAACATATTCAACCATAGTACCCATTTTTCTACCGCCAATAATCTGGGCAGAAGATTTATCTAAAAGAGGTATTTCATTATAGGAAATCTGTTCGATATCGGAATTAAAATCCCCGTCTGCAATATTAATAAGTTCCTTATATTTATTAGCGTTAATAACAGGGGAGGAAAGAAAACTGCCTACTATATATACAAGAATTACAAGTAATGTAACTCCCAATGAAACTTTAAGAATTATATTGTTTGCAGTCAAATCCTTTAATTTAACATTATTTTTAGTAAAACTATTAAAACGATTTTTTATAGTGAATAAAATACTAATAATTACTAATATTACACATAATCCGATAATATATCCCCACATTTGAGGCGAATGTATATTAAGGGCAGGTAAAGTAATATAATAATAACCGGCAATAAACAATAGCAACGCAATAATTAAAGCAATCTTTTTTTTCATAAAATCAATACCTCCATTAATTTATAAATTATATAAATACGATAAAATAAACTGTATCATATAAACTTGTAAATGTAAACGTATTTATTGACCAATGAAAAAAAAACTGTTATTATATTAAAGATTATAACTAATCATTGGAGAATTCATTTATGAAAATATTACTTATTTCTCTCGGATGTGACAAAAACCTTGTAGATTCGGAATTTATACTTGGAAATCTTGTTAAAGAGGGCTTTGAATTAACTGATAATGAGTGCGAAGCCGATATTATAATTGTTAACACATGTGCGTTTATTGGTGATGCTAAAGAAGAAAGTATTGAAACCATTCTTGATATGGCGCAGTACAAAGAAGAAGGCAACTGTCGTCTCTTAGTTGTTTGCGGATGTCTTTCACAACGATATCATAACGAGATTAAAACAGAAATACCTGAAGTAGATATTATTATAGGTGCAACAGCTTATGAAGATATAGTTGCTGCAATTAGCGAAGCTTTAGCAGGCAATTGTGAACAGCCTGTTGAGCGACTAAAAGATATTAATTATCTGCCGGCTCAGAATACAAAAAGATTATATTCAACAGGAACCGAATATTCATATCTTAAGATTGCCGAAGGATGTAATAAACGTTGTACTTATTGTGCAATACCATATATAAGAGGGTCTTACAGAAGTGTGCCTGAAGAAGATTTAATATCTCAGGCCGAATATCTTGCATCAGTAGGAGTTAAAGAATTAATTGTTGTTGCTCAGGATACAACCTTATACGGATTAGATTTATACGGCGAAAAACGTTTGCCAAAACTTTTGAATAAATTGTGTGCAATCAAAGGGATTGAATGGATCAGACTGTTGTATGCTTATCCTGAAGATGTAACAGAAGAACTGGCTAAAACAATAGCAGATAATCCTAAAATATGTCACTATATTGACATGCCTATTCAGCATGCTTCAGATAACATACTCAAAAAGATGGGTAGACGAACTAATCAGGCTGAAATCATAGAAAAGATTAATATGTTAAGAAGTATTGTCCCTGATATTGCTGTCAGAACAACATTAATTACCGGTTTCCCGGGAGAAACTAAGGAAGACCATACACAACTTCTTGAATTCATAAAAAATATGCGATTTGAAAGACTGGGTGTATTTTGTTATTCTCCTGAAGAAAATACACCTGCAGTTAATTATCCTAACCAGATAGATGAAGAAACCAAATCAATAAGATATAATGAATTAATGGAATTACAACAACAAATTGCATTTGATATGGCTAAGAATCGAGTTGGCGAAAACTATAATGTTGTAATAGAAGGAGAAATTCCTGAAGATAATGTTTATTTGGCAAGAACAATGTATGATGCTCCTTCCATTGATGGTTGTGTATTTTTACCGTTGACAGGAAACTATATGACCGGAGACATTGTTAATGTTAATATTACAAAAGCAAGTGGATACGATTTACTCGGAATTCCGAATTTAATATAAATATGTTAATCCAAATATAATATGGAGGACAGATATGAATTTACCCAACAAACTTACAACACTAAGAATAATACTTATACCCATATTCGTTGCAATATATTTTTTAGATATGGTTACATATAACCAATATATTGCGGCTACGATTTATATCGCCGCATGTATTACAGATTTTCTTGATGGATATATTGCAAGAAAGCAAAACTTAATTACAAATTTTGGTAAATTTATGGACCCACTTGCAGATAAACTGCTTGTTAATATTGCTCTGATTTGTTTTGTTACTACACCTGACAATCCGCTTCCTGTATGGGTTGTAATTATCATTATTGCAAGAGATTTTATTATAAACGGTATACGACTTGTTGCTTCTGATAACGGAGTAGTAATAGCAGCTGATTATTGGGGCAAAATCAAAACAACATGTCAAATGGTTATGGTTGTGGTTTTGATATGTAATTTTGATAATTATGTATTTAACATCATTGAACTTGTTTTAATTTATACATCGGCATTATTAACTGTAATTTCTTTGATTGACTGTATTGTAAAAAACAGAAACGTAATTCTTGGAACTCCTAACGAGATTAATTCTGACACAAAAAAGGCAAATGCAATTGTTAATAATCTTATTAATTGCAATAAAACTATAACATTTGCTGAATCTTGTACCGGCGGATTGTTGTGTTCAACAATAATCGAGGTTCCGGGTGCTTCAAAAATTATAAAAGAAAGTATTATTACTTATAGTAATGAAGCTAAAATACATAGCCTTAATGTAGAACCGTCAATTATAGAACAATATACCGAAGTAAGTAATCAATGTGCTTGCCAAATGGCAAAAGGAGCACGTGATAATACTGGTTCGGATATAGCTATATCAGTTACAGGTTATGCAGGTCCCGACGGTGGTAATGATGAGAATCCTGTAGGAACTGTATATATTGGTGTGTGTACAGATTTAATATGTAATTCAAAACGTTATGAATTTAAAGGTAATAGAAATATGATTCGTAAACAAATTGTAACTAAAGTTCTTGATTTATTGGTTGAAATGACATCGGACATGTGATTATGAAAGGGGAGAACACATTAATTTATGAAAAACAAAATCCTGTTTTTAGTTTTTGTTTCATGTTTAGTACTTATTTCATGTAATAATGACAAGATTAATACTCCCGCAAATAATAATTCTAAAGAAAAAATCGACAAACAAATCGACAATTCCGATAATTCAATATTAGATGAAAATGGTACAAAAACTTTGTCAATATATACACTTGACCACGGAAAAGGCTGTATTCCAAGCATATCACTGATAGACAAAGACCAAATTATTGACGCAAAACTCATTGTTAATGAAGTTATAGCAAATTACGACGAAAAAGTTAATATATATGATATAGAAGAAAATGAAGATAATGTAGTTGTTATTTTTGAAGATAATTCTGCTCCTATGGTAAATGTAGCACCACAAACCGAAGAAGCGATGTTAGATTGTATTGCATACAGTCTTATTGATAATCTTGATTATTGCAATGAGATTTATTTCAGGTGCAAAAACGGAAAATATAAAAGCAAAAACATCACATTTAATGTTGATGAACCATACATTACACGTTAATAAAAGAATGTGTTAATTGTATTTACAAATATACACTTACTAAAATATACTTGCTTAAAAGTACTTACATTCTTACTCTCAAAATCGGAGGTTAATATTTTGTCTGATGTAATAATAATTGGCGGCGGCGCAGCCGGTCTTATGGCAGCTTATTCAGCTTCAATTTCAGGACACAAAGTTACTATCATCGAACGAAACGAAAAATGCGGTAAAAAAATCTACATTACCGGAAAAGGCAGATGTAATCTTACCAATGCTTGTGATTACGAAGATTTTTTTGATCATGTTGTAACTAATTCAAAATTTATGTATAGTCCCTTTTATTCCTTTACCAATACTCAGGTTATTGATTTGTTCTCAAAAGAACTTAATATGCCTGTGAAAATAGAAAGAGGGGAAAGGGCCTTTCCTGTATCTGATAAAGCATCTGATGTTACGAAAGCTTTATTAAATGCTCTTAAAAAATTCAATGTAAAAATCATATACAATACAATTGTAAAAGAATTAATAATTGAAAACAATTCAGTCAAAGGTGTAATTACAAACACCGAATCTTTGTTTTGTGATTATGTTATTATTGCAACCGGAGGTAAATCGTATCCGTCAACAGGTTCTGACGGAAGCGGTTATAACCTTGCGAAAGATGCAGGACATTCTGTTACTCCGTTATACCCTGCACTTGTCCCAATGAACACTTTAGAGAAATGGCCGCTTAATTTGCAAGGACTGGCTCTAAAAAATGTTAGAGTTACATTTTCTCAAAAAAACAAAACACTATATACCGGCATGGGAGAAATGTTGTTTACTCATTTTGGAGTAAGTGGTCCGTTAGTTATTACTGCAAGCAGTTATTTGAGCAAACTGATTCATTCAGATAAGGCATACAATAATGACATATGTATGACAATAGATCTCAAGCCTGCATTATCAATTCCCGAACTGGAGGACAGAATATTAAGAGATTTCAATTTACGTAACAATCAACAGTTTAAGAATTCGCTAAATAAACTACTGCCTTCAAAAATAATTCCTGAAATTGTTGAAATGTCAGGTATAAAACCTGAAAAAATGGTCAATATGGTTACCAAAGAAGAACGTCATAATCTTGCGGTTTTGATAAAAGAACTTGTTATTCATATAAAAGATTTCCGTGGATTTGGAGAAGCTATTATAACGCAAGGCGGAGTAAATGTAAAAGAAATCAATCCATCAACAATGGAATCAAAGATTTGTAAAGGATTGTATTTTGCAGGGGAAATTATAGATATTGATGCTGTTACCGGAGGATATAATTTACAAATTGCCTGGTCAACAGGTTACCTTGCCGGAATAAGCATAGAACAATAATAGAACAATAATATAACAATAATAATATGAAACATTAATAAACTATAGAAAGAAGGAATAATAACCATGGGATTTGCAATGGCAATAGATGGTCCTGCAGGAGCAGGAAAAAGTACAATAGCAAAATTAGTTGCAGCAAAATTAAATCTAACTTATATTGACACCGGAGCAATGTATCGAGCAGTAGGATACTATATGACTAACAACAATATAGATACCGATAATCCCGAAAAAGTCAGCGAAGCGTGTAATAACATTGACATTACGATAGAATATGAAAACGGCGTACAACAAATCATACTTAACGATGTTAATATTACAGCTCATTTAAGGGAAGAAATAGTTGGCATTAATGCTTCGAAAGTTGCAAAGTATCAGGCTGTTAGAGAGAAACTTGTAGACATTCAAAGAAAACTTGCAGGCACAAAAAGAGTAGTAATGGACGGAAGAGATATAGGTACATGTGTTCTTCCGAATGCCGAAATTAAAATATATCTCACAGCTTCAGTAGATGTAAGGGCAAATCGCAGGTATGACGAATTGACCAAAAATAATATTGAATGCGACTACGAAGCAATTAAGAATGACATTGCAACAAGAGATTATGAAGATATGCATAGAGAAATTTCTCCGTTAAAACAAGCAGATGATGCAATTTTAGTTGATACCTCTGATATGAACATAGATCAGGTAGTTGCAAAAATAATATCAATTTACGAGGATGCAAATATATGAAAGAAGTTAAACTTGCCAAAAGTGCCGGATTTTGTTTTGGAGTAAAAAGAGCCGTTGAAATGGTTTATAAAGAGGCAGAGCATAATGATCATATATACACTTTTGGACCTATTATTCACAACGAAGAAGTTGTGCGTGATTTAGAAGATAAAGGTGTTATTGTTGTAAACTCTGTTGAGGAATTACAAACAATAAAAGGCGGAACTATAATAATCCGTTCCCATGGTGTTTCAAAAGAAATATATGATATTATGAAAGCTCATAATATGAATGTAGTTGATGCCACCTGTCCATTTGTTAAAAAAATACATCGAATTGTAAGTGAACATTCAGCAAATGGAGAAACAATTATCATTATCGGCAATGACACTCATCCTGAAGTTGAAGGTATAAAAGGATGGTGTACCGGTGATGTTTTTGTTGTTGAAAACGAGCAACAAGTAGAAAAAATATCGATTTCTGACAAAAAAAAGGTATGTATTGTGGCCCAAACTACATTTAATTACAATAAATTTCAAGATTTAGTTGAAATAATTCGAAAAAAAGTGTATGATATTATTGCTGTGAGTACAATCTGTAGTGCAACAGAGGAACGGCAAACAGAAGCCAGAAAGCTGGCTTCGGAATCCGATGCTATGATTGTTATTGGTGGGCGACATAGTTCAAACACACAGAAGCTTTACCAAATATGTAAAAATGAGTGTGAATTTACTACATTCATTCAGAAACTTGATGATTTGCAACTCGAAGAGTTGTCATCTGTCCGTAGCGTGGGAATTACTGCAGGGGCTTCAACCCCGAATAATATTATTGAGGAGGTTTGGCAGGCATGTCAGAAGAAAATTTTGCAGAATTACTAGAAGAATCATTAGTCACAATCCACAACGGAGAGATTGTAGAAGGGACAGTTATTGATGTCAAGGACACTGAAATCATTTTGAACATTGGTTACAAAGCAGATGGAATAATAACACTTAATGAATACAGTAACAAACCAGTGGTATTAAAAGATGAAGTAAAACCGGGCGATAAACTTCAGGCAAAAGTTTTGAAGGTTAACGACGGTGAAGGTCAGGTGCTTCTTACATACAAGCGTATTGCTATGGAACAGAGCAATAAGAGACTTGAAGAGGCATTCAATAACGGTGAAGTTCTTAAAGGTATTGTTTCAACAGTACTTGATGGCGGACTTACAGTTATGTTTGACGAAGCTAAGATATTTATTCCTGCAAGTCTTGTATCAGATATGTACGAGAGAGATTTATCAAAGTATGCAGGACAGGAAATTGAATTTGTTATTACAGAGTTTAATCCTAGAAGAAGACGTATTATCGGTGACAGAAAACAGCTTCTTGTTGCAGAGAAGGAAAAACTTCAGAAAGAGTTGTTTGAACGTATCGAGGTTGGAATGGAAGTTGAGGGTGTTGTTAAGAACATAACTGACTTTGGTGCATTCGTTGACCTTGGTGGTGCTGATGGTCTTTTACATATTTCAGAGATGTCATGGGGCCGTGTGGATAACCCTAAGAAATTCCTTAAGGTTGGTGAAAAACTCAATGTTCTCATCAAAGACATCAAAGAAAACAAGATTGCTCTTAGTTTGAAATTTGAAAGAGATAATCCATGGGTGGATGCAGCATCAAAGTATTCAATCGGTTCAATCGTTACAGGTAAGGTTGCCAGAATGACAGATTTTGGCGCATTCGTTGAACTTGGAGTTGGTGTAGATGCATTGCTTCATGTTTCACAGATATCTAAGGAGCATGTTGAAAAACCGGCTGATATACTTAATATTGGTGACGAGATTACTGCAATGGTTGTAGATTTCAATGAAGAATCTAAAAAGATTAGTCTCAGCATCAAGCAACTTATAATTGCTAATGAAAAGAACAATCAGGAAGATACTGAAGAAGTTGAAGGTGTTGAAGAAGGTTCAGAAGAGACTGCCGAAGCAGATACTGAAGAATAATTTACACTTATCGAATTGTCGTATGCATTTTAAATGACAGTTTATGGCGTCTGATATTTATACAGACGCCATATTATTTCTAAACCTATTATGTAGGAGGGGTGTTCTATGTTTGATAATTACGAATGGTTTAAAAGTAAAGTACTTGCATTAACAGCTATAGATTTGAATGCATATAAAGAACGTCAGATGAAACGACGTATAGATGCTCTTATAACAAAAAATAAACTTAATTCATATGAAGAGTATCTTAATCTTCTGAGAAAAGACAAAGTTGCATTAAAAGCTTTTGTAAATTATCTGACAATTAATGTGTCGGAATTTTTCCGTAATACAGAGCAATGGAAAGTATTTGAAAATACTATACTTCCATACCTATTCGAAAAGAAAGGAAAAAAACTTAAGATATGGAGTGCGGCATGTTCAACAGGAGATGAACCATATACCATTGCGATGATTTTATTGAAACATATGGCACGAACACAGTTTGAATTAATTGCAACTGACATTGATGATCAGGTTTTAGCAAAAGCTCAAAGCGGAATGTATAACTCAAAAAGTATCGCCGGAGTGCCTAACGAATTTAAGTCATATTTTACTGATTTAGGTTCCGGTACATATCAGATTTCAGACAAAATTATGAGTTGTGTTAAATTCAAACAACATAATCTGTTAAAAGACCCATATCCTACAAATTGTGATTTGATTGTATGCAGAAATGTTTTGATTTATTTTACGGATGAAGCTAAAGATAATATTTTTCACAAATTTAATCGTTCGCTGAATTCTAATGGTGTATTATTCATAGGTAATACAGAACAGATTTTATCTCCTAAAACCTTTGGATACAAAGCCATTAAATCATTTTTCTACACAAAAGATTCAGAAGCGTAATTTTTATAATACGCAAACAATATTAGAGGTGAAATCATGTCAAAAACAATTAGCATTGCCGTAGATGCAATGGGCGGAGACAATGCTCCGAAAGAAATTGTAAAAGGAGCAATTAAAGCAATAGAAGAGATTGATAATGTAAAAGTTATTCTTGTTGGATTAAAAGATAAAATCGAAGAAGAATTATCAACATATCAATATAACAAAGAAAGAATAGAAATTGTTAATGCTACAGAAATCATTGGATTTGATGAAGCTCCTGCAATGGCAGTAAAGAAAAAGAAAGATTCTTCTATTGTCGTTGCTATGAAACTTGTAAAATCAGGTGACGCTGATGCGTTTGTATCAGCAGGAAGCACAGGTGCTATATTAGTTGCAGGACTTGGTTATATCGGAAGAATTAAAGGAATTGAAAGAACACCTTTAGCAGCTGTCATGCCGACACTAAAAGGTCCTACACTGCTTATAGATTGCGGAGCAAATGTTGATGCAAGACCAAGTCATCTTGTACAATTTGCAAAAATGGGTTCTCTCTATATGGAGAATCTTTTAGGAGTAACTAATCCGAAAGTCGGTATAGTTAATATCGGTGCTGAAGAAGAAAAAGGTAATGCACTTGTTAAAGAAACATTTCCGTTGTTAAAGGAATGTGACAACATCAATTTTGTCGGAAGCTGCGAGGCAAGAGACATTCCGTATGGTGAATATGATGTAATTGTATGCGAAGCATTTGTCGGCAACGTTATATTAAAACTTTATGAAGGACTTGCGGGAGCATTATTAAAGAAAATCAAAGGTGGTCTTATGTCAACCACATTAAGTAAAATAGGTGCGCTTATGTCTAAAAAAGCTCTCAAAAATACTTTAAAAGATTTTGATATGGCAGTACATGGAGGGGCACCATTACTTGGTCTTAACGGACTTGCAGTAAAAACTCACGGAAGTTCAACTCATGTTGAAATATTTAATTCAATAAAACAGTGTGTTACATTTGTCGAAAATGACACTAATGGTAAAATAAAGGAATTAATATCAAAGGAAATATAAGTAATGAACATTAATGAATTGGAACAAACGATTGGCTATATATTTACTAAAAAAGAACATATTGAGCTTGCATTAACTCACAGTTCATATGCCAATGAAAAAAAATTGCCTGCTAATTCATATAATGAACGAATCGAATTTTTAGGAGATGCCATACTTGAATTTGTAACAAGCAGCTTTTTGTATACGGAATATCCAACAATGAACGAAGGGGAAATGACTAAACTTCGCGCAAAATTAGTTTGTGAAGAGTCGTTGGCTGCTTCAGCAAGAGAAATCAATCTTGGTAGTTATCTTTTACTTGGAAAAGGTGAGATTACAACCAACGGCAACGAACGTGATTCGATTTTATCAGATGCATTTGAGGCCGTAATCGGAGCCATATATATGGATGGCGGCATAGATAATGCTTCAAAATTTATAAAAAAATATGTTTTAAATGATATTGAACATAAAAAACTGTTTTACGACAGTAAAACAACTTTACAGGAATTAGTACAAGGTCGATTCAAACGGACAGTTACTTATAAAGTAATTGACGAAAATGGACCTCAACATAATAAAATTTTTACGGTTGCGGCGTATATCGGCAATCAAAGAATGGAGACCGGTAAAGGTCCAAGCAAAAAAGCAGCTGCACAGGATGCTGCATATAAAACAATCTTAATGCTGAATCAGGATAATTAGCATCAGGGGGAAAAAATGTATCTTAAAAGTATAGAAGTTCATGGTTTCAAATCATTTGCACATAAATTAATATTTGATTTCAAAAGCGGTATAACAGGAATTGTTGGTCCTAACGGAAGCGGTAAAAGTAATGTGGCCGATGCTGTTAGGTGGGTTCTTGGCGAACAAAGTGCGAAACAGCTTCGCGGAAGCAAAATGGAAGATGTTATATTTTCCGGAACAGAAACAAGAAAACCGCTTGGATTTGCTTATGTTGCAATTACGTTCGACAATTCGGATCACGCACTTCCTTTAGATTTTGATGAAGTTACAGTCGCAAGACGTGTATATCGTTCAGGTGAAAGCGAATATCTTATTAATGGTGCCGCTTGTCTCTTAAAAGATGTTAAAGAAATGTTTTTTGACACCGGTATCGGTAAAGAAGGATATTCTATTATCGGTCAGGGACAGATTGATAAAATCTTGAATGGTAAACCTGATGACAGAAGAGAATTATTTGATGAAGCTGCCGGAATTGTTAAATATAAAAGACGTAAGGCTGCAACTGTTAAAAATCTTGAAGCAGAACGACAGAATCTTCTTAGAGTTAATGATATTCTAAATGAACTTGAATTACGTGTTACACCATTGCAAAAGCAATCTGAAAAAGCTAAAAGATTTCTTGCATTACACGAAGAATTAAAAAACAAGGATATACAAATGTTTATCCTTGATTATGAACGTCTTGAAAGCGAAATCAAAGCAATGGAAGAAAAATATACCATTGCTGAAAAAGACCTTGAAAAAGCTCAGGAACAGTATACTGAAAGTCGGGCAAAACTTGATGAGATGGAACAAAATTTACAATCTTATCAGGAAGAATTAGAAACAAAAAAAACAACGGTCAATAATAATAGGCTTAAAGTTGGACAATTAGAGGGCGAAATCAGATTATATGAGCAACAGATAGAAGCTGCTAAGCAAAACGAAGAACAATTAACCCTTCGCTTAGAACAGCTTAATTCACAATTAGAAGAAGTAAAAATCGAATACAAAGATTTGATTGCCCAAAAAGAAGAAATCAGCAGATTAGTTTCCGATTGTCAAGCTGAAAAACAAACAGCAGAAGAAGAAATTAATGCTATTTTTTCTGAAATTAATGAAATTGAAAATGAAATTGACAGATGCAATGAAACAATAATTAAAACTATGAATGCTGCATCTGATATTAAAGCTGAACAAAAAAAATACGAAACAATGTTAGAGCAGATTGCAATAAAAAAAGCAGAAATGAATCAAAATCTGTTTAGATTAAGAACTGATGTTGCAAAGGCTCAGGAAGAAATTACTGCAAGCAAAAATCTTGTTGATGAATTAACAGAACAAATTGATAAAACCAATGAAGAATTAAAAAAATTAAGATTTGCACAGAATGAAAACAACAGAAAAAAGACACTGGCAGAAAACGAATATCAGGAAAATCAAAAAACATTTCATGCATGCAACTCACAGATTACTACCCTTAAAAATATATCTGAACGATATGAAGGGTATGGTCAAAGTATAAAAAAAGTAATGGAACAAAAGAGCAAATATAGTGGAATAATCGGTGTTGTTGCTGATATTATTTCTGTTGAAAAACGTTATGAAACAGCAGTTGAGACCTGTCTTGGCGGTAATATCCAAAATATTGTAACTGACAACGAATATACTGCAAAAAAAATGGTTGAATACTTAAAGGATAACCGTCTCGGACGTGCAACATTTTTACCTTTATCATCAATAACAGCTGACGCTGAATATGACAAATCATTAGATGATGAAAAAGGTGTATTCGGACCGGTTTCAAATTATGTAGATACAAAGGATGAGTATCGTGAAGTCATAAAATACCTTATGGGTAGATTTATTCTTGTTGACAATATTGATAATGCACTTGCACTTGCAAAGAAATACAAACATACGTTAAGAATAGTTACTTTGGATGGTGAATTTCTTAATGTTGGAGGTTCTATTTCCGGTGGTGCATTTAAGAATAAGAGTAATCTGCTCGGAAGAAAACGTGAAATAGAAGAGCTTGAAGAAAAACTTGAAGCTATACGTCAAAAATCAATTGCATTAAAAGAAGAAATTGATTCTTACAATGAAGAAAACAAAAAACTGCAGAATAATATTGATGAGTTAGATAATTCTGTCAGAGAGCTTTCTTTGGAACTTAACACCAGACAGATTAAATACAGTCAGGCAAAAGAGAATGCAGATAACAGGCAGCGTGCATATGACGATGCAACTCATGAAGGTACTGCAATTGATAGTGATAAAATCAAATTAACAAAGCAACTTGAGGCTATTATACAAAAAGAAAATGACAACAACACAATTAATGAACAGTGTCATGCAAAAGTTGCCGAATTAACAGAATTACTTGAATCAAAAAAACAACTTAGAAGTAAGTTGCATGATACAATTAATCAAATTAGTTTAAACCTTATTGCACACACACAGACAGAAGGATTTGTGGAAGAAAAACTTGAGCGCAACATAAGCTCAACTAATCAAATTTTAGATGAAATCAAATCAATAACAAAAGGAAAAGAAACAACTTCTGAAAACATTGGAACTAAACACGAACAAATTGATGCTATCCACAAGGCAATTAAAGGATTAAACCAGCAAACCATTGTTTTAACTGAGGAAATAACCTCAACCAACGAAAAAATCAATAATCTTCAAATCGAGCAAAAAAATGCAGTTTCTTTACGAGAAAAACTTGCAGATACACGTAACGAGCTTGAAAAAGAACAGATACGATTGCAAAATCAAAACGAAAAACTTGAAGCTGCATTTGCTTCACTTAATCAGTACATGTGGAACGAATATGAACTCACATACAGAAGTGCACTCGAGTACAAATCTGATGATATTCCTTCGTATGCTTCCTTAAAAGCAGATACAAAGGAACTAAAACAACAGATACGTGCATTAGGAGATGTCAATGTAAATTCAATTGAAGAGTACATAGAAGTATCCGAAAGATATAACTCAATGAAGGCTCAGCATGATGATATTATTGAATCTGAAAAGAGACTGGAAGTATTTATAAGTGAGCTTGAAGATAAAATGCGAACTCAGTTTGTTGAAAAATTTGAGTTAATCAAACAACAATACAACATCGTATTCAGAGAACTTTTTGGTGGCGGAAAAGGAACACTTGAACTTGTTGAAGGCGAAGACATTCTTGATGCAGGAATTAATATAATTGCACAACCACCGGGTAAAACACTTAAAAGTATGACTATGCTTTCAGGTGGAGAAAAAGCATTATCTGCAATTGCAATATTATTCGCAATACAAAATCTCAAACCTTCACCATTTTGTCTTCTTGATGAGATTGAAGCCGCACTGGATGATTCAAATGTAAAGAGATTTGCAAAATATCTTAACAGACTTAAAGAAAAGACACAGTACATCGTAATAACCCATAGACAGGGAACGATGGCTGCTGCTGATACATTATATGGTATTACAATGCAGGAAAAAGGTGTATCAACACTTGTTTCTGTTGACTTAGTAGAACAACAACTTATGAAGGATGTGAAAAAATAATGGCAGGATTATTTCAAAGACTTAAAAACGGACTTACAAAAACAAGAGATAACCTTGTAAAAGGTATTGATTCATTATTTCAGGGTTTTTCCGAGATTGATGATGATTTTTACGAAGAACTCGAAGAGATACTTATTATGGCTGATCTCGGTATGAATGTAACAACTGATATTATCGATAATCTTAAGAAAAAGGTTAAAGATGAAAAAATCAAAGAAGCTGCTGCATGCAAACAACTTTTGATAGATACAATCAAAAATCAGATGCAGGTTAATGAAGACGCTTACCAATTTGAAAATCAAAAATCAGTTATATTAATGATTGGTGTAAACGGAGTCGGAAAGACAACAACAGTAGGAAAACTTGCAGGGCAATATAAAAATTCCGGTAAGAAAGTTATGGTCGCAGCCGCTGATACATTTCGTGCTGCCGCCATTGAACAGTTGACCGAATGGGCAAATCGTGCTAATGTTGATATTATTGCCGGACAAGAGAATTCAGATCCTGCAGCTGTTGTATATGATGCAGTAAATGCTGCCAAGGCTCGTAATGTCGATATTTTATTATGTGACACCGCCGGAAGACTACATAATAAAAAGAATCTTATGGAAGAACTGCGTAAAATCAGACGCATAATTGACAAAGAGTATCCGGAGGCACTTGTAGAAACTCTTATTGTACTTGATGGTACTACAGGTCAGAACGCACTTGTTCAGGCAAAACAGTTTAATGAAGTTGCCGATATATCAGGTATTGTATTAACTAAACTTGACGGTACTGCAAAAGGCGGAATTGCCATTGCAATACAGGCAGAGATGGATGTGCCTGTTAAATATATCGGAATAGGCGAAAAAATTGATGATTTACAAAAATTTGATCCTGATGAATTTGTAAATGCTTTATTTGAAGGAGGACCACAAGGTGAATGAGAAGTTTTATCATCCGGAATTACTACAGACCCCGGAAGGAGTAAGAGACATTTATGGTGATGAATATGCCATGAAACAAAGCTTATTATCAACAATAAATGATGTAATAAAGAGTTATGGCTACCATAATATTCAGACTCCGTCATTCGAATTCTTTGATATATTCAATAAAGAGAGAGGTACTGTAGCTCCTAATGAAATGTACAAGTTTTTTGACAGAAACAATAACACCCTTGTACTAAGACCGGATATTACTCCATCTATTGCACGTAGTGTTGCAAAATATTATGAACACGAGGAGTTTCAGGTCAGACTTAGTTATACAGGCAATACATTTATCAATAACAACAGTTATCAGGGTAAACTAAAAGAAGTAACTCAGGCAGGTGCCGAACTTATTAATGATGACACATCAGATGCCGATGCTGAGATGATAGCAATGACAGTTGAAGCATTATTAAAAGCCGGACTTGGAGAATTTCAAATTGATGTTGGGCATGCCGAGTTCTTTAACGGTCTTGCTGAAGCAGCTAATCTTAATCCTATACAAATTAAAGAGATTAAAATACTTCTTGATAACAAAAATGAATTTGCGATAGAACAGTATATTGCCGACATTGACATTCCGGAAGAAATCAGTAAGATGATTATTAAGCTTCCTGAGATGTTTGGTAATATTGAACATATTAATTATGCCCTTGAGCATGTTACTAACAAGAGAGCACTTGCAGCACTTGACAGACTTAGCAAACTGTATACCATAATTGATGGCTATGGTTTTACTGATTATGTTAATGTTGACTTGGGAATGGTTAGTAAATTTGACTATTATACAGGAATAGTATTTAGAGCATACACATATGGAACAGGTGAGCCTGTTGCTACGGGCGGTCGTTATGATAAACTTTTGTCCCAGTTTGGTAAAGATGGTTCAGCAATCGGAGTAGCTATTGGAATCGACCAGCTTATGCTTGCTATGCAACGTCAAAAAATTGATATTAATTATGACAATAGTGTTATTATGGTATTGTATATGCCGGACATACGGAAAACAGCTATAAATGTTGCTGCCAAACTCAGAGATAACGGGTGTGCAATCCAGATGATGCGAAAGAGTTCAAGAAACGATTTAAGTAAGTATATAGAATATGCCAAACGTTCAAATGTATCAGAAATATACTTTATTGAAGGTGACACAAATATTTATAAGATTAATATATCATCTGACAATTCAACAATCGTAGGTGCAGACGATATTCTTAAAAGGAGTATAGATAAATGAGATATATTACATTTGCCCTTGCAAAAGGACGACTTGCTAAGAAAACGATGGCTTTATTAGAACAAATCGGTATCTTTTGTGAAGAAATGAAAGATGAAAAAACCAGAAAATTGATTTTTGTTAATGAAGAACTTGGACTTAAATTCTTCCTTGCAAAAGCATCAGATGTTCCGACTTACGTAGAATACGGAGCTGCTGATATCGGTGTTGTAGGAAAAGATACGATACTTGAAGAAGGCAGACAGTTCTACGAGGTGATGGATCTTGGTTTTGGAAAATGCAGAATGTGTGTATGCGGTCCCGAATCAGCAAAAGAACTTCTAAAACGCAATGAATTAATTCGTGTAGGAAGCAAATATCCGGGAATTGCTAAAGATTATTTTTATCATAAAAAGCATCAGACAGTAGAAATTATTAAGCTCAACGGTTCGGTAGAACTTGCCCCTATCGTTGGCTTATCAGAAGTTATCGTTGATATTGTTGAAACCGGTTCAACACTTCGAGAAAACGGATTACAGGTTTTAGAAGAAATATGTGAATGTTCAGCCAGAATGGTTGTTAATGAAGTAAGCATGAAAATGGAACAGGAACGTATTATGAATATTATTAATCAGCTTAAGGAAGTGATATAATGAAAATTATTAAACTTAACAACGAAACCCGCAAAGAGATACTTAACACATTAGCAACCAGAAGTCATACAGATAATGATGAATACACTAAGATTGTTAATGATATTGTAGAAAATGTAAGACTTAACGGAGACAAAGCTGTATTTGAATATACGAATAAATTTGATAAAGCAGATATTAACGAAAATAATTTTATAGTAACAGAAGAGGAAATTAAAGAAGCTTACAGCTTAGTTTCTGACAGACTTATAAGTATAATAAGAAATTCCATTGCTAACATAAAAGCATTTCATGAATGCCAGTTAAGACAGAGTTTTTTCAAAACAGAAGACGGTATTATTCTTGGTCAGAGAGTTCTTCCCCTTGAAACAGTAGGTTTATATGTTCCGGGCGGCAAAGCAGCATATCCTTCGTCTGTTCTTATGAATGTAGTTCCTGCAAAAGTTGCCGGAGTGAAATGTGTACAGATTGCAACACCTGTTAATAGTGAAGGAAAAATCAATCCAAATACTTTAGTTGCTGCAAAAGAAGCAGGGGCTGATATAATATATAAAATGGGTGGTGCACAAGCAATAGCTGCATTTGCATACGGAACCGACATGGTTAAAAAAGCAGATAAGATTTGTGGCCCTGGTAATATATTTGTCGCACTTGCAAAACGAGCAGTATACGGCAGTGTCAATATTGATTCCATTGCAGGACCAAGCGAAATTCTTGTTCTTGCAGACGAAACTGCCAATCCAAGATTTGTTGCAGCAGACCTTTTGTCACAGGCTGAACATGATGAAATGGCATCGGCAATACTTGTTACAACCAGCGATACTCTTGCTCAAAAAGTAAAAGATGAACTTAATGCTTTTATAGAAAAACTGCCAAGAAAAGATATTATAACATCATCAATTAATAATTACTGTTACCTTGTAGTTGCAGATTCAATGGATGACGCAACCAAATTAGTTGATGACATTGCATCAGAGCATCTTGAAATTGTAACTAAGAATCCTTTTGAAACAATGACAAAAGTACATAACGCAGGAGCAATATTCCTTGGCGAGTATAGCAGCGAACCTCTTGGAGATTATTATGCAGGTCCAAACCACGTTTTACCAACTAACGGAACTGCCAGATTTTTCTCCCCACTTAGTGTGGATGACTTTATTAAAAAATCAAGTGTAATATCATATTCAAGAGAAGCACTGGAACCTGTTTATCAGGAAATAGTCGATTTTGCAAAAGCAGAAGGACTTACTGCTCATGCAAATTCCATTGCAGTACGCTTTGAATAAATTAATCATTTACAATGATGTGTAATACCGAACATCTAAATTTTTATTAGATTTTGCGTCTAATAGTTGCTTGTTTTTTATATTGAAATATAATATACTGTAGTTTGATTTGAATAATTAGGAGGTTTATGTATGAGCAGAAGCGCATCTGTTACCAGAAAAACCCGCGAAACTAACATTACTGCTTCTATCAATATCGATGGTTCAGGTGTATGTGAAGTTTCCACAGGAATAGGTTTTTTTGACCACATGATTAATGGATTTGCAAGACATGGATTGTTTGACATCAAACTTACCGTGGAAGGTGATACCTGGGTTGACGGTCATCATACTGTAGAGGATGCCGGAATTGTTTTAGGACAGGCATTTAATGAGGCATTAGGAACCAAAGAAGGAATTACCCGTTTTGGTGACTGCACACTTCCAATGGATGATGCACTTGTTCTTGCAGCTGTAGATATTTCAGGTAGACATTATCTGGAATTTGATTTACCGCTTGATTCGCCTGCAATAGGAGAGTTTGACACACAGCTCGTAAAAGAATTTTTCTATGCATTTGCTGATACTGCCCATATTAATCTTCACATTAAAAAGATCAACGGAGCTAATGCACATCATATAGTTGAAGCAGCATTCAAAGCAGTTGCCAGGGCATTATGTCAGGCAGCAAGCATTAATCCAAGAATTAACGGAGTACTTTCTACAAAGGGTGTACTATAACCGGGGGATGAAATAATGGCATACAAAAAATTAATTCCATTTATAAATACAGAAAGCGAAAGCATCGACAGTGTTATTAATCAGGCTGTAAAGTATGTTAATATGGGCGCTGACGAATTATTTGTGTTCAGATATTCACCAAGCGAACTTGAGCGTGAAGAGTTTCTTACTTTACTCAAGAAGTTAACAGATACTGTTGATGTTCCTATAATTGCGGGAATATATCTCAAACGTTTTGAAGATGCAAAAAAAGCTTTTTATACCGGAATATCAAAAATTGCCGTGCAAAATAAACTTTTGGACGATTATATTGCATTTAACGAGGCAGTTGAAAGATTCGGTAAAGAAAATGTGTATCTTGAAATGGATGAACGTGAATTTATTTCTGATGATTATGACACAGAATACTACATTGTTAAACATTTGTCACTTTCAGAAGATTTTATTAACAAAGCCAATAATGAAAATTACCATCTGCTTCTTAGAGACAGCTTAAGAAAAAACAAACTCGAAACATTATATTCAATTGACAGAGTCGAAGCTGTATCAACAAATTCCCTATACGACAAGAATCTTATGCTTGTAAAAAAAGAACTTGTTGATAACGGAATTGATATGAACATTTTTTCAAGTTCATTATCATTTAAAGATTTAAAAACAGATGCAAACGGATTGGTTCCTGTAATTGTACAAGATTATAAAACAGAAAAAGTTCTTATGCTTGCATATATGAATGAAGAATCCTTTAATTCAACACTTGAAACCGGAATGATGACTTATTACAGTCGCAGCAGACAGGAAATATGGTGCAAAGGATTAACTTCAGGTCATTTCCAATATGTAAAAAAACTGTTAATTGATTGCGATAATGATACAATACTTGCAAAAGTCAGACAAGTTGGAGCTGCGTGTCACACAGGCAATTTAAGTTGTTTTTACAGAGAACTTGCATCAAAAGATTATGATGACACTAATCCATATAAAGTGTTTGATGATGTATACAATGTAATTATGGATAGAAAAGCTAATCCAAAGGAAGGGTCTTATACTAATTACCTTTTTGAACAGGGAATTGATAAGATTCTTAAAAAATGTGGTGAAGAAGCTACAGAAATGATTATAGCAGCTAAGAATCCGAATGCTGAAGAATTAAAATATGAAATATCCGATTTCTTATATCATCTTATGGTTTTAATGGCAGAATGTGATCTTACATGGGATGATATAACGAAAGAACTGGCCAATAGATAAGGAGGAACAAAAATGATTTCAACATTATTAACAGCAACTTCAATGGGACTTTCAACTGCATTTGCTCATTATTTCGTGAAAATGGTGATGTTTGTTATTGCAGCTGCAGCAGGTATTTTCATTGGAATTAAAATTAAGCAGAGAAAAGATGCTAAAAATAATATCGATTCTAATAAAGATAAGGAATAAATAAATACAATGGCCGAAACAAAAAAAGAAGAGCGTGAAAGAAAAAAAAGAGAAAAAGCACAAGCTGAACGCATACGACTTGATGCAATGATGGAATACGAGCGTAAGTACGGTGAGTTTCAGTATATATGTGGTGTTGACGAAGCCGGCAGAGGCCCTCTCGCAGGACCTGTTGTTGCCGGTGCAGTTATTTTACCAAAAGACTGCTATATAGAATATCTCAATGACTCTAAGAAACTTAGTGAAAAAAGAAGAGAAGCTCTTTATGATATAATTACCGAAAAAGCAATTGCCTACGGTGTTGGAATTGTTTCGCCTGAAGTTATTGATGAAATCAATATTCTTGAAGCTACATATCTTGCAATGAAGGAAGCGATAGCTAATCTTAATGTCAAGCCACAAATGATACTTGCTGATGCAGTTCATATTCCGGAGATTGGAATTCCTCAGATTGGAATTGTTAAAGGAGATGCAAAAAGCGTCTCAATTGCCGCTGCAAGTATTATTGCGAAAGTAACACGAGACCGAATGATGTGTATGTATGATGAATTATATCCCGAATATGGTTTTGCAAAACATAAAGGATATGGCACAAAAGCTCATATGGATGCATTACACACATACGGAATAACTCCAATACACAGAACTACTTTTGTTCATTTATAGTTACAATCTACTTATTGGTAACAAGCAAGGAGCTGATATTATGGAGTGGAAATTAAGAAAAAAGAAAGCCGTTGCACTACAATATGAACCTGAAGAGGACCAGGCACCAAAAGTAATCGCCTCAGGGGAAGGTTATCTTGCTGAAAAAATGATTGAAAAAGCTGTTACAGAAGATATCCCTGTACACCGTGACGAAAAACTTGCCGATTCGCTCTCAAGTTTAGATATAGGTGAAAGTATTCCACCGGAATTATATCAGATCGTTGCTGAAATACTTATTTATGTAGACCATATGGATAAAATCAAAGGTAAAGTAATGCCTGATAGGAAGTGAGAACATTAATAAACGCTTATTGGGAAATGAAAAAGAACAAATTGCTGTCTCTTATCTTATATCAAATGATTATCAGATTATCTTTCGGAATTATCGAACCAACACAGGTGAAATAGATATTATCGCCATCAAAAATAATACGATAGTTTTCATTGAAGTAAAGTACAGAAAAAATGCAAATTACGGTTATCCGCAGGAAGCGGTAACATATAACAAGCAGCAAACAATACGAAACACTGCTTTGTATTTTATGTATAAAAATAACATCTCCCCCGATACAGGCTTCAGGTTTGATGTTATTAATATATTAGGAAATGAAATAACTCACATTGAAAATGCATTTTAAATCTATATATTATTTTGTTTGTTCTTTAACAAATCAATAATCAAGGCCGAATGATCAATTAGTTCACTTAAAGAAGAATCACAATTTATTGTATTAATTATTTTTCCTATCTGTTCACTCATATCAACATTTCTGTAATACTCTCTTGATTTAAGTTCATTTGTGCAATAAGTAAGGTTCGTAGTATAAATTCTGTTAAAGAGTCCTTCTTTATATGCTTTATCAAATTTTTCAAGTCCGTCATTGAATAACCCGTAGGTTGCAGCAATTATAACTTTATTTGCTCCTCGTCTTTTCAATTCTGTGGCTGTTTTTATCATGCTGTTACCGGAATCTATCATATCATCCACGATAATAACATCTTTTCCTTTTATGTCACCACCAAGAAATTCAACTGCTACAACAGGATTAGTACCATCAACTAATTCCGAATAATTTTTTCTTTCATAAAACATACCCATATTAATACCAAGAATAGAAGAGTAAAATACAACTCTTCCCATACCGCCAATATCAGGAGAAACTATAATTAATGAGTCTTTGTCAATTGTAATTCCTTCATTACCATTGATTATAGCATCAATAAAATTATATGATGTCGGATAGTTATCTATACCCTGAATCGGAATTGCATTTTGCACACGCGGTTCATGGGCATCAAATGTTATAAAATTACTAATGCCCATACCAAACATATCTTTAAGTGCGATAGAAGGGTCAAGTGATTCAAGACGGCTTCTGTTATCAAATCTGCATTCATATAAAAACGGCATGATAACATTTATTCTATGGGCAGTACCTCGACATGCGCTTATTATTCTCTTGAGATCCATAAAGTGTTCATCAGGTGTAGCGCCATATGGATATCCCTTCATTGCTTCTTCATCATTTCGATTAACAACATCAGTAATTATATATAAATCAGTACCACGAACAGATTCTTCAATAACAGCGCGTCTTTCACCGGTTCTAAGATATTCCATATGATAATTAGCAAGATAGCTATCTGTATTAACAGATTCATTAGTACATAAATTTAATATAATAGTGTTAATTTTATCTCCGAGTTCTCTACAGTTATGCATAGCAATAATTTTAAGAGGTGCAACACGCATAGTTGAAGAATTAAGGATATCATAAGTATTTTCAGACATTTTTCTGCCTCCGTAATTTATATCATTCATAACGATAATAGTATACTATATTTTATTATATATAATAGCAAATGCTAAAGCGGTTTGTGTAAAATCATTCCAACATAATATTATTTTTACTTAAATGAGTATAACATACCGAATAGAAAAAATGTACTTTAATTTTTAGACACATTATGTTAAACTATCTTGAGAGTTTCTGTTCTAAAACACTGATTTATACATTAATTCTAATATATTATGTATGTACACAATCATATATTGTCATATTAATTACTAATCATTGTTTTTACAGTTTAATACATTTTACAAATGGAGGTTCATTTAAAATGAAAAAATTTAAGATGTTAGTCCTTGCAATAGGAATCATACTTACACTTACAGGTTGTAGCGGTTCTTCCGATGAATCAGGAAACGGCGATGGATATGACACAGGCGATACCGAACTTGACGACGCACTTGCTGCTATGGATGCATATAATCCTACCGATTTTGTCGAACTTGGTGAATACAAAGGAGTTCCGGTTAATGTTTATGTATCCGATGATGAGATTGACGGAGAAATAATGTCAATCATTAGCGAAAATTCTTCTTTTGAACAGATCAAAAAAGGAAAAGTTAAAGATGGTAATACGGTTAATATTGATTTCACCGGAAAAATGAACGGCGAAGAATTTGAAGGCGGAAGCTCAAAAGGCTTTGCTCTTGAAATCGGTTCAAACAGTTTTATTGATGGTTTTGAAGAAGGACTTATCGGAGTTGCAGTAGGTGAAACTGTTTCACTTAACCTTTCTTTCCCTGATCCGTATCCTAACAGTCCTGATCTTGCCGGAAAGCCTGTTACATTTGACGTAACAGTTAATTATATTCAGGGAGATGCTATAGTTCCGGAATTTGATGATAAATTTGTTAAAGAATATACAAAAGATGAATATAAAACAGTAGATGAATACAAAGAAGTAATTAAAGATAACATCATAGAGGAAAAACGTTCAACAGCCGGTGATACAGCCTTTAATACTGTTCTTAGCACCTCAAAGGTTATTGAATGTCCTGATTATCTTGTAAATATAATGAAATTACGTCTTGATGCAACCAATCGTGCCATGGCAACATCTAACGGATACAATGATTTCAACAAGTTTCTTACGGAAGTAATGCAATACACAGAAGAACAGTATAACGAAGAGCTTATATCTACTGCTACATCATATGCAGAACAGAAGCTCATCGCTGAAGCAATAGCAGCAAAAGAAAATATTACTGTTACAGAAGAAGAATACAACGAACAGCTTGCCAGCGCTCTTAGCAGCACAGGTAATGCAACAGAAGAAGAACTTGATAAGTTTATGGTAGAAACTTACCGTTCAAGAGCAGAGGATATGATTAATGAATCTGTTCTTATGCAGAAAGTAATTCAATTTGTTAAAGATAATTGTACTGAAGTAACAACACCTCCTGCAGAAGATAATCCAGATGATAAAGATACTACATCTGACACCAAATCTGATGCAGAATAATAATCAGGGGGATATGACTAATGAGTAAACCTATAGTAGCAATCGTAGGCAGACCTAATGTCGGAAAATCAACTTTATTTAATGCATTAGCCGGTGAAAAGATTGCAATTGTAAAGGATACTCCGGGTGTAACACGAGACAGAATATATGCAGATGTTTCATGGCTTAACACACAGTTTGCTTTGATTGATACCGGTGGTATTGAACCCAATACCAATGATGTAATTTTATCTCACATGAGAGAACAGGCAGAGATTGCCATTGACATGGCAGATGTCATAATATTTATGACCGATGTTAAACAAGGTGTCGTGGATGCTGATTTTAGTGTTGCAACAATGCTTCGCAAATCAGGAAAACCGGTTATACTTGTTGTTAATAAAGTTGATAACTTTGATAAGTATTCTGCCGATGTTTATGAGTTTTATAATCTTGGAATCGGTGACCCAATTCCGATTTCAGCTTCTTCAAAACTCGGAATTGGAGATATGTTAGACCGCGTCTTAAATGAATTTAACACAACTGATGAAGAAGAGGAAGAAGATGACCGTCCAAAGATTGCAATAATCGGCAAACCAAACGTTGGTAAATCCTCTTTAATTAATCGTATAACAGGCGAAAACAGAGTAATTGTTTCAGATATTGCAGGAACAACAAGAGATGCAATTGATACAGACGTTATTTACAATGATAAAGAGTATGTATTTATTGATACTGCAGGATTAAGACGTAAGAATAAAATCAAAGAAGAACTTGAACGTTACAGTATTATTAGAGCAGTTGCGGCTATAGAACGTGCTGACGTAGTAATTATGATGATTGATGCAACAGAAGGCGTTACAGAACAGGATGCCAAAATTGCCGGTATTGCTCATGACCGCGGAAAAGGAATGATTATTGCAGTTAACAAATGGGATGCAATTGAAAAAGATACCCACACTGCCAATAAATTTACGGAGAATATTCGCGTTATTCTCTCATTCGTTCCTTATGCATCAGTTATATATATATCTGCTAAGTCAGGACAGCGTATCAACAAACTGTTTGATCTTTTAGATACGGTAATAATGAATCATCAGCTCAGAGTTGCTACAGGTGTTCTTAATGAAATCCTTACTGAAGCAGTTGCAATGCAACAGCCTCCGACTGATAAAGGAAAACGTTTGAAGTTATTCTATATAACTCAGGTAAGTGTGAAACCACCAACTTTTGTTATATTTGTAAATGACAAGAAGTTAATGCATTTTTCATATGAAAGATACATCGAGAATAAAATTCGCGAAGCTTTTGGTTTTGCCGGAACTCCAATTAAAATTTTCATTAGAGAAAGAAAGGGACAGGATTAATGGGTAATCTGGTACTTGTAGAGATAATAATATGGGCTGTAGTATCCTATTTGTTAGGTTCTGTATCATTTGGATATATTGTTGGTAAAGAATCCGGTATTGACATACGAAGCAAAGGTAGTGGCAGTACAGGAACAACAAATGCACTTAGAACGCTCGGAATCAAAGCCGCACTACTTACATTTTTAGGTGATTTTTTCAAAGCTTTTATTCCTTGCTTTATTGCAGGTTTATTATCAGTTTCTTTATTTGGTGATACAAAGGAATTTTCTTTAGTGATAAGTATGATTGCCGGTCTTGGTGCTGTTCTTGGACATAATTTTCCGTTTTGGATGCACTTTAAAGGCGGGAAAGGAATAGCAGTTACTGCAGGTGTAACAGTAGCACTTTCATATACACACTGGTATTATCCTTTGATATGTGTTTTGCTTTTTGTTTTAATAGTTATTCTTACCAAATATGTTTCCGTTGGTTCATTATGCATACCTGCATGGGCAGTACCTGTTTATGCGATTATATTTGAAAGAAACAATTCTTATTTCGTATATTTGATGGTACTTGGATTTGTATTTACAGTACTAGCATTTATAATGCATGCTGCCAATGTCAAAAGATTACTTAACGGAACAGAAAACAAACTATTTGGAAAAGATAAGAAGAAAACGGAGGAATAAAAATGAGAATTAGTTTTTTAGGAGCCGGTAGCTGGGGAACTGCACTTGCTGTTACCGTTGCAAAAAACGGACATGATGTATTCTTATGGTCAGCAGTAGAAAGCGAGATTAAATTACTCACAACCAAAAGAGAACATACAGAACGACTTCCGGGAGTTAAACTTCCTGACAATATAACAATTGAAGCAGATATTAAGAATGCATGTACTGACATGGATTTGATTGTATTTTCTGTTGCTTCTCCATATGTCAGAAGCGTTGCAAAACAGGCTGAACCTTATATTCCGAATAATCAGGTGATTGTTAATGTTGCAAAAGGAATAGAAGACGAGACTTACCTTACATTATCAGAAATTCTTAACGAAGTTCTTCCGGGACGTAATATTTCTGTATTATCAGGCCCAAGCCACGCCGAGGAAGTTGTTAAAGGAATCCCTACAACCGTTGTAGTAGGTTCAACCACAAAAGAAACCGCACGTTATATTCAGGATATATTTATGAATGATAGTTTCAGAGTATATATCAGTCCTGATATTATTGGTATAGAATTAGGAGGTGCTATCAAAAATGTTATAGCACTTGCCGCAGGAATAGTTGATGGACTTGGTCTGGGAGATAATACAAAAGCTGCACTTATGACAAGAGGTCTTGCAGAAATTAGCAGACTTGGTGTTGCCATGGGCGGTAAATTAGAAACATTTTCCGGACTTTCAGGTGTCGGTGATCTTATCGTTACTTGTACAAGCACCCACAGCCGTAACCACAATGCCGGCTATCTTATGGGACAGGGAAAAACTGCTGACGAAGCAATGAAAGAAGTTAAACAGGTGGTTGAAGGTGTATATTCTGCAAAAGCAGCATATGGTCTTGCCAAGAAATACAATGTTGATATGCCGATAGTAGAACATATCAACGGAGTATTATTTGAAAATAAATCAGTAGAAGATTCACTTAAAAGTCTGTTCGAAAGACAGAGAAAAAAGGAATATTCTGATTTAGAATGGTAAATTATGATAACATTATAACTTTTGCTTTACATTACTCATTGTATATGGTAATATGTTCAAGGTACTGTTACTAGGGAACTAGGACGACTCCGACCTTTTCTTGGTAATGGTGAATAATTAATAATAAGGAGGTTGTTCATTATGACAACAAAAGAAAGAAAAGCAGAAATTATTAAAGAGTATGGTAGATCAGAAGGTGACACAGGTTCACCAGAGGTTCAGGTAGCACTTCTTACAGAGAGAATCCGCGACCTTACTGAGCATCTTAAGATCAACAAGAAGGATCATCATTCAAGACGTGGTCTTCTTATGATGGTTGGACAGAGAAGAAACCTTCTTGAGTATCTTAAGAAAAAGGATATTGAAAGATACCGTGTTCTTATCGAGAAGCTTGGAATTCGTAAATAATTTTTTCAATTTACAAATACAGGTTTGTACCCTGCAGATAATATCTGCAGGGTATTTTATATATCACTGATAATTTGTATATCACTGATAATTTATTATCAAAGGCGATTTAGAATCCTGGTATAGCGCCAACGAAAGGAGTTTTCATGATTAAATTAATTGCAACAGACGTTGACGGGACATTATTTCCGGAAGGAACATCAAATCCCTCACCTATAATTATCAATTCAATTAAGCAGGCAATTAATGCAGGAATAATATTTGCATTTGCCAGCGGAAGATCATATGAAAGTATTGTAAAGGCCTTTCCGATGTTTGAAGATAATGCTGTATTCATCGCAAATAACGGAGCAACGATTACACAAAACAGAAAAACAATCAAAACTTATGCAATAGAACCACCTCTCGTAAAAGAAATAATAAATTATATGCGTAGCATTCCCGGAAGCAATAATTTAATCACTACAGAAAATCATTCTTATTCTGACAGCAAGGACCAAGAGTTTATTAACTGGATAAAGAATGGATACAAAATTGATCTAAAGGTAATAAACGATGTAATGCTAATTAATGAACCGATTGTTAAACTTGCAATGTATGATAAAAACACAGATGCTGCAGATGCATCTATAAAAGCCATTCAACATTTTAATAATCAAATATCAATTCTTGGAGCAGGAGACCATTGGGTTGATTTTATCGGTAATGACGCAGATAAAGGCAATGCTGTTAAATTTCTACAACAAAAACATAAAATAACACCTGCTGAAACAATGACGTTCGGAGACAATCTTAATGATTTAGGACTTATGAGTTGCGCAGACAATAGTTATGCCGTATATAACGGTCGAGAAGAAGTAAAAAATGCAGCCTCTTATGTATTAAAAAAAGATGACAATGCAGTGATTAATAAAATAAAAGAACTCTTTAGTTAATTATTTACCATAATAATAAATCTGTACATTATGTCATCAGAATAAGTCATGGCATTATTATGCAATATACTGTATTATATTATTATACAATACAATAATGTAATCTTTTCATGAACTCAAAGAATAGTTTTGAATTATTCGTAAGGGGGTATATCAATGAGATTAAAAGACGGATATTTGTTAAAAGAAATAATGGATGAATATGTTTTATTTCCTTCAGGACAAAATGTAGTTGACGGGAAAAAAATAGTTTCACTTAATGAATCCGGTGTTTTTATTGCAAAACATTTGCAAAACGATATTCCATATAAATCTTTATTAAAACTGTTTCTTGATGAATACGAGGCAACAACCGATGAAGAAATAGAAATGTTACAGTTTGACCTTGATCATTTCCTGGATAATCTGTGGAGACGTGATATGTTGATTACTGATTAATATTATGATTGGGAGAAAAACACAATGATTAAGTGTTATTGTATAGCAGAAGAATACATTAAGATAACAGCAGAACCGGATATACTAGAACCAATTGATAATATGTTTTCAAAATTTATTGTTTCTGATAATGAATATTCTATTACACAAACTTTTCACATAGCAATTGAAGAAGCCGATTATACAGATTATCTTACAATAAGTAATACTGCCGAACAAAACAAACAACATTGTTGTATATTCGAATCTGATTATATGTCATTATATAAAAACAACGAAAAAACAATGATAGAATATCATTCTACAGCAGTAGTTAAAACTGCCATTATTTCTACTGCTAATAATAATGCTGTTATAGCAATTATAAACATTTCAAACAATTATGACGATATGAAATTTAAAGAAATCAGCTATACAATCAGAGATTTATTTTTTTATTATATCCAGAAAAAGAATAAAATAGTAATTCATTCGGCATCTATTGTATACAAAGATAAAGCATGGTTATTTTCAGCTCCTTCCGGCACCGGAAAATCAACTCATGTAAATCTATGGCATGAACTTGAATTTGAAGCAAAAGACTTTAACGGAGATTTGGCAATATGTTACTTGAATGAAAATAATGAGGTTTTAGCAGCGGGTTCTCCCTGGTGCGGAACTTCCGGTATATTTAATAATATAACAGCGCCTCTTGGTGGAATCATATTTATTAACAAAGGACTCATTAATTCTATCGAACGAATTTCAGGAATAAACGGTGCTTTAAAAATTGCTGCAAGAAGTGTATCCCCTGCATGGACTAACGACCATACAGATATTACTTTATCTGTTTCAGAACAAATTGCAAACAAAATTATATTAGGGAATATGATCTGCTTACCTGATCATGATGCCGCAATAACCTCGAAAGCATTTATTGACAGGTACAACGTATAACTAATATGTTACAATTTTGTTAGAATATGTAAAATTGAGTTTATGTCATTGACAAATTCATATATCATATATACACTAAACAAGTAATTTGTTCATAAAAATAATAAGGAGTGATTTCTTATGAGAAACTACACAGCACCAAACTTGACAGAAATTAATGATATTGTTGAAGGTGTATATGCTTCAAGCGGAGCAATGGTTACCGAACCACCACTACCGACTGCTGCACCTAATACTATTGTAGATTGGGATATATCATGCAGTTATCGCAATCATAACAGTGGTTCTCATTCAGAAGTTGCAATTATTGGGCTTAACATGGGGAATAATAGTGGCGATAGTATTTTAATGAACTTTCTTGTTTCAGGATTTAGACTTGATACAGTAAAGGATTCAAGTGGATACCCTGTATCAAATGTTACTGAAACCGGTTTCACCATTTTCAGACCTGGTCACTTTAATCCTAATGAGAGATTTGAGTTCAATATACAGATTACTGCTAAAGATAGCCCTTATCACGGTTCTATAGGTAAAACAGGTGAATATTTACCTTGCACAATATCACTTGTTTCTTACGAAGTAGCATAAAATATGGCTAAAAGTGTAAAACATTATATTAAACGAGCTAAAGACGGAGCAATTAAAGATATAGCGACACAACTGCGCTGGGTATATTCCTATGCAAAGGATAACAGAGGACTTATTGTTTTGTATACAGTTCTTGGTTTATCCGGAATAGTTGTGTCGCTTATTAGTAGTCTCGTTTCAAGAGATCTTGTTGATATTATAACAGGCCATCGCACAGGAGCCCTCGTTATTACATTTCTTTCGATGATAGGAATAACTCTATTAAGCACTGCAATAGGACAGATTTCTTCATACCTTTCAACAAAAATCAGTTTACATGTAGATAATCATATTAAGGCAAGCGTATTTGATGATATTATGGTGACAGAATGGGAAGAACTTGACAAATATCATTCAGGTGATTTAATTGCCAGATGGAATGGTGATGTATCTGTAGTTTCTAATGGAATACTTACATTATTTCCCAATGCACTGATTTTTACTTTTCAGTTTATATCTGCACTATACATGGTAATAAGATATGATGCTTCATTTGCAATCTTTGCTCTTGCAAGTGTACCGATAAGTTTGTTTACTTCAAGAGAATCCTTAAAAAGGATGCAAAAAGGTAATATGAGTTCATTACAAGCCGGCACAAGAATGTCCAGTTTTAATCAAGAAACATTTTCCAATATCCAAACGGTAAAAGCCTTTGACATGGTAAAGTTATACTCTAAAAGACTTCGGGTATTACAGGAAGAATATAAAGAAGTTCGATTAAAATACCAAAGAATTACTATTATTAACGCAATAATACTAACAATTGTTTCTCTGTTAGTAACTTATTCGGCTCAGGGCTGGGGTATTTATAAAGTTTGGAACGGTTCTATAACATACGGAACTATGACAATGTTTATTACACTTTCAACAACATTATCAGGAACAGTTAATAATCTAATTAATCTGTTCCCAAGCGGGATATTATTTTCTAATGCAGCAAAACGTTTAATGAGTATTACAGGACTTGAAAAAGAAGATTATAGTAATAAAGAAGAAGCAAAAGAGTTTTATGAAAAAAATGAATCTCAGGGAGTAGGTGTATGTGTACGTGATTTGACATATGCTTATCCTGGTGGAGAAAATGTACTTGAAAACATTAGTATAGAAGCACATCCGCATGAAGTAATAGCATTAGTGGGGCCTTCCGGAGAAGGTAAAACAACTTTACTTAGATATTTATTAGCACTTATACGTCCAAAGGAAGGTTTTGGATATATATGTGCCGGCAACTCCCAACCGGAAGACAATAATTATATAAATCTTAGTGCATCAATAAGACAACTAATCGCATATGTACCACAGGGTAATACTATGTTTTCCGGAACCATAGCTCAAAATATGAGAAATGTAAAGGAAAATGCAACTGATGAAGAAATTGTTGATGCGCTAAAACTTGCATGCGCCTGGAATTTTGTAAAAAAACTACCGGGAGGTATCAATAGTGAGATAAAGGAAAATGGAGGAGGATTTTCAGAAGGTCAGTCTCAACGACTTTCTATTGCAAGAGCACTATTAAGACGTTCGCCAATACTACTTTTAGATGAAGCAACATCAGCTCTTGATATGATTACTGAGCGTAAAGTTTTACAAAATATAATGAATGATAAATATGCACGAACCTGTATTGTAACAACACACCGACCAACAGTACTCGGTATATGTAACAGAGTCTATTTAATTCACGATAAACAGTGTGATATATTAACAGAAGAGGAGATAACAGAATTAACAACAATGCCTCTATTAGAAGAAACCGAAAAAAGTTAGTTATTGTTTCTTTTATCTGAACAGGTAATTTTATGCCATATTCTCCACAAAGATAAAAATAAAGGCCTTATTGGACGTAAGAAAATCCATATTTTCCATAATGTGATATACAACTTTGATGAATCGCACAATATTTCTTTTCCTTTTCGGTTAATCTTTTTGACAACACCGATAATCTGTGTTTCACTAATCGGCCCTTCAATAAAAGTCTGATTATCACCAAGCATATAATATTCCCTGTTGTCATTATTAAAATTAACATGGTGAATTCTGTGCACTACATGAGTATTATCATTACGTACATATAATGCTATATCACCACGTTTTAGAGGATAATCCGGTTTACTAACATACAATATATCACGATACCCTGAAAAAAAAGGAAACATGCTATAACCGTTAGGACTGATTTTGTAATATTGTTCATCACCTAACATAGAGATTATTTTAGAGAGAGTTCCGGTATTTTCAAACTGATTGATTAACATGGGAATGCTCCTTTAAAATCGATTTAATAAACACCGGTTAATTATCGTAAAATATAATTATCCGGTGTTAAAATTAAAATCATATAATTTGGAAATAACATAGATTCATAAAATGAAGCTATTATTCATCCTCATCATCAAAGATATCATCATAATAATCATCATCAAAATCATCATAATCATCTTTTGTAACGCACTTGTAAACAGCATAAGCAATACCGGCAATTGCAGCTACACAACCTATAATTGCAAGTATTGTAATTATAATTTTTTTATTCTTTTCGTCTTCTTCTTTCTTGTGAAACAATTCATTAATTTTAAATGCATTAGTGATTTCATCAAACTTGCTACCCATAATATTTACCCCTTTCATTTATAAACTATAATAAGTATATCACATCAACAAGATATCTACTACTATAATTTTGTGAATTTTGCAAATGAAGCTTTCATTTTACGAACTCCAAAATTATCAAACTCAACACTTACATCATAGTCATTACCATTAGGTGTTATAGCCAATATAGTTCCGCATCCAAACTTAATATGTTTTACTTTATCACCAAGTTCATATTCCAAGACAAATCCACCCGAAGAAGTATTCTTACTACCCTTGGAAATATATGGATTATTAGTAAAAAGATTAGTCGATCGGCCATTATTATCCCGGTCACGATAAGAAGTATAATTATCTTTCGGTATAACTGACGAAGAACCGGAAAATGAAGTATTATCTCTTTTTACATTACGTCTGTAATCATCCGAAACAGATTCGGTAATAAGATACCTTGGAATCTCACTAATAAATCTTGAAGGCGGATTATATTGTATATCTCCATTTTTAAGACGTTTATTAGCACTGGATATAGAAAGTTTTTCCATGGCACGTGTTATTCCAACATAACATAATCTACGTTCTTCCTCTATGTCATAAGGATCATTTGAATATAGGGCCATAGCTGACGGGAACAGATTTTCCTCCATACCGCATAAATACACATAAGGAAATTCCAATCCTTTTGCACTATGAAGTGTCATTAACAATACAACGTCTGCATCTTCATCGACAGAATCTATATCCGCAACAAGTGCAACATTCTCAAGGAATTCAGACAGAAGAGAAGATGTGTTACCATTTTCCGGAATTTCAGCAGAATCTTCAAAAGTAACAGCTTTGTTAATAAGTTCTTCAATATTTTCTATACGTGCATTAGCTTCATCAGTTCCTTCTTCTTTTAAAGCACTTAAATAACCGGTATCATCAAGAATTGCTTTGATAAGATTAACTATACTGCAACCATCTACCGCAAGCATGGCTCTGTAATGTTCAATTAAATTAATAAAAGGCAATAATTTCGGTTTGGCACGACTCACACCGCTAATATAATCAGCTTCAAGAAGCGCTTCATAAAAACTGATATTATGAAATCCGGCAAATTCAGCAATATGATTAATTGAAGTTATTCCGATACCTCTCTTAGGTACATTAATAATTCTTTTAACAGCAACATCATCAAGACCATTATCAATTGTTTTAAGATATGCAAGGATATCCTTAATCTCTTTTCTTGAATAGAAATTAAGCCCCCCAACTATTTTGTACGGAATATTCATGTTAATAAATGCTTCCTCAATTACTCGAGACTGGGCATTAGTTCTATATAATACAGCATGCTTACAATAAGCTACACCGTTATTAATATTACTGCGAATAGAAGCAGCAATCCCATTAGCTTCTTCATAATCAGTCATATATCGCGTATAACTGATAGGGGTCCCCTCGCCTTTTGAACACCATAATTTTTTTGACTTTCTTTTAGAATTATTACCAATAACTTCATTGGCCGCATCAAGTATGGTTTGGGTTGAACGATAATTTTGTTCAAGTTTGATTACTTTTGCATCAGGGAATACCTTTTCGAAATTAAGAATATTATAAATATTAGCTCCTCTAAACTTATAAATTGACTGGTCATCATCACCAACAACACACAAATTATGTTCCCCAATAGCATTATCTGCGTCGGCCATAAGTCTTAACAACTCAAACTGCGCAGTATTAGTATCCTGATACTCATCGACCAATATATATCGGAATCTCATTTTATAATAATTGAGAGCTTCTTTATCAGCACGAAAAAGCTCAACCGTTTTCATAATAAGATCGTCAAAATCAAGTGCATTACTATTCTTAAGTCTTTCCTGATATGCCGTATAAAGCTTGGCGTATTTACTCTCATTATAATCATCAAAAGCTTCTTCCGCGTACTGTTCAGGTGTAATAAGTTCATTTTTTTTAGAAGAAATAACCGCTAAAGCCTTTCTTTCGTTAATAATCTTAGAATCATAATTAAATTGCTTCAGAAGTTCTTTCATAACAACCTTCTGATCATCCGTATCATATATTGAAAAGTTTCTTTTATAACCAAGTGATTCAATAAAACGTCTGAGAATACGAACACATGTAGAGTGAAAAGTGCTAACCCAAACATTCTCAGCACCATAACCAACAATATCATTAACACGTTCACGCATCTCTTTTGCCGCCTTATTGGTAAATGTAACAGCTATGATATTCCATGGTTCAACATGCTCAGTACTTATTAGATGTGCAATTCTGTGAGTAAGAACCCTTGTTTTACCCGAACCGGCTCCTGCAAGAATCAATAAAGGACCTTTAGTATGCTGCACAGCCTCTAATTGCATATTATTAAGATTGTCATATATTAAAGTGTTATGTATATAATTTTCCATAAGAATACCACATATCCTCCCTAAATTAACATCATACTAATAAATTATTTACATATCATTATAGCAAACATATGTTCACATTTCAATGATAAATTATGAAACTACGCCTAACAACCACAAATTACTGCAAACAAAACTACAAACGCACATCCACGTTATTACCAAGCAAACCCAGTACATCTATACTTTTTTTGTTTTTGTCATAGGGATTAGATTCATTATACTTAATCTGAGTAGTTGTTTCACCACCGGAAACATAGGATCTGCCACATTCAGGACATACAGAAGTATTCAGCGTAACACTCGCCCTAATAACACGGCCATTATTCATTGCAGCCTTAGAATATGCATTGCTGACATGCTCATGCTCATGAGAAGCAACTCTTGCCGCAGAAGAACCGGGAGAGATATGGGCAGGCGCTTTAAATGAAACCATCTCATCAGAACCATCCTGATACTTCCTGTTAGCACAGGTTTCACATTCTATCTGTCCTGATTTTACCATAGATGATATGGTTGCTTTATCAAATCCAAGACTTTTAGCCTGACCGATAGAGTTAGGAAAATATCCGTTATTCAAATATGGACTTAATCCCGCTATCTGCATAACAATTCCTCCTCATACTAATTACTGTCACATAAAACATTGCCTGCAAATTACATAGTATATGCTGATAAAACAGAATATTTCTAATAAAATTATATCACAGTTTGAGAAAAGGGTAAATATATGTTATAGTACATAAGACATTAGAAATGATAACAATAAAACTATTATATAAAACAATAACTTTATCACATTTTGGTTTTTAAAACCCAAAGCTATAATATCATATTTTTATAAACCATTTCAGGAGGAATTAACATGATTCAACCGGCATTAAGCAAAAAGATACTCATGTCAGTGGAAAAACCGGCAAGATATATAGGTAACGAGATTAACATGGTAAAAAAAGACCCTGATAATATTGATATAAGATTTTGTATGTGTTTTCCTGACGTATATGAAATAGGCATGTCCCATCTGGGAATCCAAATTCTGTATGATATGTTTAACAAAAGAGAAGACACCTATTGCGAGCGTGTTTATTCGCCATGGCCTGATATGGACGCAGTTCTAAGGCAAGAAAACATTCCTTTATTTGCATTAGAATCTCAACAACCGGTAAAAGATTTTGATTTTCTTGGCATAACATTACAGTATGAAATGTGTTATACAAACGTACTTCAGATTTTGGAATTATCACAAATACCTATCTTTGAAAAAGACAGAAATGATGATTCACCAATAGTTATAGGCGGAGGACCATGCACTTATAATCCGGAACCGTTAGCAGACTTCTTTGATATCTTTTATATTGGCGAAGGCGAAACTTCTTATGCCGAACTTCTTGACTTATATAAAAAACATCGGGCTAATAACTATAGTCGAAAAGAGTTTTTAAAAGAAGCAGCAAAGATTGAGGGATTATATGTACCTGCTTTATATGACGTTACTTATAATGATGACAATACCATATCTTCATTTGAACCAAATGTGTCTGATATACCAACTAAAATTGTCAAACAAGTAGCAACGGATTTGGAAGAGTATTATCCGCAAAAACCTGTCGTACCGTATATAAAAGTAACTCAGGACCGTTCCGTACTTGAAATTATGCGGGGCTGTATAAGAGGATGCAGATTCTGTCAGGCAGGTATGATATACAGACCACTTAGACAGCGTAATCTTGATTACTTGAAAAATATGGCAACTAAGATGATTGAATCAACAGGTCACGAAGAAATTTCACTAAGTTCTCTTAGTTCCAGCGATTATAATTGTCTCAAAGAGCTTGTTTATTATCTTATTGATGAATGTACCGAAAGAAAAGTTAATATTTCTTTACCTTCCCTTAGAATAGATGCATTTTCGCTGGATGTTATGGGTAAAGTTCAGGATATTAGAAAAAGCAGCCTGACATTCGCACCGGAAGCAGGTTCACAGCGAATGAGAGATGTTATTAATAAAGGGTTGACAAGAGATGTTATTCTTAAAGGTGCCACCGATGCATTCCAAAGCGGATGGAACAGAGTGAAGCTGTACTTTATGATGGGACTTCCTACAGAAACATATGAAGATATAGAAGAAATTGCTATTCTTGCAAATGATATAGCTGCCGCTTATTACGAAGCCGTACCAAAAGAAAACAGAAAAGGACGTGTTGATATTGTTGTCAGCACATCATTATTTGTGCCGAAACCATTCACACCATTTCAGTGGTGTTCAATGAATATTGCAGAGGAATTCACAGACAAACGCAAATTTTTAACAAAAAAAGTAAGCGAACAACTTAACCAAAGAAGTATAAAATATAATTGTCATGATTCTGTTGTATCTGTTATTGAAGGCGTATTTGCAAGAGGTGACAGAAGATGCGGACAAGTTATATATAACGCATATAAAAAAGGGTGTATATTTGATTCCTGGACAGAGTACTTTGACAGCAAAAAATGGGAAGAAGCATTTGCCGAAGCCGGAATCGATCCGTTATTTTATACAAACAGAGAACGGGATTACGATGAGATACTTCCTTGGGACTTTATTGATATAGGTGTAACAAGGGAATTTCTAATGAAAGAACACAAACGTTCAAAAGAAGCAATTGTAACTCCAAATTGTCGTATGCAATGCTCGGGTTGCGGAGCTGCCAAGTACCTTGAAGGAGGTTGTAATCCATAATGAAAATCAGAATGAGATTTATAAAAAGAGGTCCTATCCAATACATCGGACATCTTGATTTAATGAGATATTTTCAGAAAGTATTCAGAAGATGCGGCCTTGATGTAACATATTCTCAGGGATTTAATCCTCATCAGATATTATCCTTTGCTTCTCCATTAGGAGTCGGATTAACAAGCATAGGAGAGTATCTTGATGCAACAATTAATTCTCTTTGCGTTATTAATGAAGAAGAAAAAACTGAATTAACACCTGACGAGTGGATTAATAGAATAAATGAACACTCTAATGATATGGTAATATTAACTTCATTTAACATTCTGTCAGATGATGCAAAACCATCTATGTCACTTCTTCAAGGTGCAACTTATGCAGTTAGTTTTAATGATACAAATACAGATGATATAGCCGGGTATTTCAAAAAAAACAAGCAGATAATATATACAAAAATGACAAAAAAATCAACAAAAGAAATAAACCTTAAAGACGGTATTTACATCGTTAGCAGTGACAAAAATGAATTTTATGATAAACTCAATCAAATTGCATGTACTGATTCAGAATATGAGCTTAACAATATTGAACTTGTAACTGACACCAATAAAAAAGATATACTTTATATCTTTTGTGCGGCAGGCAGTTCTCTTAATATTAAACCTGAAATGCTTATAGACGCATATTGTAACGATACAAACATACAATATGATGATTATGATGTCATAAGACTTGATATGTATACACAAAATGAAAAAGAATTCATTTCCATGTCATTATAAAAGCTTATTTATACAATATATTTTCTATTAATCAAGCTAAAATCAGACAATAACGTAAAACAAGGAGCTAATTATGAATCTTATTATTACTGAACTTGACAATAAAATACTTTGTGCATGGTATAAAGATAACAAACTAATTCAGGCATCAGTAGATAATAAAAATAACAGTTCATTTGTCGGTAGTGTGTTTCTTGGGAAAGTAAAAAATATAGTTCCGAATATTAATGCTGTATTTGTTGACATCGGAATAGGTGAAACCTGCTTTTTACAGCTTGATACAAGAATCGGAAAATCACCGGCATATATACGAAACGGCGAACCGGTTAAAATCAACAGAGAAGATGAAATAGTTGTCCAACTCGTCCGCGAAGGAATAAAAACGAAACAACCCCAAGTAACAACCAACATCACATTAGCCGGTCGATATCTAATCAAGACATGCAAAAACAATGTAAGTATTTCATCTAAGATTAAAAATGTTAACAAAAGAAAAGCACTTCAAAGTTTGTTTGGAGAAGATACAGGATATATTGTCAGAACCAACGCAGATTCTGCTGATACCGAACTGATACTAGAAGAAAAAAAATATTTTGATAATATATATAACACAATATACGAAAAAGCTACTCATGCAACAGCATATTCATGTCTTTATCATGCTCCTACAGGATATGAGCTTGCGGTAAGAGACAGTTATGCTCACGAAATCAAAAAAATAATAACAGACAATCAAACAATTTATGATAATTTGAAAAAATACATGACAGAAACCGGTTCGGAAATACTGGACCGCTTGCATTTTTACGAAGATTCTTATCCGCTAAAATCATTATATGACATACAAAATAAACTTGATGAAGCCATAAAAACTAAAGTCTGGCTTGATTCCGGTTCATATCTTATTATAGAACCTACAGAAGCATGTACAGTAATTGATGTTAATTCCGGAAAATCAATTGCCGGCAAAGACAAAAAAGAAAATACGGCATTTAAGATTAACCTTGAAGCAGCAAAAGAAGTTGCTGCCCAACTTAGACTTCGTAACATTTCAGGAATAATCATAGTTGACTTCATTGATATGGAAGATGAAGAACATAAAAACCAACTGGTTACTTCCATGCGTGAGTTTGTTGCCAAAGATCCTGTGAAAACAACAGTAGTTGATATAACAAAACTAGGACTCATGGAAATAACCAGAAAAAAAACAGGTAAATCATTATACGAACAACTTATTTGATTATAACACTGTATTCATACATTTTTTTAACAATCTCATAATCCACTTCATAAGGACAACTTGCTACCTTTGACTTATTGCTGATTACAAATTCTATACAATCATGTAAATCCGCTTCAGGAATTGTTATTGTTTCGGTTACACTACGAATAAAGTTTCTAAGTTCATCACAAGAACTCATTCCTAGTGTTTCAAGCACATATTTTTGCTCATTATTATCTGAATACATTATATAAGCAGCAAGAAATGCTCCTACAGCTACACCATGAGGAATGCTATCCTGATACGTGAAATGATAACTCATTCTGTGGGGAAGAGATGTTCCTGTATGTGAAATTGCCATACCTGCTATTGCAGAAGCAAGAATAAGTTCTTCGTATTGTTTTGCAGTAAATGAATCATTCTTAATATATGAAGTAATATTACGCCACATTCTGAGACCTTTTTCCGAAAACATTCGACTTAATGTAGTAGCCTTACTGTGTATATAACTTTCAATCAAATGTCCCAAAGCATCAACAGCAGTATTACGTATAATATTTACCGGAGCTGCTTCAAGATAGACAGGGTCTACAAGTGCAAGAGCAGGATATATCTTGTGAGGAATACTGGATTTCGTTTTCTGAATATGATTGGTCAGTACAGAATAAGGAGTAATCTCCGAGCCGGTTCCACAGGTTGTCGGAACAGTAACTACAGGAAGATAATCTGCTTTTATTCCGTTATAAAGTAAAGAACTGTCCGAACCTATATTGGCAAGCATCAAAGAAACTGCTTTTGAGGCATCAAGAGGCGACCCACCACCTATTCCTATTACAAAATCAGGTGCAAAGTCACCGCAATATGCAACTGCTTCCATCACATTTTCCACAGACGGATTTTCTTCAACATTGTCAAATATCTTAAATTCAATACTATATTTTTTCAAAACATTAACAATGTCATCCAAAGAACCGTTTCTTTTAGACGAACTTTTACCGGTAATAATATAAGCTGCCTTACCAAAAGACGCAATATCACCGGCATGAGCCAAAATACAATCACTTTCACAATACAAACTTGTTGGTAAATTATAAAACATGGAATACCTCCTTTTATATACACAGAAAAAATGTTACAATTAAATTTAGTATGATTTATTATATATCATATCAAATAAAATAAAAAGGAATATTTACATGACTTCATTTAATATAAAAATATTACACGGAACTTCATTAAAAATAATTGCTATGTTGTCTATGTTTGTTGACCATAGTGCTGTAATTTTTGTTGATTCAACAAAATATCCGCACGTTTATGAAATAATGCGAACATTCGGAAGACTAGCTTTTCCTATCTTTTGTTTTCTGATTGTTGAAGGATATTATCACACACATAATGTCAAAAAATATTTAGGACGTTTATTATTATTTGCTATTATTTCAGAAATACCATTTGATCTAATGGTTGCATCTGTTCCGGGAACCCACTTCGGACATCAAAATGTGTTTTTTACATTATTCTTAGGATTACTAACTGTATGTTGTATAGATGCAAACAGAAAAAATGTTTATATGAATTTTATTTCAATAATAATATCCTGTCTAACGGCATATTTCTTAAAAGCAGATTATTCTTATTACGGAATACTGCAGATACTATTTTTTTATTATATGAAAAATATGCCTTTATACAGAATCCTGGGAATCGGAATGCTTAATATGTATATGGGACAACCTTTTGGTGTTGTAGCTTTACTGTTTATCGAACTATATAACGGTAAAAGAGGCTTTAATATTAAATATCTGACATATTTATTTTATCCGATACATTTATTAGTTTTATATTCAATAAAAATATATTTTTTCTCATAAAAAATCAAAATATGACAAAATGAAAGGATTAATCATGAAAAAAATATCCTGTACCAATTATGAATACACATCTCAAAAAATCGGAAATGCATTTGATGGATTCAAAATTACTGTCCTTTCCGACCTTCATGCAGTAGATTTAGGGAATAATAACGAAGACTTATACAACAAAATAAAAGAAATATCACCCGATATAATTATTACTGCAGGAGATATGGTGAGTTCTAACGGCAAAAATTTCAATACAGTCATAAGCCTGTTTGAAAGATTAATTGAAATATGCCCTATTTATTACGGAATAGGGAATCATGAACTCAAGTTATCAATAAACGATAAAACAACAAAAAAATTCAAATATTACAAAAGACAACTCCGCAAAATGGGAGTTAAGATACTTAACAATCGTTCAATACGCCTTAGAATCGGTGAAAAAGTTCTTAGGATTTCAGGTGTTAATATAGAAAAGAAGTTTTACTCAAAGTTTTATAACAAATCAATTATGCCATCGGATTACATTAACAGCCTGTTAAAACCATGTAACAATAACCGAATCGAACTTCTTATTGCGCATAATCCTGATTATTTTGATAATTATGTAAGTTGGGGTGCCGATATAGTATTATCCGGTCATATACATGGCGGCCTTGTTGTTCTACCAATATTAGGAGGTGTTATTGCACCATCTCTACGATTATTTCCATACTATGACTATGGATGCTTTGCCAATAAAGATTCAATGCTGTATCTTTCAAGAGGTCTTGGGGCCCACACTATTCCTATAAGATTATTTAATCCACCGGAGATTATGACTGTAACCCTTAGAAATTCTTATAAAAACACTATCGATTGAATGTAACACATACTATTAAAAATTTAAAAACAACTTGCTTTATTCATCAATAATGTTAAAATTATAAGTTGTATTCTAAAATTACAAACATTAATCGGAGGTCATATCATGGGAATACCGGTAAAGTTAGAGGTGTTTGAAGGCCCGCTTGATTTACTTTTACACCTCATTGATAAGAACAAAATTGATATATATGATATTCCTATAGTAGTTATTACAGACCAATATTTGGAATATATTGAAAATATTCATACCGATGATATGGATACTCTCAGCGAATTTCTTGTTATGGCCGCAACACTTATACGAATCAAATCAAAAATGTTACTGCCGCCTGAAGAGGAAGAAGAACCTGAAGAATATGAAGACCCAAGACAGGAACTTGTTGCAAGACTTATTGAGTATAAAATGTACAAATATGCTTCCTTTGAACTAAAGGACAGACACATGGAAGCATCAAGAGTATTATATAAAGAACAAAATATGCCCGAAGAAGTTATGAATTGGGAAGAAGATATTGACACCGATGCATTGCTTGATGGTATAACAATGCGCAAACTACAGGACATATTTGAAACTGTTATTAAACGACGTGAAGACAAGGTTGATCCAATCAGAAGTAAGTTTGGTAAAATAGAGAAAGAAGAAGTAAGTGTTGAAGATCGAATGGAATACATTAGAAATTTTGCGAAAACAGAAGGCAAATTCAGTTTTACAAGACTTCTTGAGGAACAAAGAAGCCGTTCATACATAATTGTTTCGTTCCTTGCTGTTTTAGAACTGATGAAAACAGGCGTACTTCTTATTGAACAGGAACAGCCTTTTGATGATATAATAATAACTTACAGGTAAGGAGAATAAATTACATATGCAGGAAGAAATAATTGTTTCTGATGATAATAACAGTACCGATAATCGCACAAGAGAAGAATTAATAGCTGCTGCAGAAGCTATTTTGTTTTCAATGGGCGAAGCAGTAGAACTGACACATATTGCACAGGCAATTAATTTATCAGTTGATGATATGAAATCAGTTCTCAAAGAACTTACTGATATATATAAAGATGCCAACAGGGGAATTCAGCTTATTGAATTAGAAGGAGCATACCAACTGTGTACAAAAAAAGAGCTGTATGATTATCTGGTAAGGATTGCTCATGTACCGAAGCCAAGAGAACTCACAGATGTAATGTTAGAAACATTATCAATCATTGCCTACAAGCAACCGGTTACAAAACTTGAAATTGAAAAAATCAGAGGTGTCAAATCAGACCATACGGTTAATAAACTTGTTGAATACAATCTTGTATGCGAAGCCGGTAGAAAAGACGCTCCCGGAAGACCGATTCTCTTTGCAACTACCGAAGAATTTTTACGCAGCTTCGGAATTGAATCCACGGAAGAATTGCCGGAACTTGATTCAGATATTGTTGAAGAATTTAAAAATGAAGCCGAAAAAGAAGCCGAAGACAGTATACAGTTAAGATTGGACATATAATATTAAACAATTAAAACATTGCCGGAAATATATATAATTGTAAGTTTGCTCATTTAATATATTATGTTAATCAATATATAATTACGCTAAAAAAAACTTGACAATATGAAAGTATATATGATAAATTAACTTGGTGAGTGTCAATTCCGGCATTTACAACTGCCGCACAATGAGGTTTAAGTTCTGAATTTCAGACACCGTAGTTGGCGAGTAATGATTAGAGGAGGTGCTTGTATGTACGCAATTATTGCAACAGGTGGTAAACAGTACAAAGTATCCGAAGGCGACGTCATCAAAGTTGAAAAACTTGATGCTACAGTCGGAGAATCATTTACATTTGACCAGGTTCTTATTGTAAACAATGGTGAAATGAAGATTGGTAATCCTACAGTCGAAGGTGCAACTGTTGAAGCTTCGGTTGTATCTGAGGGTAGAGGTAAAAAGGTTGTTGTATACCGCTACAAGAGAAAGTCAGGATACCACAAGAAAAATGGTCACAGACAGGCTTACACCGAAGTTAAGATTGAAAAGATTAATGGTTAAAAAGTATGATTAATGCAGAATTCTTATGGAATAAAGAACATAGATTAACCGGTTTCAGGATTATAGGACATGCAGGATATGCTGATAAAGGCTTTGATATAGTTTGTTCAGCAGTTTCTGTTCTTACAATTAATACTGTTAATTCTATTGGCAGATTAACAGATGATTATTATACGTTTGATAAGAATGAAAATGAAGGTTTTATGTTATTTGAAGTAAAAGAATTAAGCGACTCATCCGAAATTCTTCTCAGATCAATGCGTATAGGTCTTGAAAGTATTGCTGAGGAGTATGGTAATGAATTTATAAGTATAAAATAGATTTCAAGGAGGTGCAATGTACCATGTTGAAAATGAATCTTCAGTTTTTTGCTCATAAAAAGGGAATGGGTTCTACTAAGAACGGTAGAGATTCTGAGTCAAAGAGACTTGGCGCTAAGAGAGCGGACGGACAGTTTGTATTAGCAGGTAACATCATCTACAGACAGCGTGGAACCAAGATTCATCCTGGTCTTAACGTTGGTAAGGGTGGAGATGATACTCTTTATGCTAAAGCAGACGGAATTCTTCGTTTCGAGCGTAAAGGAAGAGACAAGAAGCAGGCTTCTGTATATCCTTTAGAGGAAGCAAAATAATTTGATTAACATTTGTATTTTAGCAGGGGTTGTTGAATAACAACCCCTATTTTATCATATAGGAAAGTTCACCCGACTTCTCTATAAATCGTTATTTTTGTGAGGTGACTAAATATGTTTGCTGATATTGCTACAATTACCATAAAATCCGGAAGCGGTGGCAATGGTTGTGTTAGTTTTAGGCGTGAGCTATATGTTCCTGCCGGCGGTCCTGATGGCGGTGACGGCGGACGTGGCGGAGATCTTATATTTGTTGCAGATAAAAGTCTGAATACACTTAATGACTATCGTCACAAAAGAAAATATGCCGCAGGTAACGGCGAACCCGGAAGCGGACGCAGGTGTCACGGAAGCGATGGTGAAGATTGTATTCTTAAAGTCCCTGAAGGCACTTTGATAAGGGAAGCTGTCTCAGGTAAAATAATAGCTGATATGTCCGAAGGAAAACAGGTAACTGTACTTCGAGGCGGAAGAGGTGGAAAAGGCAACCAGCACTATGCAACACCAACAATGCAGGCACCTAAATATGCACAGCCCGGAAAACCGGGTAGAGAATTAGAAGTAATTCTTGAACTTAAGACAATTGCAGATGTAGGTCTTGTAGGATTCCCAAATGTAGGAAAATCCACATTTTTGTCAAGAGTAACAAATGCAAAACCTAAGATTGCCAATTACCATTTCACTACACTAAACCCTAATCTCGGAGTTGTTGATTTGGGGGATGCTGACGGATTTATAATTGCCGATATTCCCGGACTTATTGAAGGAGCCTCAAAAGGAGTTGGACTTGGCCATGAATTTCTTAAACATATAGAAAGAACAAGAGTAATCATTCACATGGTTGATGCTGCCTCTACAGAAGGACGCGATCCAATTAATGATATTAATATTATCAATAATGAGTTATTTGATTACGATGACACATTAGCAAACAAACCTCAAGTAATTGCAGCCAACAAAACTGACGTATTTTACGGTACGGAAGAAGAGACCGTTATTACACTCCTTAAGGAAGAATTTGAACCAAAGGGCATAAAAGTATTCCCTATATCCGCCGTAAGCGGCAAAGGAGTCAGAGAACTTTTATATTATGTTAAAAATACTTTGGATGAAATAGGAAAAACACCGGTTGTTTATGAACAGGAATATTTCCCTGAAGAAGAAACAGACAACACGGATTTACCATTCGAAGTATATTATAGCGAAGAAGACGAAGCATATATTGTTGAAGGACCGAGAATCGAAAGAATGTTAGGATATACAAATCTGGAATCCGAAAAAGGTTTTGAGTTTTTCCAGAAATTCCTTAAAGAAAACGGAATCATTGAAGAACTTGAAAATCTCGGAATCACGGACGGAGACACAGTTGATGTTTGTGGTTATGCATTCGATTATTATAAATAACCGGCGGTGATATAATGAATATTGGTATACTGGGCGGAACATTTAGTCCAATTCATAATGCACATGTTAATATGGCAGTCGAAGCATATAAAGAACTTAATTTGGATAAAGTAATTATTATGCCTCTAAAAACCCCGCCACATAAATACAATATAATAGCTGCAAACCACAGATTCAACATGGCAAAACTTGCAACCAAAGATTATCCTTATATTGAAGTGTCAGATTACGAACTGACAAGAGAAGGGACCACATATACTGCCGATACATTAAGTATGCTCAAACGTGAAAACCCGGATAATACTTACACTTTTATCGTGGGAGCAGATTCATTCATGTATATGGAAAAATGGTATCATCCGGAAATATTATTTGCGAATGCTGTTGTTGGAGTTTTTAAAAGAAACGGTATTTCAGACGAAGAATTATACAATAAAAAAACATTTTTTGAAAATAGCTATAATGCTCGTATAAAACTCCTCAAAACCGATTGCATAAACATTTCATCAAGCGAAATACGTGATCATATTAAGAACAGAATGAATCGCAATAATAATTCAACAGATGACATTTTATCATTAGTACCTTCAAATGTCTTAGAATATATATATAATAATGCTTTGTATTAGTTGTTACTACCACTTACTTTATCATCAAAACAATATATTATAATAGCAATTGTTGATTATAAGGAGCATTATATGTGTTACAATATTGTTAAGTATCAAAAAATACTTGAAAAGAGTCTTAAACCCAAAAGATATATTCATTCCATAGGCGTTATGTATACTGCACAAAACCTTGCAATGAGATATAATATTTCTCTTGAAAAAGCAGGAATCGCCGGAATACTTCATGATTGCGCCAAAGAGATGGACGAAGATGAATTATTCAAGTTTTGCAAAAAGAAAGATATAGAAATAACTAATGATGAAATTATGTCACCATCATTACTTCACAGTAAAGTGGGAGCATATATTGCGAAGGAAAAATATGAGATTACAGATGACGACATTATCAATGCAATCCGATACCACACAACCGGCCATGCAGATATGAGCATGCTTGAAAAAATCATCTATATTGCAGATTATATAGAACCCAACAGAAAAATTATTCCCGGACTTGATGAAGTCAGAAAAATAGTTTATATTGACATAGACAAAGCATGTAGAATTGTATTAGAAAATACTATAAATTATCTTAAAGAATCAAGAAAACATATAGACAATAATTCTATTGATGCATATAACTATTATACAAGGAGTTGATAACATGAGTTTTGATATAGAAAAATCAAAAAAATTAGCAATCACAGCTTATGAAGCATTAGAAGACAAAAAAGGTGAAAACATTCAGATTCTGGAAGTTGCTGAAGTATCTGTTATTGCAGATTATTTTATAATAGCCAATGGTAACAATCCTTCCCAAATCACCGCACTTGTTGACAGTGTCGATGAAGCAATGCACAAAGCCGGAGCAAAAAGCCCACGTATAGAAGGACATCAGAATTCCTCATGGGTTCTTATGGATTATGGCGATGTCATTATTCATGTATTTTCAAAAGAAGACAGAGAATTTTATAATCTTGAGAGACTCTGGGCGGATTGTACCCGAGTTGAAATCTAATATCAGAAATAATACTGCAATACAAAATTGATTGCCGAATATATTATTCACTACATAAATAATGGGTGTGTCGGGAAATACCCATTTTTAACTCTTAAACATTAAAAAACAGACATTATCGAGAAATCAACACTTTCATAGATTGTAGTTGATATCGGTAATGTCCGTTTTTATATTCAGTAATTAGTTTTACAACTGACGATACAAAGCAACAACCTTACCAAGCACTTCACAATTATCAACAATAATAGGATCTAATGCGTCGTTTTCCGGCTGAAGTCTTATATGGTCGGATTCTTTATAAAAAGTCTTGACAGTAGCAGAATCATCAATAAGTGCAGCTATAATATCACCGTTGTTAGCTGTCTGTTGTTGTTTAACAATAACACAGTCGCCATCAAATATCCCTGCATTAATCATACTTTCACCTTTAACGTGGAGCATAAACATATCTCCGGACGGAAGATTATCTGCAAGTACAGGGAAATAACCTTCGATATTCTCTGTAGCCAATATAGGTTCCCCGGCGGTAATGGTACCGATAATCGGAACATTAATCATCTCTCTTCGCGTAAGATTAAATTCATCATCTATAATCTCAATTGCACGAGGCTTACTAGGGTCTCTTCGTATGTATCCGTTTTTCTCCAGAGTCTCGAGATGTGAATGAACTGATGAAGTCGATTTCAGATTAACAGCCTGACATATATCTCTTACAGCAGGCGGATAACCCTGGCTCATAATACATGTTTTAATATATTCAAGTATCTCTTGTTGTTTAGAACTGATTCTTCCGTTGCTCATTACGAAAACCTCCATGGAATTTATATAATAAATATAACTTATTTTTTTTAGAATGTCAAACAAATGTTCTGTAGACATTTTGGGCAAACAAATGTATAATTAACCACATGTGTCAAAAGAAATTAGTTTATAATAGGAGAACAGATATTTATGAATGCAATTAAGAAGTTTATAAGAAGAATAAAGAACGAAAAAGATTTTAGATTTGATTTTATTATAGGTATTTGGAGTGCGGTTATTATTATAATATTAATTGTCGCTGTTATTCTGGGAATATCTTTATTATCAAAAAAAGATGATGCTGAAGAAGCACCGGTTGCAACCCCGCAGCCAACAAGTGAAATTACGGATACAGAGACCGATGAAGAACCTGTTGATTCCATTGTTGACGAAGAAGATTCATTTGAAGAAGACGGTAGTATTGACGAAGGACTCAATGATTTTGAATTTGATGATGACGGAGTTGAATACGTATATGCTACAACAGGTGTTAATATTAGAACTGCTGCCGATACTACATCCGAATCAATAGGTAAATTAAATAAAGGCGAATCAGTAGAATGTATTGAAAAAATGACAAACGGATGGACAAAAGTAAGCTACAACGGAACAGAGGCTTATATAAAGTCCGAATACCTTACAGATTCAGCTTCAACTTATGTAAGTCCGACGCTTACACCAACTACTGTAACCAGCGCCCCTTCAACCGAAGCACCAAAAGAAACAAAAAAACCGGTAACCACCAAAAAACCAAAGGCTACCAAAAAACCAAAAGCAACTAAAGTACCTTCAGATACAACTATTACAGAAGCTACAACGGCTCCGACATCAAGTGTTGTTGTGACAGAAGCACCTGTAATACCAACTGAAGCACCGGTAGTTCTTACTGAAGCACCGTTAGTTCCTACCGAAGAACCGGTTCAGGATCCTGTTGAAGTTACTACACCATAATTAAAGGAGTTATAATACAACAATGGCAAAATTAACACCAATGATGGAACAGTATGTAAAAACAAAAGAAGAATATTCTGATTGTATATTGTTTTACCGACTTGGGGATTTCTATGAAATGTTTTTTGAAGATGCCAAAGTTTGTTCCAAAGAATTAGAATTAACGCTTACAGGAAAAAGCTGTGGCTTAGATGAAAGGGCACCCATGTGTGGTGTCCCGTTTCATTCTGCGGACGGATATATAGACAAACTTGTAAAAAAAGGATACAAGGTCGCAATATGCGAACAGGTAGAAGATCCGAAAGAAGCAAAAGGACTTGTAAAAAGGGAAGTTATCAGAATTGTAACTCCAGGCACTAATACAAGTTCCGGTACATTAGATGAATCACGTAACAATTATATAATGTCATTATTCTGCTGCCAGCCTTATTTTGGAATCTCGATAGCAGACATCACAACCGGCTCATATTATGTAACAGAGGTTAACTCTGCTGCAAGTGTTCTTGACGAAATCAACAGATTCATGCCAAAAGAAATTATATGTAATGATGCTCTGTTTGTTTCTGAAATAGATACAAATGATCTTGAAAACAGACTTGGAATAGTATTATCTTTGCTTCCGGGAAGATTTTTTTCTGATACAAATTGCGAAGAAGTATTATGTAAACATTTTAATCTAGCCGACGTAAGCGGACTGGGACTGGAAAAAGGTTCTTATTCAACCATCGCAGCAGGAACCCTTTTACAATATATGCTTGATACACAAAAGACTGCGCTGTCTCATATCAATCGTCTAACCCCTTATGTTTCTTCTGATTATATGTTTCTTGACAGTGCAACAAGGCGCAATCTTGAACTTACTGAAACTATACGTGAGAAAAATAAAAGAGGTTCTTTATTATGGGTTCTTGACAAAACATGTACAGCAATGGGTGCCAGATGTCTGAGAACTAACGTTGAACAACCTTTAATTGATTCAAGACTTATTAACAAAAGACTTGATGCCGTAAACGAACTTGTTGAAAATATGGTTTCAAGAGAAGAACTTAGAGAATACCTTTCTCCTGTATATGATTTAGAGAGACTTATAACAAAAGTAAGTTATAAAAGCGTTAATCCAAGAGATATGATTGCTCTTAGAAACTCTTTAAGAATGCTTCCACATATAAAATTTGTAACCGGCACTCTTAATAGTGCTCTTATTAAACAATTACACAAAGAACTTGACACATTAGAAGATATATGTTCTGAGATAAATGATGCCATATGTGACGAGCCACCGCTTGCATTACATGAAGGAAATATTATCAGAGACGGATACAATGAAGTTGTAGATAAACTTCGCGTTGCCAAAATCGAAGGTAAATCATGGCTTGCCCAGATGGAAGAACGTGAACGTAATTCTACAGGAATTAAAAATCTAAAAATAAAATACAACAGAGTTTTTGGATACTATCTTGAAGTAACTAATTCTTATAAAGATCTTGTTCCTGCTTGCTGGATAAGAAAACAGACTTTAGCCGGTGCCGAAAGATATACTACCGAAGAACTCAAAAAACTTGAAGACACAATTCTTGGTGCCGAGGACAGATTATACACTCTTGAATACGAATTATATGTAGAACTCAGAGACAAAATATATCAGCAAATGGAACGCATACAAAAGTCTGCCGGCATTATTGCAAATATTGATATGTTTGCATCCCTTGCATTAGTTGCGGAACAAAATAATTATGTACGTCCGATCATTAATACCAAAGGCGTTATTAATATAAAAGACGGACGCCATCCCGTAATAGAAAAAATGCTAACAAATTATATGTTTGTTTCAAATGATACTATGTTAGATTGTAAAAACAACAGAATATCAATTATTACCGGTCCTAATATGGCAGGAAAATCTACATACATGAGACAAACCGCTTTAATTACACTTATGGCGCAAATTGGTTCATTTGTACCTGCTTCATCTGCCGAAATCGGTATATGTGACAGAATATTTACACGAGTAGGCGCTTCTGATGACCTTGCTTCCGGACAAAGTACATTTATGGTAGAAATGACTGAAGTTGCCAACATTCTCAGAAATGCAACTAAAAACAGCCTGATTATTCTTGATGAAATAGGTCGCGGCACCAGTACCTTTGACGGACTTGCAATCGCATGGGCTGTTGTAGAACATATTTCAAATACAAAATGTATCGGAGCTAAAACACTTTTTGCAACGCATTATCATGAATTAACAGAATTAGAAGGAAAACTATCAGGTGTTAATAACTATTGCATTGCAGTAAAAGAACAGGGTGAAGATATAGTATTTTTAAGAAAAATTGTTAAAGGCGGTGCTGATAAAAGCTACGGTATTCAGGTTGCAAAACTTGCCGGAGTTCCTGACGCCGTTATCGCAAGAGCCAACGAACTTGTCATGCAGTTAACTGCTAATGACTTGAGTTTAAAAACAAAATCCGTTCTTGACAAACCAAAACAGCAAAAAATCGAATCCGATACCGAGATGTCAGGTTCCGTTAATCAAATATCTATATTTGATATTATTAATAAAACCGAAGGCTTTGATGATATTATTCTTGAAATACATGACATGGACTTAAATGCACTTAGTCCTATTGACGCACTTAATTTGTTATATGGATACCAAAAACGTATGAAGGAGAAATTCTGATGTCAATCATTAATATACTTGACGACAATACCATCAATCAAATAGCTGCCGGTGAAGTTGTTGAGAAACCTGCTGCAATTGTTAAGGAACTGGTTGAAAATTCAATTGATGCTGGTTCTACTGCTGTTACTGTTGAAGTAAAAAATGGTGGTCTTGATATGATTCGCATTACCGATAACGGAAAAGGTATTGCTCCCGATGACGTACGACTTGCATTTGAAAGACACGCAACAAGTAAAATAAATGATATTAACGATCTTATGATTATTTCCAGTCTTGGTTTTAGAGGAGAAGCTCTTGCAAGTATTGCTTCAGTAGCAAAAATGGAGTGTATCACCAAACAATCCGATGAGATAACAGGTATCAGATATGTAATTAATGGCGGTAATGAAGAAACCTATCAGGAAGTGGGCTGTCCTGACGGCACAACCTTTGTTGTAAGAGATATATTTTACAATACACCCGCAAGACGCAAGTTTCTAAAAACACCGGCAACAGAAGGAAGTTATATAACAGAACTTATGGAAAAACTTGCATTATCACATCCAGAAATTTCGTTTAAGTATATATACAACGGTCAATTAAAAATCAACACTGTCGGTCTGGGTGATTTAAAAGATGTAATATATCGTATATACGGAAGAGATATTACAGGCAATATCTTACCTATTAATCATCAAACAGAAGGAATCAATATAACCGGTTTCATAGGACGACCTATAGTTGCGCGCGGAAACAGAGGTTTTATCAGTTGTTTCGTTAACGGAAGATATATTAAAAGTCCTATATTATTCAGAGCAATCGAAGAAGGTTATCACGGATATTTTATGCAGCACAAGTTTCCTTTTGCCGTTTTGCTGATAAATATTAGTCAGGATAGCATGGATGTTAATGTTCATCCTTCAAAACAGGAAATAAGATTCAAAGAAAGTGACAAGATATATTCAGCAGTGAATTATGCCGTTAAAACTGCATTGAAAGATTCTATGACAGTAAGAGAAGTTTCGGTGCCTGATGCCGTTACTTCTCATGAACACCCGGTTTCAAAGAAAATAAGTTCAAACGAAGTTTCAACTTCAACAAACAATACTAACGAAGCTTTGGATTCAAAAAACTGTTCAAACGAATCCTCAACTTCAACGAACAACACTAATGAAGCTTTAGATTCAAAAGATAACGAAAAAAAGGAGTCCAAAACTAAACCAACTGCATTAAAAATACCGGAACCATTTGAAATCAACAGAATTAATGAGTTAAAAGACAATTCTGTTCCTTATCACTCAGATAACATTCATCCGGTACAAACATCCATATTTGACGAAAAAGGTATGGAAAATGAGCGATTAAAAGACATAAATGTTGTTGGTTGTGTATTTTCAACATACTGGATTATAGAATACCACAACGAAATGTACATCCTTGACCAGCATGCCGCACATGAAAAAGTTATGTACGAACAATATTCAAAAAATATAAACAATAAAACTGTGGCAACTCAGATAGTCAGTCCGCCGACAATAATCACATTGTCTCCAAAAGAAGCTTCGATTGTCAATAATAATATTTCAACATTTGAATTAATGGGATTTGGAATCGAACACTTTGGAGGAAACGAATACATTGTTAACAGAGTACCGGCAGACTTGCCCGGAATCGAAGGTCGGGAAATATTTATAGACATGATATCATCCTTATTGGGAGAAGATAACGTAAGAACAAGAGACTCTATTTTATTAGATAAAATTGCATCCATGTCCTGTAAAGCTGCAGTAAAAGGCAACAAATCCATATCAAAAACAGAAGCAGAAGCACTTGTAAAACAGTTATTTTCCCTTGACAATCCATTTAATTGTCCCCACGGAAGACCTACCATGATTAAAATGACCAAATACGAACTGGAAAAAAAATTCGGAAGGATAGTATAGAAAACGGAGTAATATTATGACCAACAAAAAACCTCTTATAATATTAACCGGCCCAACTGCCGTCGGAAAAACAGCATTATCCATACGACTTGCTAAAACAATCAATGCCGAAATAATTTCTGCTGATTCCATGCAGGTATATAAAAAAATGAATATCGGTACTGCAAAGATTAAGTCCGAAGAAATGGATGGCGTCACACATCACATGATTGATATTCTTGATCCAAAAGAAGAATTCAACGTTGTTATGTTTAAACAGATTGCAAAACAATTAATTGACGAAATTATAGAAAGAGGACATATTCCACTTATAACCGGCGGTACCGGATTTTATATTCAGGCATTACTTAGAGATATTGAATTTACTGAACATACCGGTGATACATTGTATAGGGAACAACTTACTGATTACGCTTTAAAACACGGTAACGAAGCTCTTTATAAAAAACTGGAAATAACTGACCCTGATTATGCAGCACAAGTTCATTCAAATAATATCAAAAGAATAATAAGAGCCCTTGAATATCATCATCAAACAGGAGAGCTGTTTTCTATTCATAACAAAAGAGAAGCTGCTCGGAAATCTCCGTACAATTATGCATACTTTGTATTAACAAATGAACGTGATACTTTATATTCTAATATAGATAAAAGAGTTGATATTATGATAAAAGAGGGACTTGTAGAAGAAGTAAAAGACCTTATTGATTATGGTTGTACCAAAGACATGATATCAATGCAGGGACTTGGTTATAAAGAAATTATCCGTTATTTAGAAGGGGAATATTCACTGGATGATGCAATTGAAATCCTGAAAAAAGAAACCAGACATTTTGCAAAGAGGCAACTTACATGGTTTAAAAGAGAAAAAGATACAATATGGTATGACAAATCACTTTTAACAGAAGAAACAATCATCAATAACATAATTGATAAAATCAAAGAACTTGAAATCAAATAAGCTAATACGGGGGAGAATTACCAATGAACTCAATCAAAAAAATGTATATGGATTTAGGAATAAGCGAAAATGTATACGAATATTGCAACGAAAAATGGAACGCTTGTAAAGACAATTTTGCGCAAATTGACAGCGTATCTGAATACAATCAGCTAAAAGTATTAACTGCAATGCAAAATAACAAAATAAGTGATGCCCATCTTTTAGGTTCTACGGGATATGGTTATACAGATATCGGACGCGATGCGCTTGAGCGTGTATATGCAGATATTTTTCATACAGAAGATGCTCTTGTAAGAAGTCAGATAACCTGCGGAACACACGCACTTACCGTTGCGTTATTCGGTAATTTAAGACCCGGCGATGAACTTATATACGTTACAGGAAAGCCTTATGATACCATGGAAGGAATTATAGGCATAGATGAAAGCAAAGAATGTCCCGGTTCACTAAGAGAGTACGGAATTAAATACAAACAGGCAGACTTATTGCCTGACGGAAGTTTTGACTACGATACAATCAAAGCATTAATTAATAAAAAAACAAAAATAATAGCAATACAACGTTCAAAGGGATATTCAGTAAGGCCTACTCTCTCCGTATCCATAATAAAAGAGTGTATAACATTTATAAAAAACATCAATCCGGATATAATTTGTATGGTAGATAATTGCTACGGTGAATTTGTAGAAACTTTAGAACCTTCAGACGTTGGCGCGGATATGTGTGTCGGTTCATTAATTAAGAACCCGGGAGGCGGACTTGCACCGATGGGCGGATATATTGCCGGCACAAAAAAATGTATAGAAAACGCCTCATTCAGATTAACTACACCGGCACTCGGCAAAGAAGTAGGGGCTTCACTAAATATAAACCAGAGTTTATATCAAGGATTATTTATGGCTCCCCAAGTGACCGCCTCAGCATTAAAAGGGGCTATCTTTGCCGCTAACATTTATGAAGGTCTTGGATATAAGTGCATACCTGACAGCAAAGAAAGCAGACATGATATAATTCAATCTGTAGCATTCAAAAATGCAGATGCTGTCATTGCATTTTGTGAAGGAATACAAGCCGCCGCTCCTATTGACAGTCATGTTAAACCGGAACCATATGCAATGCCCGGATATCACAGCGACGTTATAATGGCAGCCGGCGCATTTGTGTCCGGTTCATCAATTGAATTAAGTGCTGATGCACCAATAGAACCGCCTTATGCAGTATATTTTCAGGGTGGTCTCACATGGCAACATGCAAAATTCGGCATAATGATGTCTCTGCAGAAAATGTATGATAAAGGAATTGCATTTCCTAAAAACTGTATATACAAATAAAATATTGTATGATATAATTTGAATGTTAACCATTTAACAAAAGTCTCTTTTTGGCTGTTATTATTTCCTCACTTCGGAGTGTAGGAAAGGGACTTAATATGAAGAATACCGTTACAATTAAACAATTGCCCGATTCCATGAAACCTTATGAAAAATGCGAACAATATGGAGTCTCTGCATTATCTGACGTAGAACTTTTATCTGCAATAATCAGAAGCGGAACCATTAATGTTAAATCAACTGATGTAATTGCGGACATACTTCAAAGTAATGAAGGTGCCGGACTTATGAATCTTCATACTATGTCATTAAAGGAGCTTCAGGAATTTAACGGAATCGGTCGGGTCAAAGCCATTCAGCTTAAATGTGTAGCAGAACTAACAAAAAGAATGGCCAGACAAACAAAAAACGTCGGAGAATGTTTTGACCATCCGCTTATTGTCGCTGAATATTACATGGAACATATGCGTAATCTTGACAGGGAAAATCTTGTAGTCGTAATGTTAGATTCAAAATCAAGACGAAAAAGTGATGTTACAGTTTCAGTTGGGTCGGTTAATTCATCTGTTGCATCCACAAGAGAAATTTTCTGTCAGGCATTAAAATGCGGCGCAGTCAGAATCATTTTACTTCATAATCATCCGAGCGGAGATTCTTCTCCAAGCAAAGAAGATTTGTATGTTACTCAAAAAGTAAAAGAAGCCGGAGAACTTATATGTATACCGATGGTTGACCATATTATTATAGGCGATAATAATTATTACAGCATGAAAGAAGCAGGTTATTTATAAACACAAATGTCAGGAGGATACTAACCAATGAACCGAAAAGTATTAGGCATAGATTTTGGTACAAGCACAATTAAAATTGTAAAAGCAGGTAAAGGTATTGTACTTGATGAAAAAAGTGTAATTGCTATTTTCAAAAAAACAGAAGTACTTGCGACAGGTGATAAGGCATACGAAATGTATGAAAAAGCACCTGTTAATATTAATGTATCTTATCCTGTAAAAAACGGAGTAATTGCAGACCTAAGTAATATGAATATGCTTATGCAGTCTTTTTTCAACAAATTATCTGAAGGACACGGAAAACTCAAAGGTTATGATTACTATATAGCAATCCCGACAGATATTACTGAAGTAGAAAAAAGATCTTATTTTGATGTAATATTATCAACAAAAACACGTCCTAATAAAATCAGAATGGTTGAAAAACCTATTGCCGATGCACTGGGAATGGATTTAGATATCTTAGATTCAACCGGTGTACTCATGGTTGATATCGGTGCCAATACAACCGAGATTTCAGTTCTTTCACTTGGCGGAATTATTTTCAGCAAACTCATTCCAATCGGCGGCAACAGTTTTGACGAAGATATAATTAACATGGCAAGAAGAAAATATAATTTTGTTATAGGGTCAAAAACCGCTGAAAATGTAAAAAAAGAAATTGGTTCAGCTATGCCTGCCCGAGGTGAAATTGTTGTTTACGGACGCAACACCATTTCAGGACTTCCCGGCGAACTTGTATTAGATGCCGGTGAAATACACGAGGCACTACTTGAAGATTTACAGGCTATTATGGATAACATTAAAGTTATTCTTGAAAGAACCCCACCTGAAGTATCCGCAGACATTTACAGAAGCGGTATATACGTAACAGGCGGTTCTTCAAAACTCGAGAACCTTGCTGAATTTATCACCATTTCAACAGGACTTAAGGTTAATTTTGACGAAGAACCGGAGAATACCGTAATTAACGGATTGGGAACAATTATCAACAATCCTCAGTATAACAAACTTATTGCAGATGAGAGATGATTCCAATACGAAAAGGAGTTTAATGTCTGAATGAAGAAAAAGAAGAGAAAAATTAGTATATCTGCACCGGCAATGCTCGTTATTTTTACTGTTATATGTTTTGTATTGATTGTATTATCATTCAAATATCAGGAACAGGTTAATTCCTTAAAAACTTCAGTAGGAAATATTATGACTCCGATGCAAAAAAGTGTCAATTCTATTGGAGAATCCATATATTCTGTATTTGATACATTTAAAGCAAAACAAGAATTACTTGACGAAAACAAACGTTTAAAATCAGAACTTGCAAAAATCAGGGAAGAGAATGTTTCACTGATAGAAGATCATAATGAACTTGCAAACCTTAGGAAACTTTACGAACTTGATGAAGGATACAAACAATACCCAAAAGTTGCTGCGAGGGTAATCAGTCACGATGACAATAATTGGTATAACCTTTTTACAATTGATAAGGGTTCTACTGACGGAATCGCCAAGAACATGAATGTAATTGCCGGCAACGGTCTTGTAGGCATCGTTACCGAGGTGGGCAAGCATTATTCAAAAGTAAGATCTATCATTGACGATAACAGTTATGTTAACGGAATGTTTGTCAGAACCTCTGATACATGTGATGTTAAAGGCAATCTTGAAACACTTGGTGAAGGATATATCGAAGTTGAACGTATCAGTATTGACGCCGAGATAGAGGATGGCTACGAAGTTGTAACATCCTATGAAAGTGACAGATTTCTTGAAGGAATACTAATCGGATATGTCAGTCATATAGAGAAAGAACCTAACAACCTTACTATGACTGCACGAATTGCTCCTGTTGTTGATTTCAACAGACTTGAGACTGTATTAGTCATTACAAAAGTCAAAAGTTCAGATGAATTGGAGGCAATGACTGACTATGATTAAAAAAAGTGTTGTAGCTTGTTTAATAATCATATTGTGTTATGTATTCCAAACAACAATATTCTGGCACTTAAGACTGGCTAATGTTGTACCAAATCTTATGCTGATTTATGTTGTCTCAACGGGGTATCTGAACGGACGAAGAGAAGCCGTATTAGTTGCCATGGGATGCGGATTATTGTCAGATATGATATACGGCTCTGTTATAGGGCTTCATTCACTTATATACATTATAATCGGTTTTATTGCCGGTTACGGACATAATATATATTTAAAAAACAATTTTTCGCTTCCGTTATTATTAATCGGAATATGCGACATAGTATATGGTTTCTTATACTATGTATTTGAATTTTTATTTAGAGGCAAGCTGGATATTATGTTTTATTTTGGTAAGGTTATTTTACCGGAAACAATATATACAATGCTTGTAGCTATAATACTATTTAAACTTTTTTCTGTAATTAACAGATTCACTCATCCGGGAAGCAATAAGGAGGAATATTGATTGCTTGATAATCTATTGACTACACTTAAAAACATTTTCAAATCAAGACTTATTCCCATTGTAATAATATATGTCATATTATTTTTTATTGTTGTGGTCAGAATGTTTACCTTACAGATAGTAAAAGGTGATACATATATCGACAAAACTATCACCACCACAAAAAAAGAACGTGATATCAAAGGCTCCAGAGGAAAGATATATGATTGTAACGGAAAACTGTTAGCATCTAACGAACTATCTTATAATGTTATTATTGAAGATACCGGCGAAGTTACTGACAATGCGCAGAAAAATGCCATGATTCACAAAATGCTTAACATAATTAAAAAGAATGGTGACAAGGTAGACATTTCATTTCCTATCAAATTGTCAAAAGATAATAAATTAGAGTTTTCTGTTGACGAAAACTCTGTTCTGCGTTTCAAAAGAGACGCATATTTTGTGAAATCAGTTGAAGAGCTAACTGAAGAACAGATTAACGCAACTGCTGAAGAAATGTTTGAATATATGAAAAATGACATTTCTTCTAAAGGTCCAAAATTTGATATTTCAGACGAATATACAACTGAAGAAGCTCTTGATATTATGAAAATACGATATTCAATGCTAATTAACAGTTATACAAAGTATATCCCTATTATTGTTTCTTCCGAGGTGAAGAATTCAACAGTAATTGCTATAAAGGAAAACTGTGCCGAAATGCCCGGTGTAAGCATTAGCGAAGATACAAAACGTTTATACTATGACAGCAAATATTTTTCAAATATCATAGGGTATACAGGAGCAGTAACAAACGAGGAACTTGAAGAACTTGAAGACAAAGATGATAATTATTCATACAATATAAGCGACCAGATTGGAAAAACAGGTATTGAATCTTCTATGGAAAGTGTATTAAGAGGAGAAAAAGGTAAAGAAGCACTTATCATTGATAATAATTCACGAATTATAGAAAACAATAAAATCAACGATCCGGTAGCAGGTAATGATATATACCTTACAATAGATGCTGATTTGCAAAAAGCATGTTATGACATTCTTGAAAAAAAACTCGCAGGAATACTAATTTCTAAAATCAATAACAGTACTGATGCAGGTACAAAAGGCGAATCTGCTTCAGATATCAGAATTCCTATATATGATGTTTTTAATTCATTAATTCATAATAATATTATTGATACAAATCATTTCAAAGCAAAAAAAGCATCACAAACAGAAAAAAAAGTATACAAAACATTTAAAAACAACCGAAAAATCATTATAAATAATATCAACCGTTACCTTAAGCTTGAAAACAAAAAATCATCGGTCAATTTAAGTGATGAATATACCGAATATTTAAAATACATTTATTCGATGCTTAGTGACAGCGGTCTTCTTAAGACTGATGAAATCGATACCACTGATAAGCATTATACTGATTATTATAATGGTAAAACCAGTTTAAGCAGTTTTCTTGAATATTCAATTATCAATAATTATATTGATTTTGATATCCTTGATATCGGGGACAAATTCTATACAACTGCAGAACTATATGACGTTTTAAGAGAGTATATCATTGGCAAACTAAAAAACAATGTATCTGTCGACAAACTGATTTATAAGCATATGATATACAATTATAAAATCACAGGTAAAGATTTATGCATTATACTTATTGACCAAAAAATAGTATCCGGCAACAAAGAAGATATCCGCATGCTTGATACCGGTATGACTTCTTCCTATGATTTTATAATAGGTAAAATTAAAAAACTTGAATTAACGCCTGCAATGCTTGCACTTGACCCTTGTTCCGGTTCTGTTGTTATTACGGATGTTAATACCGGTAAAGTAAAAGCATACGTAACTTATCCTACCTATGACAACAACAAATTTGCCAACATGATTAATTCGGAGTATTATAATGTTGTTATGAATAATTCTTCATATCCTTTAATGAACAGACCTTCCATGCAAAAAACTGCACCGGGTTCAACATTTAAAATGGTAACCTCTGCAGCCGCATTGGAAGAAATAGGAATTCTCAGTTCACCGGGTGAGAAGATTATGGATAAACATACATTTAAGGAAGTTAATCCTTCACCAAAATGTTGGAGTAACACTTCCCACGGTAAAATCAATGTTTCGGATGCACTTAAACATTCATGTAACTATTATTATTATGAAATAGGTTACAGACTTGGTCTTACAGGTGATATACTTAATCATAACAAAGGACTTAATACACTTGAAAAATATGCAACCATGTTTGGACTAAACAAGCCATCCGGTATTGAACTGTCAGAAGCAGCACCACAGATATCTGACACCGACTGTGTTCGTTCAGCAATCGGACAGGGTACAAACAGTTTTACTCCTGCCGGACTTGCAAGATATGTCACAACGATAGCTAACTCAGGAATATGTTACGACCTAACGCTTATTGACAAGATTCATAAAACAGCTAAAGATAAATTTGTTTCTAATAAAGCTAAGGTTCATAACAATGTTAATTTTTCCTCAACAACATGGACATATATACACAACGGAATGAGAAAAGTTATTACAGGTGGTTCAGTAGCATCATTATTTAAAAATGTTAAAATCGTAGATGTTGCAGGAAAAACCGGAACTGCACAGGAGAATGTTTCAAAGCCTAACCACGCTTTATTTGTTTCCTATGCCCCGTATGATAACCCGGAGATATCTATGACAACCGTTATTCCTAACGGATACACCTCAGGTAATGCCGCAGAACTTGCAAGAGACATATATATATATTATTATGATAAGGACAAGCGTAAAGAAATTCTTAACAGTAAAGTTACAAAACCGGAAAACCAAAGTCATGCTTTTTCCGATTAAGGGAGGTAATTATGAAGAATCCTGTTAATATTAAAGGAACAAAATCAGGAATCATTGTTGCACTGGATGATAAAATGCCTTATGATGAACTAAAAGAAGCAATCAAAGACAAGTTTACAGCTTCGTCATCATTTTTAGGTCAAGCTCAGGTTGCAATTGCATTTGAAGGCAGAAAACTTGACGACGAACAAAAGTATGAAATTGTTTCAATTATTTCGGAGAGTTCTGAGCTTAATATTGTCTGCATAACAGAAGATGACCCTTTGATTGAAAAAAAGATGTCACAGGCTATCAATGACACGCTTCATGAAAGAGATTCTAAAAATGGCCGTTTTTACAAAGGAACCTTAAGAAACGGTCAGGTAATTGATTTTGAAACGAGTGTTATTGTTCTTGGTGATGTTAATGCCGGAGCTCAAGTGGTTTCAAAAGGAAGCATAATTGTTCTCGGCTCTTTGAACGGCAATGCTTTTGCCGGTGCCGGTGGTAATAACCACGCATTTGTCGCAGCCCTTGATCTTAATCCGACTCAGATTAGGATAGGAGATATGATAGCACGTTCACCTGACAAAAAGTCGGGAAAGAAAAAAAACGAACCCCAAATCGCATTTTGTGAAGACGGCAACATTTATATTGAAGCAATCAGCCGCGAATCACTCAGCGATATTCAATTAGACTAAATTTTGGAGGATATAAAAATGGGAGAAGTAATTGTTGTAACATCAGGTAAAGGTGGAGTTGGTAAAACTACCACTACAGCTAACATAGGAACCGGTCTTGCTAAACTTGGCAAATCTGTAGTTCTTATCGATACGGATATCGGACTTAGAAATCTCGACGTGGTTATGGGTCTTGAAAACAGAATAGTTTATAATCTTGTAGATGTTATCGAAGGTACATGCAGAATTAAACAGGCATTAATCAAAGATAAACGTAATCCTAATCTGTATTTACTTCCGTCAGCACAAACAAAAGATAAAACTGCTGTTTCACCTGATCAGATGAAAAAATTAGCAGATGAACTTAAGGAAGAATTCGATTACATAATTATGGATTGTCCTGCCGGTATTGAACAGGGATTTAAGAATGCAATTGCAGGAGCAACAAGAGCACTTGTTGTTACAACACCGGAGATGTCAGCTGTTAGGGATGCAGACAGAATAATCGGGCTTTTAGAAGCTTCTGATATGACTAAAACAGAACTTATTGTCAATAGACTTCGTCCGGATATGGTTAAAAAAGCAGAGATGCTTTCCAGCGATGATGTTGTTGATGTTTTAAGAATTGATTTAATTGGTGTAGTTCCGGATGATGAAAATATAGTAATATCAACTAACAAAGGTGAACCACTTGTTGGTTCTGATACTATGGCCGGAAAAGCATATATGAACATCAGTCGCAGAATTATTGGAGAAGATGTTCCGATGCTTGATTTATACGGAAAGAATGGCGTATTCAGTAAACTTTTTTCCAAGTTTAAGAAAAAAGATTAATGTGCATAATATAATTGGAGGCATATTATATGTTATTTGAAAACTTTTTTAAAAGAAAATCTTCCGGTAGTGTTGCAAAAGACAGACTTAAGCTTGTTCTTGTGTCGGATCGCGCTAATTGCTCACCGGAATTAATGGAACAGATGAAAAACGATATAATTAAAGTAATATCAAGATACGTAGAGATTGATCTTAATGGTTTGGATATTAAAATCACACAAACTGAATCAGCTGAAGGTAATGGTTGTGTACCTGCACTTATTGCCAACATTCCTATTAGCGAAATGAAAGTAAAAAACGGCTAAGGTGATGTAATATGGTACGATTATGGACCAGATTTTGGGGATTTATACAATCCAAAAATTACGAATGGAAGAAATATAATATACCACTTGTTTCTGTAGTAGTATTATTATCATTAATAAGTATATTTACACTCTGGGTCATTGGCTCAGGAATGAACACATCAGCTGATTTTCGTAAGCAGTTACTTGGTTTTACCCTTGGATTTATAATTATGGGTATAGTATCACTAATTGATTACCATTTCATATGCAGATATGCTGCAGTATACTATATTTTAGTCTCAGCTTTAGTTGCAGCCACCAGATTTTCACCTATAGGAACTGATAATCGTAAAGGTGCATACAGATGGATTAGACTGCCCGGTTTTGATTTACAGCCATCTGAGTTATGTAAGCTGATGGTAATCATTGCATTGGCTGTTTTATTTAACAAATTACAGAATAAAATGGAAACATTTTGGCCATTAATATGGGGCGTAGTAGTTACTTCCTTCCCTATAACTTTTGTATTACTTCAACCGGACTTATCATCCAGTCTTGTAGTTGTATTTATTTTTGCAATGATGCTGTATGCCTCCGGTATCGCGTATAAAATCATATTACCGGTAATTATTGTAACCGTTCCATTACTAGGTGTGTTATTTTGGTATGTGTTACAACCAAATTCAGGGATATTACATCCATATCAAGTTGCCCGTATTGTCGGTTTTATGGAACCGGAAAAATATCCTGATGAAATGTTTCAGCAAAATATGTCTATAGAAGCTATTTCATCCGGCAAATTATACGGTAAATACATCATTGAAGGGACATCAGATGTACGTAATTATAACAAAGTTGACGTTACCGAAAGTGATTTTATATGGTCTGCTATTGGAGAAGAATTTGGATTTATTGGTTCAATCAGCATTATAATTGTGCTATTTGTATTTATTATAATATGCCTTTTTGTTGCAAAAAATGCAGTTGATTATCTTGGAAAAATGATTGCAATCGGAATAGCATCCATGTTTATGTTTCAAGTATTTGCCAATATAGGTGTTGCAACAAGAATGTTACCTAACACAGGATTGCCGCTTCCTTTTATTAGTTCAGGTCTAAGCGGACTTGTAACTTATATGGCTGCTATAGGAATTCTTCTTAATATAGGTATTCAACCCGCATCAAAAGCACTTGGTAAAGGATTCCTGATAAAAAACAATCTTCATGAGTTAAGTGATTTAAAATACGATACAGATATTACAGAATAAATTAAAAAGGTTGTGATATTATTGAAAATAGGTTTAGTAGCTCATGATTCAAAAAAGATATTAATGCAGAACTTTTGTATTGCATACAGAGGAATTTTATGCAAAAACGAAATATATGCCACCGGAACTACCGGCAGAATGGTAGAAGAAGCAACTAATCTGCCTATATATAAATATCTTGCAGGGCACCTTGGCGGAGAAAAACAGCTGGGTTCCCAGATTGAAAATAACAACATTGATCTTGTTATATTTTTGCGCGATCCGCATAATCCGAAACCACATGAACCGGATGTTAATACAATTGTCCAATTATGTGACCGGTATAATATTCCGTTGGCAACCAATCTTGCTTCTGCAGAATTGTTGATTAAAGCTTTGGATCGAGGCGATATGGATTGGCGCGAGACCGTAAAATAACAGAATTGAGGTTTTGATATTGAACAGATATACAAAAACTATAACATCATTATTACTTCTGCTGATTATTATTATAAGCGGATGTGGTAGTTCAACAGAACTGCATATGTATTCATCAGATGCATCTTCGGTATCAGATGTTGCATCAGTAATCGGCAACAGTACAATTTATAAAGCAACGCCATATAATGAAAAAGTGTGCGTTATTCCAAAAGAAAGTGTCGGCACAACAGAAGATGATAAGATTGTGGCACAGGGTGTTTTACATGTCGATATAACCGACAATAAAATGATTTTTGCTAAAGGAATTTATGATAAACTATATCCGGCAAGTCTGACAAAACTTGCAACTGCTTTAGTTTGTTTTAAATACGGAAATATGAACGACAATGTTACGGTTAGTTATAATGCATCTCACCTGGGAGTTCCCGGCGCAAAGCTTTGTTTTTTACAGGAAGGCGACGTTATTAAATTTGATGTATTACTCACATCATTTTTAGTTTATTCAGGTAATGATGCAGGTGTTGCATTGGCTGAACACATTGCCGGAAGTGAAAAAGCATTTGCTGACATAATGAACAAAGAACTTAGCAAATTAGGTGCAGTCACTACTAATTATGTTAATTCTCACGGACTTCCTGATGATAATCACTATACTTCCGTGTATGATGTTTACCTTGTGTTAAATGAATTAGCAAAATATGAACAATTTTTAGAAATAACATCACTTCCTTCATATACAGCAGTATTTAAAGATTCTGCAGGACGAGAAGTGAAAAAATTATATGAAAACACAGATAAATACCTTACCGGTGAAGAAAAACTTCCTAAAGGAGTTACTTTACTTGCAGGAAAAACAGGCACAACTACTGCAGCAGGGAATTGTCTGGCTGTATTATCTGAAAAAAAGAATTCTCACAAATACATAACAATCGTTATGAAAGCATATTCGTATGATTCTTTGTACAGTCAGATGTCATATCTGTTAAAGAAAAAATAATATAATAATTATTTGCCTTATGTAAAGAACCTCTTAATTGAGGTTCTAAAATAATTATTCATTATTACCGATTCGACCAAAGAAACTAAGTGAATATAACCCTGACAGACCGATAACAGCATAAACGATTCTTGAAAAAACCGACATGTTACCAAACAAAACCCGTACAAGGTCGAATCCAAAAAATCCGATAAGGCCCCAGTTAACAGCTCCTACGACTACTAGTGCCAAAATTGTATAATCAAGTGCTTTCATTGTTAATTGCCTCCTATATTGTTATATTTATTAATTAGGGTTGACAGAACACATACAATTTATTCATAAATAAAAGAAGGTGATATTTTGGCAGGTTCATCTAATACAAATGTTATTAAATTCAAAAAAACAAAATTTAATATAAATATTGTACTTATAGGTTTTTTAATTATTTATGTTGTATTTTATATTGTAAGTTTTTTTAATAAGGAATATATTGGCATATACCAGGTAAACGAAAAACAAATGTCTGACAATAATACTATTGTGGGAATTGCTATTCGGGAAGAAGACATATATACAGCTCCTTCAAGCGGCTATGTGAGTTTTTACAACAAACGCGGCAGCAAAATCGGTAAAAACGGAACCCTGTTTTCAATAGATCCAACAGGTGAAGTTAATGATATTCTTGGAGAGATTAACGACAAAAGCTCAATATCAGAAGAACAGATTCGTTCAATAAGAGCCGAAATCAGTTCCTACAATAACAATTTTAATTATGCTGATTATAATCAAATATATGATTTTAAATATACAATTGAAAGTCTTGCACTTACCGGAATGTCAGAAAAAGCAGTAAAAAAGATTGCCACTTCCGATAATGCTTCCTCATTTGACATTGAAAAAGCATCTTCAAGCGGCATTGTTGCATACTGGACCGATTCATTAGAAGGCATCAATAAAGACACAATTACCACCGATTCTTTTAATGAAGCGAATAACAAAAAAGAAATGTTAAAAACATCTGACCAAGTATCTCAGGGCAGCAATGTATGTAAGGTCGTTACAAGTGAAGATTGGGAAATTATAATCCAAATAACTGATGAACAAAAGAAGAAGATTGAAGAAAGAGAAATTGTCAAATTCAGATTTTGCAAAGATGATATAGAACTAAACGTTCCTTACGAAATCTTTTCAAAAGACGGCGTATTTTATGCACGTTTATTTCTTAACAATTATCTTTCAAGATATATCGATGACAGATATATTGACATTGAATTATTACTTAATTCAGCAGAAGGGCTTAAGATACCTGTATCATCCCAATTGGAAAAAAGTTGCTATATTGCACCTGTTTCCTATCTTACAAAAGGAGATAACAACAACAAAGATGTTTTATGCTATGAAGTTGTCAACGAAGATGGTACATTAAGTACTGCTAATATAGAATCATTTGCATATTGTGATGAGGAATATGTATATATTGACGGAATGCTTATTCAACCGGGACTCCAACTTATAAATACAACAACCAATGAACGCTTTACCATAGGTGAAATGCGCAGTCTCAAGGGCGTATATTGTGTTAATAATGGTTTTTGCCAATTCAAATGTATTGAGATTATATATGAAAATGAAGAGTATTATATAATCAAAAAAGATACAGCTTATGGTGTCGATATATATGATAATATAGTTATTAATCCTGATTTGATAAATGAAAATGATATAATATATTAATTTCTAAGTTTATAAACAAATACATAACACGTACAAACATTACGGAGGAAAGGCATGTATATTAAAGATAATCTTGCATCAGTTGAAAATAATATATCTGCAGCATGTATTAGAAGTGGCAGAAACAGAGACGAAGTAACACTTATAGCAGTGAGCAAAACAAAACCTGTTGAAATGATTCGTGAATGTATAGATTGCGGAATAACTGTTTTCGGAGAAAATAAAGCGCAGGAACTAAGAGATAAGCAGGCTGTGATTACAGATGAATTACATTGGAATTTTATTGGTCATTTACAGCGAAATAAAGTAAAATATCTTGTGGAAAATGTCGATTTGATTCATTCTGTAGATTCATATAAACTTGCTCTTGCGATTAATGAAGAAGCAAAAAAGAAAAATGTAATCTGCAATATACTTATAGAAGTTAATGTTGCACAAGAAGAGTCAAAATTTGGAGTCACCGTTGATGCAACCGAGGATTTAATTAAGGAAATTGCAAAATTAGAAAATGTCCGTATAAAGGGACTTATGACTATTGCACCTTATGTTGATAATCCCGAAGATAACAGGCCGCATTTTGCAAAATTGCGCAAATTACTTGTTGACATTAATAGTAAAAACATTGATAATATAGATATGAATGTTTTGTCAATGGGAATGACCGGAGATTATGAAGTTGCTATAGAAGAAGGAGCAACTATGGTACGTGTAGGTACCGGAATATTTGGTGAAAGATATTATAGTTAAAGGAGAGTTTCACATGGCTGGTGGGATTAAAAGATTTTTAGATATGATAAAATTAGGAAACGATGAAGACGATTTGTACGATGATGATTTCATAGAAGAAGAGGAAGAAGAAAAACCGGTTAGAAGAGTTAGCAAACATAACAATTCAGATTATTCTTCAGAGCGTACGAGACGTAGTTCTTCAACAGAAAAAAAATCAGATAACAGTTCATTTTCCAGACGAGAGAATTTGGCTCGACCTGAAAAAGAACGTCCAACTTCTTCCGGTAAAGTAGTATCTATGAAAAGCATAAAAGGAATGGAAGTATGTATTCAAAAGCCAACTTCTTTTGAAGATTCCGAAGAGATTTGCGATATGCTTCTCAAAGGACAGGCTGTAGTTGTTAATCTTGAAGGATTTGACTCAGGAGATGCACAACGAATAATTGATTTATTATATGGTTGTATTTATGCAATAGGTGGAAAACTCAATCAAATTTCAAAATATATCTTTATGTTTTCACCGGATAATGTTGATGTCCTTGGGGATTTAGACTTTGATCTCAATAGCGCTCCGACAGTTAATAATGAATTTTAATAATGATTATACATAAAGAGTTGTCGGATAACCGATAACTCTTTATCTTGCTTTGCAAGAAATAGATTTTGTCTTGACAAAAACAAATAAGTAATGCTAATTCTATTTTGGTCGATAAATACGGTTATTTATCCCATAATGCTACTAACTAATTATAAATCATATACTAGGAGGAACAGATAAAAATGCTTACACCGATAGAAATACACAACAAAGAACATAAACATGGCAGAGGATACAGCAAAAAAGAAATGGATGAATTTCTTGATGAGATATCCGAAGATTATGAAACATTATACAAAGAAAACAGAGATTTAAAAGAAAAACTCGAAAAATTAAGTGAAGGAATACAGTATTACAAAAACCTTGAGGCAACATTACAAAAAGCTTTAGTTTTAGCCGAAAGAACCTCAAAAGAAACAATTGATACCGCAAATGAAAAAGCCGAATTGATTCAAAAAGAAGCCAAGTATAAGGCTGAACAAATAGTCAACAGGGGAATTACAACATATGAATCCATTAGACAGCAATGTATAAGTCTTATGCAGCAATACAGCCAGTTTAAGCTTCAATTCAAACAAATAGCAATGAAGCAGCTCGAACTATTTGAAAGTGATTTCTATGAAATTCACACAAAGGATTTCATGGCACAGATAAATGCAGCAGTAGACACTTTCACATATACAAAAGATGAAACTGCAACTGATGACATTTCTGCAAGTGGCTCTGTCGTTACTACAGCTAAAAATGCCACAGCAGATTCAGATGTTTCTGCTAATGACACCATTACTACAGCTAAAAGCGCTTCACCGGCTACAGATATTTCTGCAACAATCAAATCTGTTACTACAGCAGCTAAAGATATCTCTGCCAATAAAAAAAGAATTAAAAAAAATACTCCAAGCGATGGATTAACCGAGATTACAGCAGATTTAACTTCAGACCAATCTGATTCCGGAATAAATAATACTGGAGATACAAAAGAAATACCGGATATTAAAAATGTCATGACAGTTTCATCCACTACAAAAAACAACCAAACAGAAAAAAATAATGTTACAAAAACAGAAGATGACACTTCAAACGCACCAAATAACAATACATCTGATAATCCGGATGAAACTGACGAAGATTCTATAGAGTCGATGATTAGAGGTTTACGTAACGAATTATCAGGAAACATATCCGACCTCCAACAAGATAATAATTCACCATTTGAATATTTAAATTAAAGGAGTTTTAATATGTTTAATCCAATTGTTATACATATGAATAGCAAGCCAATATATAATATTCATTTTACCCAGTCATACAACATATTACCTGATATAATACTGAACGAAGTATTAAATAATACCGGAAAATCAAATAGAAAAGTATTTATAGTTGCAGATTCCAATGTTGCAACTTATCATTTACAAGCTGTCATCAAACAACTTGAAGATAATAACATAACTAATTTTTCCTATACGTTTTTAGCCGGAGAAGAAAATAAACATACCGGCACAATAGGTAATATATATGAAAAACTTATTGATAATCATCTCGACAGAAATGATTTGTTAATCGCCCTTGGTGGTGGCGTGTGCGGTGATATGACAGGCTTTGCAGCAGCTACCTATCTTCGTGGTATTAAGTTCATTCAATTGCCTACGTCATTGCTTGCAATGGTTGATAGCAGTATTGGCGGAAAAACAGGTGTTGATTATAATGGTTACAAAAATATGGTTGGAGCATTTCATATGCCTTCAGCTGTAATAACAAATACCGAAGTGCTTAAAACATTGCCTGATCGCGAATATATTTCAGGCTTTGCTGAAATAATTAAGCATGCCCTGATTGATGATAAAGATTATTACAATTTTTTATTTGACAATTCCACAGCAGCATTAAACAAAGACTTAGACGTGGTTGCACAAATAATATATAAAAGCTGTAATATTAAAAAGAAAGTTGTAGAAGAAGACCCAACTGAAAAAGGCATTCGAGCACATCTTAATTTTGGGCATACACTTGGACATGCTATAGAAAAATACATGAATTTTAATTTACTTCATGGCGAATGCGTTTCTCTTGGTTGCATTGCATCTATGTATATTTCATATCGAAGAGGACACATTACATTAGAAGAATTCAATAATGCAAAAGAATTATTCTCAATGTACGGATTACCGGTAAAAATTAATAACCTTAATAAAAATGAGGTTATTAATATCACCTCTAATGACAAAAAAGCTGATGGCAATACAATTAAGTTTGTTTTGTTAAAATGTATTGGGCAGGCATATATAGATACTACGGTAACAAAACAGGAGATGTATGACGCTCTTAGTATTATTTGTGAGGAGTAATTTCAATATGAATCAAGTTAAAAATAGTAATAACACATTTATAAAAGCTTTTTATATGATAATTAGTCTAGCTCTATTATTCGGCATAGATCAAATTACAAAAGTATTGGCAGTCAGATTTCTAAGCGACATGTCAGTTGAAATCATCCCAAATTTTTTATACCTTGATTTGCTATATAATAAAGGGGCCGCATTTGGCATTCTACAAAATCAAACGGCTTTTTTTTGCATAACAACAATTCTTATTTGTTTAATATTAGAATTAATATATTTTCGCACACCGTCAAACAAGAGGTTTT
>SVEK01000028.1 GCA_015057405.1 Lachnospiraceae bacterium
ATCCAATTGCTACCTACATTCTAACAGCTTAAGCAACAAGATGGATAATTCCTTACTGGTTGTAAGGGTTATTAACCATAAATATATTGTAGTAGAAAGGAAAAGTATATCTGATTATTCTACAAATAATTGGAATACAGGATAGTAACGTGGAACTTTGGGATATTTATGATGCTGATAAAAATGTGACAGGAAGAACAATGAAAAGAAATGACTGGTGTTTAAAAGATGGTGAATATCATTTAACTGTACTGGGTGTAATTGCCAGACCGGATGGAAAATTTTTAATAAGTAAAAGAACTATGACTAAGTCGTGGGCACCGGGATGGTGGGAAGTATCAGGTGGAGGAGCTATGGCTGGTGAAAGTTCATTTGATGCTGTAAAAAGAGAAATATTAGAGGAAACCGGTTTAGATGTTTCTGATTGGGACGGTGGTTACGAATTTACATATAAAAGAGAAAACCCGGGTGAGGGTGATAATTATTTTGTGGATGTATATAAGTTTGTTGCAGATTTTGATGAAAAAGATGTTCATATGCAGGAAAGTGAAACAGATGGGTTTAAGCTAGCGACACTTGATGAGATTAAACAATATGCAGAAAAAGGAATTTTTCTTCACTACGATAGTATAAAACAGGTATTTGAATAATTTTCTGATATGTTATACTTGATGGTATTTATTGTGAATTGTTAGATTATTATACAAACTAGTATAAAATTGAATATTGATGTATTAGTATATAATATAGAGGTGTACAAAGTTGTTAATAAATTACTTCAGTATATGTGCAAATTGAATTAATCGTGGAGAGAAGATAATGTATGATAGATTGACAAAACAGGATATTGCAAAAATGCAGGAAGAACTTGAACACAGAAAACTTGTTGTAAGAAAAGAGGCACTTGAGGATGTAAAAGAAGCCCGTGCACATGGTGACTTGAGTGAAAATTTTGAATATAAGGCTGCAAAGAGTTATAAAAATCAGAATGAAAGCAGAATAAGATACTTGGAAAGAATGATAAAAACTGCAGTAGTTGTTGAGGATGATTCGAAAGAGGACGAAGTTGGATTAAATGATATAGTAACTGTTTATGTGGAAGAGGACGATTGTGAGGAAACATATAAAATTGTAACGACCATAAGAAGTGATTCTCTTAATTCTATTATCAGTATGGAGTCTCCGCTTGGAAAAGCGCTTATGGGAAAGCATTTAGATGACAGGGTATACGTTAAGATAAATGAAACTTACGGTTATTATGTGGTGATCCGTAAGATTACTAAGAATGATGACGAAACAGAAGCAATAAGTACATATTAGGATTATGGACAAAGAAGGTGCGCAAGTTGCAATAGTCGTATTGTGAATTTAGACAGCTGATTATTTGTTAGAATGAATTGAGATTTTCTACGGCTATGTTGAGAAAGACTTGAATCTATTGGGGAAGATGTTCTTGACAAGAAAGTACCTTGTTTGTACAATGTGTGGTATAGGTTAATAATGTAAAGGCTATGAAGAGAAGAGTACACTGAGGAAGCTTTTTAGCAGAGAACCCGGTTGGTGAAAAAGGGGAAAAAGTGATTGGTGGAAGATGGACTTGGAGCCTCCTGTTGAGACATGAATTAAGGACGTGTGTTTATGCAATACGAGTCCGGTGCGCTATGGATAATGTCATATGTATTAGATTAATTGATTTTATGCGTGTTGAATTATCTGTACGTGTATACGCAAATGTTGAGGCAGAGACGGGAGCACCCGTTATAGTGCGTGACTATACATTTATGTGAAGTCTCTGAGATTTATGTTGTAAGACATAAATGAATTGGAGTGGTACCGCGTGATAATATAACGCCTCTAAGTATATCTTAGAGGTTTTTTTACTTACTAGGAAATTTCTTTGAAATTGTCCTAGTAAGCAAAAGCGCTCCGCGGGAACGCACTGCGGCGGAGAGGAAAATGTTGCTAACGCAACCCAACCCAGGCGGAGAATGTCGCAAGCGACATTCTTTGTTCTTGTAATAAAGTGTCTGTTACCGGGAGCAATCTGCCGCAGGAAGGATTTTTGTTGCTACGCGATATAACAAGTTGCAGAAGTAAAACGTCGTTGTTACGTGATACAACAAGCTGTATAAGAAGAACCTCACTGTTACGCGACACAACAAGTTGTATAAGAAGAGCATCGTTGCAATGCGACACGACAAGCTGCATAAGTAGAGCATCGTTGCAATGCGACACAACACAAGCTACCGGTACAATCGGTCTTAGAGGAGAAAGTGAATTTCCACTGACACAACAACCCACATAAGTAGAACTTTGCAAGTGAGATTTTTTCGATTGTATAAAGTGCTTCAGACTTCAAACGTTTCCGTGTGGTAAAAAGGTTCTGTTAATGAATGTGTGTAATTGGTTTTTGCGGGGATAATATGAGAGTGAGAAATAGATAAAAGTGATAATTAATTGTTAGTTGTTTAGTGAAGTGCGTTTTTAGTGCGCACTATAATATAAAAGTTTTTTAAGGAGGATTTTATTATGTGTGAGAATTGTAAGGAGAAGAAGCCGTATTACCTGACTACGGCCATTGCATATACTTCAGGTAAGCCGCATATAGGCAATACGTATGAGATTGTGTTGGCGGATTCTATTGCCAGATTTAAGAGAATGCAGGGATTTGATGTTAGATTTCAGACAGGTACAGATGAGCATGGACAGAAGATTGAGCTTAAAGCATCTGATGCCGGGATTACTTCTAAAGAGTTTGTTGATAATGTATCAACAGAGATTAAACGTATATGGGATCTTATGAATACTTCTTATGATAAGTTTATCAGAACTACGGATGATTATCATGAGAAGCAGGTTCAGAAGATTTTTAAGAAGTTATATGAGCAGGGAGATATATATAAGGGTGAGTATGAAGGAATGTACTGTACACCATGTGAGTCATTTTTTACGTCTTCACAGTTGGAGGATGGAAAATGTCCTGATTGCGGAAGACCGTGCGAACCTGCTAAGGAAGAGGCATATTTCCTTAAACTCAGCAATTATGCAGACAGATTGATTAAGCATATTAATGAGCATCCTGAGTTTATTCAGCCGGAATCTCGTAAAAATGAGATGATGAATAATTTCCTATTACCTGGACTTCAGGATTTGTGTGTGTCAAGAACATCGTTTACCTGGGGAATTCCTGTATCATTTGATGACAAACATATCGTATATGTGTGGATTGATGCACTTAGCAACTATATCACGGGACTTAATTACGACGTGGATGGTAATAATGGTGAGTTGTATAATCAATTCTGGCCGGCAGATTTGCATCTTATCGGAAAAGATATTCTTAGATTCCACACTATATATTGGCCGATTATGTTGATGGCTCTTGATGTTCCGCTTCCTAAGCAAATATTTGGTCATCCGTGGCTTCTTCAGGGAGACGGAAAGATGAGTAAGTCTAAGGGAAATGTTTTGTATGCGGATGATCTTGTGGATGAGTTTGGAGTAGATGCAGTAAGATATTTTGTTCTTCATGAGATGCCGTTTGAAAATGATGGTGTTATTTCATGGGAGCTTATGGTTGAGCGTATCAATTCAGAGCTTGCTAATACACTTGGTAATTTGGTTAACAGAACTATATCTATGTCCAATAAATATTTTGGTGGAGTAGTTAATAATGCCGGTGTGTCAGAGGATGTTGATACTGACTTAATTAACGTGGTGACTTCTGCGGCAGAAAAGATTGTTGCAAAGATGGATAAGTTAAGGGTTGCGGATGCAATTAGCGAGATATTTACTTTGTTTAAGCGTTGCAACAAATACATTGATGAGACGATGCCATGGGCGCTTGCCAAGGATGAAGATAAGAAGGCAAGGCTTGAGACTGTACTTTACAATTTGGTTGAAAGTATAAGCATTGGTGCAAGTCTTCTTGATCCATTTATGCCGGAGACATCTGAGAAAATTCTTGCACAGCTCAATGCAGCTAAACGTGAACTTAGCACAACATCTGAGTTTGGGCTGTATGAATCAGGCAATAAGGTTACTGAGAAACCGGAGATTTTGTTTGCAAGACTTGATATTAATGAAGTACTCAAAAATGTAGAGGAAAAATTCGGAGCTATTGCAGAAGCTGACGGTGAAGATGGAAGTTCCGAAGAAAATAATGATGAAGCAGTTATTGATATTGAGCCAAAGGCAGAGATTACATTTGATGACTTTATGAAAATGCAGTTTCAGGTTGGTGAGGTAATTGCCTGCGAGGAAGTACCAAAGTCAAAAAAATTAATATGCTCACAGGTTAAGATTGGAAGTACGGTTAAACAGATTGTGTCGGGAATTAAGGCATACTACAAACCTGAGGATATGGTAGGCAAGAAAGTTATGGTTCTTGTTAACCTTAAACCGGCTAAGCTTGCGGGAGTATTGTCAGAGGGAATGTTACTTTGTGCTGAGGATGAAAACGGAGAATTGGCACTTATGGTTCCGGAAAAGACCATGCCTGCAGGAGCAGAAATTTGTTAATGCCTTCACATCATTCAAATGATCGTGTATTACATCGTAAGTTTCATTTGGTGGAATAAAATAATGATTATTTGTTGGAAAAATGATTGAGGGATGATGACAAATAAGATGATGATAAATAGTGAAAAGTAAGAATTTTATGAAATAATGGTGAGTTTGTAATGGAAATAAAGGGTATTTTTGACAGTCATGCTCATTATGAAGACAGAAGATTTGACGAAGACCGGGATAATCTGCTTAGAGGCATGAAAGAATCCGGTGTGGATTATATCGTTAATGTCGGCTCAAGTATTGATACAACTAAAAAGACAATTTTGTTGACGGAACAGTACGATTTTATATATGGTAGCGCGGGAGTTCATCCTGAGGAATGCAAAGATATGAAGGATGATGATTTGCTTTTTCTTGAGGAAGTCTGCAAACATAATAAGATTGTCGCAGTCGGCGAAATAGGGCTTGATTATTATTGGGATGAACCGGCGAGAGATATTCAGAAAAAGTGGTTTAGAAAACAGCTTGAACTTGCTGTAAAGGTCAATCTTCCGGTTATTATTCATACTCGGGATGCAATAGAAGACACTATGAATATTCTTAAGGAATATACTCCGTTAATGTCTCAGGGCATTCATGGTGTAATACATTGTTTTTCCGGCTCGGCACAAAGTGCGGCAGAGTTTGTTAAAATGGGTTACTATATTGGAATCGGTGGTGTAGTTACATTTAAAAATGCAAAGAAGCTTAAAGAAGTTGCACAAGAGATTCCTATAGAAAACATTGTTATAGAAACAGACTGTCCGTACATGGCTCCGGAGCCTTACAGAGGAAAGCGCAATGATTCTTCTTATCTTAGTTATGTCGTAAGTAAGTTGGCAAAGATTAAAGGAATTTCTGAGCAGGAGGTTACAGAGATAACAGCAGAGAATGCTCTTAGAATGTACAGGATGAATAAATAAAGGAGTTAATATGTCAGATAGTATTGCAGAAAATGTTTTAAATTTAGACGAGGATTATCATCTTGTTAATCCTAAGAATACTATAGAAGTTTTGAAAAAGTATGATATACATTTTCAAAAAAAATACGGACAGAATTTTCTTATTGATTCACATGTGATGAACAAAATCATCAAAGTGGCAGATATTACAAAGGATGATTGCGTTATAGAAATTGGTCCGGGAATCGGAACGATGACGCAGTTTTTGTGTGAATCGGCCGGTCAGGTCATCGCCATTGAGATAGACAAGGCATTAATTCCGGTGTTGTCTGATACCCTTAGCCGGTATGATAATGTTCATGTAATCAACGGAGATGTTCTTAAACAGGACATTAAAGCTATCTCAGAGGAGTATAACAAGGGAAAACCGGTAAAGGTTGTCGCAAATCTTCCTTATTACATTACCACTCCAATTATTATGGGTTTATTTGAAAACGAAGTGCCGGTTGAGAGTATAACTGTTATGGTTCAAAAGGAAGTAGCTGAGAGAATGCAGGCAAGTCCGGGAACTAAAGCTTATGGGGCATTATCTCTGGCAGTTCAGTATTATTCTAAACCGTATCTTGCAGCTAATGTACCGGAAAATTGTTTTATGCCGCGTCCTAATGTTGCAAGTGCAGTTATTAATCTTAAATGTTATGACACTCCGCCGGTGACAGTAAAAGATGTTAAGCTTATGTTTGAACTGGTGAGAGCTGCTTTTCAGCAGAGAAGAAAAACTTTGATCAACGGTATAAAGAATTATTCCGGGATTGATATCTCGAAAGAATGTGTAATTGAGGCTTTGGAGAAGATGGGACTCGATAGCAATATAAGAGGAGAAACACTTACATTAGAACAATTTGCAGATTTAAGCAATATGTTGAGTTAAGTAATAAGTTGGGTTAATAATATGCTGAATTAAATGTCGTGTTAATTAATGTTTTAAGATAACCGGAATGCGACTATAATTGTTATTAATTTAGTGTTATTTTAAGAAAACAGCAAAAAAAGGGGAGGAAGTATAGTTATGGGTGTTATCAGGTATCATTTTTTATCTGATGTATTGGGTGAACAGGTAAATGTATTGGTTATTATGCCTTCATTTGAAGCATGGAAGAATCATGAAGGGTATAAGAAGTATTATGGTGATTACAAAAAAGTAAAGACACTGTACCTGCTTCATGGCGGAAGTGATGATTCGTCGTTGTACTTAAGAAGGACAAGGATTGAAGAATATGCCATGGAGTATGACATGGCGGTTGTAATGCCGGAAGTAAAGAACAGTTTTTATTGTAACATGGTTAAAGGAAATGATTATTTTACATATCTTAGCGAAGAGCTTCCAAGGGTTATGGAAAATGTATTTTCTTTGTCAAATGACCCGTCGGACAGATATGTTATGGGCAATTCCATGGGTTCGCACGGTGCCTTTAAGTGGGCTCTTAACAGACCTGATTTTTTTGAAGCGGCAGCAGGAATGTCAGGAGCCGGTGATTTGATTGAACTTGGTTTTTATGACGGAATGAAAACGCGAGTTCTTAATGCTTTCGGGAATGTAGATGAATACAGGGGAAGCATGAATGATTTTAAGTACCTTATTGATAAGAATATAAAGAATGATGTTAAGATGCCGAGAATGTACAGTTGTTGTGGCATACAGGATCCTTTTTACAAAGGTGCAAAGGAGTTTGCAGAGTATGCCTGCAGTAAGGGAATCAACATTCCGTTTTACGAGAGTGATGGCGGTCATACATGGGAATATTGGGACAGAATGTTACCGATAATGCTTAAACATATGGTAAAGGGGGAGTAGAATATGGGATTCTTACATGTTGAATATATGTCAGGTGAACTTGGTTATCAGACCAATTTGTATATGGTACTTCCTGACTCAATCAGAGAAGGCAAGGAACCTGATGGTATACTTTATCTTTTGCATGGCGGTAGCGGTAACGGATTCGACTGGATGCGTTATTCTTCTATTGAAAGATATACATGGCCATACAACATTGCAGTTGTTATGCCGGAGACGGACGGAAGTTCATTTTATACAGATATGGTTCATGGTTATCCGTATTTTACATATCTTACGGAAGAAATTCCGGCAGCAGTTACAGGAATGTTCCCTATTCTTAGGAATGTGACAAGAAGATTTGTTGCAGGATTTTCCATGGGTGGATACGGAGCATATAAATGGGCATTTGCGAAGCCGGATTATTTTGAAGCAGCAGGTAATTTTTCAGGAGTGTCATTCATTATGGACATAATGGGTGATGAAAGACACAATGCAGAGAATAAACGTCGAATGATAGAAAGAAACTGGGGAAGTTTATCAGAACTTGAAGGAAGCCCTAATGATTCCAAATATTGGATAGATAAGGCGGCAGCAGAAGGAACCAAGTTGCCGAAATTATTTGCCGGAATGGGAACAGAAGATTTTTCATATCCCCTTTGTAAGAAGTACCTTGAGTATTGTTCAGAAAAAGGTATCGACATCCATTACGAAGAGATGGCCGGAGGTCATGAATGGTCAGTATGGGATGAGATGATAAAGAGGTTCCTCACATTTTGTATGTAATTTGTATGTAAAAAGTTCAATGTTTGTTCATAAAGTTGTGCTATAGTTGTTGATAGTGACAAGAATGATTAACTCAGATTTTCACTGAAAACACAATGACAAATAACGCGGAAGATGGTAAGAGATTCTCATTGTAGGTAGCAGGAAGAGGGTGTTTTTTATGAGTAATTTACCATTATATTATTATGAACGGGATGAGTGGAGTCACATGATTTTGTTATATGATTCCGCGATAAAAGAGGTAACGACTAAACTGGAGATTCTCAATAATGAATTTAAGTTATCTGAGCAATACAATCCTATTGAACACATTTCAAGCCGTATGAAGTCTCCTGAAAGTATAGCCCGAAAGTTAAGACACAGGGAAAAAGAGATGACCATATCCAATATCATGAAGTACGTTAATGATGTTGCGGGTGTAAGGATAATATGTTCATTTACGTCGGACATATATAGAATAGCATCAGCAATAGCGAGTCAAAATGATATTGAGATTGTTAAGATTAAGGATTACATTAAGAACCCGAAATCAAACGGATATATGAGCTATCATATGATAGTGAAAATCCCGATATTTTTATCTGAGCAGGTTGTTAAAACTAAGGTTGAGATTCAAATAAGGACTATTGCCATGGATTTCTGGGCAAGTCTTGAACATAAAATATATTACAAATTTGAGGGAAATGCTCCTCAGGGTATTCAGGCGGAACTTAAAGAATGTGCGGACATTGTTGCATTTTTGGATCAGAAAATGTTGACACTTAATGATTACGTAAAGGATTATGCGGAGAGAGCAACAGTTGAAACAGATGTATTACTGGGTGATGAAGATGTGATAGTTGAGAGTATTCAGGAGGATAACTATCAAACTGCAGGTAAGTCTGTAAAAAATAATTATGCTGATGATAATTCGAAGAAAAAAGATAAGAAAAAGAAAAAATGGAAAATAGGGGGATAAGCAGATGTCAGAAGAAATTCGTGAAAATGTTAGTGAGCCGGAGTTAACAATGGCAGATTTTGAGAATGAAATTAATGCAAGTATGAAAAAATACCGTGTGGGTGATATGGTGAAAGGTCTTGTTGCTGATATAGATGAGTATCTTGTACACGTAGACCTTGGAACATATATGCAGGGAGTAATTCTTCCGTCGGAGCTTAGTGATGACCCGGACTACAGAGCAATGGACAAATTAACTATCGGTCAGGAAATCTCAACCGTAGTAATTAATAATGATGACGGTAACGGGAATCTTGTGTTATCCCTCAAGGATGCAACAAAAGCTCTCGCATGGGAAACATTAAGAGACGGAATGCTTGAAAGAAAAGTCTATGAAGTTAAAATATCAGGCGCAGTAAATGGAGGAATGGTTGCTTACCTTGAAGGAATCAGAGGATTTATTCCTATTTCAAGAGTTTCCATGAAAAGAGTAGAGGATTCTGAAAGAGACTCTTATGTAGGCAAAAAAATCAATGTCATCATAGTTGAAGCCAATGAAGATAAGGGTAACCTTATTTTGTCTGCAAGGGAGCTTGAGGAAGAGAAAGCAAGAGAAGAACATGATAATAAGGTTAAAGCAATTAAACCGGGTGCGGTTGTTAAGGGAATTATAGAGTCTATTATGCCGTATGGATGTTTTGTTAATATTGGTGACGGATTATCAGGTCTTGTTCATATTTCCCAAATCGCTCATAAACATATCAAGACTCCTCATGAAGTTGTAAAAGAGGGAGAAGAGGTAGAAGTAAAAGTCATTGATACAAAAGACGGAAAGATAAGTCTTAGTATGAAGGCTCTGGTTGATGTTATGGAGAAAACAGAAACTGAGGATGATGTTCCTTCAGAATATACTTCAGATGAGGAAGCAACAACAGGTATGGCATCACTTCTTGCAGGAATAAAGCTGGATTAATTCTTCAGAAATTGTATGATATGAAATATAAGGAGACAGTCAAATGCCATCATTTTTAGAAGATTACAGCGCATTTTCGGGAGACGGAAGTAACAATGAAGATAATCTTTCCCTTGATGAATTTCTTGAAAGTTATGATCCGCTAAAATACCGAAGTCCAAGTGTGACGGCAGATATATTATTGTTGTGTCATAACGGCCCGATAGAAACCGTGAAATCGGGGATGTCACTTCTTATGGTAAGGAGACGTAATCATCCGTGTATAGGTTACTGGGCATTGCCGGGAGGGTTTTGTGAAATTGGTGAAGACCTTGAGGATACGGCAAGACGTGAGCTGGAAGAAGAAACCGGGCTCACCGGTATAGTACTTGAACAACTTTATACATGGGGAGAAGTATGGCGCGACCCCAGAGACCGGATTATTACCACATCATACATTGCGGTTGTGGATAAGGAACCTAATGTTGTCGCAGGTGATGACGCGGCAGAAGCCGGTTGGTTTAATATCTCTATGAGTCAAAAGGTTATGAATGAAGATGAGAAGGAAAAAAATACGCTGTATACAATTGAGCTTACAAGCAAGGATAACGGCGAGAAGCTTACGGGCAGTGTTCTTGTGAAAGAGAGTAAAAATTCTTTGTTTGTTAATCGCAGATATGAGGTTGTTGAAAGTAACAAAATTGCATTTGACCATGCAAGATTTATTGTAAACGGTCTGATATATATTGAAGATTGCATCAGGCAAAAATAAACTGCAATAGTATATAAGAAAGCCACAGAGGCTGAATATTTAAAACACTTCCAACATATATATATGAATATATGTAAAAGGAAGTGTTTTTTATGTTGTGTGAAAGAAAAGCAATGATACTGATATGCTGTGCGGCATTGTTGCTTTCCGGTTGTAGCGGGCAGCAGTTGTCAGAGGATAAAAAGAAGAACGTAAGTTACACGGTAGTTGAAGATGCGGAAATTCCTGAAACCTTAAAAAATGCCATTGAAGAAAAAAAAGAAAGTCCTTTTAAGTTAAGTTACTCGGACAAAGATGAATTGTACATTGTAATAGGATACGGAAAACAGAGTACCGGCGGATATAGTATTGTAGTGGATGATTTGTACATGACAGATACTAATATGGTTTTTGCAACAACTCTTAAAGGGTCAGATGAGAAGGTAGAAACTGAAGAAACAGTATCATATCCGTATCTGGTTGTAAAAACAGAGTATATTGACTGTGAAATAGTATATGAATAAATTAAAACAAACTTAAGGAGGGTAATAAGGTATGGAATTAGTTAAGAAAAATATACATATGAACAGACAAAAGTGCGAGGGAAATGTACAGATAACATTAGATAGTGACATAAACGTTCCTGATGTTAATCCTGATATAAAAGAAATCATTACATGGCAGGGAGATGTAAAAATACAAGAGATAAGAAGCATTAACAGTAAAGTAATGGTTAAGGGAATACTTATGTATCATATGATATACTCCGGGGAAGGTATGGATGGTCTGGTCCGATACATGAATGGAAACATCGAATTTGACGAGGCAGTTAACATGAATGACGTCAATGCAGGAGACATGGTTAACGCACGATGTGAACTTGAGGATTTGTCAACAGATATCATCAATTCAAGAAAAATAAGTGTGAAAGCCATACTGAACATTACTACAACTGTAGAAGAAATCTTTGATGAAGAGGCTGTTGTTGATGTTGAAGGCGATGAGGATGTTCAGAAGTTGACTGCTACGAAAAAAATAACTGAAATAAGATTGTGCAATAAAGATATTTTCAGAATTAAGGAAGAAGTTCGGATTCCGTCGGGAAGAGACAGCATACGGGAAATAATATATCAGAATATTGTTATAGAAAATATGGAAACGCGGTTAATGAAAGACAGCCTTAATATCAGAGGTGAATTAAGGGTATTTATATTGTACATGGGGGCATTGGATGAGCGTATTAATACATATGAAACCGGAGTATCATTTCAGGGAGAAGTTAATTGTAACGGATGCGATGACGGAATGATCGCCAAAGTGAATTACACGGTACAGGATAAAGATATTCAGGTGAAACCGGATGAAGATGGTGAAGACAGATTGCTTGATATAGAGGCGGTACTTGCTCTTGATATGAAGGTGTATAACCGGGAAGAAATCAATCTGTTAGAAGATATGTATTCAACAAAAGTGAACATAACACCGATATATAAAACAGCCTGTATAGACAATCTGATAATTAAGAACAGCAGTAAATTCAGAATTGCTGACAGAGTAAGTCTTGAGCCGGGAAAACCTAAGGTAATGCAGATATGTAACGCAATAGGTAATATAAGAATTGATGAAAAATGTATTACAACTGACGGTATAGAGGTTGAAGGAATACTTGAAGTAAAGGTAGTTTATTTCACGGAAGAAAACGGAAATCTGTTGGGGTCATTCACAGGAATAATTCCATTTTCGCAGGTAATTGATGCAAAAGGCATTAAAGATGATAGTATTTACGAGCTTAACGGAACGGTTGATAACATAAATGTAATGGTAACGGATGAATCCACGGTAGAAGTTAAAGCAGTTGCCGGCCTTGATGTTATTGTATTTGAAAAAACCGAATTGCCGGTTATTACAGATTGGCAGATTACCGAAAAAGAGATAAGTAAAGCAGCAAATATGCCGGGAATTATTGCGTACGTTGTGGGAAACAATGATTCGTTGTGGTCCATCGCAAAAGAAAACAAAATAACGATGAGTGATATAATGGAAATGAATGAGTTAACAGATGAGAAACTGACAAAAGGACAGAAACTGTTACTGGTAAAAAATATAATGGAGTAAAGTTTTGTCAATTGAAAGAAAAATTGGAAAAAAATATAAGGTATTGTTAGGGTACATTAAAAGGGGTATAATAACAAGAAAACTATAGCGGGAAATCTATAGAAAAACTATAGCAGAAAAACTATGGTAGAAAAACGATAACAAAAATACGATAACATACGAAAGGATTAAAGAACATGAAAGATAATCGCAGAGGAATTTGCAGAAAATTAGTCAGTTTGATATTGCTGGCTGCGTTGGCAGTTCAGTTATCAGGCGCTAATAGGGTATCTGCCGCGACAGATTACAGCAAGTATTCAAACTCGAAAAAAAGTTGGTACATAATGAGACAGGATAAGCATAAGCCATCCGGAGGAGCTGATACTGCGGCGAATCTTAAAAAATATGCGGCTTGTTATTATGACAATAAGGCAAAAGATAAAGTGATGTATATTACTTTTGACTGCGGATACGAGGCAGGATATACAAAGAAAATGCTTAATACCCTAAAAAAGCATAATGTTAAGGCTACATTTTTTGTAACAAAAGCATTTGTTGAACAGCAGCCAAAATTATGTAAAAGAATGAAAAAGGAAGGACATATTGTAGGAAATCATACGCTTAATCATCCGAGTCTTCCGTCTGTATCTGTGAAAAAACTTAAAAGCGAGGTAAACGGCCTGGCGAAATTATTTAAGAAAAAAACCGGATATAAACTTGATAAATATATCAGACCGCCAATGGGTGAATACAGCAACAGAGTGCTAAAAATTCTTAATGATATGGGATATCGAACAGTATTCTGGAGCATTGCATACATGGATTATGATGTTAATAATCAGCCGGGTAAGGCTTATGTTGTAGATCATTTTAAGAAATATCATCATAAGGGAGCTATTACACTTACGCATAATACTTCAAAGTCAAATATGGAAGCCCTTGACGATGTTCTTACCAATCTTGAAAATGAAGGATACAGATTTGCAACTATAGACGAATATAAATGGTAATACAGTCTGTTTTTGGTGTTATTTGTTTATTAAATGAAGCGAAGAATAATAATGTCTGAGATGACAATACTATCCTATATAAGTTGTTAAGGAGGATATATTGGTCATGAACAATGATACTGTTAATCTTTTAAAAGAATGTAATGCAGGCTGTAAATCAGCTACTAACAGCATGGAGCAGGTGCTTGGCTTTGTTAAAAACGAAAAATTACGTCAACTCATAGAGCGCTATAATGACAGTCATATTAAAATAGGTGATGAATGTCATGATATGTTAAATGAGATGAATGAAAATGAAAAAGATCCGCAGAAAGCTGCGTCAATGATGGCAAAGATTGGCACTGAAATGAAACTAATGATGGACGACAGCACAAAAAAGGTAGCAGAGTTGCTCATCGATGGCTGCAACATGGGTATTAAATCCCTTTGTAAGTATATTAATCAGTATACGACAGCAGATGAAAAGTGTCTGAGACTTACGAAGAGACTGGTTAAGCTTGAACAGGATTTTATGAATGAGCTGCTTGCATATTTATAAGAAGTTTTTTGAATTGTAAATATGCTGTCGGACAATTATTCCTTTGAAGGTTGTGTTTATTACATGTAAAAGTAAGTTGTTTAGGGCATGTTATGATAAAAACATGGCTGTGTAATCAGTCAATATGAACTTAGAATAGAAAAAAACATCATTTTTTGTAACAAATGTGTAAGATTTTTCATTTTGACACGAATTAGCCATAAAAGTACAGAAGAATATGGTAAGGTACTTTACGAAAAATGTGTGGAGGTAGATACCGTGAAGAAAAAATTTATTCCATATATTGCTTTAGCTATAGCAATAATGTTGCAATATTATGTGGCGTATACTCAACAGGTAAATGTAAGAGCAGAGTCTGAAAACGTTACTGTAAAAGAGTTGGCAGATCGCAGTAACGAATAATATTGATTGAATAATTGTATTTGATGAAGGATGTGCGTTTGTACATCCTTTATGTTATGTATATTATCATTTGATTTTTCAGTAACAAAAAACTTCGCCGGAAAGAGAACTGCAAGTATATAAAAGAGTGAATATAGTTACAGCTGATTTTGTAATGTTAATATTTATAATGAAAAAAAAATATAGTATAATAATCTTTTAGGAGGGATTTGTTATGAAAGAAAAAGTACGGGAATTGTTTGGAAAAGTATATGGTGATACAGAGGGCAGCAGTGTATATTTTGCCCCGGGAAGAGTTAATCTTATTGGAGAGCATACGGATTATAATGGCGGACATGTATTCCCGTGTGCGCTTACAATCGGAACTTATGCAGTTGTAAGGTTAAGAGATGATGATATCATCAGACTGTATTCAGAAAATTTTGCAGGGGATGGAATCGTAACAACCAATATCGCAGAGTGTACAAGTCTTCGTAATCCGGGATGGTGCAGCTATCCGGCAGGTGTTATGTGGACAATGACAGAAAGAGGATATTCTGTAAAGAAGGGTATGGATATATTGTATTACGGAGACATTCCGCCGGGAGCCGGCCTTTCTTCATCTGCGTCAATCGAAGTATTGACCGGATATATGATAAGTGATTTATTTGGATATAATATAGATAAAGTTGATATTGCGCTTATTGGTCAGTATTCTGAAAATAATTATAACGGAATGAATTGCGGAATCATGGACCAGTTTGCATCAGCCATGGGTAAAGAAGATCATGCGATGTTTCTTGATGCGGCAACGCTGGAATATGAATATGCACCTATAAAATTAGCCGGCAAGAAGATTGTAATTATGAATACCAACAAAAAGCACAGTCTTTGTGATTCAGAATACAATACAAGACGCAGAGAATGTGAGCAGGCCCTTGAGATGCTTAACGGCAGGCTTAATATCAAGACTTTAGGAGAACTGACTATAGAAGAGTATGAAAGCAATAAAGAACTAATTACGGATTCTGTTTGTGAAAAAAGAGCACGACATGCGGTATACGAAAACAGTCGGACAATTGAAGCAGTTAAGGCTCTTAAGGCAAATGATATTGAACTTTTCGGAAAGCTTATGAAAGAATCTCACATTTCTCTTCGTGACGACTACGAAGTTTCATGTAGAGAGCTTGACATACTTATGGAAGAAACCGATAAATGTGACGGCGTATACGGTGTAAGAATGACAGGCGGCGGATTCGGCGGATGTTGTGTAAGCATTATCGATGAAGAGAAAGAAAAGGAAATAATTGAAAAAGTTGGAAAAGCATATATTGATAAAGTGGGTTATGCAGCCGATTTTTATGTAGTATCAATTGGTGACGGAGTGAGGAAACTCTGATTATGTACATAAAAATTATGACAGATAGGGTTAATCAAAGCCTCACATTATACCCTTAAAGGATAAATTATGAAAAAAAAATCATTTAAGTCAAAGGAAAAAGAAAGAATAACCGATATACTTAACAGGCTTGATGAATATTATGGTGTAGAAACCATATGTTATCTTGAACATGAGAATGCATGGCAGCTTTTGATTGCAACCATACTTAGTGCCCAGTGTACAGATGCAAGAGTCAATATTGTGACAAAAGATTTATTTAGGTTGTATCCTACTCCTTTGGCATTAGCCAATGCTGATATTAGTGATATCGAAAATATAATACATTCGCTGGGATTTTATACAAGTAAAGCCCGTAATATCAAGGCGTGTTCATTGCGTATTGTAACTGAGTTCGGAGGGGAAGTACCATCCTCCATCGAAGAACTGACGAGTCTTGCAGGGGTCGGAAGAAAAACTGCCAATGTAATACGAGGAAATATTTTTAATGAACCGAGTATAGTTGTTGATACACATGTTAAAAGAATATCAGGTAAACTTGGTTTAACTAAAGAGACTGTTCCTGAAAAAATAGAGATTGATCTGATGGAGACTTTACCTAAAGAACACTGGATAAGATACAACATGCAGATTATTACCCATGGAAGGACAATATGTAAGGCAAGGAATCCGATATGCAGTGAATGTTTCTTATCGGACTTGTGTAAAAATGCTTGCGATAATTGATAAAATGCATTATATTAATTAGATATTCAATAGTTGTTAATAAGGTTGCGAAGCTTATTGCAGGTGGACTTTCCGGTAAGGGAATCTGAGGTTTCAACCTTGTGAATAAGTTCGGTTATTAACTGAATTTCGCCCTGTGAAAGGTATATGGAACCAAGCATGGTATAAGCAAGGGACATGTTGTCAGACAGGGTAAGAACATACTCGAGGACAACGCGGGCATCATCAAATAATTTGTTGTCGTACAGGTATTTGCCCCATTGGAATACATTACTTGTAAAATACAGGTAATTCTGGTCGTATTTGGATACGGTTTGAAAGTTACCGACACCATACTCGAGCTTGATATCGGTATTACTCATGGACTGAAGGTTAAGCATAGGTTCTTTTGAAGAGGAGATAACAAGTTCTTCAAGGTGAGCATCGACAATATCGGTATCTGTAGAAAATGCAGATTTGTTGCCTTCCTGAATGTGCAGCGGAAGTCCTGTCAGGTCAGGAACGAACAATTCGATATTTGATATATCCTTATTGCGGGCAAAACGGGCCTCTTGTTCCCGTGCGTGATAGCTTTTCATTGCTTCTTCATTCTTCTTATCATTGTTGTTATTGATAAGAAGGCGAAGAGTTAGAATTATAATAATTGGTAAAAGACAAAATAATGTTTGCAAAGATAATCACCCTTTGTGGTTTATTTTATGCTCAATATGAGCACAACTTATAAATACTAATATTTTAATTATTGTTTCAGGAGGTTTTAATTATGAGGTTTAACAAAAAATCAAAACAAATAGTAGCATCTGTAATATGTATTATACTTGTATTGGCTATGATAATTCCATTGATGATGACTACTGTATTTTAATAGTATGTTACAGATAAGAAAAAAAGTCAATTGTTAGGAGTTAGTGTTATGACAGAATATAGCTACAGGCAACGTAGTAAAGCAAGAGCGTACCAGAGAAGACGCAGACAAGTAATTATCAGTATGGTACTTATATCAATTCTGGTAGTTGCGGGAATAATCGCGCTGGTAGTTCATCTGATTTCAAAAGATAAGAATGATGATAGCAAAGCGCCGGCTGACAATCCTGTTGTTAATGAGGAGCAGAGTCTGATAGAAGACGGTGTTTTCATTGACAGTATTGCGGTGGGCGGAATGGATCATGCGCTTGCAACAACCGCTGTAGATGAATATGTGACAAAACAGGGTAATATCCCGATTACTCTTGATGTAAACGGTAATATGGTTACAACCACATTAGCGGGTATTGGTTTCGTATGGGATGTTGAAGCGGGAGTTTCTGCTGCCATGGTTATGGAAGAGGCGGGAACCGTTAACTTGAGTTACGATATTAATCAGGATGCTCTCGATGCATTTCTTAATGACGAGTGTAAGCAGTATACGGTTAAACCTAAGAATGCCAAATTAACGAGAAGCAACGGAGAATTTATAATTAAGCGGGGAAGAGTCGGAATAGTTATTGATAACGAAGCAACAAAGGAAGCGATTGTTGCTGCTGTAAGTGCGCAAATTTCCACGGGTACAACTGTTAATGCTGCAGCGGTTATGGTTGAGAAGAATCCGAAATATACTTCCGAAGATATGGTAAGATGTAAGGATGAGCTTGGAAAGTTTTCAACTACATTCCAGGAATCTCAGATAGAAAGAAGTGCAAATCTTCGCAATGCTGTTCAGTTTATTGACGGAACCGTTCTTTATCCTGAGGATACATTTTCAGTTGCTGATGCAATATATCCGTTAAGTGCAGATAATGGGTATAAGGAAGCTCCTTCATATGCAGACGGACAGGTTGTAGAAAGTCTTGGCGGCGGAGTGTGTCAGGTGTCAACAACGTTGTATAATGCAGTGCTTAAGTCTGAGCTTGAAATTGTTGAAAGATTACCGCATTCAATGGTAGTGTCTTATGTTGAGCCTTCAATGGATGCGGCTATTGCAGGTGATTACAAGGATTTGAAGTTTAAGAATAATACTGATACGCCTATATATATTCAGGGTGCGGTTTCATCAGGTGTAGTTACATTTACCGTATACGGACATGAGACAAGACCTTCATCAAGAACAATTGAATTTGAATCAGTTATACTTGAAACAATTGAGCCGGGCAAAGATGTTGTAACGAAGGACCCTACCAAGCCGAAGGGATATGAGAAAGTTACGCAGTCTGCTCATGTTGGTTACGTTGCTAATCTCTACAAGATTATTTATGAAAACGGAGCGGAAGTTGCAAGAGAAAAAATTAACTATAGTAAGTATAATGCAGAGCCAAAGTACGTTACTAAAGGAACAAAGAAAGTAAAAGACAAGAAAAAAGATAAAGATAAGGTGGAGAAAACAGAGCCACCGATAGAAGAAAACGAAAATGAAGTAGCAACAGAGGTACCTGTGGTACCACTACCACCCGTTGAAGTTACGCCGGAACCACCGGTAGCAACAGAGTCTGTACAACCTCCGACAGAACAGGCTACGGAAGCACCTGTTGTCAGTGATGGCGCTGTCTGATATTGTCGGCAGCAGGAGGCATTTATGAGCAGCTTCGGTAAAGATATAATAATGGTTGGTTATGCAGGGCTAAACGGCTCTGCAAAACTTGCATCATCATACAATAAAGACAGATTGCCAAAGACAATAATTACCCGTCTGCAGGAATTATCTGCATGGGAAGAGAAACTCCTTGAGGACGACCAATTATTGATACTGATTAATAATATTGCGTCAGAAGAATCTGATATAGTGTATCCGGCTTCAAAAGGCGGAGTATTTCGCGGATTGTGGAACATGGCAGAGGAGCTAAAGACGGGACTTACGGTTTATTTGGAAAATATAAGTATAAAGCAGGAAACTATAGAAATATGCGAAGAATATGATGTTAATCCTTACATGCTGTATAGTCCGGGTGTGGTACTGGTAGTTTCTGATAAAGGAAACGGACTTGTAAGAGAGTTTAACAGGGCAGGTTTACACAGTAATGTGATAGGATTTACCACGAATACAAAAGACCGAATTATAGTAAGCGGTGATGAAAAAAGATATATTGAATCCCGAATACAGGAAGAACTTGAGCGAATCGGAATGAGTGAAAGGAGTGTTGACTAAAATGAGAGAAAAGATTCTTAATTTACTGTATAACAATAGTCGTATAACATATGAGGATATGGCTGTTATGCTGGGAACGACCAAGGACGTAATTGAGTCAGAGATTGCGGATATGGAAAATGAAGGAGTAATCTGCGGTTATACGACAATGGTTAACTGGGAAAAAACAGACACAGAAAGAGTTACTGCAATTATTGAGGTGAAAGTGGCACCGCAAAGAGGCCTCGGATTTGATAAAATTGCAGAGAGAATATATAAGTTTGACGAAGTAGAGAGCGTATCCCTTATGTCAGGAGGATATGACCTTGCTGTTACGATTGAAGGAAAAAGTATGAAAGAAGTTGCGATTTTTGTGCATGAGAAACTGGCACCTTTAGAGTCGGTACTTAGTACTTCCACATATTTTGTATTAAAGAAATATAAGGAACACGGTGTTACCCTCGTAGATCAGAAGAAAACAGAAGGAAGGATGATGATAACTCCATGAGAGATCCGCTTTCAAAGCTTATTCGTACAATTCCGCCGTCAGGAATACGTAAGTTTTTCGACATAGTAAGCGAAATGACGGATGCAATATCCTTAGGTGTTGGTGAGCCTGATTTTGATACACCATGGCATATAAGAGAAGAAGGTATATATTCGCTTGAACAGGGAAGAACTTTCTACACATCCAATGCCGGACTTAAGGAGCTTAAGGTAGAGATAACCAGATACTTAAAGCGCAGGCAGCAGCTTGTGTACAGCCCTGATGATGTGATAGTAACCGTAGGAGGAAGTGAAGCTATTGACATTGCTCTTCGTGCCATGCTCGATCCGGGTGATGAGGTACTTATTCCGCAGCCAAGTTATGTGTCATATGTTCCGTGTACCCAGCTTGCAGGAGGAACGCCGGTTATTATTGAATTAAAGGAAGAAAATGAATTCAGACTTACTGCAGATGAACTTGAAGAAGCAATTACCGATAAGACCAAAATCCTCGTTCTTCCGTTTCCAAATAATCCAACAGGTGCAATTATGGAAAGGAAAGATCTTGAAGCTATTGCGAAGGTGATTATAGAACACGACTTGTATGTAATATCCGATGAGATATATTCAGAGCTTACATATTCCGGAGAACACGTATCTATTGCTTCAATTCCGGGGATGCAGGAAAGAACTATTTTAATTAACGGATTTTCTAAGGCATATGCCATGACCGGATGGAGACTTGGGTACGCAGTAGCACCGTCAAGAATTCTTGAGCAGATGGTTAAGATACATCAGTTTGCAATTATGTGCGCTCCGACGGTGAGTCAGTATGCGGCAGTTGAGGCTCTTAGTAAAGGTGACGGAGAAGTACGAAAGATGAGGGAGTCTTATGACCAGAGAAGAAGATTTCTTCTGGAGGAGTTCTCAAAAATGGGACTTGACTGTTTTACACCATACGGAGCATTTTATGCATTCCCAAGTATAAAACGGTTTGGAATGACTTCCGAGGAGTTTGCGGAGAGACTACTTAGAGAGCAGAAGGTTGCAGTAGTTCCGGGAACTGCTTTTGGAGCATGTGGAGAAGGATTCTTGCGTATATCTTATGCGTATTCGATTGAAGATTTGAAACTGGCTCTCGGAAGAATCGGTGAATTTGTTAGAACACTTAATTAATTGGGAACGTTTTAAGACTATTTTTGCGCGGAAGATGCTATTTTTGGACTTGATAATACAGTGTTTTCTGTGTTAAAATGGTATAAAATATACACTACAAGGAGGTATGTCTTATGGCAACAGTAAATGTTAATCATATCAATACATTTCTGCGTTCTGCGTCAAGCGTACTTCAGAATTGTTGCATGATAACGGATGTAGAGATAGGCAAGCCATATATGCGTGATGCTTCCTTTTCCAGTGAAAATTGGGTTATTATAATTGGTTTGACGGGAGAATTAAAGGGACAGGTTCTCATTAGTTTTGATACAAGTTCGGTGCTGGATATTGTTTCTAAGATGTGTATGGCTCCGATTACCCAGATGGATGATTTGGCATGTAGTGCAATATGTGAGCTTGGTAATATGATACTTGGTAATTCTGCGACCTTGTTTGCGTCAGACGGAATAGGAATAGATATTACCCCACCGACATTGTCACACGGTATGGTTGAGTTTAAGAATAATTTTACAAAGAATCTTTGTGTGCCGCTTTTGTATGACGGCGGAACAAGAAAGATTGAAATATTTTTATCTATTAAGAGTTAAGGAGAATGTTCCGATGAATATTGTTCTTCTTGAACCGGAGATACCACAGAATACAGGGAATATAGGCAGGACATGTGTTGCAACCGACACATGTCTTCATCTTATTGAACCTATGGGATTTAAGATAGACGATAAGTCTGTTGCAAGGGCAGGACTTGATTACTGGTCTAAACTTAATGTAAAAACCTATATATCATATAGAGATTTTCTGGAAAAGAATCCCGGTGCAAAAATATATATGGCAACTACTAAAGCAAAGAAAATATATACGGAAGTTGATTACGAACCGGATTGTTTTATAATGTTTGGAAAGGAAAGTGCCGGTATACCTGAAGAAATTCTTGTTGATAATCCGGAGAACTGCATAAGGATACCGATGATTGGAGATATTCGCTCCCTTAATTTGAGTAATTCAGTTTCAATTGTTTTATATGAAGCATTGAGACAGAATAGTTTTGAGGGAATGAATTTAAAGGGAGATTTACACAGACTTTCCTGGTAGGGAGAATGTGAATTCCGTTCCGACATCGACAGTACTGATTACATCAATGTTTTCATTATGTGAAGTGATAATTTCTTTAACAATGGACAGGCCAAGGCCTGTTCCTTTTTTGTCTTTACCTCTTGAAAGGTCGGTTTTATAAAAACGATCCCATATCTTACTTGTAGCTTCTTTTGGAATTCCAATTCCATAATCTTTAACCGAAACAAAAACCTTGTCATTGACAACACGGGTACTTATTTTGATTGAAGAAGAAGTGTGGCTGAATTTAATTGCATTGTCAATAAGGTTGTATAACACCTGCTGTATTTTAACAATATCAGCAGAGACGATAGTTTCAGGGGCATCAAATTCTAACTTAATCTGAATCTGTTTTTTTACGCATGTGCCTTCAAAACTTGATGCGGTTTTTTTGATTTCCGTGTTAATATCAAAATCCGTAATGTCAAGTTTTGAATTTCTGCGGTCAGTATTACCGAGAGTTAAGAGACTTTCTGCAAGTTTATTTAACCGTTTTGACTCAAACAGAATAATATTCAGGTATTTATCAAATAATTCCGGAGGAATTGTTCCGTCAATCATTGCTTCAGCATATCCTCTTATGGATGTAAGAGGAGAACGAAGGTCGTGTGAAATGTTGGAAATAAAAGCTTTTTGATAATTTTCAAGATTTTTCAGTTCATCGCCCATATAAGTAAGGGCATTTTTTATGAGGATTAATTCTTCAAGACTTCCGGGATTATAGGTGTAGTCATAATTATGATTGCTGAATTCTTTGGCAGCTTTTACGGATTTCTTCAGAGGAATACCTACAATACGATATATCACGTAATAGATAACCGTAATGAGCAGGGCGATTATACATATAAACGGAAGATACGTTGAGTTGATTTTGTCTGCTTCCGAGTAGTAGTCGGAATAATATTTTATTATAAGCAAATGTCCTCTATGGGACATGTCATCGTATATAGGATAGGATACAGCAAAAAATGGTTCATCTATAAGACCGGGAATAGTTGCATTCTCGGTATAAGTTTGAGAAAGAAGTTCTGATTCGTCGGGTAAAAATTTGTTTAAGAGAGTATTAACTGTGGCATCTGTATCTGAAATGATAAGTCGGTCTTTTCTGATGACAAAAACTCTGGCATTGTAATGTGCATGTAAAAGTGAAAATGTTTTTGATAATTTGTCGTCTACGAGGGATTTACTAAAGTATCCCTTAACATAGTTATCTGATATCAATCGTAGCTCATGATACAAACTGTCTTTATCAAGGTCAATCAGTCGTTCTTCAAAAAAACGCGTGCCTGCAACAGACCATCCAAAAAATAAAACTATCATTGTGATGGCATAGCAAATAAGTAATTTAAATGGAAATCTTCTGATAGATTTCATAAAAAAGTCCCCTTGTCGGATTATCTTTTTGTGCTGAATTTATAACCTATTCCCCATACTGTAGAAATTGCCCAGCTCTCGTGGTCATTAAGTTTTTCGCGAAGACGCTTGATATGTACGTCAACCGTTCTTGTGTCTACAGCACACTCGTAACCCCATATATTATCCAAAAGCTGTTCTCTGTTAAATACCTGATTAGGGTTAGACGCTAAGAAGTATAAAAGCTCAAGTTCTTTAGGCGGCATCTCTACATTTTCTCCATAATAAATAACAGAGTAATTGGAGAGATTAACAATAAGGTCAGGGTACTGAACCGTTTTGTCAGATGGTTGAGATGCCGGTTCAAGAGAGGACTGAACCGGATGGAATCTTCTTAGGACAGCTTTTGTTCGTGCAATAAGTTCTTTTGGATCAAATGGCTTTATTATATAGTCATCAGCACCAAGCTCCAGTCCTAAAACTCTGTCAAATACTTCGCCCTTTGCGGATAACATAATGATTGGGACCTGGGAAGTCTTGCGTAATTCTCTGCAAACAGCGTAGCCGTCAATCCCCGGAAGCATCAGATCCAAGAGAATGAGGTCCGGTTTATAAGAAGAAAAAACTGTAAGGGCAGTTTCTCCATCAGCTACCATTTTTGTATCAAAACATTCTTTTGTAAGGTAAAGAGAAATAAGCTCTGCTATGTTTGTGTCGTCGTCTACGATAAGTATTTTTTGCTTTTCTGTCATAACTTGTTACCTCCTGGTTATTTGAATTCGACAATAGTAACGCCATGATCACCTTCGCCATATTCACCGATTCGATAAGATTTAACATAGCTTACATTTTTAAGATGCGCATGAATGGCATTTCTTAGTGCGCCGGTTCCCCGTCCGTGTATTATGGTTACCTGTGAAAGATGAGACAGGTAGGCATCATCAAGATATTTGTCAAGTAATGAGATGGCATCTATCACTTTTTGACCGATTAAGTTAAGCTCGGGACTTATGTGAGACGCTTTTGACAGTTTATAGCCGGAAGTCGTAACCTTGCTTTCTTCTTTGGAAGAGTTCCCGGAGCTGTTTGAGTTAAGGGTAATGTCGCTTATGTGTACGGAGGAGCTTAATATACCCATCTGTACATTTAACATACCTTTAGCATCGGGAAGTGAAGTAATTGTGCCGTCAAGTCCAAGTGATATAACGTGAATTTCATCTCCGATTTTAAGTTTTTGTGCATTAACTTTCTTGTGTTTGTTGCTTTTTGATTTTTTCTCTGCAAGGGCAGAATCTTTGTCGGCAAGTTTTTTGCCAAGACCGCTTCTGGTCTTTTCAAGCTCACTGGTGCTTCCGAGAGTACGCATTTGTTTATTTAATTGTCGGATTGCTTCATCAGCTTCATCTTTTGCGGCCTGAAGGATATCACGGGCCTCTTCGTTGGCACGACGGATGATTTTTTCTTTTGCCCGGTCAATCCTGTCATTTTTTTCTTTGAGTTTTTTCCTAAGGTCTGTAACCTCTTTTTTTGCCCGGTCAATCTCCGCCTGCTGTTTCTCAATGGCGATTCTGCTTGCCTCTATGTCTCCCAAAACATCTTCAAAACGTCTGTTGTCACTGTCAATTCTTGAGTCCGCATCATTTATTATGTGGTCAGGAAGTCCCAATTTTTTGGAAATGGCAAATGCGTTACTTTTTCCCGGGATTCCAATAAGCAGGTGATAGGTAGGACGCAGAGAATTAACATCGAATTCACAACTGGCATTTTCTACATTGTCTGTGGACAATGCGTATAATTTAAGTTCGCTGTAATGCGTTGTCGCAAGGGCAGTGACGTTATTTTTTAACAAATATGAAAGAATGGAAATTGCCAGTGCGGCTCCTTCTTCCGGGTCTGTTCCGGCACCAAGTTCATCAAAGAGAACAAGGGAGTTTTTATCAGCCAGTTTTAATATCTCAACAATATTGGTCATATGAGCAGAAAATGTACTTAAGCTTTGCTCAATGCTCTGTTCGTCACCGATATCTGCCAACACTTCATTAAACACGGAAAGTTCCGAATTATCAAGCGCCGGTATAAGAAGTCCTGCCTGTCCAAGAAGTGTAAATAATCCCACGGTTTTAAGGGTGACAGTTTTACCGCCGGTATTAGGTCCGGTAATAATGAGATGTCTGAAACTGTCACCGATGTACACGTCGATAGGAACTACTTTTTTCCCTTCGATAAGGGGATGTCTTGCCTGTTTCAGATTAATATATCCGTTGGTGTTAAATCGGGGCATCGTTGCTTTCATGGATTTGGCAAGTTTGGCCTTTGCAAATATATAATCAAGGTTAATCAGTATGGAGAGATTGTTAAGAATTGCATCACTGTCAAAAGATACTAAGTTACTTAGGTGTGCAAGTACTTTTTCAATCTCTTCATGTTCTTTGATTTCAAGTTCTTTAAGTTCATTATTGAGTTTAACTACAGCCATTGGCTCAATAAAAAGTGTAGAACCGGTGGAAGACTGGTCGTGGACCATTCCCGGAAATGAAGACTTGCTTTCGGCTTTGACAGGAAGGCAGTAGCGACCATTACGCATTGTAATCAAGGCGTCCTGAAGCATGGATCTTGAAGAATTAAGAATTGAGGACAGTTGTTCATGAATTTTGTCGTTCGTATTCTTGATAGTTCTTCTAATCTGCTTAAGACCGGGACTTGCATCGTCACTGATTTCGTCCTCGGAGATGATACATCTGTCAATATCCCTTTTAATTCCGGGAATTGAGTACAACTCATTAAAAATATCCGTAAGAGAGTCTTCGGTTTCAAACTTATTGTTATAGGAAATAGCACTGTCCGTACAGCCAAGAACCTGACTGACCTGCATAAGTTCTTTTATCGAAAGAACGCTTCCGACTTTAAGTCTCAGAAAAGCAGGGCGTATATCCATAGCACCTCTAAATGAAGGTGCACCCTGTCTGTAAACTCGTCCAAGTGCATCTGAAGTTTCCAAAAGGGCCTTGTTAATCTCGGCAATATCTGTTAATGGCAATGTGGTCTCACAGGCTTCTTTTCCCATGGGAGAGTCGGCAAGTGCGGTCAATTGCTCAATTATTTTATAAAATTCAAGTGTTTTTAGTGCTTTTTTGTTCATATTTTGTAATACCTCTTTGAAATAATCTGCATCATAGTAGAATTTATCTGACAAGGGATAATCTATGCTTAATAAATAATTATATTATATATTTCAAGGTGTTGCAATGTCAGAATAGTGTAAAATTATTTACAATTTCATATTACATTCACGAAATCTTAACAAGTAGGGGATATTATAAAATGGGAGGGAGGAATACCTATGGCAGATAAAGAATATAAGTTTATAGAAGAACAAATACGCGACCAACGCAGTAAGCAGATAAAAAAGTATGCAAAAAAAGCGGGGATAACAGCTATATTTGGCATTTTTTTTGGGATTGTGGCAGCAGTAACCATGTGTATTACAACAAAAATTGTTAGTACTCCTCAGAAAGATGAAAAAAAAGGTTTGTCTCTTATAGTTGCAACTGAGAAGCCTGAATTGAAGGGACAACAGGAAAACAACGGTGATAATGGCACCGGCAATGCTGAAGATAGCAACGATAACCTGAATAAACCAAAGAATCCGGATGATGACATCCTGGATTCGGTAGAAGAATTTAACCAAATGAACAATGCCCTTATTAAATATTGTAAGTCTTATGAATCCACTATTGTAAAGATAGAGGGAACCAATCAGGGAGTGGATTATTTTAATAATGAGATAGAGAGTCAGATGTCATTTTACGGATTGATATTACAGAAAGAAAATAATAAGCTATATGTACTTACAAGATATGATGACATTGATGAAACAGAAAAATACCACATATACATAAAGGACGGAATTCATATAGAGGCACTTCCGGTAGCGCTTGATGAATTGACAGGTCTTGCGGTAATGACAGCTGATCTTACGGGACTTGACAAGAAAATTCTTGATGGTCTGGAGATTGCCAAGTTTGGTAATTCCAATATGATTGATGTGGGTGATTTGGTTGTCGCAATAGGAAAACCTATGGGATATATTAATTCAATAGGATACGGCATAGTGTCCAACGAACCTGAGAATATATATATTACCGACAGAAAGATACGTTTATTCAGTACTGATATGAGTAACGTAGAAAATGGGTATGGTGTGGTAATGAACACTAAGGGAGAAGTTATAGGTTTTATTACTCACAAGTATAGCAGCAATACTTCTCTCAGTCATTTTATGGGAATTTCTGAGCTCAAAGTAATTATTGAGCAACTTATGAACAGTGTAAACCGTGGCGGAATGGGAATTATTCCAAAAGACATTGACAGCAACTATTTCCCGGGTAAGGAGATAGAAAATGGCGTGTACGTGTCTGATTTGTATGCTGATTCGGCGGCTATGGATGCAGAGATAGTTATTGGAGACATAATAACATCAATTGACGGAGTTCCTGTAAAAAGTGTAGTTGACTACATGAACATTTTGGCGGAGTATAGTGCAGACAGTGAGATTGAAGTTGGAGTATTCAGGGATTATGCAAGTAAAAACCGCGTAGGCACCGTAAAAGTAAAGTTATCGACAGTAAAATAAGTTCGTGATATAATGAGTTGATTATAATCAGGAGGATTAGTAATGAGATATATTAATGAGTACCATGAAGGGGATACGTGCAGAGGGATATATCTGTGCAGATCAAAACAGGCTTTGACGGCAAGAACCGGTAAAACCTACTATTCCCTTACACTTCAGGATAAAACGGGAACCATCGATGCCAAGATATTTGATATCAATAGTGGCATTGATGAATTTGACGCAATGGATTATATAGAGGTTATGGGTCAGGTATCAAGTTTTAATGGCAATCTGCAGTGGAAACTTATGCGTGTCAGAAGATGCGACGAAGGAGAATACAACGTAGATGACTATATGATGACTTCAAAGTATGACAGGGATGAAATGTTTGCAAATCTTATGAAATATATGTCGTGCGTTAAGAATCCGTATCTTAAACAACTCATAGATATGTATTTTGTAAATGACGAGAATTTTATAAAACGATTCAAAAATCATTCAGCAGCAAAAAGTGTTCATCACAGCTTCATAGGAGGACTCCTTGAACATACATTAGGTGTTGTAAAAATGTGTAATTTCATTGGAGATAATTATCCTTTTATTGATAAAGAATTGCTTATGACCGCAGCATTGTTCCATGATGTGGGTAAAATGAGTGAGCTTGCCGAGTTCCCTGCAAGTGACTATACAGATGAAGGTCAGATGCTGGGTCATATATTCATAGGAGCAGAGCTTATAGGCAACTCCATCAGAAAAATAGAAGGGTTCCCTGTGCCACTTGCAACAGAGTTAAGACACTGTATACTTGCACATCACGGTGAACTTGAATTTGGTTCTCCAAAGAAACCGGCAATCGCAGAAGCATTTGCGCTTAATATGGCAGACAATACAGATGCAAAGCTGGAGATATTTACAGAAATATTCGACAATGCAAAAGACAACATGGAGTGGCTTGGATTCAACCGGATGTTAGATTCCAACGTAAGACAGACATACGGAACAAGAAAGTAGAGCCGGTTAGCAGATGCCGGATTCTGCCATAAGGCAGATGTCTGTAAATGTTTGTATGAGGACGTCAATAGCCTGCAATTTTGTGGGCGGTAGTATATAGAGTATATAAAATGTATTTAATAATCATTTTATGTAATGCGTTGTTAAAATCCTTGCTTTGGCCGGGAGTAGTGTCAGGTACTTAAAACATATATTACGTAGTTTAGGTGACTTGAAGTGCACTTACGGTGAATGAGTTAGGGCTCGAGATGTGAGTTAGCAGATTGGATTAAATGTAAGGAGACAGGAAAGTGGCGGGACAAAAAAAAGAAAGAAAGGGCAGCGCGGGCTGTCCTTTTTCAAAAAACGATGTTATTGATTTGAAAATAGATGATATAGGTAATGAAGGCGAGGGCATCGGTCATTATGACGGCTATGCTGTTTTTGTAAATAATGCGTTGCCGGGGGATAAGATACGGGCCTTAATTATGAAAGTAAAGAAAAACTACGCATTTGCAAAATTGCTTGAAATTGTCAACCCTTCAAATCTTAGAGTTGAACCTAAATGTAGTATATCTGCCCGCTGTGGCGGTTGCAATCTGCAGCATATGTCCTATGAAGGTCAGCTTGAATATAAAGAAAATAAAGTAAAGAATTGTCTTGTTCGCATTGGCGGATATGATGAGGCATATGTTAACAGCATTCATGAGCCTATTATAGGAATGACCAATCCATTTAATTATCGAAATAAAGCGCAGTTTCCTGTTCAACAAACACCGGATGGACAAATTGCAATGGGGTTCTACGCCGGCAGAACACACAGAATAATCCCAACAGACAACTGTAATATCCAAATGGATGAATCTAATCATATTGCGAAGCTTGTTCGTATGTGGATGACGGAACATAATATTTCTGCGTACGACGAAACCAGCCATACCGGCCTTATTCGCCACGTACTGACCCGAATCGGGAAGAGTACCGGACAGATTATGGTATGTCTTGTTGTTACGTCAAAAAAGGTACCACATACAGACAGCCTTGTTGATATTCTCCTTAAAGAAACCGGAATGACATGTATTTGTCTTAACATAAACAGTGAGAAAACGAATCGTATCCTTGGCGACAAAATAATACCGCTGTACGGACAACCGTACATAGAAGACAACATCGGGGACCTCTGCTACCGTATCTCCCCGCTATCATTTTATCAGGTAAATCCGGAGCAAACGGTGAAACTCTATAACACTGCCCTTGAGTACGCAAACCTTACCGGCAATGAAGTTGTCTGGGATCTTTACTGCGGAATCGGAACTATAAGTTTATTTCTCGCAAAAAAAGCAAAGCAGGTGCTGGGCGTAGAGATAGTCCCGGAAGCCATTAATGATGCTAAAGTCAATGCACAACTTAACGGAATAACAAATGCAACATTTCTTACCGGGGCAGCAGAAACCGTTGCAGCACAGGTGGCAGCAGACGAGTTATACAAGGATATCGCAAACCCCGACGTAATTGTTGTGGATCCGCCTCGAAAAGGCTGTGACAGCAAGTTACTTGAGACGATTGTAAATGTGAAACCGGACAAGGTTGTGTACGTAAGCTGTGACCCAGCAACTCTTGCAAGGGATGTTAAGGTGTTGAGAGAGAATGGGTATGAGATGAAAAAGTGGAGAGCTTGTGATATGTTTGGAATGACGGGGCATGTGGAGACTTGTGTGTTGCTATGTTGCACCAATTCCTAGAAATCTTTAATTTTACGCAGTTTTTCGAAAAAGAGGGATGAATTCAACCGCATGATTGCTGATTGCAGGGCGGGGAAAATAGACATGATTATTACCAAGTCCATTTCCCGATTTGCAAGAAATACGCTGGATTGCTTGAACTATGTGCGAGAGTTGAAAGATTTGGGGATAGGGATTATTTTTGAAAAGGAAAATATCAATACCCTCGATGCAAAGGGAGAAGTGCTGCTTACCATTCTTTCCTCACTGGCACAGGATGAGAGCCGGTCCATTTCAGAGAACTGCACATGGGGAATCCGCAGAAGGTTTGAAACAGGAAAACACAAAATGAGTACAAAGCGTTTTCTTGGCTACGATACGGATGAAACGGGGAAGCTGGTAATCAACAGGACGCAGGAACCGATTGTGGTTCGGCTGTATCAGGAATTCCTGGACGGAAAAACAACCGATTACATCAAGCGGATTTTTGAACGAGAAGGCGTGAAAAATTGGGATGGCGGTACAAAGTGGCAGTCCACAATCTTAATGAGTATGTCGGAAAATGAAAAATACAAGGGTGATGCCTTGCTGCAGAAAAGTTATACGGTGGATTTCCTCACCAAGAAACGTACACAGAACAAAGGGGAAATCCAGATGTTTTATGTGGAGGATGACCATGATGCCATCATTTCAAAGCGGATATGGGAATGTGTACAGCTTGAAATAAAACGCAGGAAAAAGTATCTGGAGGAGCATGGGACAAACTCCTATTCCTACCGGCCGGAAAGCGATCCATTTGCATCCAAGATAATTTGTGGAGACTGCAATAAGGTATTTGCACGGAAAGGCTGGCGGAGTAGCACGGGCGTTGACCGTAAGGTATGGCAATGCAGTGAACGCTACAAGGTCAAAGGAGTCATGGGATGTGCCAACCGCCATGTAGAGGAAGAAACGCTGATAAAGGCTTATCTGATGGCTTGGAACGCACTGGTGGAGAACCGAGAGGATTTCATGGAGCAGTGGGCAGAACAGCTGCAGAGCGAGAACCTATTGGAAGGTTATCGGGCAGAGAAGTTCATAGAATACACGGATGGAGCAGAACCTTTGACGGAGATGGATACGGACTTCATGTTGAAAACACTGGACCACATCAAGGTTTTTGAGGATGGAACATTGTTGGTGGTGTTCCTGGATGGAACGGAGATTGAATGTAAAAATGAAGAGGAGTAAGAGAAAGAATGTCAACGGGATTTTTTGGTTGGCATTCTTTTTGTCGTACAAGTATACATTGATGTCAATGAAATGTAATGCCATGTTACATTTTGTAATTGCCAATTACGTTGAATTGTAGTATTATAAAAATAAGTGAAAGGATATTCTAATGGATAAATGTAGAAAAAGGGAAGAGTATATAAATAGAATGGTCGAGAATTTGCGGTTGTTAAGAACAGCGACATCGTTAACGCAAGAACAGTTAGCTGAAAAAGTAGGAGTTAGTAGGCAAACAATTATTGCTATTGAAAAGAAAAAGAGATGTTTGTCTTGGACTTTATATTTAGCATTGATTGCTATTTTTATAGCGAATGAAAAATCAAACGAGTTAATTAGAAATTTGCAAATACTTGATATTTTCGAATTGCAATGTGAATCTGGAGGTAACGAGATTGAATATTAGATTTAGACACTTGAGTATCAGTGATGAGAAAAATTATATATCAGGAATTGCGTTATGTTACAATACAATGAAAGAAGCTAATGTATTATTTGATGTTTTAGTGGAAGGTTTCGAGGCAAATCTTTCTAAAAAGATTTCTATCAGGTTTTATAAAAATAAATTTAACATGTATAATATGAGTATGTTAATTAGGGGAAGCAAAAATTTGTATAAAATTGAACTTGAAGGAATTGAGAATATATATGTTGAAGAATTAGAAAAGGCAATAAAAGAAAATGGATATATTTTTATAGTTACAGCTCAGTCTAATATTGTTTCAGAGTTTAAATTGAACAAACAAAAGTATTGTTGTGTTAGTGAATTTTATATAGACAACAAGAAGGTGGAAGGGAATAAAAGAAAGAATAATTTTGCAAAAGATCTTGTAGAGCAATTCGTAAATAATTAAATTAAGAGGCGTGGTAAAGAGATGATGGAATTTGATGATATGCCTATTGGCGTTAATGCTTTAGTATTTAATGATAAAAATCAATTGTTATTAGGAAAACGTGTAAATTGTTTTGGGGAAGGAACATTTGGACTGATTGGAGGCAAATTAAAAGTAGGAGAAACTATAGAGTCTTGTATTAAAAGAGAATTATTGGAAGAAGTAGGTATTTGTGTCAATATAGAGGATATAGAAGTTGTAAATTTATCGAGTACAAACATAGAAATACCTATGCTTCAGATTGGTGTGTTAATAAAAAAATATTATGGTGAACCATATAATAAAGAAAAAGAATATTGTAGTGAAATAGGTTTTTTTGATTTGGATAATTTACCGGAAATATTTGAAGTTACCAAAACAAATCTTGAATTATTTTTGCGTAAAGAATTTTATAATAGGAAATGCAATATTTAAAATGCAGGAGGGATATGAATGAAAGCATCTAAAGAGCTTCAATATGTAAGATATTGTGATGGTTTCTTTGAAAAATTTGATAAAACAGATGGTATATGTAAAGAATGCTATTCTAATACAGATTTTCTTAAGTGCAATAGATGTATTCCCTCTTTAAAAGAAATAGAACTTGATTATCCACTATTGATTAATTGGACAATTACAGGAAAATGTCAAAATAAATGTGTATATTGTTATGGTGATGATATAATTCAATGTAATGATATAACATTAAAAGAGGACTTAGAAGAAATAATTAATCATTTGAGATATATAAATCCAAAAGTAATTGTTGTATCAGGAGGCGAGCCTCTATTGCATCCACAAATTCAATATATTCTGGAACATTTGACTTTTTGCGATGTGATTGTTGATACTAATGGGTTGGCAATATCACAGGATTTTTTTAGACATATTAAGGAAAATATGCATATTAGAATTTCTATCGATTCGGAAAAAGAAGAAATTAATGGGGGATTGAGGAAGAATAAAAATTCAAATGCTACTAGAACTGTTATTAATAATATTATGCAATGTGTAGAAAGAAATATTCCTTTTTCAGTACATACTGTATTGTCAGATGTAAATGCACGAGGAATAACAGAATTAGGAGATTTTTTGATTGAAATAGGAGTTAAATTGTGGAGAATACTTATAGTGACACCGAATGATTTGCTTATAGATAAAGAAAATGTTAATAAAATGTGGATAGAAGATGCGGTGAAAAGAATAAAAGAGTATGCAAATGAAAATAGAGAACGAATAAAAATTAGATTGGCTAATAATGGCATATACAGTGGTAGAGGTATTATTTTATTAAATCCAGAAGGAAAGTATTATGTTCGAAAAATAAACGAAAAAGAGAAGAGCATAGTGGATATAAATAATCCTAAATTTCCAAAGGTAGAACAAATAATGAACTGCTTAGAACGTAATGCTCATATTGAGAGATATTTATATGAAATGATTTGATGTAGAAAGGATAAAACATAAATGGTAGAATTTATATTAGAGTACATAGAACAAATAGTAATTGGTTTAATTGGCACATTTTTAGGAACATGGATTTTGTATTGTTGGGGAAAAAGACATTTTGTACATCCTTTTCGATATCATAAATCAAAAAAGCGTGTTAAGGAGGCGGGGGTAGTTACTTTTTTTTATGATCGAAAAGTATTGCAAGCAGATGCTGGAACCATAGGAGATTATGTGGGAAAAGCAAAAAATGAGGTTTATTATGTGGGGTGTTGGTTATTTAGTTCATTAAATAGTTTAGATTTGTCAAATACAATATTGGAAAAAGCACAACAAGGAGTGAAATTTCATTTTTGTGTAATTTCGCCAAAATCTATTTTAATTGATAAATTTTCAGAATTTTTTAATGAAAGTCGAGATGAACTTATAAAAAAATTAAATAGTACTTTAAATATGCTTTTTACTATTAAAAGTGATTTACCAGCGGAGTATAGAAAGAATGTAAAGATATATATTCATGATCAAATTGTAACTACATCATTTTGGGCTATTGACCCTGAAGATGAAAAAAATGCATTGTTACAGTTGGATCATAAAATTATCAAAAACATGAGATTTAATTCTTATGGTATGGAAATTAAATATTCTGATAAGAGTAAATTTGCAAATGAAGTAAAAAGAGGATATTTTGCTGTAATTGAAAGTGCAAAAGAAATAAAAGAAAACAAAATTTAACTTTACTTTATTTGGTTGTTAATCTATACTAACACAGACAAAATTATTATATGGAGGTTTTGAAATGTTTTTGACTATTACAGGAAAGTTAGGAAGCGGTAAATCAACAATATGTAAGATTTTGGCCCAAAAGCATGGGTTTAAAATATACTCAACTGGTGAAATTCAAAGAAAGATTGCATTAGATATGGGAATAAGTACTTTGGAATTAAATGAATTGATGAGAAAAGATTCCAAGTATGATGATTTAATTGATAATGAAGTAGTACGTATTTCTCGAGAATGTAGAGATGAAAATATTATTTTTGATTCAAGAATGGCATTTCACTTTGTCGAAGATGCATATGATATATTTGCTACGATAGATCCGTCAGAAGCAGCTAGGAGAGTAATGCTCTCGCCTAGAGGGAATGAAGAAACATATGTGGATCAATTAGATGCTCAAAATAAATTGTTAGAAAGAAGCAGGTTGGAGAATGTAAGGTTTAAAGAGATTTATCAGATAGATAATTTAGATTATAGTAATTATAATTTGGTCATAGATACATCTTGGAATGAACCTGAAAACTTAGCGGATATAATTTATAAAATGGTTTGTCAAGACAGAAAAAGAGAGAAACATCAAATTTTAATTTCGCCGAAGTCATTATATCCAACTGAAAAACTTACAAATATTAACATGGATAAGGTTGAAGCATATAGACATCAGTCCCTTAAAGTGGAAGATGAAGATGCGGTTTCTGTTATTTATTTTGAAAATTATCATTATGTAATTGATGGGCATCATAGACTGTTGGCTGCTTTGTTAGATGAAAGGCCATTTATTAAAGCAGAATTTATTAATTATGATAAATATCCATTTTTTAAGGATACTAATAATTTAATAAGTGAATTACAGCATATTGGAAAAAGTACTTTGTATGACTACGAGGATGCAGGAAAATTTAGATATAAAAGTTACCCGGATTATTATTTATAAGATTCCAGAAATAATTCTGAATTAGGATATTGGGTATAAGGAATGACACTGGAATAAAGTGATTCTAGTGTCATTTTGTTGTATTAACAATAAAAATAAACCACCTGCTATGCAGGTGTGTTCCCAAATAGCTTTAGCTTCAAGAAAAAAACTCCTTTGCTATAATAAGTGTAGGTTCGCCAACCGCACTAAAAGCAAAGGAGGTATCCAAATGGATAAAAACAGTTTAGCACATACGCAGTGGGAATGTAAGTACCATATTGTATTTGCTCCGAAGTTTAGAAGAAAAGTTATATATGGAAAAATCAAGGCAGATATAGCACATATATTGAGTGAGCTATGCAAGAGAAAAGGAATTGAGATTATTGCAGCAGAAGTATGTCCAGATCATATACACATGTTTGTAAGGATTCCGCCGAAGTATAGTGTTTCCTCAATTATGGGATATCTGAAAGGAAAAAGTTCGCTGATGATATTTGAAAGACATGCTAACTTGAAATACAAGTATGGAAATCGTCATTTCTGGTGTAGAGGATACTATGTCGATACTGTAGGAAAGAATGCAAAGAAAATCGAAGAGTATATTCGGAACCAGTTAAAAGAAGACTTGGAATACGATCAAATGTCATTGAAAGAGTATATTGACCCGTTTACGGGTGAGCCAGTAGAAAAGGGCAGATAAAATAGGCTCTTTAGAGCCTGCCCGTGAACGCAGTGCGGAAGGCGAACTTTTCAATGCCTCTTTAGAGGCGGCAGGGAACAGCGGCTTATAGCCACAGAACAAACCACCGGCTAAGCCGGTGGTCATGATTTATAATTTAAGATGGTAAAAGTTACCCCATTGAGAGAATGTAAACTTTTTCGCAAAAGGTGACGGTTTCGCTATTTAGTATAAGAAGTAACTTTCACCGCATGTGGAGACGGTAGTTCTCTTGTCCCAACAAAAACCGGATGATGTAATCGAGGTTGAAATAGAGTTAGATGAGCTGGATTTGAATATTATGCAAATGTGATTATCTCTTCATTTTTAAAAGGTAAAATGAGAGGTAAATTAACAATAAAGGTGGTATCATTTTATGGAATGGATTGAGCGATTAAATAGTGCTGTTGAATACATGGAAGCTCATTTGCTTGAGAAGATAGATTATGAAAAGGTTGCTGAGATTGCAAATTGTCCGGCGTATCATTTTCAAAGAATGTTCTTTTACATGACAAATATTTCAGTTTCTGAGTACATCAGAAGGAGAAGAATGTCTTTGGTAGCAGTTGATTTACAAGATGCAGGAGCAAAGGTTATTGAAATATGGATATGATTCACCGACAGCTTTTAATCGCGCATTTCAGAGCATACACGGTATAGCACCATCTGTAGCAAAGAAGGAAAATGCAACTTTGAAATCTTATCCGGCAATAAAGTTTTCTATTTCGGTATAAGGTATGGAGGAAATGAATTTCAGAATTGAAACAAAAGAAGCCTTTCGGATTGTTGGAAAAAGTTGTCCATTAAGTAAGGTGCTTGAGGAAAATTTTGCAAGAATACCACACGAATGGGATATAGCACTGGAAAATGGAACCCTTGATAATAATGAATGATAAGCCGGAAGGATTGTTGGGTGTAAGCGTACATAATGAAAAAGAGTGGAAATTTTTTATTGCTGTAAGTTCTACAGAAGATAGTGATAACTTTGAACAGTACCATATTCCTGTTGCAACTTGGGCTGTGTTTTCAGGACGCGGAACCAATGTTTCTCTGCAAGAATTGGAACGCCGTGTCATAACAGAATGGTTGTCGACATCCGGGTATGAGTATGCGGAGATACCTGATATTGAGGTGTATATAAAAGCAGATCCGAAGGATGCAATATATGAATACTGGCTACCGGTTGTGAAGAAGGAGGATAATAGTGGCAGTATCAACAACTAAAGCGGAATTTAAGTGTGAAATAGAAAAAGTATGGGAATTAGTTACATCATTGGATAACTATTCTTGGAGAAGTGACATAGATAAAATTGTGGTGACTGTGCCTGAAAAAGAGTTCGAGGAACAT
>SVEK01000029.1 GCA_015057405.1 Lachnospiraceae bacterium
TTCCTTTTTTTTCTACAGGACTCAGTACAACTTCCATATACACTTTGTTATTACTTGTATATCTATTTTTGGCTATTATTTCTACAAGATTAATGCATCCGTTGTTTTCATAAGCCCCCAACATAACAGTTGAATGACCCGCCAAAAATGGTGCATCGTTCAACCGATACCGGCGCAATTAATTTGCAGAATTTTACAAGCATAAATAATGAAGAATACAGTTTGAATATTCTTAACGGAGGAAATCAGGCATTTGATTACGAAGTATCAGCAGATAAAGATTGGATAATACTGTCGAAAAATGAAGGAAGCGTCGATGTAGATGATTCTGTAAGTATTACGGTTGATTTTAGCAAGATTACTTCATACAGTACGGGAACTATTACAATTAAAGGTAATTCACAGACTGTTACCGTTAATGTTGCGGCAAATGTAATTGATGTAACAGGACTTGCAGATAAAACATATGTTGAAGCACATGATTATATTGCAATAGAGGCAGGAAACTATGTTGAAAAAGGTGCAGCAGCTACCGGAGCAGAGTGGAAAGAAATAGATAAGTACGGAAGAACAGTATCTTCAATGAAAGTATTCCCGACTACAGAATACTTTTATGATGAAAATGAAGCTCCATATGTAGATTACAAATTTTACACAGATGATAACGAAAAATATACCCTTCAGACACATATAGCACCTTCCAATAATGTTGACTGGAATTATGTTTCCATGAAATTTGCAGTATCTATAGATGGCGGAGCACCTATGTATGTTGATACGATACCGAAATCATATATAGCAGGTACATGGAGAGATTCAACATGGTCAAATGCAGTACGGAATAATATACGGGCAATTGACACAGAGCTTGGCAACCTAAGCGAGGGTGAGCACACATTAAGAATTTATGCAATTGATCCGGCTGTTGTCCTTGAAAAAATGATTATTTTTCCTAGTTCATTAAAGCTTAAAAGTTCATATCTTGGACCAAAAGAAAGTTATTATGTCGGTAAATAGTGAGATAGTAATGTAGCTTAATTAAGTAACCTGTTTATGGCAGATCACATGTCATAAGCAGGTTATTATTATTTTGCAAGGTAAATGGGAAAATGAATATTGTTTTTTTGGAAAAAGAAATGGAAACAGCGAGTTGCTTTTTTTATTTGTTTTATTAGTGTATTATATATGCGGAGGTGGAGATAAACATGGAAACTAAGGATATTATTTTAGAATTAAGAAGTAAAACCGGGTTGTCACAGGATGAACTTGCAGAAAAGGTATTTGTCACACGTCAAGCCGTATCCCGCTGGGAAAACGGAGAAACTGTTCCCAATACGGAAACCCTGAAATTGCTCTCAAAGTTATTTGATGTTTCGATTAATACACTTTTAGGTTCTCCAAGAGAGCTTATCTGTCAGTGTTGCGGAATGCCTCTTGAAGATTCTGTTATAAGTAGGGAAAAAGACGGCGTATTAAATGAACATTACTGTAAATGGTGTTATGCTGACGGAGAATATATGTACAGCAATATGGATGATTTGATTGATGTATGTGTGAAAAATATGGCTAGTGAAGAACATTCAGAGGAAGAAGTACGTATTTATTTGAAAACGGTGTTACCAAAGCTTGATTACTGGAAAAACTATGAACAGCTTAGCGATAAAGGCGAATTTGAAGAATTTAAGAAAAAGCTCATTGAAGAAATTAATGCACTGAATGTTGAAGGGATGCCTAAGTTGACAAAACTTTATACTCTTGTTGGAAGCTTTATTAATCTTGAATATAGGCTTCCAAACGGGAAATATGTAAAGTATTTGGATGATAATGCTACATATCTTGGTAATCAGCTTGAGTGTGAGTTTGGCGGTGACAGATGCTTTGGTATTGCGGCCAATATGGATTTTATTCTCATTAGTACTTATGAAGCAAACGGAGAGAATCCGGAATTGGTTATTTATAAAAAGAGATAATTTCCCACCCTTTTTTGAGGGATGGGGTGGGGTAAAACTGGATAGATATGATAGCATTAGTACAGATACTGTTGGTTAATATCCGGAATATGGTGTGGTTATGTAAAGACAGGAGGAGATTAAGATGAGATATAGAAAAAAAATAATTAGTATACTAGTAGTTTTGACGATGCTTTTGTCATTGTGGACGGAAAATAGTATTAGCTATGCCGAGGACCCATACACATACAAATCAAATCACGACGGAACACATTCAGTATACGAAATAACAGCAGAAGGCGAAATGATAATCGTAGAAAGTAACGGCATGTGTAAATACGGTGAAGACGGCACTTGTATGTACTGCGGTTATTTTAAGGATGAAGCAGGCGGTGACGGACATAGGCATGATTACAGTATATATACTGACAACGGCGACGGAAATCATATGGTAAACTGCAGCGGCTGTGATTCATATTATCTTGATGCACATTATGAGTTTGATGATAACGGTCTCTGTATACACTGCGGTGGTAAATCAAAGAATTGGAATCCGGGTGATTCAGGTGACGTAGAGATACATGATTATGTTTATGAGTCAAATCGTGACGGAACGCACAGAGTATTATACAAAGAAAATGAACAGGTTGTAGTAAAAGACGAAAACGCAAAGTGTGAATATGATGAATTTAATAAGTGCAGATACTGTTATTATGAGAAAAGGGAAGAAGAACATAATCATAATTATATAGTGTACAGTGATAACGGGGACGGAACACATAAAGTAGGCTGTTCAGACTGTACATCATACTATATAGAAGAACACAACGAATTTTATGATAACGGACTCTGCGTACATTGTGGCGGCAAGGCAGAAAACGGTAATCAGGGCGGTTCGGATGCAAACGACTCGTACACATACAAATCAAATCACGACGGAACACATTTAGTATACGAAATAACAGCAGAAGGTGAAACGATAATCGTAGAAAGTAACGCCATGTGTAAATATAGTGAGGACGGCACTTGTATGTACTGCGGTTATTTTAAGGATGAAGCAGGCGGAGAAGCAGGCGGTGACGGACATAGGCATGACTACAGTATATATACTGACAATGGCGACGGAAGCCATATGGTAAACTGCAGCGGCTGTGATTCATATTATATTGATGCGCATTATGAGTTTGATGATAACGGTCTCTGCATACACTGCGGCGGTAAATCAAAGAATTGGAATCCGGGTGATTCAGGTGACGTAGAGATATATGATTATGTTTATGAGTCAAATCATGACGGAACGCACAGAGTATTATACAAAGAAAATGAACAGGTTGTAGTAAAAGACGAAAATGCAAAGTGTGAATATGATGAATTTAATAAGTGCAGATACTGTTATTATGAGAAAAGGGAAGAAGAACATAATCATAATTATATAGTGTACAGTGATAACGGAGACGGAACACATAAAGTAGGCTGTTCAGATTGTACATCATACTATATAGAAGAACACAACGAATTTTATGATAACGGACTCTGCGTACATTGTGGCGGCAAGGCAGAAAACGGTAATCAGGGCGGTTCGGATGCAAACGACCCGTACACATACAAATCAAATCATGACGGAACACATTATGTATATGAAATAACAGCAGAAGGTGAAATGATAATCGTAGAAAGTAACGCTATGTGTAAATATAGTGAGGACGGCACATGTATGTACTGCGGTTATTTTAAGGATGAAGCAGGCGGTGACGGACATAGGCATGACTACAGTATATATACTGACAACGGCGACGGAAGCCATATGGTAAACTGCAGCGGCTGTGATTCATATTATATTGATGCGCATTATGAGTTTGATGATAACGGTCTCTGTATACACTGTGGCGGCAAATCGGAGAACGGGAATCCGGGAGAAACGGATAAGGAATCATATATATATTTTCCGAATTTTGATGGAACACATGAGATATCATGCATAATTGATGATAAAGAAACTATTGTGGCAGAAAGAGTACCATGTGATTATGATGAAAATAAAAAGTGTAAATATTGCGATTATATTTTGGAGGATAAACCGGTAGAGCCAGAGCCAACGGAAGATCCGGAGCCAACAAAGGAACCGAAACCAACCAGAGAACCGGAGCCAACCAAGCAGCCGGAACCAACGAAAGAACCTGAACCAACCAAGCAGCCGGAACCAACGAAAGAACCTGAACCAACCAAGCAACCGGAACCAACGAAAGAACCTGAACCAACAGAAGCTCCTGCACCGGTACATACTCATCAGTTAACATATGTTGATGCAGGTAATGGATTACATACAGTAAAATGTGCGGATTGCAGTGAAACGTATACAGAAATTCATACATATGATGCTAATGGTGTATGTACATCATGTGGTGCTGTAAAGGAAGTAATAGCAGAGCATGTTCATCAATATGAAAGCATTGATAATGAAGACGGAACTCACACTATTTCCTGTACAGATTGTGAATACACAATAACGGAAGAACATGCATATGATGAAAAGGGTATATGTAAAGTGTGTGAAGCTGACTTATATGGTTCAATTCAGGATGCGGAAGTGGAAATAACTGAAATAATCAACGTAAAAAAAGGAATTGAACTTACATGGGATGAAGTCCCGAATGTAGAGGGATATTATGTATATCGAAAAAAAGGAAATGAAAAATGGAAAAAAGTCAAGTCAGTATCAGATAATACATGGATAGACACAAAAGCTTCATCAAATGGAGAGAAATATCAATATAAAATAGTTGCGTATCGCGGAAAAGTGGAAAGTGAAGAATCTGAAGTTGTAACCATGTTCAGAATGATAAAGAAAAATCTTGCCGTTGCAAAGAATAAAAAAGGCAAAAAAATGCGCCTGAAATGGCAGGTTAATTCTAAAGGAAATGGTTATCTAATACAGTATTCACTTGATAAAGACTTTGACAGCATCAAGAAAAAACAAGTTAGCGGAGCAAAGAAAAAAGAAGTAGTTATTTCAGGGCTGAAAAAGGGAAAAACATATTATGTTAGAATAAGAAGTTATAAGAAAGTCGGAAAGAAAATGTATTATTCTGATTGGAGTGATACTAAAACTGTGAAGATAGCTAAATAAATCTTATGTTAATTAGTATAATGGCCCCCTAAAGAGAGAGCAGAGTATGCCAAAATGCATGCTCTGCTCTCTTTAATAACACATGTGAATTAAATAGTCCTTTATTTAATATATTTCATTAAAGTTGCGTATTCCAGAAGTTGTTTTTTTGAAGAAACACCAAGTTTGGAATAAATGTTTCTGTTATGATACTTTAGGGTGTTTTTATTTATATTTGCTGTTTCAAGAACTTCATTAGTACTTTTCCCTTCCAAGTATAAGTTGAAAATAAATGTTTCTTTTGGTGTAAGAGTGTTTAGGCATTCCATAAAGCGGTCGAGATCATCTTTATCAATTTCAGGAATCTTTTCGTCAGATATATGTGTTATCATAGTTTGAGCCATACTTAAATTGTTTTTTGCAGTTTCTTTTTCTTCGTTTAACTTCTTGAAAGATTCTTCGTATAAATCAAATGCTTCATTTATCTGACGAAGATAACGTCTGCCTATAAACAGTGATATAATAATGCTTATAATCAGAATAATAAATACAATAATTGATATATGAGCTGGAATTTCTTTAAATATTTCATCTATAATAGTTTCAGGCAGCAGTAATGCCAGACACCATTTTTCGTTTTTATAAGGTGAATTGTCGGCATAAAGATTCAAATCAAGGGATTTTCCTGCATATCTGTTGGTGCTCGAAGAAAAACGTTCGAAACCGTCTTTTACATATAAACGTAAAAAATCCTTTGAATTTCGTATGCCGGTATGATATGAATTGCCGGCAATTGCACTTTTTGAGCAATATATTTTCTTTGAATCATAAGTTGCAACAACACTAAACATATTGTCATATGTATCTGAATTTGGTGAATAAAGCGATTTAAACATACGGTCACTTATTTCTATTCCGCACAAACCAAAAACCGTTCCGTTATAACTTCTTAAGGGAACGCATAATAAATATCCCGATTCGCTGTTGCCTTTTAAAGTAACACATTCTGTCCAGTAATACAGTCGTGATAAAGGGAGGTCTGGATTGTTTCGTGCAGTATTCATAACGTAATCAAAATAATCCTGACCGGATATATTAAACTCCATTTGCCACTGTCCTAACAGACCAATATTGTTTTCTCTGGCTATAGAAGCCGGACCGCGCAGATAATGAAGCTTTACCCCGACTGATTGTGTATATGTAGGCTGTGTTTTTTTAATAAAAATACCTGATTTATAATATTCTGTATCATTTGAATGTTTAGTCAATGAGGAGTCCAGCATTATAAAGGCGCCACCACAGGAAGTATTTTTCACAATATTAATAAGTGATTGAGCCTGTGATGAAAGAAGCGGTTCAATCAAGTTGCGATTATTCTCAAGAGTCCGGGCAGATATATTGTTGGCTGAAAAAAAATTATCGCAACTGTCAGATATTTCTTCAGCCAGATTGATTCCCTGTACGGATATCTGACTAAAATCATTTGAAACCGTCTTTGCAATATCATTTAATTTATCGTTAAAATAATTATTTACGGAAGCGGTACCCTTTTTTGTTATTCCAAATAAAATGAGCAATGCCGTAAATGAAATTATTAAGAAAAATGTTAATGCAACAAAGAATAACACAAGACGTCTTTGCATTGTGAATTCTTTGGTTTTCATTTTTTTAATGTATTGTAATATGTTTTTTCTCATGTATGAGAGAAGCCTCCTTTAATAAATAATAAATTATTATGCAAGCTAATTGGTTAATTCATTTATTGTTGTATTAAAGGAATAGTTTTCATTGTTAAGAAATGAATTGCGGTCTTTTGTTAAAACAGCTCTTAATTTTGTTTCGAAGTTTGTACTGTCATCATCAAAAGAGAGATGATTTGGTGCAGTAAAAAATTCATAATTTTCATACATGGACAAAACAGCAGTAAGCATTTTTTTGATACGATTGTCAGTTAGTGTATCAAGATGTTTTTTGATATCATTTTCAAATGCCTGTTTTGTTACAGGAAGATATCCGGTTGAAGATATAAACTGCATGTTTTGTTCGGGAGCAGTAAGCCATTTGATGAATTCACACGCAGCATATTCTTTTTGTGGGGATGATTTGGAAACAATGAGTCCGCCACCGCGTTGCAGAGCAATATTTTTGCCGTTTTCAAATATTGGATACGGAAGAATTGAATATTCAACCTGTTCTATTGTGCCGTCTTCGTATGTTACAGTGTCGCCATAAAACAATATTCCGGCAGAGGAACCTGTTGAACATATTAAATCGCCTGTTTTTGATAAATCGGAGGAGTAACCGTCGTATATCGCGAAACCTCCTTTAACGGCAGGGTCATATATTGTATTCATGATATATTTGAAGGATTCATTATCAAAATTAAAGCTGGTATCTTCATTAATAATACTGGTTCCAAGTTGTTCCATGGCAACTTCGGTGAAATTAAACCATGAATCAGCGGCATAAAATTGTTTTCCGTCATTTTTTATATCAGGTGTTTTTGCATCAGTCCACGCATAATAATCTTTTGAAAGTTTTGCAATGCCCTCAAACGTTGAAAGTAAAGATTCGTCCGTGCCTGTTTCGGATGCAAATTTGTCAAATAAAGTTTTATTAAGATACATTATTTCAGTAGATTTGGCGATAGGAAATACATAAAGACCGTCATCACCAAAACGTCCTTCATCAATAAAATTATCTACATACAAATCTAAAGTGTCATCTGCAATGTAATCATCATAATTTATGATTAACCCTTTTTCTTTAAATGAAACGGCTATTTTCGGATATCCGGTAAATATGTCAGGTGTTTCAGGCGCCCCCGGGTCTCCGTTTGCAATCATTTCAAGTGATTTGTTAAGCTCAGAGCTGGATGAAATTGCGGTAACATTGATGGTAATGCCAAGATCTTTTCCCTTAGTGGTATTAAACTGATCAATAAGATAATCCATTGTTTCCTGCATGTCTCCACCATAATTATGCCACATTGTCAGAGTGACAGGATTCTCCGGATTAGGTTTTGTGTCGTCGCCACAACCACATAACATTGTTAATAATATGGCTGTGAGAATTAGTGATTTGTAGTTTTTCATAAAAACCTCCTAAATTGTAACGGATTTTTTTGATTTCCCACCTTTTTTAAAGGATGGGGGTGGGTACAAACCCGCATAAATCCGTATTATTTTACTTGCGTATGTTACTGAAGGAGGGTATAGGTAATGTATCAGAAAAGGGTGCCCTTGTTGTTTCCAAATGCGCTGCCAACGACCGGAAACCGCCCTGTTTTTCTCTGTATTAATATATCATAATAAATGATTCAGTTCAATGCAGGGAAGTAAAATAACATTTATATTTAAAAGGTGAAATAATTATTGCAAGGAGGAGTTTTATGAGAATTATGAAAAGTAAATTGAATATGAAAAGAGGTTTGAAAATCTGGGCATCGGTGTTATTTGTGTCTGCTGCTGTTTTTATGATGAAAGACGAAGTACAGGCAGAAGAGTATACAGATCCTAATGGTATTACGTGGGAATATAATATACTGGACAGTGGCGATGTTGCGGTGGCGGTGACGGAGAATACACTTCCTGATGTGTTAAGAGGAGTCGTAAATGTTCCGGCTTCAATTGACGGTTATGTTGTAACTCAGATTGCAAATAGTGCTTTCTGGTATAATGAGAGTCTTGTTGAAGTTATTATTCCTGATACAGTTACCGTTATTGGAAGTGATGCATTTCATGGATGTTCTTCACTTAAAACGGTAACATATAATCCTGCTACGATGGAACAGATTAAAGAAGGTGCATTTAGCGGGTGTGTTAAGCTGGAGAATTTTACACTTCCGACAAACTCAAATTATGTTGTAATATATGAAAATACATTTTATGATTGTGAAAAAATATCTTCTTTTATAATACCTGAACAGGTGTATAAAATTGAGAGGGCAGCATTTGCAGGTTCTGGTGTTCAGCAGATGACTATTCCGAATACCGTTACCTGGCTTGGTGAGGGGATTTTTTCAGAATGTGCAAAACTTACTTCTGTGACACTTCCGGTTAATTCTGATATTACTGAGGTTCCTGAAAGTATGTTTAATTATTGTTCGTCACTGAAAAGTATAACAATTCCTTCAGGTTATACTACGATTGGAAATTCAGCATTTCAAAATAGTGCGCTTGCAGGCATATACCTGCCTGATACAATAACAGACATTAATGCTTCTGCATTTTACAGTGCGTCAGAACTTCAGGTAGTTCAGTTTACTTCACAGACAGTTCCGACATTTAGCGGAGAAAGTCATTTTTCATATACTTTTGATACATTAAAAATTGTAGCTCCTGCAGGTTTGGAGACAACATATATGACAGCGATGAAAAATGCCGATAATACACTGGGGATTCCTGAAAATGCTGAATTTGTCGGCGCAAGTGCCGCGATAACGGTTATTCCAAAACTTCAGGGTGAGATAACCGTAACAGGTACAATATATGAAAACCAGCCGATATCAGGACTTGTTATCACAGGTACATTTTTAAATGCTCTTGACAATACTCCTGTAATGGGTGTTATTTCGTGGGTAGAACCTTCAAAGGCATTTGCTAAAGGTTATGTGTCTGAAAAACTTATATGGAACTTTACTCCTGATGCATCATATGGTGCAGGTGCACTTACAATAAGCGGAGTATATGATTTTTATCAGACTGTTGAGGCAGCCCCTGCTACCGTTAATCAGTTGACAAATAACACAAATAATAATTCGACGGGAACAAATAATTACAACAATTATTTTAATAATAACAATAATACATCGACAAGTTTAGTTAGTCTTTCGAAACCTGCGATAAAAAAAGCAAAGAAGAAGGGAAGCAAAAAAGCTGTCATAACTATTAAGAAATACATAAAAGGTGCAACGGGTTATCAGATAGCTGTTTCGACTAAAAAGAACAAAGGCTTCAAAATCAAAAAGACAATAAAGTCCCCATATACGTTATCAGCTACGATAAAGGGACTGAAAAAGGGTAAAAAATATTATGTAAAGGTAAGAGCATATACAGTAGTAAACGGAGTACGTGTTTATAGTGGTTATTCAACTGTTAAAAGAATAAAATAATTCTCATTTTATAAGAAATGGGAATAAGAGAAATAGTAATAAGCAACATTTTATTAGGCGTCTGAATTGTGGGTGATTAATGGGACGTATTTCACCGATAGTGTTACAATTAATTGTAATACTGTCGGTGCTTTTGTTTTGTATTTATAAAAAAAACAATGTCGAAATTCATAAAAGTATGGAAGAAAATATGAAAATGTGTTATTCTATGATTAGCATTATTTTACAGTTGTTTAATTATTTTGTCGGAGGAGCCTGTGAATGAAGCAAGTTATTATGGTTATCCACTGTATTAATCTCCTGTTGGCAATAGGTGAAATGTGGATAGTCTTTAAAAAAATGAGAAAGCGGGCACATTATTGCCTTCTTATGAATTGTTTTTCTCTTATAATATATAGTTTAGGTTCTTTGCTAATGCTTTTCGTTGAGACGAAGGAAGCGTATTATATTGCGTTTACCGTATCTTGGATTGGAAAAGTAGGAGTTACTGTTTCTATGCTGTTTTTCTGTATTCATCTGTGCGAAAGTAAGATTTCGGCAGTTGTTTCTATCGGTTTGAGTATTTTTTCAGTGATTTGTCTGGGTGTTATCCTTACAACTAAGCAAACCGGATTATACTACAAAGAGATTTATCTGGTTAAAGAAGAGGGGATGACTATTCTGGAGTATGTTAAGGGACCTTGGCATACAGTATGGAAGCTGACGGTTACTCTTATTATTTTGATATGTTGTGGTATGCTGGTTAAGGCTCTCATTGAAGAAAAAAATAAACGTAAACGAGAAAAATATTTTGTTGTTATGCTTGCTCTGTTGGTGGAAGTTGTAATTGGTTTCATGACAGCTTTGCCTATAGGAAGATATTATGATTTTAATCAGTTGGGATTTGTATTGTGTATGATACTTGTTTTAATTGATATTTTTCGTAATGACCTTATGGATACAGAATCTATGGCCAAAGAATACATTATTGACGAACTTTCTGCAGGTGTTATTGCCGTGGATAAAAATGAAACTGTTGAATATTGCAATAAGCAGATGTTGCAGATTTTTCCGGAGATTGTTAGTGATGAACAGGGTGTAATAGCGCAGATTAAAAATTCTATTAATACAGGAGAACCAATTAGTATTGGGGAAAGACTGTATAATTTTGAAGAGAGACAGATGGTTTATAAATCATTAGAAGAGTTTAAGATGTATGTAATGATTGATACCACGAAGCATTATCAGAATTTAAGAGAAGTAGAGAGAGAAAAGCAAATTGCAGATGCTGCCAATCGGGCAAAAAGTGAGTTTCTTGCGAGAATGTCTCATGAGATAAGGACTCCTATTAATGCGGTTCTTGGAATGGATGAGATGATTCTTCGAGAGAGCAATGAAAATAATATTAAAGAATACGCGATGGATATTCAGACGGCAAGTCGTACATTGCTTAATATAATCAATGACATACTTGACCTGGATAAAATTGAAGCGGGCAAGATGGAGATAGTGCCGATTGAGTACGATGTATCAGAGATGATATATGATATTTCAAATATGATAAAGATTAAGGCAGAGGATAAGAATCTGTCATTCAGGGTAAGTGTGGATCCTGATATCCCGACAAAATTATTTGGAGATGACGTTAGAATAAGGCAGATTCTGATGAATTTACTTACTAATGCAGTAAAATATACCCACAGTGGTGAAGTTTGGATTAACGTTAATCTAAAACAGATAATAAAAGGCGAAGACGGAGATAATGCAATTCTTCACGTTGAAGTAGGGGATACCGGAATTGGAATTAAGGATGAAGATATGGATAAACTTTTCTCGGAATTTGAGAGAATAGAGATTGAACGTAACAGAAATATCGAGGGAACTGGTCTCGGAATTCCTATTACTATGAGATTGCTTGTTTTGATGGATTCAAAATTAAATGTTGAAAGTGAGTACGGCAAGGGAACTGTTTTTTATTTTGATTTGAGTCAAAAGATTACGGAAGCAACTCCGATAGGCGATTATGAAAGCAAAGTTGGTGCAACTCGTTCGAAACCGAGTTCTTACAGAGAAACTTTCATAGCACCGGATGCTCGAATACTTGTAGTTGATGACAATAAAGTTAATCGTAAAGTTATTTCACTATTGTTGAAAAAGACTCAGATAGGAATCTCTGAGGCAGAAAATGGTTATAAAGCGATAGAACTGGCGACATCGAATTATTACGATGTGATTTTTATGGACCACATGATGCCGGGAATGGATGGAGTTGAGGCTATGAATCGGATACGGGATGTGAAAGACGGCCCGTGTGTTAATACTCCGATTATTGTTCTTACGGCAAATGCAGTTGAAGGTTCCAAGGAAACATATTTAGACGTTGGTTTTGATGGATATTTATCAAAGCCGGTTGAATCCGGAACATTTTTTAATATCATAAAAGAAGTTCTGCCTAAAGAGAAAATTAAGCCGATTTCTGAATAAGGAATAATAACGTAATCCTGATAAATGTTTCGGATAACATTTTGTGAGTCAGACAGTAATCTATAAAATCAACACATTTACCTATATATATAGTATATACATTTTGTGGAAATAACGTTAAAATAAATGCATCAGACATTCAGGGGGTATTACAATGCTTCGAATGGAATTGGCGTTGTTTTTTGTTGTTGTTTTTTTATCCTTGGTATTTTTTTCGGCAAAACGAAAATATACATCTTTGCACAACACTTTTTCGGCTATTTTGGTGATGATGATGGTTCATCTTGTCTTTGACGGTGCTACATTATATACTGTTAATCATCTTGATAGTGTTCCCAAACTGCTGAATGATATATTGCACAGGTTTTTTATTGGAACCATGGTAATCATTGTGTATTTGTTTTATAGGTATGTGGCAACTCTTATTCAGGAAGAAATAGGAAGTGGTAGTCGTCTTGACTTTATAGCTAAAGTCTTTCTTGCCGGTACTATGTTATGTGTGATGTTACTTCCGTTTCATTATGTTAAGACGCCCCGAGGTAATTATTCGTATGGAGTGTTAGTAATAGTATGCTATGTAACAATTGCATTTTATCTTGTGTTGTGTGCATGGTTTCTGTTTAAGAATTGGAGACGGTTACATTCAAAAAAGAGATTTGCTATCGGAATGGCTCTGCTTATAGAAATCATTGTCTGGATTCTTCAGACGTTTAATCCAACGTGGCTTATTAGCGGGATGGGCCTTACGCTGATGACACTTTCATTTTATCTGACACTTGAGAATCCCGACATTTTGCGGGGACAGATTGTGGAACAAAAAATGTCAATGCTGTATCTTAAGAGTCAGGTTAATCCACATTTTTTGTACAATACCCTTGATACAATTAGAATACAAGCTCAGATTAACGGAGATAAAAAAGTTGCTGATCTGCTTATGCGTTTAGTGGACTTTTTCAGGCTTAGTGTTAAAGTTGACAGACAAATGGTTCCCCTTGATGATGAGTTAGAACTTTTGGAAGCGTATATGGAATTAATGTGTTATCGGTATCCTGAAATTGTTTGTACATATGATATTGATCCTGACCTTGGCGGAGCACCGGTACCAAACTTTATTTTACAACCTATTGTAGAAAATAGTTTGCTTCACGGATTAAAAAATAAAGGTTACAGAGGTGAGGTAACTATTACGGCGAAAAAAGCTTTGAAACAGGATTGTATGGAAATTCTTGTTACTGATACGGGTAGCGGATTTGCTGAAGGCGTTAAAGAAAAGATAGATATGTTGTTGATGCAATATGACAAACAACCTGCAAAACTTGAAGGTAACAGTATTGGAATATTGAATGTACAGAAGCGAATTAAGTTATTATGCGGTAAGGATTGTGGTCTTTCTTACACTGAGAACACAGACGGCGGTGTTACGGCAAAGTTGCTTTTGCGTATTGGAGATATGGAGTGAAATATATGAAGAATCTTAATGTATTGTTGGTTGATGATGAAATAATGATAAGAGAAGGCTTTAAACGTTTATTTGATTGGGAGAGCCACGGTTGTACGGTTGTCGGAGAAGCTGCTGATGGTATGGAGGCGCTTGGGAAAATCGATTCTCTTGTACCGGATATAGTTATTATGGATATAAATATTCCGATTATGAACGGATTAAAGGTTATTCAGACTGCGCGTATTAAACATCCGCAAATGGCATTTGTTATTGTATCCGGATATGATGATTTTTCTTATTGTCAGCAGGCTCTGCGTATGCAGATTACAGATTATATTTTAAAACCTGTTAATTATGAAGAGTTTGGAACTTGTATAGATAATCTGAAAATTGCATTATATGAAAAAAGAATCTCCCGGGAAGAAACTAATGGAGAACAATTTGAAGGTGGAGAGCGAAATATTGCCGGTATCACGCGATTTATGCAGGAGCATCTTTCAGAAGAAATAAATTTGGCGGTTCTGTCAGAGGAGTTCCATCTTAGTTCACAGTACATTAGTCAGTTATTTAGAAGTGAGATAGGTGTTAGTTTTCTCGCATATCTAACAAATTTACGTATGGAAAATGCGAAAAAGATTTTATTGTCAACGTCATTGTCTATAGCTGAAGTAGCAGAAAAATCCGGTTATGCAGACTATAGAGTTTTTACCAAAATGTTTCGTAAAAACGAAGGAATTACGCCTTCGCAATTTCGAAGAGAGTTTTTACAAAATCAAAATGTTAATTGGCAAAATTAACACATTTTCCTATAAAATATACCTATAAGGAACAATTACGGATGGTGTAGAATTATAGTGTAATAAATATAGTGTCGAATGACCTATATAAAAATAAAGAAAAAAGTGGAGGTTAAGAAAATGAAACGAGTAAATCAAGTGGTGTGGGGAGTTATACTTATAGCTATCGGTGTTTTGATAGGACTTAAGGCTTTTGGAGTAATTGACATAGATTTGTTTTTTGATGGTTGGTGGACGTTAATTATTATTATTCCAAGTGTCATGGGATTATTCTCCGGAAGTGATATAACGGGAAACATTATTGGAATTTGTGTGGGCGTTTTCCTGTTGCTTTGTTGCCAGGACGTTTTAACATTTACCATGATGTGGAAATTGATAATACCTGTTATAATTATTATATTTGGAATTAAGTTAATATTCGGAAGTTGTTTTGACAAGAAGATGTCAGATGCCATGAAAAAACTTTCAAATGATTCAGGCAACAAATCTTATGGCACAGCAGTATTTTCAGGGGATAAAATGATATTTAACGGCGAAACATTTGAAGGCGCTGAATTAAATGCAATATTTGGCGGTATCAAATGCGATTTAAGAAATGCAATAATAAATCAGGATTGTGCTATTGATGCTACAGCATTATTTGGAGGAATTGATATTTTCGTACCCAATAATGTTAACATAAAAGTGAGCTCTACTTCATTGTTTGGTGGAGTATCAAATAAAGTAGTATCTCCTTACATTGAAGCAGTTCCTACAATTTATATTAAAGGAACTTGTATGTTTGGAGGTGTAGATATAAAATGACAACATTACAGAAAATTATAAAATATCTCGCATTTGCATTTGCTATTTTTTTGACAGTAACAATTATAGGCGGAATTGCCGGTGCGCTGGGAGTAATGACGGTGTTTTTCGGTGAAGACAATGTGGGTGAAATGAAATCGTATTCCTTAAACAGCAGTATAGAATGCCTGAATGTGGATGTGAGTGCTGCTTCTTTGAATATTATTCAGGGTGATAGTTTTTCTCTTGAAAGTAATATAAAGAAGTTGACAGTTAAAGAAGACAACGGTACGTTAAGAATCTCTGAAGAGGATACTTGGTTTGGAATTGGTGCTAATGAGAGTTCTGTTCGTTTGACAATTCCTGAAGGTTATGTATTTGATGATGCTGAGATATCTGCAGGGGCTGGTTCGGTAAAGATTGACAGTCTTTTTGCTAAGGACCTTGAGTTGAGTGTAGGAGCAGGAAAAGCAGATATAGGTTCGCTTAATGCACAGGACAAGGCGCAGATAGAAGGCGGAACAGGTAAATTAAGTATTTTGGGTGGTACAATTAATAATCTTACGATGGAAATTGGTGTTGGAAAATTAGAGCTGACAAGTAAGCTGACCGGGAATTGCAATGTAGATTATGGTATAGGAAGCGCAGAACTTTCTCTTCTTGGAGGAGAAGATGATTATTTCATTAAACTTGATAAAGGGTTGGGTGATGCAACTATAGACGGCCAATCAATGTCAGATGATAGTGTTTTTGGAACCGGTGATAATCGAATTAACATCGATGGTGGTATAGGAAGCATTGACATAGATTTTAAGGAAGATATTTTATCTTAGTAGCAACTACTTATCGGGTATATTAAACAGAAGTGTTTTAGAAGTATATTATACAAATACAACATAGTCCACAAAATGTATCGTTATTTTGTGGACTATGTGCATTATAACACGTTGCCCCTGCTGTATTGAGTATAATACATTGTTTTTGTAAAGGATGTGATATATTCAATACAACAGGGGGCTTTATTATATCAGATTATTGCATACATATTCTATTGTACTGCGAAATACAGTATTTGATGAACCCATTTGGTTAACAACAACGGTATCTCCATTGGATATGTCTTCTATATCAATATGTAACATAGAGTCATTGACAAAGTAGGTGGAGACTTCTTCGCCATTAACATATACTTTGCTCCAACGTGTAAAATTCTCGCCGTTAATTGTTGCATATCCGGCAATTGGAGAAGTTGTAATGTTTGTTATGGAAGTATCCTCAACGCCCATAATAAGAGAAGTTGCAGGATAAGGGTTTTCGCCGTTATAAGCATAGCGTTCTCCGTAGAGCAAATCATATTGCAGATTGTTTAATCCGTCAAGGTAGCTTTCGCTGCCGCAGATTCCTGAATCTATTGCATTTTGTTCGTATGAAAATATAGTTCCTTCATGTATTCCGAGATTGTTTGTTGTATTAGCTAATAGCTCATATGCAGTAAGGTCGGCATCTTTTTTCTCAAGTCCGAAATTATTCCACGTAGCATATTTCGTTTTGAATATGTTTTTTGATTTTACATCTTCATCGGCGAGATCAAAGGTCGGATAATGGTCGCCAAAGAAAACAACGATTGTTTTTTCGTCACGTTTTTCTAATTCGCTTGTAAGGTTTTTTACAAATTTATCAACCTCATGAATCATGTTGAGATAGTATTCCCACTGATGATCTTCTTCTATGCTGTCTGAGCCGCTTGCAAGGATGGAAGGAGATTCTAAAACCTCTTCAGTAGGGTAATCACCGTGTCCCTGAACTGTGATTGTATATACGAAATCAGTACTATCGGTTGTTGAGTCCAAAGCCTTAATTGTTTCGTCAATCAGAATGTTATCTGTTGGCCAGGAACTAAGTGGAGTATATTCCTGTATGTTCATGAGTTCTTTGCTTGTAAATGTGTCAAATCCCATCATGGAAAATGCGTTGGTACGACTATAGAAATTACCTCCGTTATTATGTACGGCATGTGTTCCGTAACCAATTTTTGAAAGTACGGAAGCGATGCTTTCGCAGTCGGTTTGTTTTAAAATAGTTTTGTACGGATACTCACCTGTTCCGAAATATTGCATACTCATACCGGTGAGAATTTCAAATTCGGTGTTAGCTGTTCCGGCGCCTACAACAGGTACTGTCAGATAACCGGTTGAATATTCTTCGGTAAGCTTTCTGAAATTCGGAATCGGATCTTTTGAAATATTAAGAAAGTTTATTTCTGTCGGGTCAATAAAAGATTCAAGCAAAACAACTATTATATTAGGTTTATCTGTAGTAGCAGATGTTTCGTTTTTAGAATTGGATTTGACTGTTGCAATGGTATTTTCATCATAATTTTCAGGTTCACTCATGCCACGGTCGACTACACTTGTAGAAAAACCATATACAAAACCGTAGTTTTCATATCCTTGTGCAATATTTGAAAAGTAAGAAGCTACAACGTTTGTGTTTTGTGCTGCCTGAGTTGTAACAGGAAGCATTAACAGACACAAACATACCATGGCTAAATTCATTAATCTTTTTTGTTCACCGGTGAATTTTGGTCCCTTAAAGAAAAGGATTGTACAACATATAATAAAGGCAACCACAACACAGACTACAATGATTGCTTCAAATGCAGTAAAGTAGTTTGTGTTTTTCATGGCGAATAAATCAGGTATACATTTTAAATCAGTATAACCAAACGGTGTTACTCGATTAGATAGAACACAGCCGTTGATTGTTCCTAAAAACAACCAGAAACCACTGATAATAATTCTAAGAAAAAGCCTGCGTCTGGATAAGTATACCAATGTAAGAGAGGCAAAAATAATAAATGAATTATATGTAAATGCCCATGTGTGATCCCAGACAAATGCAAGTGCTTCAATAATTGAATGTCTTGAAATAATCTCTATTGTAAAACAGAGCGCCATTGACAGGATAATATGCATTAAAACTGAATAATGATTTAATGTTTCAACTTTATTGCTAAATAAGTTGGAATTAATTCGTAACTTTGAAGGTTTATGTAATTTTATCATTGCAGCCTCCTTATATTATTGATAAGTGCTATATATATGAAGTAATTCATTTGACAGACAATCTAATCTGACGTAATAATACCAATATAAAATAACAGCAAAAGCCGAAATGGATATGTATTTTAACTATACATCTTAATAGAATATAACGAAATGAAAAAAAATACAATGGAAAAGATAATAAAAATTATTAATATATGTTAATATATGTGATTTATGAATGTTTTTCTTGTAATATATAGGGGAATAAAGTAAAATTCATCACTGTACAGTGTCACTGTTAGTTTTCAAAGGAGTTAGAGTGTTATGAGATACAATAAAACGGTAAAAGCCAAATTTGTGGACAGACCAAATAGATTTGTGGCAAATGTAATGATAGGAGATGTTTTAGAAACCGTTCATGTGAAGAATACCGGGCGTTGTAAGGAACTTTTGATTCGTGGCGCTGATGTGATTTTAGAAAAATCAGATAATCCTAATCGAAAAACAAGATATGATTTGGTAACTGTTTGGAAAGCGGGCATAGGCTGGGTTAATATAGATTCTCAGGCTCCGAATAAAATAGTTGCGGAATGGTTAAGTGAAAAAGGGTACGATTACATAAAACCTGAATACCGATACGGTAATTCCAGAATCGATTTTTATATGGAAAAAGACGGTGTAAAGTATTTGATGGAAGTAAAAGGTTGTACTCTTGAGATTGACGGAGTGGGATATTTTCCGGATGCTCCGACAGTTAGGGGAGTTAAGCATCTTAAAGAACTTACTAAAGCTTCAAAAGAAGGAATTAAATCTTTCGTTACATTTGTAATTCAAATGGAAGGTATTACAGAGGTCAGGCCAAATGATAAAACTCATCCGGAATTTGGAATTGCGTTAAACGAAGCGAAAGAAGCTGGGGTTGAAGTATTGTTTTTATGTTGTAATGTAAGTGAAGATGAAGTAAATGTTTACAAAGGATAAAATGTGGTGTATAATTTATTAAAAAAGTATAACTAAGAAATGACGGTTAATATAATGTGGATCAATACAATTTAAAATAAGTTATTTGTATTCAAGAAAGAGTATATTATAACTTATAACAATTAGGAGTGAAATAAAGTGAAAAAGACAATTTTTTTAATCATATTAGCATGCATATTGGGAATCGGAATAACAGCTTCTTATGATTGTGTGCAATTGAATGCTAAAACTGTAAGTAGAAAGAACAGAGTTTTGTTGAATCATAAGTATCTTATTCTAAATAAATACGAAAAAAAGAAATTAAGAGCGTTGATACTCGGTTCTAAGTTAAGAAAAAAAGTAGTTTGGAAGACAAGTAACAGAAAAGTGGTTGAAGTTAATCCGAACGGCGTTGTTACGGCGAAACGAAAAGGAAGAGCAAAAATTACAGCTTGGGCCGGTAAAAGTAAAGCAGTTTGTTCTGTGAAGGTTTTGGGCAAGAAGTTACATTCTGATAAGGAAGTTTTTGTTACCGAGAAGCCCGGAACGGGAAAAGTAGATATTTATAAGCCAACTCCAAACGAAGGCACCCTTGCAACAAAAGCCCCTGCAGTGAATCCGACAGCGACACCAAACGAAGGCAGTCATGCAACAAAAGCCCCTGCAGTGAATCCGGCTGCGACCCCAAACGAAGGCAGTCATGCAACAAAAGCCCCTGTAGTGAATCCGACAGCGACACCAAACGAAGGCACCCTTGCAACAAAAGCCCCTGTAGAGAGTCCGACAGCGACTCCAAACGAAGGCAGTCTTGCAACAAAAGCCCCTGTAGAGAGTCCGACCGCGACTCCAAACGAAGGCACCCTTGCAACAAAATCGCCTGTAGAGAGTCCGACAGCAGACCCGGTTGCTTCGTGCGATGGTGAGTGGGGAGTGATGTACGGAAAATTCAAAACTTATACGGTTGATGGTGAATACGTGACGGGTCTGTGCAGAATAGACGGAAAATTATACTATTTCAAGGGCAACGGCTGTCTTTTGGTTAAGCGTACTGACGGAACCGATATAAGTAATATAGAAGGAACAGACTATTATCATTTTGACGACGATTCAATTGAGTTGTTATCAGAACATACCGGTATAGTAAAAATATATGCCCATAAATGGTTATTTGTGAATGGAGTTAAAACTTCCGGATGGTATAAAGACAATGGAGACATTTATTATGCAAACGATAAGGGAAGAATAGTAACCGGAGAACAAAAAATACAGGATATCATGTGTTACTTTGATTCGGAAGGTAAGTTTATTTCGTCAGATGAAGAAGTTGATATGTCCAATAAAAAACCAACAATACATTTATCCGTGCCGGAGTATTCTGCTACGAAATGTAACATAACTGCCGATGAGTGGAATGATAAAACAACTTACGGATGGAATCTTGGCAATGCGTTATCTTCCGTATACGGTGAATGGGATAAAACAACGGATGAATATATCAATCAGGAAGAAATGTGGGGACAGCCAAAGACCTGCCTTGAGTTGATTGAGTACGTTAAATCGCAGGGATTTAATTCAATAAGGATACCTGTTACATTTTTTAGAAACACATACATGGATGCAAATGGAAAGTATCATGTTAATGAGCAATGGTTGGGCAGAGTGGCAGAAGTTGTTGAGATGTGTCTCAGAAATGATATGACAGTATATATTGTTCCTATGTGCGATTCATTAAACGGAAGTTACAAGGATGCTCCGATTGTGCTGGGGCAGGACGACGAAGCAATGGAAAATGTGTATAATTATTGCCGTTGCATTTGGGAAGAGATAGCTGAAAGATTTAAGGGATTTGACGGAAGACTTGCTTTTGAAAGTTATAATGAAGTCTGGATTAAAGGTTATGGTAAAACAGTTTATACTAAAACCGGACATGAACAGATGAATAAACTCAATCAGATATTTGTCGATGCGGTAAGAAGCACCGGCGGTGCTAATTCAGACAGAGTATTGATTCTTGCAAGCTACGGACATGAATATGATTATGGAGCGTTGAATGATTTTGTGTTGCCGAATGACAGCGCAAAGGACAGACTTATTGTTTCCGTTCATGAGTATGCAGATGCCTTTGACTGGCAGTTAGAAAGTATAATGCGTCAGTTATCAGATTTTGAAGAACGGATAGGTGTTCCTGTTATGGTAAATGAATGGGGATACTCGGATTATGCAACACGGTATAATTACGAACTTCAAAAAGCCGCATATGCAAACTATTCGTATTATTCTAATAAATACGGTATAAAATCGTACGTTTGGGATAATGGTGGTTTAAATAATTTTGGTATTATTAACCGTAACAATTATAATCATAGTGACGGTGAATTGTTATATGCAATAACACATCCGAAAGAGCACAGAGCTAAAGAAATGGTTGTGATTCGCGATGTAAATGATCCGAACATGAATCTGGAGCACCGTCTCTCTAAGGATCCTTATATCAGTGGTATTGAGTATCATCCTTGGTGGGGGTTCCTGAGTGTCGGAGCTAAAGAGCACGGTTATGTGATTCCGAAAGGAACAAAACAGTTCCAGGCCAGCATTTTAAAGCATACTACAGATTTAAAAGCAATAAGGTTTGAAACATATTCGTGTAGATTTTATGATGAAAATGATAATTACGTAGGCGGTGCAAGCTGGAAAAATAACGGAATACTTGTCAACGTCCCTTCAGAAGCAAAATATGTAAGAGTATTATGTTATAATCAGTTTGAGGAGTGTAAACCTGAGCAGATTGCAAAATGGTTTGAAGATGGAGAATTGGCATTTTATATGGCTTTTTATGATATTTGAACGTAATGCTTTTTTAATTAAGTTTAATAATGATATTCTAATGTTTTTATTGAATATATTTAGCGTTATGATATACTAAAATTGTAAAGGTGTCTTTGAAATGAGTATTCGATGTGTATACAAGGAGGTGTGAATATGTCATTTTACGGAATTGGTAGTGGTTCTGATTCACTTTTTACACAGTTTTTCGGTAATACGAATCAGACAACAAATAACAGTATGTTTTCTGTGTCATTAAGTGATTGGTCAATGATTAAGGGCGGAACATATAAGAAACTTATGAATGCCTATTATAATGCAGATACTTCCAATACAGTAAGCTCTGCAGGTGACAAGAATAGCGCCGGTTCAATTTCAAAGGATGTGGGAGTGGCCGGTAATGATGCAGGTGTTCTTGTGAAAGCTATTGACAAGTTATCAGCAAAAGTTAAAGAGATAGCTTCTCAGAACGAATCTTCAGATGAGAGTAGTAAGAGCAGATTAATGGATGAATTGTATAAGGCTGTATCAGAGTATGTTGATGCTTACAACAATATGCTTGAGTCGGTGCCAAAAGTTGATAATAATTCAATGCTGAGAAATGAACTCTTAATTACCCGTTCAACAACTGCTAACAGCAAGTTGCTTGATAAGATTGGTGTTGAGATTGGAAGTGACAATTCTCTTAGTGTTGATGAAAAGACATTCAAACAGGCAAATATGAGTGATATAAGCACATTGTTTGGCATACGGGGAAGTTATATTTCCGGTGTTAGTACTAAAGCTTTGATGATTGGAAATTCGGCATCAGCCATGATTGCAACATCGTCAAAAGCATATACATACACGAATAAGGGAACATATTCTAACCTGATACAAGGTAAGTTTGATTCTTATAATTAATAAGTGACGTAATATGAGTAAGATTTGTAATAAGTAGAATTAAGTTGTGCATTTTTATTTCATATAGTATAATCAACGGGCGCATGCATCCGGATATTATTATATATTTGGGTTGTCTGTGCCCTTTGAAATGTTAGCAACTATGGATTTCAGGGAGCAAGGGGATGTGAACAATGTACAGATTTTATGTTGATTCGGATTATATATATGATAATACAATCAGGATAAGCGGTTCAGACTATAATCATATTTCGAATGTGTTGCGAATGACAGTTGGTGACAGAATTATTGTCAACAATAAAGAAGGGGTAGATTATTACTGTGTCATTGACGGTATTACATCCGATGAGGTTTTGGTATCTGTGGAGTATCGGAAAGATTCTGATGCTGAACTTGATAGTAGGTTGTATTTATTTCAGGCCCTTCCGAAACTTGACAAAATGGAGTTGATTATACAAAAAGCTGTTGAACTTGGTGTGCATGAAGTGATTCCGGTTATTACAAAAAGGTGTGTTGTTAAACTTGATAACGGAAGCAGGCAAAATAGAAAACTTGCACGATGGCAGTCTATAGCAGAAGCTGCTGCAAAGCAATCTGCAAGAGGTATAATTCCTGTTGTAAAGGAACCGATGTCTTATAAGGATGCGCTTAAGTATGCCGGTAATCTGGATATGAATCTCATTCCTTATGAACAGGCTAAGGGAATGGATGAAGCAAGAAGGATAATGGAAGAGGCTGTTTCCAAAGAATCAGTTGGGATTTTTATAGGGCCGGAAGGTGGCTTTGAAGAAGATGAAGTGAATGATGCTATAGCGGCAGGCTGCAAAGTGATTTCGTTAGGAAACAGAATTTTAAGAACAGAAACTGCCGGCATGACAGTGCTGTCGATTCTTATGTTTAATATTTCAAAGTAGGATGAGCTTCTTGAGTACGGTGCTGAAGAATTGAATGTGTTGTATGTCACCTGTGATATACATTAATGGAAGTGTTCTTGAAAAGAAAAAGTGATAATTAATCATTAATAGATGTTGGAGATGTATTATGGAAACGTATATGGATAATGCTGCAACAACAAAAGTTGGGCGAGAAGTGCAGGACATAATGATTAAAGTGATGGAAGAGGATTACGGAAATCCATCTTCTAAACATACTAAGGGAATGGATGCAGAACAGTATCTTGATGATGCGAGAACTATTATTGCAGATTCACTTAAGTGTAGTGTAAAAAATATAACTTTTACCTCCGGCGGGACAGAAGCCAACAATCAAGCCATTATCGGAACGGCTTTTGCCAACGAAAGAAGAGGAAAACATATCATATCTACAGTTGTAGAACATGCTTCGGTACATGAGCCTTTAGCATTTCTTGAAGGCAGAGGGTATGAAGTGACATATATTCCTGTAGATGAAAGAGGCATGGTAATTAAGGAGGCTTTAGTTGAGGCTATTAGACCTGACACAATTTTAGTGTCAATAATGTATGTGAATAATGAGGTGGGTTCGGTTCAAAATATTATTGAACTTGCCACCATTGCAAAAGAATTAAATCCAAATATAATATTCCATACAGACGCTATACAGGCGTATGGTAAATATAAAATTAACCCTAAAAAAATGGGGGTTGATCTTATGTCGGTAAGCGGACATAAGTTACATGGACCAAAAGGAACTGGTTTTTTATATCATGGTGACAATGTTAAATTTCTTCCGTATATATATGGCGGCGGACAGGAGAAGGGGATAAGATCAGGTACGGAAAATGTGCCGGGTATAGCAGGACTTGGTGTTGCTTGTCGCCTTGCATATGAAAAATATACCGAAAAACAAACAAGTATGAAGAAATTAAAACAGGAATTAATTAACGGATTGATAGATATTGAAGGGGCATCAATTAATGCTAATCCGGAAAATGACAGTGAGAATGGTGCGCCGCATATTATCAGCGCATCATTTGAAGACGTGAAAAGTGAAGTGTTGTTACATGCGCTTGCAGGTGACGGTGTTTATGTATCTTCAGGCTCAGCATGTTCATCTAATCATCCGGGACTTAGCGGTACGCTCAAAGCAATCGGTATTCCTGACAACCTTATAGATTGTGCAATAAGATTTTCAATTAGTTCTTTGACAACTAAGGAAGATATAGACTATACTTTACAGGTGTTGAGAAAACATATACCTATCCTAAAGAAATTTAAAAGCTATTAATATATTTTAAGAAAATGAAAGGCAGATTTAACATTATGTACAAAGCATTCTTAATTAAGTATTCTGAAATCGGTATTAAAGGAAAAAACAGATATGTATTTGAAGATGCACTTGTCCGTAATATAAGAGAGGCTATTGCGGATTGTGACGGTGTTTTTGAAGTTACAAAAGAGAGAGGACGAATATACATTGAAGTACAGTCAGAGTATGATTATGACGAACTGATTGATGCCCTGACAAAGGTTTTTGGTATAGCGGCTATTTGTCCTGTAGTTCTTGTAGAAGACAAAAGCTGGGACAATTTATGTAAAGAAGCTTGTGATTTTGTTAAAGCGCAGTATGGAGATAAAAGCTTCACATTTAAAGTCGAAGCCAGAAGAAGTGACAAGAATTATCCTATGACTTCACCGGAGATGGGGATAGAACTTGGGGCGTACCTTCTTGATAGGTTCCCTAATATGCAAGTGGATGTTCACAACCCGGAAGTACGAATTACAATAGAGATAAGAGATAGAGCATACATTTATTCTAAGAGTATACCGGGTCTTCAGGGAATGCCTGTAGGAACCAGTGGTAAGGCGATGCTTTTGTTGTCCGGAGGTATAGACAGTCCTGTTGCCGGATATATGATTGCAAAAAGAGGTGTTAAACTGGAAGCTGTGTATTTTCATGCACCTCCTTACACAAGTGACCGTGCCAAAAAGAAGGTGGTTGACCTTGCTAAAAAGGTTGCTGTGTATTCGGGTACAATCAGATTACATGTAATCAATTTTACAGAGATTCAGATGGCGATATATGAAAAGTGTCCTCATGATGAGCTAACCATCATTATGCGAAGATATATGATGCGTATAGCAGAAAAAATTGCGCTTGAAAATGATTGTCTCGGGCTTGTTACGGGTGAAAGTATAGGGCAGGTTGCAAGTCAGACTATGCATAGCCTTCGTTCAACCAATGAAGTGTGTGAACTTCCGGTATACAGACCTCTTATAGCATTTGACAAGCAGGATATTATTGAAATATCACAACGTATTGACGCATTTGAAACTTCTATTCAGCCTTATGAAGATTGCTGTACCATATTTGTTGCAAAGCATCCTGTTACTAAGCCGAATGTCAATGTCATTAGAAAATCCGAGACAAAATTAGAGGATATCATAGATGATATGCTTGAAACGGCGTATGCTACGGATGAGATAATCGAAATTACAAAATAAAATAATTCGTGATAAAAACATAATAAAAACTGTTCGGAGCATGTGCAATAATGCATTGCAATATCATATAGCTCTGAACAGTTAATAATTATAGTAAAAAAACTTTATCAAATTGAAATGACCGGAAAGTTTATTTTACAAGATAAGGCTCAAGCATTTTAAGAACAGCCTCAATATTGTCTTCGCTGTGAATGCTTAAATCAATATCTTTTGAAAGGTCAAGACTGAAAATACCCATGATTGACTTTGCGTCGATAACATATCTTCCTGATATAAGGTCGAAGTCGCAATCGAAAGTAGTTACGTCTCTTACGAATGATTTAACCTTATCAATTGAGTTTAGTGAAATTTTAACTGTTGTCATAATTACTACCTCCCTTTCTTATTTACATTTACAATAGTAGCATAAGAGGTAAAAAAGTCAACATTTTTTAGAATTTATTTTGAGAAATGAGGTGACATAATGAGTTGCAGAGTGGCATTTATGACTCTGGGATGTAAGGTTAACCAATACGAAACAGAAAAGTTGCAGGAGCAATTTGAAACTGCAGGATATCTTATTGTGCCTTATGAAGAAGAGGCAGATATTTATATTGTAAATACATGTACTGTGACCAATATTGCGGACAGAAAGTCGCGAAAAATGCTTCGCAGAGGAGCGAGGCATATAGGAGCGATGGTAGTGGCAATGGGATGTTTTGCGGATGCGGCTGGTGAAAAGCTACTGTCGGATAAAGATATAGATGTTGTAATAGGCAATGAGAAAAAAGAAAATGCATTTGCTATCATCGAAGAAGCATATAATCAAAAAACAATATCCTCAACACTTATTTGTGCAGCTAATGCCGCAGATATAGATAACACGACTAACAATGCTGAGACTTGTTTATCTCAGGAACGAACAAGGACATATATCAATATTCAGACAGGGTGTAATCAGTTTTGCAGTTATTGTAAGATTCCGTACGTAAGGGGAAAGTTAAAAAGTCGCGATGCAAAAGATGTTGTATGTGAGGCGAGACTGCTTGCAGGTAAGGGCTATAAGGAGATTGTCCTTACAGGTATTCATTTATCCTCTTATGGTGTTGATAAAAGTGAATGTAAACATTTTACCGAGTTAAACGGGGAACCGTTGTACGAGCTTGTTAGAGAAATTTCGGAAATTGAAGGAATTGAACGTATCAGACTTGGCTCTTTGGAACCGCGTATCATGACAGAAGGATTTGTTTCAAAATTGTCTTCGGAAAAAAAGGTGTGTCCTCATTTTCACCTTTCTTTGCAGAGTGGATGCGATGAGACTTTAGGTCGTATGAACAGAAAGTATACTACTGCAGAATATAAGAATGCATGTGATATTCTTAGAAAGTACTATGATAATCCGGCAATTACCACGGATATAATTGTCGGTTTCCCGGGAGAAACAGAGGAAGAATTTGAAACGACACTATCCTATGTGAAAGAAATAGGTTTTTCTGCAGTGCATGTGTTCAAATATTCAATCAGAACCGGAACTAAAGCTGCTCTCATGTCCGGACATATTCCGGAACAGATTAAGACGGAAAGAAGTCACAAATTAATTGAATTGTGCGATAGTCTTTCCAAAGAGTATATGGAACATTTTTTAGGAGAAGAAATACTTTGTCTTGTTGAGGAATGTGTCGATATAGATGGAGAAATGTACTGGGTAGGCCATAATGAGAGGTATGTTAAATTAGGATTTAAGTATCGGGAAGGCGACGATTTCCACAATAAGATAATACAAATTATTCCTTGCGCAATCGAGAACAATATATTAATATATAACAGATAGATACAAGAGCGCGGGAAAACTGACAATACTAGGAAAGTGGTGACTAATATGCAGGAGATTCATAATACTCAGTTTTTTAAAGTACAGGCAGAGACAGAATATGAGGTTGCAGATGTTATTGCATCCGTATATGCTGCTTTGAAGGAAAAAGGATACAATCCTGTTAATCAGATTGTTGGCTATATTATGTCAGGAGAACCGACATATATAACAAGTCATAAAGGTGCAAGAAGTCTTATTATGAGAGTTGAACGTGATGAGATAATTGAAGTACTTCTTGAGGACTATATTAAGAATAATCTTGCGTAATATACGGTTGAGGGATATAGATGAGGATACTTGGACTTGATTATGGACAAAAAACAGTTGGAGTTGCCATAAGTGATGAGCTTGGGATTACCTCTCAGGGAGTTGAAACAATCACTCGTAACAAAGAGAATCAACTTCGTAAAACTCTTGCAAGGATAGAAGAATTGTGTGAAATGTACGGAGTTTCTTCTATTGTGTTAGGATATCCCAAAAATATGGATAATTCCATTGGTGAGCAGGCTGAAAAGTCTGAAGAATTTGCTGAGCTTTTAAAAAGAAGAACAGGAATAGATGTAATATTATGGGATGAGAGACTGACTTCCAAACAGGCAAGAGATGTTTTGGAAGAAGGTAATGTACGAGACCGTAGAGAACAAAAAAAGGTGATAGATAAGTTGGCGGCTGCGCTGATACTGCAGTCGTACCTTGATACGATAAGACATGGTTAATTTGAATTTGAAACGGAGGCACTAATTTGCTGGAATCAATAAAAGTAGCTTATGACAATGGTGAAGAAGAGGAACTTTATGTTTTAGAACAGACCCAGGTAGCAGGAAATACGTACCTTCTTGCGACTAGTGCGGTTGACGAAGAAACTGAAGAATTAGAAGAGGCAGAAGCATGGATATTCAAACAGGTAAGTATCAGTGAAGACGATGTATACTATGAAGTAATCGAGGATGATACGGAACTTGAAGCGGTTGCAAAGGTGTTTGAAGCTATGCTTGAAGACTGCAATATAGAATTATAAAGAAAATTATTTTTTATTATATAAACATTGGATGACAGGCTGTTCGTTGAAGATGGGATATTAATCTTTAGGGTAAGCTTTTTGTTCGGTGCAGAAATTTAATTGGAGGTGTATTTTTTTGAGAATTAAAAAAGAAGAAGGGAAGTCAGTAAAAATCATTCCTCTTGGAGGTCTTGAACAGATTGGAATGAATATTACGGCTTTTGAAACTGAGTCCGGTATTATTGTAGTGGATTGTGGTTTGTCGTTCCCTGATGAAGATATGTTAGGAATTGATTTGGTTATTCCGGATGTTACTTACTTGAAAGAAAATCAGGACAAATTAAAAGGATTTGTTATTACTCACGGACATGAGGACCATATAGGAGCGCTTCCTTATGTCCTTAAGGAGATTAATGCTCCTATATATGCAACAAAACTTACGATGGGTATTATTGAAAATAAATTCAAAGAGCATGGTCTCATGAAGAGTGTAAGGCGTAAAGTCGTAACTTATGGGCAGTCAATTAATCTGGGAGATTTCAGAATAGAATTTGTAAGAACCAATCACAGTATAGCTGATGCGGCGGCACTTGCGATAACAACACCTGCAGGTGTCATATTCCACACAGGTGATTTTAAGGTTGACTATACACCGGTGTTTGGAGATATGATAGATCTTCAGAGAATAGCTGAGATAGGTAAAAAAGGTGTTTTGGCATTGATGTGTGACAGTACCAATGCTTTGAAACCGGGATATACCATGTCAGAGAGAACCGTAGGAAGAACATTTGACAATATATTTGCAGAAAATACTGACAGCAGAATAATTGTTGCGACTTTTGCTTCCAATGTTGACCGTGTACAACAGATTATTAATTCGGCCAAAAGATTCAAACGTAAGGTAGTAATTGAAGGCAGAAGTATGGTGAATATTATTACCACCGCAAATGAACTTGGTTATCTAAATGTTCCGGAGGGAATATTAATTGATATTGAGCAGATGAAGAATTATACTGACGACCAGATTGTTCTTATTACTACAGGAAGTCAGGGTGAAGCAATGGCTGCGTTATCCCGAATGGCGGCGTCAATTCACAGAAAAGTATCCATAAAGCCGGGAGATACGGTAATATTTAGTTCAACTCCGATTCCGGGTAACGAAAAGTCGGTATCTAAGGTTATTAATGAACTGGCGCAGCTTGGTGCTAATGTAATAGTGCAGGATACTCATGTGTCAGGACATGCATGCCAGGAAGAGATTAAGCTTATCTATGCTCTTACGAGACCGCAGTACGCAATACCTGTTCACGGTGAATACAGACACCTTATGACTCACGCTGAGATTGCCAAAAGCATGGGAGTTGAAAAAGATAATATTTTCATATTACAGTCAGGAAATGTACTTGAACTGAGTTCAGAAAGTGGTAAAATAGTTGATAACGTAGTGGCACAGGGAATTCTTGTTGATGGTCTCGGAGTAGGAGATGTAGGCAATATCGTTCTTAGAGACAGACAGCTTTTGTCAGAGAACGGACTTATTATCATCGTTCTTACTCTTGAAAAAGGTAGCAATCAAATATTGGCAGGTCCCGATATAGTATCAAGAGGATTTGTTTATGTAAGAGAGTCTGAAGACCTTATGGAAGATGCAAGAGAAGTAGTGTGGAGTGCAATAGACAGATGTCTCAGCAGGAATATAACAGACTGGGGCAAGATAAAAGTTGAGATAAGGGATTCGTTAGGGGAGTTCATTCGCAAGAAAACTAAGCGTAATCCGATGATACTTCCGATTATAATGGAATGTTAGGATAAAATTTGTCAATAAACCGGATAACCGGGAGCTGATGTTTGTTAAATGAATGATAAGATTGTGTAGCCGGTTGATAATATAGAATAAACCGACAGGGATATTGCCGGGAATAAGAGAGGGAGGAATATGGTATGGCAGGTGAATTGTTTACTACACGAGGTGTGCTTGGTGTACTCAAGGTTATACTTGGGATTCTTTTGAGTATTATATTCTATCTTCTTGTATTTGTGGGGATATCTAAGTTGTGCAGTGAAGTGTATGATTTTTCGTATCAGGTATTCGGTGATGTTACGGTGGATGAAGCACCGGGTTTTGATGTGGAATTTGTTGTGGCGGATAATGAATCTACAATGCAGATTGCTTCACGTTTAGAGCATAGTAAGTTGATTGTTAATAAGTATTCATTTTATATAAGAGCTGTTTTGTCAGCGACAGGAAAAGGCGGTGCGTCAATTAAACCGGGCAGTTATGCCCTTAATACCAGTATGACCTATGAAGAGATAATGACGATAATAACCGGCAATGAAGTCACTGAAGATGAAGGAGCGGCAAAGGAGTAGAGAATGAAATACCGGTATGACGGACAGGTTACTGATGAGCGAATGGATGTATACCTTGAAACATTAGCTTCGTCTGTACCAGAATATCTTATGGAAATAGCTAATCAGGCACACGAAGAGCATGTTCCGATTATGAGAAGGCAGACCGGGGAGATTTTAAGGTATATGATTCGTTCATGTAATATAAAGTCGATTCTTGAGGTGGGGACAGCCATAGGCTACTCTGCTTTATATATGGCATCTCTTGATGATAATATCTGTATTGATACAGTTGAAAAGGTGCCGGCAAGAATTGAGTCGGCAAAGAAGAATTTTAAGCAGTATTCTCAGGGACAACGAATTAATCTGTTAGAAGGGGATGCAGCAGAGGTACTCAAAAAACTTCAGAATGAAAAACGGTTATATGATATGGTTTTTCTTGATGCAGCTAAGGCACAATATTCCATATATATGGAGCATATATATGAATTGCTTGAATCAGGGGGCTTGGTTATTACTGACAATGTTTTGCAGGAAGGTGAATTGCTTAATTCCAGATATGCCGTTAACAGAAGAGACAGAACAATTCACTCCAGAATGAGAGAGTTTTTATACGAAATAACACATTCTGATAAATGGGAGACAGTGGTGCTTCCTATTGGAGACGGGATTGCAATGAGTACCAGACGCTAAGTGTAGAAAGGGAAGATATAATATGCGTAATAAGAAACCTGAATTGCTTATACCGGCAGGAAGTTTAATGCTTTTAAAAATAGCTGTTTTATATGGAGCTGATGCAGTATATATTGGCGGAGATATGTACGGACTCAGAGCCGGTGCAAAGAATTTTTCGCCGGAAGATATGAAAGAAGGAGTTGCATTTGCTCACCAACACGGAAAAAAAGTGTATGTAACAGCAAATATTACAGCTCATAATGAAGACCTTGACGGTGTAAAGGCATATTTTAAGGAACTTAAAGAGATTGGACCGGATGCTCTTATAATTTCCGATCCCGGTGTATTTATGGCGGCCCGGGATATATGTCCGGAAATAGAAGTTCATATAAGTACACAAAGTAATAATGTTAATTATGATACATTTAAGTTCTGGCATAAGCTGGGGGCTGCAAGAGTTGTAACTGCAAGAGAATTGTCCATAGAGGAGATAAAAGGAATCCGGGATAATATTCCGGATGAACTTGAGATAGAGACATTTATACATGGTGCTATGTGTATATCTTATTCCGGAAGATGTCTGTTAAGTAATTACTTTACGGGAAGAGATGCTAACCTTGGTGCCTGTACCCACCCGTGCAGATGGAAATACTACATTATGGAAGAGAAGAGACCGGGTGAATATTTGCCTGTTTGGGAAAATGAAAGAGGAACATATATATTTAACTCGAAGGATTTGTGCATGATAGAACATATTCCTGATCTTGTGTATGCAGGAATTGACAGCTATAAAGTTGAAGGCCGTATGAAAACTGCATTGTATGTTGCAAATGTTGCACGAATATACAGAGAGGCAATAGATGATTATTTTGAAGATGAGGAATTATACAGAAGCAAAATTGCTTATTATAAGGCCGAAGTTCAAAAGGGAATATACAGACAGTTTACTACAGGCTTCTTTTATGGTAAACCAACACACGAAACCCAGATATATGATTCTAACACATATGTTAAAGAATATACTTTTCTTGGGATTATTAATGGAAAGAATGAAGAAGGTTTATATGGTTTTGAACAAAAGAATAAGTTTTCGGTTGGTGATGTCATAGAGGTAATGAAGCCGTCAGGAGAGATTGTTGAGACGACTGTAAAAAGAATGGTTAATGATGAGGGCGAAGATATAGAAAGTTGTCCGCATCCGGGGCAGCAGATATATATTGATGTAGATGTTAAGCTTGGAGAATATTATATTTTACGTTCTGAGAGTCTGTAGCAATTTATAGATGTGAAACTCTGGCGGATATTAAGGGGATAAGTTATTATGGGGTATAAGTATGAAACGCATTTGCATACAAAAGAAGGAAGTGCCTGCGCTGTTATAACCGGAGCAGAGCAAGTGAGAAATTATTATAAAGCAGGGTATGCGGGAATAATTGTAACTGATCATTTTTTTAACGGAAATACAGCAATACCAAGAGAATTGCCTTGGGAAAAACGTGTAGAATTGTTTTGCAAAGGATATGAGAATGCCAAGGAGGAAGGAGATAAACTTGGTATGGATGTATTCTTTGGCTGGGAAGCCGGATTTATGGGAACTGAATTTCTTATATACGGTTTAGATAAAGAATGGTTGCTAAATAATAGTGATGTGCTTGATTGGAGTGTTGAGGAACAGTATAAACATGTTAAAGCTGATGGCGGATATGTTGTACATGCACATCCATTTAGAGAGGCATTTTATATTCCTGATGTAAAATTATTTCCGGACTGTGTTGATGCGGTTGAGGTAATTAATTATAGTAACGATAAACTGAATCCTGAATATAATAAAAAAGCATATCAGTATGCTGTAAATAACGGATTGCCAATGACGGGTGGATCTGATGTGCATAATGGTCCTGCAATGCCGGGAGGAATGGAATTTGAAGAAAGACTTACGGATATTGGGGATTATATGAGTAAAGTGTTGGCGGGAGAATGCCGTGTGCTTGGAATAGAAACAGTATTATAAAAAAGGGTCGCAGGACGTAAGACATGCCTAATTAGTTTTATGTGGTGGCGACATGAATAAGGACTATTTATAAAATCAAATTAAGACAGGAGACATATTTTATGAATTATGAAGAAACAAAAGCATTATTGGAAGAAAAAGGACAGCTTCAGTTACTTAAGTATTATGATGAATTGTCAGAGGACGAGAAAAGTGAATTGTTAAAAAGTATAGAACTTATTGACTTGTCTTTGCCGGAGATTCTTTCGAATCCGGAGTTAAGTAATAAACGTGGAGTAATTGAGCCGTTGGATGCGGTGACTTTAGGTGATATTGAAAAGAATCGTGATGAATATGAAAAGATTGGTATTGAAGCATTAAAACAGGAAAAAGTTGGTGCTATTCTTCTTGCAGGCGGCCAGGGAACGAGACTTGGTTACGATAAGCCAAAAGGAACATTCAATGTGGGAATCAATAAGGACTTGTACATATTCCAGTGTCTTATCAACAATATGATGGATGTTGTTAATGTAACAGGTGCATGGATTCCGTTGGCTATTATGACGAGTGATATTAATAATGCTGATACCATCGCATTTTTTGAGGAACATGATTACTTTGGATATAATAAGGATTATGTATTCTTCTTCATTCAGGATATGGCACCTGCTACAGACAGGGATGGAAAGATATATCTTGCTACTAAGAGCAAACCGGTTATGTCTCCTAATGGTAATGGAGGCTGGTATACTTCATTTGTTAATGCCGGACTTCTTGAAGAATTTGATAAATTTGGAGTTGAGTGGCTGAATGTGTTTGCAGTTGATAATGTGCTTCAAAGAATTGCAGATCCTTGTTTTGTAGGTGCAACAATTAAGTCAGGTTGTGTTGGCGGAGCAAAGGTTGTAAGTAAGGCATTTCCGGAGGAAAAGGTTGGTCTCTTATGTATAGAGGATGGTAAACCGTCTATTGTTGAATATTATGAAATGACTGATGAAATGATGTATTCAAAAGATGAAAACGGCAGACCGTTGTACAACTACGGAGTAATTCTTAATTATATTTTCAGAGTGGATGAGCTTAACAGAATCATTAATGAAAAACTTCCGATTCATGTCGTTGAGAAGAAGATACCTCATATAGATGAGAATGGAGAGCAAGTTAATCCGACAGAACCAAACGGTTTCAAATTCGAGATGCTTGTTCTTGATTTGATTCACCTTATGAAGGATTGCCTTTCTTATGAAGTTGACAGAAGAAAGGAATTTGCGCCTATTAAGAATCTTGCAGGTGTTGATTCACTTGAATCAGCAAGAGAGCTTCTTGCTGAAAACGGAGTAGAATTATAAGAAAATATATAGAAAACTGTTTTTGTTAAATAATAAACATTACGGATACGGGGACTTCGCTATGAGCAGGAAAATGCTATTTAATACAGGCTGGCTTTTTAGAAAAGTAACGGAAGATTATGAAACTGATTGGGAGCGTGTAATGCTTCCTCATGATTGGCAGATTTATGATACACAGAAACTGTATGAAGATGGCGAAGGCTGGTATAAAAAAGAGTTTATTTATCAACCGGCAGATGAACTGGCATTTCTACGGTTTGACGGCGTGTACATGGATTGTACCATTTGGATTAATGGTGAAGAAGCTTTTGCATGGAAATATGGTTATTCTTCATTCGAGTTTGAAATAACGGATTACCTTATCGAAGGAAATAATGAGATTCTTGTAAAAACTGTATTCAAAGGACCGAATTCAAGATGGTATTCAGGTGCGGGAATATATAGAAATGTCTGGTTTGTTACCCGGTCTGATTCACATTTTGTTGCAGATGGAATATATGTGTCTACGGAATGTGTTGACGGATTACAAGCTGCGGATAATAACGAATGGCTTGTAAAGGTTAGTTCTGAATTTGTTTTAGATAGCCTTGATGTTGCTAATGGTTTGGAAGATGTCAGTATCAGATATTCAATAGCGGATAATGATAACAATTGCGTGGCAGCATCAGAAGATAATGTCTGTTTATCAGCTTATGTTGATGCTTGTTCTACAGAAGTAGAAAACAAAAAGCGTGAACATATTATAAAGCATGATTCTTTAATATTTACCAATAATATTAAAAAATGGGATATAGAAGCTCCTAATTTATACATACTTAGTGTCAATCTATATGTAAAAAATGAGCTTGTAGACAATGAAATAGTTCGATTTGGCTTCAGAAAGATAGAGTATCTTCCACAGAAAGGATTTCTCCTTAACGGAAGAAAGGTTGTATTAAACGGAGTCTGCATGCATCATGACCTTGGCTGTCTTGGTGCAGCTGTTAATAAGCATGCAATTAAAAGGCAACTTGAGATTATGAAGTCAATGGGAGCAAATGCTATCAGAACGGCTCATAACATGCCGGCTTCTGAACTTCTTGATCTTGCTGACGAAATGGGGCTTCTTGTTAATGATGAATCATTTGATATGTGGGAGCTTAGCAAGACTCCTTATGATTATGCAAGATTTTTTAATGACTGGCATGAAAAGGACGTTGCAAGCTGGATAAGAAGAGAC
>SVEK01000030.1 GCA_015057405.1 Lachnospiraceae bacterium
GATGTAAGAATCTTAAGACAATCGTAGTTAAGAGTACAACAATTACTAAGGTTGGTAAGAATGCATTTAAGGGAATTAATCCTAAAGCTAAGATAAAAGTTCCTAATAGCAAGAAAAAAGCTTATAAAAAGCTGTTCAAAGGTAAAGGTCAGAAGAAGAGTGTTGTTATAAAATAATCTGACAGTTACATCGAATTGAACTAAGGAATAACCGTTAAGCAACAAGTTAAGGTCACAGACATAACAAGTGTCTGTGACCTTTTTGATTATATAGGAAAGTTCTCGAAAAGAACTCTCCTATATAATCAAAACGCTCCGCTAAGGATCGCACTGCGGCGGAGATGTAGATGTTGCTAAAGCAACCCGCCGCAGGCGGAGAATCTCGCAGGCGAGATTCTATTTTAATATCGGGAATTGTTTTGAATATTGGGAAGTTCTTTTTTGATTGAAAATAGAAATTCGTTGTGATAGAATTAAGACTTGTGGTATATTATTAAAGTAGATATAAAGGAGAGTCACATAATGCATTTTACATATTGTCCTCACTGTGGGACAAAACTGATTAACAAAGAAATCGGTGATGAAGGAGAAATTCCATATTGCAGTAATTGTGAAATTCCATTGTGGGACATGTTTACTACTTCGGTGATTTGTGCCGTTGTAAATGATAATAAAGAGGTTGCACTTATCAGACAGAATTATGTATCTGAAACAAACTACGTGTGTGTTGCGGGTATTATGAAACCTGGAGAAAGTGCAGAGGATACGGTAGTAAGGGAAGTTAAGGAAGAACTTGGATTGGATGTATATAAAGTGAAGCCTATAAGAACCTATCCGTATGATAAAAAAGAGATGCTTATGCTTGGTTATGTTGCATATGCAAAAAAAGCTGAGTTTGTATTGTCTAAGGAGGTTGACAGTGCCGGGTGGTTTGCTTTCGATGAAGCGCTTGCTGGTATTAAAAATGGCAGTATAGCATGGCAGGTTGTGAATTATTCGATTCAGTCAGCATTTGAAATAGATGGGTAATGTTTTGTTTTGATTTAATGATTACGTGAGATTATTATAATATTTCGGGAGGCACATAATGAAAGTCGGATTTGATAATGAAAAATATCTCAAAATGCAATCAGAGAATATAAGAGAAAGAATTGCGCAGTTTAATAATAAACTGTACTTGGAATTCGGTGGTAAACTCTTTGATGATTATCACGCGTCAAGAGTACTCCCGGGTTTTGAGCCGGATTCAAAACTCCAAATGCTGTTGCAATTAAAGGATCAGGCAGAGATAGTTATAGTAATTAGTGCCGAAGATATTGATAACAATAAAATAAGAGGAGATTATGGAATAACCTACGACATGGATGTGTTAAGACTTATAGATGAATTCCAGGGAGTTGGTTTATTTGTCGGAAGTGTCTGCCTCACCAAATATGCCGGTCAGAAATCTGCTGATTTATTCATTGAAAAATTATCTTATCTTGGAATTAAGTCATACAAGCATTACAAGATACCGGGATACCCAAGTGATGTATCCCATATTGTTAGTGATGAAGGCTATGGCAAGAATGATTACATTGAAACAACACGTCCGTTGGTTGTAGTAACTGCACCGGGACCGGGAAGTGGAAAGATGGCTACTTGTTTGTCTCAGTTGTATCATGAATATAAAAGAGGGGTTAAGGCAGGATATGCAAAGTTCGAAACATTTCCGATATGGAATATTCCCCTTAAGCATCCGGTTAATCTGGCATATGAAGCTGCGACAGCGGATCTTAGCGATATTAACATGATTGATCCGTTTCATCTTGAATCATACGGAACAACCACAGTTAATTATAATAGAGATATAGAGATATTTCCGGTAGTTGCAACCATGTTGGAACTTATAGCCGGAGAGAGTCCGTATAAGTCTCCGACAGATATGGGTGTTAACATGGTAGGAAATTGTATAGTTGATGATGAGGCATGTTGTCAGGCATCAAGACAGGAGATAATCAGAAGATATTACAAATGTCTGTGCGATATTAAACATCATGGCTACTCAAAATGTGATAAGAATAAACTTGAGCTTCTTCTTCGACAAGCCGGTGTTGGGATGGCCGACAGAAAGGTTGCAATATCTGCGTTGAAGAGGGAAGAAGAAACTGAACATCCTGCAATGGCAATTGAGCTTCCTAACGGAAAAATAGTAACAGGTAAAACAGGTGATCTTTTGGGAGCATCTGCCGCTGCGCTCCTTAATTCGCTTAAGGAACTTGCCGAGTTATCACATGAGATAAAACTTGTATCGCCGGAAGCTATTGAGCCGATACAGCGTCTTAAGATAGATTATCTCGGAAGTCGTAACCCGAGACTACATACTGACGAAATTCTTATCGCCTTATCTGCATCGGCAGCTACTGACCCTAACGCAAAACTGGCGATGGAACAACTTTCAAAATTAAAAGGTTGTGAGGCTCATTCAACAGTATTGTTATCATCCGTTGATGAACAAACATTGAAGAAAATAGGGATGCATCTCACATGTGAACCAAAATATGAGGAAGAGGACAGAAAGTATCACAGAAGATAAGGACTTAATTAATATATATTATAGAGCGGTATGTTTTATATGAAAATGAGCAACAGGAATGAATAAATGCCTGCCTTATGTCCAATACTACATTTATAACCAATTACAGGTGGTGAAAAAATGAATGTATCAGGACATAAAGGCAGGCAAAGTATTTTGTTTGACAATAATCCTATAGTAACCGGATGGGCTTCAGTTGCAGGGAAAATGGAAGGCGAAGGTCCCCTTGGGCGATACTATGATGTCATATCGGATTCTCCGGAATATGGCGGTAAAAACTGGGAAGAAGCGGAGAGTCGAATGCAAATGACCGCTGTAAGGAAAGCGGTTGAAAAAACTGATATTAGCATGAAAGATATCGAATATATTGTTGCCGGAGATTTGTTGGGACAGCTTATAGCTAGTTCATTTGGTATAAAATCATTTAATATCCCTGTGTTCGGCGTGTACGGAGCATGTTCGACAATGGGGGAATCGTTGTCAATTGCGTCTATTCTTATTAGCGGAGGATTTGCTGAAAATGTAGTGGCGGTTACTTCCAGCCATTACGCAACGGCTGAAAAACAATTCAGATTTCCTGTAAGTTATGGTAATCAGCGGCCGCAATCAGCGACAACTACTGTTACCGGTAGCGGTGCTGTTGTATTGTCTGTCGATAAACCTGGAAGAATCAATCGAAAACCCCACGTATGTGTCAAAGGTATAACAACCGGAATGATAATGGATTACGGGATTACGGATGCCAACAATATGGGTGCGGCAATGGCACCTGCCGCTTGCAATGTTATAGAAAACAACCTTAATGATTTTGGAATAAATGCCTGTGAGTACGACCGTATCATCACCGGTGATTTGGGAAGTGTTGGAAGCAGAGCCTTGTTGGATATGCTTCATCTTAAAGGAATCAATATATCTGATAAGCATATGGATTGTGGTTCTATTATTTATGATAATAAGAAACAAGACGTTCATTCCGGAGGAAGCGGATGCGGATGTTCTGCTATTACATTATGCGGATACATTATGAATCAGATGCTTTCGGGTGAATGGAGGAAAGTATTGTTTATTCCTACGGGAGCATTGTTATCACCGGTCAGTTCTCATGAAGGTAATACCATTCCGGGAATTGCTCACGGAATTGTGCTGGAACGTGTATAAGTCAAAGTGATAAAATGGGAGAGTGTAAAATGGAATATTTATTAGCTTTTTTGGTTGGCGGTGCAATATGTGCTATTGTACAGGTTGTTATGGATTCAACAAAACTACAACCCGGAAATATTATGGTTGGCATTGTGTGTTTGGGAGCCGTTCTTGGGGCGGTGGGAATATATGAACCCTTTAAGGAGTGGGCCGGTGCAGGTGCATCAGTACCATTACTTGGATTTGGTAATACATTATTTCAAGGTGTAAAAGAAGATATTAATACTAACGGATTTATGGGTGTGTTTACCGGTGGATTAACCAATGCGGCAGCCGGGATAACCGGAGCATTGATATTTGGTTATATTGCTTCTGTTATTTTCAAACCTAAACTATGAATGGCTCAAATATTCTGATATAATAGGAATGTAAATTGGAATTGACAGAAAGCGGGTTTTAGTATGGATGAAAGTGTTACTATTGCTGCAGGATATCCCCATGAGCTTCTCGGCCATTTGAGGAGAATGGACGGAGCTGAGAATGTTGCTTATTTTCAGGATTCGGAGAATTTACTCGTGGATTATAAAAATAAACACGGGGAGTATATTCACGGCGTCAGGGAATTGGAAATCGCATCAAAACTTGGTATTATTTCCGAAATGATATCAATATTAAGTGAGCCGATGTGGAGAAAACGTGCTTTTATTAATAAATCGGCGATAAGAATGATGAGCGAATCCGGCTTTAAGGAATATGAGATGGTAGAGTTGCTTGAATCCTTTATTCAGTTATTTGGATGGGATATTGAGATTGCAGTGCCAAGAAGATGGGAAACGTCTGAAGAGGATAGTGCCGAATGGTATAAAGCAAACTATAGCCGTAAAGTGCAAACCGGCAACCATGCCGTTGGTGATAAGGCTATTGTTGGTGAAACGGCCGGAGATAATGACGATAATATACAAAATCAGGATACATATAATCGTGATACCAATCAAGATGCGGATAATAATGAATACCCGGACAATGACGATGCGCATAATAAAAAATTTGCGGAGCAAAAAGTGCGAGACAGAGTTTCAGCTTCAAAAGGAAAGTTTGATGTAACATCCGGCACAATCCGCAAAAGCAGTGCAAAAAAAGCGAATGAGACAAGTGTAGAATCGGGAACGGGGACAAAATCAGGAAAAGGAAATCTCTCTTATGTTGATAAAGTTCGCCAGGTTGATTATTCGCAGTATGTAGAAGATGATGAAGTAATACTGCTTAATTCAACATTGGAAGTTATGTCTCAACGGGAGTTTATAGCTAACGAGATAATCAAGAGTGGAATAAAGTTCGAGCGGATAATGAGTTCTTCTGTGAAAAAAGATGTGAGAAAGGCTATTAACGGAAATTCAGATGCACAGTGCAGAATGGGTGCGTTTTATGCTGAACCGGATACAGTTCACACAGATTATCTTGAAGCAGTTAAATGGTATAAAGTATCTGCCAGTCAAGGCAACAGTAAGGCTCAGTTTGAACTGGGGATGTTGTACGACAGTGGTAGAATAAAATGCGATGATTACAAAACTAAGGCAATAAAATGCTATCTTTCGCTGGCAGAGGCAGGTTTTCCTTCGGCGCAGTGTACAATGGGTCTTAAGTACCGATTTGGTGATGGAGTAGCAGAGAATCTTGAAGAATCAATTAAGTGGTTTTTAAGATCGGCTAATCAAGGGCACGTGGATGCTCAACGTAATCTTGGTGACATTTACATGGGAATAGGAAAAAATGAAGAGGCTGCCAGGTGGTACAAAAGGGCGGCAGCCTCCGGTGATGCATATTCAGCAAAACGTATATAATGTATTGTATGTTTGATTTTGTATGTTACATGTTAATTAAACTTTATTTTACTTTGTATGACTTTGTTTTGCTCTGTGTATATCCTTTTTTGGTAGCATATACAGTGATTTTATTTCCTTTTTTGAGCTTTTTTGATAATTTAACTTTAAAACTGCCCGTCTTAGATGATGTGGCAGTATATTTTTTGCCTTTAACCGTAACAAATACAGTAGCTTTTTTGATTGTTTTTCCTTTGATGAGCTTGCTGTTCTTTTTGTAAGAAGTAAGCTTTAATGATTTAATTGTTTTTTGCTTCTGTACGGTAGTGGTTGAATTGTTGTTTTCTGAATTGTTTGTAGTAGCGTTTGATGTATTGTCTGAAGGTTTTAAAGGCTTTGTGGTTGCGCTTGGTGCCGTTGTGGCTTTTGGCGTAGCTGTTGGAGCTGCGACTGCATTTCCTGTAACGGAAATATTGTTAATGGCAATCTCACCGCTCGCTTTTGCTGCAGTAAAGTCTCCGCCTTCTACGGTTGCGGTAGATGCTGCAACGATTTTTATGTATATAACAGATTGGTTACAGGCATTTTTTGGAAGTGCAATACTTTTTGAGTAAAGTACTTTGTTTGTATCGAGAGAAAATGCAGATGCAGAAACCGTTGAGTAACTTTTTCCGTCTGTACTAAGTTCAAGTTTGTAATTTTTAGGTCCTTTTTTTGAAGCACCTATTCTGAATGTTATTTTAAGGTCTTCGTAGCCCTTCGTTGATGTTTTCACCAGGAAAAACGGAGTTGTTCCCCATGGGTTCTTTTCAGATGCGGCTATTATAGGTGTCTGAGGAAGCCTTGAGTTGTTGTAACTGTAGTCAGAAGCTTTGCTCCACTCGAGTTTCTTATAACTGCCTGTCTGTGTCCCTGCAACAGAAGCAAATAAAAGAGAAGATGAACTGTTTGTGCCTCCTGTAGGTTTGTATCCGGAGTCGGCATTAGTTTTATATGTGTCATTCAAGTCTTTTGCAGTGGATACTCCGTCGGATATGTCAAATGAAAAATCAGCAAGAGTAGCTGCGGCCCGGCAGTATAAAGTGTTTGCCGTACTACCGGAAGAAAGAGAAACGATAACAAGTGCGGCTGATAAAACCGTACTTGCAACAGGTTTAAATAAACGTTTAAAATCAAGTTTCATATTCATATTATATACCCCCCAATTATCATAGTAATAATAAGAGTATATAATAAATGTGTCAGATATTAAACAGAAAAATGATTAAACACTAATTTAATACAATGTTAATAACATGTTAATGCGAATTTAATGAAAAAAGTGTCAAAATGTAATATAATTAAAGCGTATGTTTCAGTAAGATACTAAAATAATGGAGGGTTTAAAATGAAAGGGAAAAGAAAAGGAATTGCCGGTATTCTTGCTGCCGCTTTGCTTGTTTCGTCAATGGGCATTGTAGGACAGCCAAATACGGCAGATGCTGCTAAAGCAAAAGCACCAAAGCTTAGCGCAGCAAAAAAGACGCTTAATGTGGGGCAGAAGTTTACACTCAAGGTTAAGAAAAATGGTACTAAGATTACCAAGACCGCATGGAAAACCAACAAGAAAAAAATTGTTGTGTTGTCAAAGACAGGTAAGACATCTGCTAAAGTTACCGCGAAGAAGAACGGAAAGGTAACAATAACAGCTAATGTAAAGTACAAGGCTGGTTCTAAGAAGAAAACTAAGAAGCTCACATGTAAGGTTACTGTAAAGAAGGCAACAGTTGCTGTAACACCAACAGTGTCACCTACAACTAATACTCAGACAACTCCAACTAATGCGCCTACAGCTACAGTGGAGCCGACAGTGGCACCTACAGCAGTACCGGACTATTACAAGTATGATTATTTTGCAATGTTTGATGGGGGAAAAGCAACTAGTGCAAATGAGAATCTTTATATTAACTTCGTATTGTCCGATTCATGGCAGACCAATACTAGGCTTTCAGCTATAAAGTCTGTAGAATTCCAGATTGATGCAAAGGAAGCAGGTTCTATCGATATTTATGTTGCAGAGTATAACTGTGATATCGCAACAAGTGCTGCAACAAAGATCGGTTCTATCGACTATGATGCAGCTGAAGGTCAGTCATATAAACTTGAAGGCGAGATTGACGGTAATGCAGCAATAGCAGCTCTTGATTCAACAGGAAACGGAAGATTGTCATTTGGTTTTGCACCGGAAAACGGAAAAGGAAAGTTTGTTGTTCATGACATGTACGTTAATTACGAAAACAACAATCTTACAGGTGACAAGATGGCTCATCACAAAGCTGCACTCAGTGTGGTAACATGTGGTGTTGGTTCAGCAACAACTGCATACGAGGCAGATAAGAAAGCTGCTGATGAAGCAGATGAAAGTTTTTCAGCTACTCTTGAAGAGTATCTTGCTAAAAAGCCGGCAGGAATGTTTGAAGCACGTCCGAAGGATGCAAGTGAAGCAATAAACGATTTCACTAGTATGAAGGATCTTACACAGGCAAAGGGATATAAGTTTGGTACTTGTGTTACATATAATCTTATTAAGAATGATCCTGAGTTCTGTAAGCTTCTTGCTCATCACTGTGACAGTATAACAGCTATGAACGAGTTTAAGGCATATTCACTTCTTGATGAAGAAGCAACACTTAAAGCATATGAAGCTAATCCTGATGACGAAACATGTATGCCTGTTATGAAATACGAGAAAGCAGATTTTATCTGTGAATGGGCAAAGAAGAACAATCTTCAGATTCGTGGTCATGCTCTCGTATGGGACAATAGTATGGAAGAAAATCATAAATGGTTCTTCACAAAGGGATATAAACAGGAAGGCGGAGAATATGCATCTAACGAAATCTGCCGTAAGAGACTTGAGTATTATGTTGATCAGGTTATGAGACATTTCCAGGAGAAATATCCGGATGTTGTATATTGTTGGGACGTTGTAAATGAAGGTTGTGATGAGAATAGTGGTGATCCGCTTAAGATAAGACAGTCTCGTATGGGTCAGAACCCATTCTACTATCATTGTTCATCTGAGCCTAACGGACAGGGTGAAAACTATGTTCATTTTACGTTTGATTGTGCATACAATACACGTGAGGCAATGATTAACGAAGGTCTTCTTACAGAAAGAAGTAAGATTGAGCTTGTTTACAACGATTACAACGTAATTGAAAGCAATAAGAGACCATACGTAAAAGGAATTGTTGAGATGCTTAATGAAGATCCTAACAAGCAGCTTTGTGACTCTGTAGGTGCTCAGGGTTATCTTGGAGCATACCAGAAGCAGGACGGATGTCTTGATCAGAGCTGGGTTGATAAGACAACAACAACAATTAAGGAATTCTCAGATATGAATCCTCCTGTACATGTACAGCTTACAGAGATGGCAATGCGTAACTTTGACTGGTCATACCTTGATGAGAAGAATAAGGCAATGTACAGTCACGGCGAATTCGCTGCACAGTTGTTCGTTGGTCTTGCTGATATCAATGCAGAAACTAACAATTCATTTACAAGTATGTCAATGTGGGCATTCATTGATGACCCTGTAATGAATAAGGTTGAGGAGTCATTTGACTACTGGCAGTATGCTCCGTTTAGTGGATTGTTTGATGACTGCTACAGACCAAAACCGGCATTTAAGTATGCTCATGAGATTCTTAGCAAATAATGTTAAGCAAATAAGATAAAATATAACAATGACATTAATGAGTTGAGATTTTGACTCTTTGTCAGAATAGGGTAAAACCGTTATTAGCAGGTGTGGAGTAATCCACACCTGTATTTTTGCTTACTAGGAAATTTCTTTGAAATTGTCCTAGTAAGCAAAAGCGCTCCGCGGGAACGCACTGCGGCGGAGAGGAAAATGTTGCTAACGCAACCCAACCCAGGCGGAGAATGTCGCAAGCGACATTCTTTGTTCTTTACTAGGAAATTTCTTTATTAATTACTCTGTTAATCTCTCACTGAGACAGTGGAGAGTAATTTCAAAAAAAAGAAAAAAGTACTTGACCGACAGTAATACGAAAATATATAATGGTAGTACACACATTTGAGAAGGAGGCTGTTGATTATGGCAAGAACAGGAAGACCTAAGGGAACCAATAATAAGGATATAATCTGTTCAATGAGAATGGATGCTGCTACTAAGAAGAGACTTGAAGCATATTGTGAGAAAATGAATGTTGTTAAGTCAGAAGCACTTAGACATGCTATAGATTTGCTTGCAGAGGAAGTAAAATAATTAGAACAGGATTTATTGTATGGAAGCTTTATATGGGGAATATAAGATTATTGCCAGAATATATAATGATTACGAGACAAAGTTTGGAATTCCGAGACAAAGCGGTATTGTAAATGAGTCGGAGTCGGTTATTATATTTGAACCGTCGTATAGAAGTGTTGAAGCGGTTAGAGGGCTGGAAGAGTATTCTCATATATGGCTTCTGTGGTTATTTTCTGAAAATAAAAATCTCGGATATAAGGCAACTGTTCGTCCGCCCAGACTTGGCGGCAACAAAAGAGTGGGAGTGTATGCTACCCGCTCTCCCTATAGACCTAATCCCATTGGACTATCATCTGTAAAGATTAATAAGGTAGACTGTATATCACATAATAGCCCGTTGATTTATGTGGCAGGTGCGGATATGCTTAACGGAACTCCGATTTTGGATATTAAGCCGTATCTTCCGTATTGTGACTCACATGTTGACGCTATTGGTGGATTTGCAGACAAAGTTAAGGACTATGCTCTTACTATAGAGGATGGTATATTTTTGTTGGAGCAGGTTTCAGAAGATAAGCGTGAAGCGATTAAAAAGATTTTGGAAAATGATCCAAGACCCGCTTATCATGATTCGCCGGATAGAATTTATAGTTTCGAATATGGCGGTTATCACGTGGAATTTAGTGTGGAAGGGACTTCTCTATGTGTACGTGCTCTTTATGAAGTTGATTAGATACTTGTGTGAAAATGATTGCCGGACAAACTATTTCACAATATGGTTGATAAAGGCGCTGTAAACTGTCGGAATAAAATCATATTAGACGGCAAATGCTAACGTTTAGATATGCCGGGATGTGACGCTAACAATGTGTGACGTAAAAGAGATGGGAATTATAAGGAGGAATTGTAATAATGTATAATGCCGCTTCTGCAAAAGCAGAGGAGTTTATTTGCCATGACGAGGTTATGGCATCTTTAAAATATGCTGATGATAATAAAAACAATATCCAATTAATCGATTCAATAATTGAGAAAGCAAGACTGAGAAAAGGTCTTAATCATAGAGAAGCATCTGTGTTACTTGCATGTGAGATTCCTGAAAAAATTCAGGAAATATATGAGCTTGCTGAGCAGATAAAGAAAGATTTTTATGGCAATAGAATAGTAATGTTTGCTCCGTTATATTTGTCGAATTATTGTGTTAATTCGTGTGTGTATTGTCCATATCACATTAAGAATAAGAATATAACCAGAAAAAAACTTACTCAGGAGGAGATTACAAAAGAAGTTATTGCATTGCAGGACATGGGGCATAAGCGATTGGCAATTGAAGCCGGAGAAGATCCGGTTAATAATCCGATTGAGTATATATTGGAAAGCATTGATACTATTTACAATATTAAGCACAAAAATGGTGCCATCAGGAGAGTTAATGTTAATATTGCTGCCACGACCGTAGAGAATTACAGACGTCTTAAGGAAGCAGGTATTGGAACTTATATTCTTTTTCAGGAGACATATCATAAAGAAAGCTATGAAAAACTTCACCCTATGGGGCCTAAACATGATTACGCATATCATACGGAAGCTATGGATCGTGCAATGGAGGGCGGAATAGATGATGTCGGTTTGGGAGTGTTGTTTGGATTGGAATTGTACAGGTATGAATATTGTGCGCTTCTTATGCATGCAGAGCACCTCGAAGCTGTGTATGGTGTAGGTCCCCATACTATATCGGTTCCACGAATCAAGCACGCAGATGATATTGACCCGGGTGCATTCGATAATTCCATTAGTGATGAGATTTTTTATAAAATTACAGCCCTTATCAGAATAGCGGTTCCGTACACCGGAATGATTATCTCGACAAGAGAAAGTGAAGAAGTAAGGGAACGGATTATTCGACTTGGAGTATCGCAGATATCGGGTGGTTCAAGAACAAGTGTTGGCGGGTATACTGAGGAAGAACGGCCACACGATACAGAACAGTTTGACGTATCAGATCAACGAACTCTTGATGAAGTTGTTAACTGGCTTATGAGAAATGGATATATACCGTCATTTTGTACTGCATGTTACAGAGAAGGAAGAACGGGAGACCGGTTTATGGCGTTGTGTAAGAGCGGACAGATACAAAATTGTTGTCATCCTAATGCTCTGATGACATTAAAAGAATATCTGATGGATTATGCCTCTGAAGATACCCGAAGGATAGGAGAATTGTTGATTCAGAGTGAACTTGGTAATATCCCAAAAGAAAATGTGAGGAAAATTTGCAAAGAAAATCTTGAAAATATACAAAAAGGGACAAGAGATTTCCGGTTTTAATTAATCCTGTGAGACGCATTTACATTAACACGTAAACTGCTCAAATCAGAAGTGATAGTGCGTTACTGTTAGCTATGAGTGCGTGTATAAGCAGAAGTTATATTTATAAGAAAGAGTGATAGTATGGGTCTTAATGATACCCCGAATGCTGAGAGGGTTCATATAGGTATATTTGGAAGTCGTAATGCAGGTAAATCAAGTATTATTAATGCTGTTACCGGGCAAAAAACTTCGATAGTGTCTGATGTGCCGGGAACGACTACCGATTCTGTAAGTAAGGCTATGGAATTGCTTCCTATTGGGCCGGTTCTTCTAACCGATACTCCGGGATATGACGATGAAGGAATTCTTGGAGACATGCGTGTTGCCATTGCGAAAGAAAGGTTAGAACAAACGGATATTGCACTTCTTGTGGTAGATGGAAATGAAGGGATGTCTGAAAAAGACCGACAAGCGGAAAGTGTTTTGATTGAAAAAGCAATTCCGTATATTGTAGTATACAATAAATTGGATTTGGCAGATGAATCTGATGATGCGTCAGTTTTTGGTAACGGAGAAATAGTTGGTAAAGCCGGTAAACAGGTTAATGTCAGTGCTCTTACGGGTGAAGGCATTGAAGAACTTAAGAAAATGATAGGAGAGTTTGAACATATTGTATGTCGGACTCATAACAGGCTTGTAGCGGATTATATTAATCCGGGAGAATATGTTTTGCTGGTTATTCCTATAGATGATGCTGCACCAAAGGGGCGTTTGATTCTTCCGGAACAACAGGCAATTCGTGATATATTGGATACAGATGCTATTGCAATAGAAGTAAAGGAAAATCGTGTCAGAAAAACTATAGATGAGTTAGGAGTTAAGCCTTCGCTTGTAATAACGGACAGTCAGGTTTTTGGAAAAGTTGCTAAAGAAGTTCCGGAAGACATAAGACTTACATCTTTTAGTATTCTTATGGCACGTTACAAAGGATTTCTTGATATTGCGGTAAAAGGAGTCAGAGCGATAGACAACCTTAAAGAAGGAGATAAAGTTTTAATATGTGAAGGCTGTACACATCACAGACAGTGTGATGACATCGGTACGGTTAAGATTCCTGCGCTTCTTAGAAAGTACTGTGGGTGCAATGTAGAATTTGATACAACTGCCGGTATGGGTTTTGTGGATAATTTGCAGCAGTATAGCCTTGTCATTCATTGCGGTGGTTGCATGCTTAGTGTTAAGGAAGTGAACAGACGCATGCGATTAATAGACAACTTTGGCGTGCCTGTTACAAACTATGGTACAGCTATTGCATATATGAACGGAATACTTGACAGATGTCTGATATAAAATGCATTTAATAGGTTCACATAATGCTTTATATAGTGTAAAATAAAAATAATAATAAATTAAGAGGAGGTACATTTTGATGGGATGTAATTGTGACATCAAAGAGGTAATTGCTTCAGGAAAAGCAATACTTGGAATTGAATTTGGTTCAACAAGAATTAAGGCTGTGCTTATTGGAGAGGATAACGCTCCTATTGCACAGGGTAGTCATGACTGGGAGAACAGACTTGAGAATGGTATATGGACATATAGTCAGGAAGATATCTGGAATGGTCTTCAGGATTGTTACAGCAGTCTTGCAAAAGAAGTTGAAGCTACATACGGAGTTAAGATTACCAGTCTTGCAGGTATCGGATTCAGTGCTATGATGCATGGATACCTTGCATTCAATGAAGCAGGTGAGCTTCTTGTTCCATTCCGTACATGGAGAAATACAATAACTGAGGAAGCGTCAATAAAACTTACTGAACTTTTTGATTTCCATATTCCTCAGAGATGGAGTATTGCACATCTTTATCAGGCAATACTTAATGGTGAAGAACATGTAAAAGATGTTAGATTTATTACAACTCTTGAAGGTCTTGTTCATTGGAAATTAACCGGTGAAAAGGTTATCGGAGTTGGTGAAGCATCAGGTATGTTCCCTGTTGACAGTACAACATGTGATTATAATAAGAGAATGATTGAGCAGTTCGATGAACTTATTGCTGATAAGGGATTTGAATGGAAGTTAGAAGATATCCTTCCGAAGTCTCTTGTTGCAGGAGATGCAGCAGGAACACTTACTGAAGAGGGAGCTAAACTTCTTGATGTATCAGGCAATCTTAAAGCCGGTATTCCTCTCTGTCCGCCGGAAGGTGATGCAGGAACAGGAATGGTTGCTACTAACAGTGTTGCAAAGCGTACAGGTAATGTGTCAGCAGGAACTTCAGTATTTGCAATGGTTGTTCTTGAAAATGAATTATCTAAAGCATATGATGAGATTGACCTTGTTACAACTCCTACAGGACATGCAGTGGGAATGGTTCATTGTAATAACTGTACATCAGACCTTAATGCATGGGTTAATATATTCAAGGAATTCGCAGAAGCATTTGGTGTTGAAGTAGATATGAACAAGCTTTTCGGCACATTATACAATAAAGCATTAGAAGGTGATGCTGATTGTGGTGGACTTCTTGCATACAACTATTTCTCAGGTGAGCATATTACAGGTTTTGAAGAGGGTCGTCCTTTGTTCGTTCGTACACCGGACAGCAAATTTAATCTTGCAAACTTTATGAGAGTTAATCTCTTTACGGCTCTTGGTGCTCTTAAGACAGGATGTGATATTCTTCTTAAAGAGGAAAATGTTAAGGTTGATAATATAACAGGTCACGGTGGTTTGTTTAAAACTAAGGGTGTTGGACAAAAGATACTTGCTGCAGCAATGAATGCTCCTGTATCAGTTATGGAAACTGCAGGTGAAGGCGGAGCATGGGGTATGGCACTTCTTGCTTCCTATATGGTTAATAAGGGCGATATGACGCTTGATGATTTCCTTAATGATAAAGTTTTTGGTGGCGAAAAAGGAACTACTATCAGTCCTTGTGCAAGTGATGTTGAAGGCTTTGATAAGTTCATTGAGCGTTATAAGAACGGTCTTGCAATCGAGAGAGCTGCAGTAGAGTCAATGTAATATTTAAAGTATTGTTCAAAAAGTATTGTTTTGGCCTTTGTCAATAGTGGGTGAAAACCATTAAAAACAGGTGTGGAGAAATCCACACCTGTTTTAGACTTAATATATTCGGTTCGATTCAGAATCTCCATCCGTTTTTACCGGATTACCGATACGAAAGTGTATATCATTTGCAAAGAGTACAATAAACGTTTACTCGTTGCAAGCTTTCTTAGCAGTTTCAAACTCTTTGATAATCTCTGGGTCAGGCTTTTCTGTAAGAAGACTGACAACTACCATGAATATACATGCAACGATGAATGCAGGAAGAAGTTCATATATGTCAAATGCACCACCGAGAGGTCTTACAAGGAATTTCCATGTGAATACCATAATACCACCGCTGAGCATACCGGCAAGTGCTCCTGCCTTATTGGAACGTTTCCAGAACAGCGCAAACAGTACAACCGGTCCGAAAGCAGCTCCGAATCCTGCCCATGCAAATGATACTATCTGGAAAACTGAACTGTCAGGATCCCATGCAATAACAACTGAGATGATGGAGATAACAACAACGGTTATTCTTGCGAATATCATTGATGTTTTCTCTGATATTTTCAGTCCGAAGAAATCGGTGAGAATGTCCTTGGAAGCACTGGATGATGCAGCAAGGAGCTGTGAATCAGCAGTTGACATTGTTGCAGCAAGAATACCGGCAAGAATTACACCTGCAATAAGTGCGGCTGCTATTCCGTGTGAACTGATTAATTTTGAAATTTCAACTATTATGGTTTCAGAATCCTTAAGTTTGATAAGTGATCCGTTTGCGCTCATGCAGTTTCCGATAACACCGATGATAACAGCAACTGCAAGTGAGATAACAACCCACACCGTAGCGATTCTTCTTGACATTTTAAGTTTTTTGCTATTTTCAATTGCCATAAAGCGAAGAAGAATATGAGGCATACCAAAATATCCGAGTCCCCATGCGAGAGTTGAGAATATAGTCAGAGCGCCGTAATCAGCAGCTTTTCCGTCTGAAAATACATGTGTCAGGTCAAAATATCCAGGAAGTGACTTTGCGTTGTCAATAACACTGTCAACGCCACCGGCAGTAATTGTACCGAATCCTAAGATAACAACAAGGGCGATAGTCATAACGATGCTCTGCATAAAGTCAGAAGTACTTGCCGCAAGGAATCCGCCGATTGCTGTGTATAATACAATAACAATAGCACTTATTATCATAGCAGTGTGGTAATCGACATCAAATAAGCTGGCAAACAACTTTCCGCATGCTGAAAATCCTGAAGCAGTATAAGGAACAAAGAATACGATAATCACCAGTGCTGCGATTGCTGAAAGTATATGACGTTTGTCATGGAATCTGTTGGAGAAAAATTCCGGCACGGTTGTAGCGTTTCCGGCAATCTCGCTGTACTTACGAAGTCTTTTAGCAACTATGAGCCAGTTGACATATGTACCGACTGCAAGACCGATGGCAGTCCAGGCTGCATCAGCAATACCTGTTGCGTATGCAACACCCGGTAGTCCCATAAGTAACCAGCTGCTCATGTCTGATGCCTCTGCGCTCATGGCAGTAACTAAAGGTCCGAGTTTTCTTCCGCCAAGGTAAAAATCGCTAACTGATTTATTACGGTTGGCAAAGTAGATACCGATACCTACTACTAAAAGAAGGTAGGCGATAATTGCAATTAAAATGCAAATATTAGGGGTTGTCATGATTAATTAATCCTCCTGTAAAATATATTTTTAAACTACATTTTAGAGTATATCATATTCTGCTAAAACCAACCACCATCAATTGTAATAATTTGTCCGGTCAGATAAGTGCTTTGAGAAGTAATTGAATATACTGTATTCGCTACTTCGTCGACCGTTCCGCATCTTCCGGCAGGGATATCTTCATATATTGATGAGAGTTCTTCGTTTGATAAATGTGAATTCATGTCTGTATCTATTATTCCGCAGGCAACAGCATTAACTGTTATGTTGCTTGGGGCAAGTTCTTTTGAAAGAGCTTTGGTAAAAGAATTAACCCCGCCTTTAGATGCTGAGTATGCTACTTCGCAGGAAGCACCGTAAGTTCCCCATACGGAAGAAATATTAATTATGCATCCGCACCGGCGATTAATCATATCTTTTGCGACTTCTCTACAACAGTAGAAAACCGATGAAAGGTTGCCGGAGATAATGAGGTCCCACTCTTCGTCGGTCATATCTGTTAAAAGACCTACATGAGAAATACCGGCATTGTTTATCAGAACATCCACGTGTGAATAATGATTATATATTTCGGAGAAAAATTGTTTGACGTCAGCAGGGACTGCCATGTCCCCGGTGAAACATATGCAGTCTGCTCCCAGCAATAATATTTCTTCCTGAACCTCTTTTAGTAAATCGGAGTTTGTTTTGCAGCATATTGCAAGATTATAACCGTTTGCAGCATATTTTTTGGCGATTGCTTTTCCGATTCCTCTGGATGCGCCTGTGATAACCGCAACTTTTTTAGTGCTCATTGATGTCAACCTCACTTTCACAGTGTTAATAATACATAGGTAACGTGTAATGTAAAAAGTATATATCAATGAGAAAAATAAGGCAATTAAAATTGTCAATCTCTTTGATGTGTGATAAAATATAATGGATTGTAGCATTGGATAATGCTTAGGAGTTTTGTATGGGGAAAATTTTCGTCTCTATAGGAGACATAAAATGATAAAGTTTCATTTGAACGGTTAAATGGGGGTAGCTGATGGATAATAATTATTTGAAAAATGATAAATCGAATTTGATGAAGATTGCGATATCTGTGGTGGCGATTTCGGCTGTTGTGCTCATAATGTTATTTACAATAACGGGAAACCAGTCTGTTGAGCAATGCAAAAATCGTCTTAGAGATGAAACTAAAATGTCTTCCAAAAGATTTGAGAGTCTTATCAGTGTTGATAACCGCAACTTGAAAATGATTGCAACTGCTTTTGGGGGAATTGTATCGGCCAATAATACGATTGATGTTGAATTGCTGGATAAGATAGAAGTTGCTTCAACTTTTTCGGAAATATTTCTTGTATATAATAACGGTGATATTGTTGGTGTTAACAAAAATGTTGAAAAGTATGCCGGAATTGAAAGAGAAGTGTTTAACAGAGTAGAAGGCATTACATTCATGTTTGATGAAGAACAACAATATTACGAATTGCTGGAATTTGTTCCGTTATTTGAAGGCAAAATAGCACTTGTGGGTGTTGGTAACCGTGGGTATTTTGCATCTACATTTGATATGGAGGGTGCATCTGTTTCCAGTGAAATATCGGTTGTTGATGCTGTGACAGGAACTGTATTGCTTAGTTTCAATAACAAAGGTGTTGTTGATACGAGAGTTAGAAATGACGTGTATGCTGAATTAAGTAGTTACACCCAACTTGAACATGAAACAGATGATATTACGGCTGAACCTGTAATGGACATCAAAAACAATATGGTAAACAAAATTGCGGGTGATGTGTGCTATAAGAATTCTGATGGTCAGAGTGAGTATGTTAGTTATGCTCCTATTGCAGACACCGGTTGGAATTTGATGATGACTATGTCTCAGCATGTGGTTTTGGAACAAAAAAGTGAATACAGGCAGAGGTTCGTTGTGCTTGTGTTATCTCTTTTAGCTATTTATGCTGTTATTCTTGCGATATCAATATTATTATTCAGGAAGAATGCCAAGGAAAACGAAAAAATAATGATGCAGTATCGTGTCGCTGAATTAGCAAATGAAGCAAAAACTAATTTCATGTCTAATATGTCACATGATATAAGAACTCCTCTTAATGCTATTGTTGGGTTGGCGGATATTTGTGAGATGAATGCTGACAATCCTGCAAGGGTTAAAGAGTGCATAGAAAAGCAAAGAGCTGCATCTGAACATTTGCTCACTCTTATTAATGATGTTCTTGAAATGAGCAGAATTGAAAGTGGTAAAGTTACATTTGATAATAAAACATTTCATATAGGTGATCAGATACATGGCATTATTTCAATGCTGCAAAAAAAGATGGAAGAGAAGAATATCAAATGTAGTGTGTCAGTGACCAATCTTCAGCATGAAAATCTTATTGGTGATGTTCAGCGAATTAACAGAGTTCTTCTTAATGTAATTGGTAATGCGGTAAAATATACCGGGTGTGACGGAAGGATTATTGTTACCATTAATGAGATTTATGACGGAATTCGTAATCATACGAACATAGAATATACAATCAGCGATAACGGAATAGGTATGTCACAGGAGTTCCTTAAAAGAATATACGTGCCGTTTGAGCGAATGAAAGATTCAACCATAAGTCAGATTGAAGGTGCCGGACTTGGAATGACTATAGCTCATGACCTTGTCAGTAAGATGGAAGGAAGTATTGATGTTAAATCAGTTGAAGGAAAAGGCACGACAGTAAAAATTGTAATTCCGCTTGAATGTGAAGAAGAATCAACGGAACTGACTGAAGTTGAGGCAAAGTATAAAAATAAAACGGTTATAGTCGTGGATGACGATCCGGCTTTGGTAGAATGGATGCACAGGCTTGTTTTATCCATTGGGATGAAATGTGTGGCAACTACCAATGCATTTGAGGCACTTGACAGTGTTAAATTGTTGATAGATAATAACTCGGAAGATATTGCTCTTGTGATACTTGGATGGGTGATGCCTAGAATGGATGGACTTGAGCTGAGTTATCATATGAGAAAATATGTTGGTAATGATGTGCCGATTGTTCTTCAGACTTTTAAAGAAGTCGGAGACAAAGATGGTGATATAAGAGCTGCCGGAATTAATTTGGTAATGACGGAACCGTTGTTTAGAAAAGATTTGTTGAAACTGTTTGAGGATTTATCATCAGAAGAAAGCAGCAGTATTATTCAATTGCCTGATTTTTCTGGACGAAGAATTCTTCTTGTTGAAGATCACAGAATTAATGCGGAAATTGTATCCGAATATCTTGAGTATACAGGGATTAGCGTTGAAGTTGTCTATGACGGTCTTGAAGCAGTTGAAAGGATGTATAGCATTTCGGACGGGTATTACGATTTAATACTTATGGATATTCGTATGCCAAAGATGAATGGTTATGATGCAACCAGAAAAATACGTGCCATGGGCAGGGAATACACGGACAATATTCCGATTATTGCGTTATCAGCCAATGCATTTGCCGAAGATCGAAAGCTGTCACGCCAGGTTGGAATGAACGGTCATCTTGCCAAGCCGGTAAATTATGATGATATATATAATGAATTAAGAAAATGGTTTAAAGACTAATGTGGAGATAGTTATATGGCAAGGAAGAAGAGCTTAGGAAGAATAATGGCAGTGCAGTTGATAAGGTCATTTTTAATAGTAATTGCAATGCTTATAACAGGGATTGTCAGTTATAAAGCTACACTTATGTATTATGAGGTTGTTGATGATTCTAAAGAAAGTGATAATATACTTGACATTGTTGGAGATGTTACTGCAGACTCAGTCTCGCGCAATATTATTTATTCGGTTGAAGACAGCGGCAATATTACAGGTATTGTAATTGAGATACTTAATATGGGAACTAATAATTTGGACTATATTACAGTGCCGGTTAATACTCAGATTAATATTGATGCTCAGTTGTATAAAAGATTAACTTCATCAGGAATTGATGTTCCCCAGATTATTAATTTGAAAGATATTAATACTTATTTTGCGGAAAGGGCATCTTATGAATACGGAATATTGCTCCTTGAGGAGACCCTTGGGATTGATATAGGATATTATACCTGCATGTCTAAAAGTGTGTTTGATGAATGCTTTGTAAGAGACGTGGATGTGGAAATGTACAGATTGACAGATGCGGTTGTTAGTGGTGGTATGGAAGCTGTATCAGAGGGAAGTATTGCAGGATATATAAAATCATGGTGTGATAAGTTTAAGTCTAATATTGATTCAGAAACAAAATTAAAATATGCAGACAGTTATTGCAATGTTAATCCGGAATTTATCTATTATTATGTGTTGAAAGGGGAGTATCAGGCTGATATATGTACCCTTAATACTGCAGAATGTAAAAGTTTATATCAGACAGTTTTGTCTGCCGAACCTCATACATCAGCACAAGTGGATGTACCGGATATAAGCTCTGTAGGTCTTAATATAATAGTTCTTAACGGAAGTGGCGGAACCAATATAGCTGCTAACACCAAGAGTGTTTTAGTTGAAAATGGATTTAATGTTGTAAAGATAGCAGATAGTCCGGATGGAATAATAGAGAATACAGTTATATATGTAAAAAAAGAAGGTATGGGAAGAGATTTGATTCAATTCTTTAGCAATCCATCCATAGAAGTTGTGCAAATGCAGGAAGGAGCTGACATTACCGTTGTTGTCGGTACTTCTGATGTTGGTATTGGTAAGTAATGGAGGTTTGTTATGGGCGGAATAGTTAATATTATGGGACTCCCAGTCAATATAATGACTGAAAAAGAGTATACCGGCCTTATGAAATCTTACGTAAGTAATGATAATATGAACATTATGTATATGGTATCCGCGGAGACATTTCAGGCTCTTTCGGTTAATGAAAAATTGCTTGAAGGTATGAAAGAAGCAGATCTGATTCTTCCGGCAGAAAGAGATTTGTTATTGTCGATTCATGGCTATAAGGTGAAAGGGATTGTGAATAGTTATAAGTACCTTTTATATCTGTTGAGAAAAGAGAGCATATTTAAAAAGGTATATATTATAGGAAATAATGATAAAAATGTTGAACAACTAAAAGAACTTATACTAAGACAAAACGAGGAATTGAATATTTGCGGTTCTTACTCCGTAGATGCAGGTGCAAGCGATGAAACCATTATTAATGATATCAATTCAAATGAACCTGATTTGCTGCTTATAACAATTGACAGCCCAATGCTTGAACAATGGATAACAGAACATAGGTTTAAGGTTTTTGCAAAAGTGTGTGTAGGTCTTGGTAATATAACGGATAAAATGATAAAAGAAAATAACAGTCCTCCTAAATGGATGCTTGCTACAGGGCTTGATAATATATATTTTGATATAAAGGAAAAGAAATATTTTGAAAACAGAAAAAAAACACGTATAATGCAGGCGTTACTTGCAGAATATAATAACAGAGATGCCAAATAGCAAAGGATGTGGTTCGGCTGAAACTGTTAAATAAAAGATGGCTCGATTATGTTTTGATATTCATCGGAATAAGCCTGATGGCTGTAGGTGTGAGATTCATATATGAGCCACTTTCTCTTGTAACGGGAGGTGTATCGGGATTCGCAATAGTTGTGGGTAAACTTACGGAAGGTGTTATTTCCGGCGGAGTGCCGGTGTGGGTTACTACGACGGTTCTCAATATTCCTTTATTTGTTGCAGGATGGTATCTGAAAGGAAGAATGTATATAATAAAGTCGCTTTATGCGACTGTTTTGTTTTCGGTGTTGTTGTATATTATACCAAATATGAATGTAGGAAAAGCAGACTATCTTATGGCAGCAGTTTGGGGAGGTGTACTTACCGGTGCCGGACTCGGTCTGGTTATTCTAACGGGAGCGTCGGCCGGCGGGACAGACCTGCTTGGTGCGATTATTAGAAGTTTTATGCCTGAGTGCAGTATATCCTCGTTGGTTATGTATATCGATTCTGCGGTTGTGATTTCGGGAGCAGTGGTATTTGGGCTTAGCAATGCCCTGTATGCCATTATAGCAGTATATGTGGCGGCAAAGGTTATGGATGCGGTAATAAGTGGTCCTAATTATGCAAAAATGATTATGATAATAACAGATAAACATATTAAATTAGCTGATGATATATTCAGGGATGTTAACAGAGGTGTAACAGGAATAGAAGTTACGGGGATGTACAGTAAAGAGATTAAGTACATGTTGATGTGTGTTGCATCAAAAAGAGAATCTATAAGAATCTTAAAGATTACAAGGGATAGTGACCCGTTTGCTTTTGTAATGATAGCGGATATTAAGGAAATTTTAGGAGAAGGATTTGTGAAAGTAGATGAATATTTCAAATAATATGTGCAATTTGTACAAATATTAGTCATTTATTTTGTGTAAATGTCACATATGATTTTGTGCGAATTTGGTGTATGATAAAGATTATCGGCGGATTAGAGTATAGCTATGCCCTAATTTGCAAAGAATGTTTTAATTAACCCAAGGAGGAACATTATAAAATGGCAAGTTTATCATTAAAAAACATCAACAAAACATATCCTAACGGATTTGTTGCAGTAAAGAATTTTAATCTGGAGATAGCAGACAAGGAATTTATTATATTCGTTGGTCCTTCAGGATGCGGTAAGTCAACAACACTTCGTATGATTGCCGGTCTTGAGGAGATTACAGCAGGTGAATTGTACATAGGCGATAAGCTCGTTAACGATGTAGAGCCTAAGGATAGAGATATCGCGATGGTATTCCAGAATTATGCGTTGTATCCTCATATGTCAGTATATGACAATATGGCATTCGGACTCAGACTTCGTAAGACTCCGAAGGATAGAATTGATAAATTAGTTCATGAGGCAGCTAAGATTCTTGATATCGAGCATCTTTTGGACCGTAAGCCAAAGGCTTTGTCAGGTGGACAGAGACAGCGTGTGGCTATGGGACGTGCTATAGTTCGTGATCCTAAGGTATTCCTTATGGATGAGCCACTTTCAAACCTTGATGCAAAGCTTCGTGTACAGATGCGTATTGAGATTTCAAAGCTTCATCAGAGACTTGAGACAACAATTATCTACGTTACACATGACCAGACAGAGGCTCTTACTCTTGGTACAAGAATCGTAGTTATGAAAGATGGTGTTATTCAGCAGGTTGATACTCCGCTTGACCTTTATATGAAGCCTAATAACCTTTTCGTTGCAGGATTCATCGGTTCACCACAGATGAACTTCCTTGAGTGTAAGGTTGTTAAATCAGGTAATGATGTTCTTCTTCAGTTTGGTGAGCGTTCAGTTAAGCTTACTGAGCCTAAGGCTAAGAAACTTATCGATGGCGGTTACGAAGATAAGACAGTTGTTCTTGGTATCAGACCTGAAGATATTAAGGATGAGGAGATGTTCATTTCACAGGCAGATGGATGTACAATTGATTCAGTTGTTAAAGTATACGAGATGCTTGGTGCAGAAGTATTCCTTTACTTTACAGTTGAGAACTTTGATATTACTGTTCGTGTTAATCCACGTACAACAGCAAGACCTGGTGATACTGTAACACTTGCATTTGATATGACAAAGGCTCACATTTTCGATAAAGAAACAGAGCAGGTTATTGTTAACTAATTGTTATATTTAAGATAGTTATATTATTAGTTTTGGAGAGACCATTTATTTTTGGTCTCTCTTTTGTTACTTACTAGGAAATTTCTTTGAAATTGTCCTAGTAAGCAAAAGCGCTCCGCGGGAACGCACTGCGGCGGAGAGTTCTATGGTTTTTATTTATGGACTTTTGCGTTAAATAATGTTATCCTTAACTATGTGTAGTTATTGACCGAAAGGGGTGGAGTTATATGATTTCTAATCAGATAATTCAAAATACAATTGATGGAATAAAAGGAATCGTACGTGTCGATATTTGTGTAATGGATATTGAAGGTAAGATAGCTGCTACTACGTTTGAAGATGCGGTTAATTTTGAAAAGGATGTAGTTTTTTTTATTGACTCTCCGGCAGATAGTCAGGAAGTAAAAGATGTTCATTTTATTAAATTATATGATGAAAATCAATTGGAATTTGTTATGCTTGTTAAAGGAGAGGGCGAGGATGTTTATCTTGTAACGAAGCTTGTGGCATTTCAGTTGCAAAACCTTATTGTGGCATATAAAGAAAGATATGATAAAGATAACTTTATTAAGAATTTGTTGCTGGATAATTTGTTACTGGTTGACATATATAACAGAGCAAAGAAACTTCACATAGAAGCTAACGCAAGACGAGTTGTATTCCTTATAGAGACTGAGGGAGATATAGAAGATATTGAACGTACTGAATATAATGCACTTGAAGTTGTAAGAAGTTTATTTTCTACCAGAACAAAAGATTTCATAACTGCTGTGGATGAGCGTAGCATAATTCTTGTTAAGGAATTGAAGGCTACGGAGGGTTACAACGATCTTTATAATACGGCAAAAATGATTCTCGATATGCTTAATATGGAGGCAATGACTAATGTTCATGTATCTTACGGAACAATTGTAGAGGAATTAAAAGAAGTTTCAAGGTCATTTAAAGAAGCTAAGATGGCATTGGCAGTTGGGAAAATATTTTATACTGACAAGAGTGTCATTGCATACAATAATCTTGGAATCGGAAGACTCATATATCAGTTGCCTATACCGTTGTGCAATATGTTTATAAAGGAAAGTTTCGGCGGACAGGATATTGAAGACTTTGACGAGGAAACTCTTTCTACTATAGTTAAGTTTTTCGAGAACAGTCTTAATATATCCGAAACAGCCAGACAACTCTATATCCATAGAAATACGTTGGTATACAGACTTGATAAAATACAAAAATGCACAGGCTTAGATATACGTGTGTTTGAGGATGCAATTACATTTAAGATTGCAATAATGGTGTCAAAATATATGAAATACATGGAAAATAATATTTATTAATTTACGGAGGAAGATGCATTGCGTAATAACGATTTGCCGATTATGGTTCTGGAAAATGTGTCTAAAACCTATTCTGAAGGAGTAGATGCACTTAATAATGTTTCTTTAAGTATAGAAAAAGGTGAATTTGTATTCGTTGTAGGCCCAAGCGGTTCAGGTAAGTCAACTCTTATTAAGCTTATGCTCAAAGAATTAGAACCTACTTCAGGTAAGTTATGCATTGCCGGACAACAATTGTCGAAGTTAAAACGCAGACAGGTTTCAAAATACAGACGTAACATAGGTGTTGTATTTCAGAATTTTGAATTGCTTGGTGACAGGAATGTGTATGAAAATGTTGCGCTTGCCCAGCGTGTAATCGGAGTACCTAAACGAAAAATGAAAAAGAATATATCATCTATGTTGTCGCTGGTTGGTATTGCTGACAAGGCCATGGCTTTTCCGGATGAATTGTCGGGAGGCGAAAGACAGAGAGTTGCCCTTGCCAGAGCGTTAGTTAACAGACCATCGATACTTCTTGCCGATGAGCCAACCGGCAATCTTGACCCGAAAAATGCTTGGAGTATTATGGGACTATTGGATGAAGTAAACAAACTTGGTACTACAGTAATTGTAGTAACTCACAATCCTGAGGTTGTAGATACCATGCAAAAACGTGTTATTGCCATTAAAGATGGCGTAGTGGTGTTGGATGAATTGAAGGGTGGATATATATATGAAAGGCGTTAGTGTTTTTTTCTACAGCCTGAGACAGGGAATTAAAAATTTAAAGCATAACAGATTATTCACACTGGCTTCAATAGGAACGATTGCAGCCTGTTTGTTTATTTTTGGTGTGTTTTACTCGGTTGTAATTAATTTAGGATATATGATTAATAATGTTGAGACCTCCGTAGGAGTTACGGTGTTCTTCGACGAAGGGATAGATTCTTCACAGATAGAAATTATCGGCAATGATATCAGAGCCAGAGAAGAGGTTGCCGATGTTGTTTTTATATCAGCAAAAGAGGCATGGGAAAATTTCAAAGAAGATGTATTTGGTGATGAAGCCGGAGAGCTTGCTGCCACGTTTGGAGAAGATAATCCATTAAAGGATTCTTCATCATACGAGGTTTACTTAAATGATGTATCTAAGCAAAGCAGGCTGGTAGAATATATTGAATCAATGCCGGGAGTCCGACTTGTTAACAGTTCAGAAGCTACAGCTGAAGGGCTTGCGGATATTAATCAGCTTATTGGCTACGTGTCTGTTGCAATTATTACTATGTTGCTTGCAGTTGCAATATTTCTTATTAGCACAACTATATCTACAGGGTTATCCGTAAGAAGTAAAGAGATTGAGCTTATGAGGTTGATAGGTGCTACGGATTTGTTTATTCAGCTTCCGTTTGTAATAGAGGGAATTGTTATTGGGTTAATCGGAGTAGCAATTCCGCTTGCTGTTTTGTATTATATGTATGGAAGTATTATAGATTTTATTTCCGATAAATTTAATATGTTGTCAGATGTACTTGTATTTCTTGATGAAAGTAAAGTATTTGTGTCCCTTGTGCCGGTTTCAATTGCTGTAGGTGTAGGAATAGGTCTTGTGGGAAGTATATGGACTATCAGAAAGCATATGAATGTGTGAGTCGCATTATTGAAAATGTGTAGTTAAGGAAGGCTGGTCAGGATGAAATCATTTGATAAGAAAAATCATACTATGCGTTATTTGATTATTGTTGTCGTGGCAATGGTATTGACCGTTGGAATGTACGGTATAATCAATAATAATGGCAGGGTGTTGGCAGATAAATCCGCTACAGAAACAATAAAAGATGCCAAGGATGATATGGAAAAGTTAAAGCAGGAAAAAGAAAAACTGCTTGAAGAACTTGATGTTCTTGAACAGGAAAAAAAAGATATATTTGAATATATAAAATCAGTTGACGGAAAGATAGATAAGCTGACTAAAAAAATTGTTAATTTGGAGGCGGATATAAAGAACCGTAAGTTAGAGATAAAATCTCTTAAGAAAGAAATTAAGAAAACAGAGAATATAATAGCTGTTCAGTATGAGACTATGAAAAAACGAATAAAGTATATGTATGAGCACGGAAATGCTGAATATATTGATATTATATTAAGTTCAAAAAGTCTGACAGATATGCTTAGCCGTTCAGAGTATATTCAAAAGATTTCAGAATATGATGAAAATATGCTCACGGAATATTTAAACACCAAAAATTTTCTTGAAATGACTATGGTGGAGTTAGTTGCGGCTAAAGAAGCCTTAGAGCGCGACATGGAATATTTGAAGGAAAAACGAAATACACTAGAGCTTGTTGTAGAAAAAAAACAGAAGAAACTTGATGAGTATAATAAAAATATTAGTCTTACGGAAAATGCGATTGATGATAACGCTGATGAACTTGCAAAACAGGAAAAGATAATAGAAGATGCTCTTTTGCAACAACAAAGAGAGATAATGGAGAAAGAAAGGCTTAAAAAAGAGGAAGAAGAAAGGAAACGACAGGAAGAACTAAAGCGTAAAGAAGAAGAACAGGCGCAGAACAACGATTCTACGGCTGTAGTAACACCGACCCCTGTTCCTCAAAGCAGTAATCCTGTAGATTCCTCGGGATTTGTATGGCCGTTAAGCGGTAGAGGTACTATCACATCATATTTTGGAAAAAGAACCAGTCCAACTGCCGGTGCCAGCAGTTATCATCAGGGAATTGATGTAGGTATTGCGGCAGGAACCCCTATTCTTGCTGCGAAAAGCGGAACTGTCGTTACAGCTGCTTATAGCACCGGAGCCGGTAATTATGTAATGATTAATCATGGTGACGGAGTGTTTACAGTATATATGCACGCGTCTTCACTTAATGCCAAAGTAGGACAAAATGTTTCTGCAGGAGATGTGATAGCTTATGTTGGTTCAACCGGTGTATCTACCGGCAATCATCTTCATTTTGGGGTGTCAGTTAACGGTGTCTATGTTAATCCGTTAGATTATGTATCATAAATTGAGTTTAGGGAGGATTAAAATGAGTTCTAAGTTTTTTAAAGGGTTTTGTGCAGGAATGATATCATGTTGTTTACTTACTTTTATTGTGTTTTTGGTGGAAAGTGCAATGAAAAGTAAGGATAATCAGATTCCTGCTATGCCACAGGAAATTGATAGTACTGTGAACCTTAATGATATTCCTGACAGTGAATTGTTTAAGAAAAAGTATGAGAACATTGTTGCTCTGATAGAGAAGTGTTACTTAAATGTCGATGATATAGAAGCAGAAGAAGTTGTTGACGGAATGTATCAGGGAATGCTGGAAGCCCTTGGTGATAAATATGCTGATTATTATACGCCTGAGGAATATAAAGAGTTTCAGGAATCTTATACCGGAAAATATTGTGGCATTGGTGCTATGGTAATGCAAAACTCAAAAACCGGAGAAATGGTGATTACCAATCCGTTTGAAGGGGCTCCGGCTGCAAAGGCAGGAGCAAAAGCGGGTGATATAATTGTTAAGATTGAAGATAAAAGCACGGCAGAAATGTCTCTTGACGATGCGGTAGCCCTTATGAAGGGAGAGGAAGGAACCGATGTTAAGGTAGAACTAAACAGAGATGGCAAGATGATTAATCTTGTAATTACAAGAGAGCAGGTGGATGTTCCAACAGTTTCTCATGAGATGATAGAAGAGACGGATATAGGGTATATATACGTCTCAGCATTTGATGAGGTGACGGTGAAGCAGTTTAGGGAAGCTCTTAATGATGTTAACGATAAAGGTGCCAAGGGAATTATTATTGATGTCAGAAATAATGGTGGCGGACGTTTGGACAGTGTTATAGAAATGCTTGATATGATACTTGCTGACGGAATGATAATGTATACCGAGACAAGAAACGGTATCGATGAGGAATATGTTGCCACCGGCGAAGAAAGTTATGATAAACCGATAGCGGTCCTTATAAATGAATATAGCGCGAGTGCATCTGAGGTTTTTGCCGGATGTATTCAGGATAGAAAGAAGGGTACCATAGTGGGAACAACCAGCTACGGTAAAGGTGTAGTTCAGTCTCTTTATCCGTTGATGGGAGTGGCTGACGGTTCTGCCATAAAGATTACAACATCCAAATATTATACACCTTTAGGACGTAATATTGATGGCAAAGGAATAACTCCTGATGTTGAGGTTGAGTACGACGAGGCAAAAACAGAAAAAGTCGGCGAACAATACATTGATACCCAGTTAAAGAAAGCTATTGAAGTTATAGAATCAAAATAATCAATATTTGATATAAAGATTATAGAATCATAATTACAGTATCCGATATATAAGAGAATGTAGATACGTATAATTAGAAAGAGGGCGAGGATAAATTATGAAGAGATATATTGCTTTGTTGTTGATTGCAATCAGTTTGATTACAATTTTGCTTATGGCAGGCTGCAAATCTTCAGGAGTCGAGGTAAGGTGTGTCGATGACCTTGAAGGGAGCAGAATAGGTGTTCAATTGGGAACTACGGGTGATACGTATGTATCGGATTATGAAGGTGATGAAGCCGGAACTGTGGTTGAGCGTTACAATAAAGGTAATGATGCTATTCAGGCACTTTTACAAAAAAAGCTTGACGCAGTTGTTATCGATTTAGAACCTGCAACAGCATTTGTGGAGACTAATCCGCAGCTTATGATTCTTGAAGAGGAATTTGAAAATGAAGATTATGCTATATGTATAGGCAAAGATAAGCCTGAACTTAAGGCTAAGATTAATGATGCCCTTGCTAAAATAACCGAAGACGGAACTCTTGATAAGATAAAAAGGAATTATGTTGGGGAAGAGGATGAAAAGGGGAAATATCCTTACGAGAAGAAAAATGTTGAAAGACCTAACGGAACTTTGGTTGTTGCAACAAATGCAGAATTTCCGCCATATGAGTACCATGATAACGGTATAATAACCGGCTTTGATATGGATATGATGCAGGCTGTGTGTGATGTACTTGGTATGGAACTCAAGATAGAAGACATGAAGTTTGATACGATAATTAATGCGGTGCAGTCAGGAAAAGCAGATGTTGGTGCTTCCGGAATGACCATAACTGAGGACAGACTTAAAAATATTGATTTCACTGACTCATACATTAATGCAAAGCAGGTTATTATTGTAAAGGATCCTAATAAGGAAGCTGATAATCTGTCATTTATTGAAAGGGTAAAACAGAATTTTGTGGAAGATGGCAGATGGACTTATTTGGTACAGGGTCTTATCACTACATTTATCATATCAATTATCGCAGCTCTTATGGGTATAATAATTGGTTTTGTTGTTGCAATAATTAGGTCGTCTCACGATAAAAATGGCGGACTTAAGGTGGCTAATTTTATTTGTCACGTATATTTGACTGTTATTCGAGGAACCCCTGCGGTTGTTCAGCTTCTTATCATATACTATGTTATATTTTCAAGTGTAAATGTTAACAAGATAGTGGCGGCAGTTATTGCGTTTGGTATCAATTCAGGTGCGTATGTTGCGGAGATTATTCGTTCGGGAATAGCGTCGATTGATTCGGGACAGTTTGAGGCCGGACGAAGCCTTGGTCTTACATTTCCTAAGACAATGAGATTTATTATTCTGCCACAGGCAATAAAAAATGTTTTGCCGGCACTTGCCAATGAATTTATCGTGTTAATTAAAGAAACATCTATTAGCGGATATATCGGTCTTGCAGACCTTACCAGAGGCGGAGATATTATAAGAAGTATCACATATGAACCATTTTTACCTTTAGTGGCAGTTGCACTTATTTATCTTGTAATTGTTGTGGGACTTACTAAAGGTGTGTCTGTACTTGAAAGGAGACTTAACAATGGCAGAAAATAATATTCTTTTATCGGTAAAAGGTTTGAAAAAGGAATTTGGGGATAACTATGTTCTCAGAGGAATAGATACTGTAGTTAATAAAGGTGATGTTGTAGCAATTATCGGACCGTCCGGTTGTGGCAAATCTACGTTTCTTCGTTCTGTTAATATGCTTGAAATTCCAACAGAAGGAACGATTTTATTTAAGGGAGAAAACATTACTGATAAGTCTGTAAATATTAATAAGGTGAGAGAGCATATAGGAATGGTTTTCCAGCAATTCAATCTTTTTCCTAATATGACTGTTAAGAAAAACATAATGCTCGCACCTGTTCAGTTGGGCAGAAAGAGTGAAGCCGAAGCTGAAAAGCTTGCTGATGAGCTTTTGTTGCGTATTGGGCTTCCTGATAAAGCTGATGCATACCCTGAACAGTTGTCAGGCGGTCAGAAGCAGCGCGTGGCTATAGCACGTTCGTTGGCAATGCAACCGGACATTATGTTATTTGATGAACCTACATCAGCTCTTGACCCTGAAATGGTAGGTGAAGTTCTTAATTTGATGAAGGAGCTTGCCAATAACGGAATGACAATGATTATTGTAACACACGAAATGGGGTTTGCAAGAGAAGTTGCTAATCGCGTGATGTTCTTTTATGAAGGTGTAATCGCGGAAGAAAATAACCCTAAGGATTTCTTTGATAACCCAAGTAATCCAAGGTTAAAGGAGTTTTTATCAAATGTATTATAAAATGAGCTCTAAACTTGTGAAGTTATTATGCATGTTAGCAGTAACATGTATGATAGCTGTAAGTACAGTTTCTTGCAGCAATGAAGAGGTGTCTTCTCTAAAGGATGATTTGCAGGTAGATGTACATTATGATTATGCCCAAAACCTTGCTGACGATACAGATGGAGATGAAGATGACGATTTGGCGGATGATGCCGACAATGCAGGTGAAGATGGCGATTTGGCGGATGATGCCGACGATACAGATGAAGAAGGCGATTTGTCAGATGACGCATATAAGGTATATGAAAACGGTGCTTATGAGAATGAGGGTAATGACGCCTATTTGTCTGAAACAAAGACTTACGTTGCCATAAATGATAATGTTCCTTATTTTACAGATAAGGAAAAGAAAAACAGAGAGAACTTTGAAAAATATAGTGAACTTGACAGCCTGGGAAGATGCGGTGTTGCATATGCCAACATTTGTCCGGAAAGTATGCCTGTGGAAGAAAGGGGCAGTATTGGTCATGTTAAGCCCTCAGGGTGGCAGTTTGCCAAGTATGACATAGTTGATGGTAAGTACTTATATAACAGGTGCCATTTGATAGGTTATCAGTTGGCAGGAGAAAATGCCAATGAACTGAATCTAATAACAGGCACACGATACATGAATGTACAGGGAATGCTCCCTTTTGAAAACCAGGTTGCGGACTATGTTGAAGAAACAGGCAATCATGTATTGTACAGAGTGACCCCTGAATATACCGGAGATAATCTTCTTGCAGACGGTGTTGGTATTGAGGCATGGTCGGTTGAAGATGATGGCGAGGGAATTTGTTTTAATGTTTTTGTGTACAACATTCAGCCGGGAATCAAAATAAACTATGCAACCGGCGAAAGTAGTATGGATGGCGCTTATGAAAACGATAATGCGACAGAACAGAATGATAATAAGGATGTTGAAGGTTCTTATATAATTAATACCAATACTGACAAGTTTCATTATCCGTCTTGCAGTAGTGTATCAGATATGAAAGAAAAGAATAAACAGCCATACACAGGAAGCAGACAAAAGTTGATAGATAATGGATATGTTCCGTGCGGTAACTGTCATCCGTGACCGTAACAGTACGTTTTTTCTTCATATGTGCCGAAAACAAATATAGACATCGGCAGGTAAAGAATGCGCCGAAAGCGAATATAGACACCGTCAGGTAAAGAATGCGCCGAAAGTGAATATAGACACCGGCAGGTAAAGTGTGTACCGAAAGCGAATATAGACATCGGCAGGTAAAGTGTGTGTTGAAAGATAATAGCATGGGAGTGTGATTAGGATGAAGAAAATAAGGATAATTGCGATACTTGTTGTATGTTCATTGTTAATCAGTATTGTCCGGGAAAATGGAATTAATGTAAAGACCGCCGGAGCTGAGACTAATACTACATTTGTAGACAAACGTATTGAAGAGCTTCTTCCGGGAGAGAGTACCCATGGTATACTCGGGAGTATAATTACTTGTGTCGAAGAAGAAAATTTTGAGATTATAGATGAGGAATCGACACCTGTAGTTGATGAAACGACAACTGTAGTTGAAGATATGATGGTAAAATACAATACAAAATATTCGGACCATAATGTTCAGTCAGAGTTTTGTGAGGAATCTGCCATTCTTGGAAAAGAATTAAATAGTCAGATGGAAAATTACCTTAATGATTCTCCGACGGGAAATAAAGCTACAGTCAGCACGGAAATATACGATAAATCATCAGCTGTTTCAGGGTTGGTTACCATTGCCAGATTCGATATATCCGATTTAGAACTGGTTCTTGATGATAAGCTCATGCTTTGGATTTCGGATTCGATTTGCAGATATCCGAGTCTTGGAGCATTTCATACGGCTATAACTTATTCTTATTCACAATCAGGTGATAAAAAAATACTTACCAATATCGGTTTGCGTTCACCAATAGAGGCTAATGAGTTAAAGAGTGTTACAAAGGAGTACATTAATCGCATAAACAGTATTATTGAAACACCTCTTAATGATGATAACATGGATGATGCAGAAAAAATATTGTATGTCCATGATAAGCTTGTCAATATGGGAGATTATGTTGGCGACAGAAAAGCGGTAAGACATGTTGCAACCGGAGTAGTAATGGACGGAAAGGGCGTGTGCCAGTCGTATGCTGCTTCCATGAACCATGCCCTTGTTTTGATGGGATATGACAGTACGGTTGTATGTAGTTCCAATCACGCGTGGAATGCAATAAGACTGGATGGTAAGTGGTATTATGTTGATGTGACATGGGATGATCCGGTGGGAGCGTCGGATAAGTCTTTTGTTGGCCATGATTATATTTTGGTTCGGAAGTCAGCTTTTGATGACGATCATGAATTGGACAGTGATTATGCAGGAGTATACGGTTCGATAGAATACAATTTTGGAAGTGCATATGACACGTTTTTTCCTAAAAAAGAAGATATTAATAGTGGAATGTGGTATGTGGACGGTGAATGGTATTATGCCAATGCCGGAAATCTTTACTCCTGGCAAGGTTCAGGTTATTCTGATTCTTATAAGGTAAGAGAAGTTTCTTATGACAGCAATTTATGTTCCGTGGAATTAAACGGAAAGCTGTTTTATTCAAATTCTAAGGGAATATTCGGATGTTACGACGGAATAAGAAAACAGATTGTGGGTGGAAATATAACTGATATGTATGCAGGTTATAATTCGATTAGATATCTGGTGGGAAACTCAAGTACTGAGTATATTTATGTGGAGAATATAAAGCCGACGGAAACTCCGATGCCTACTCCGACGGCAACAGCTACTCCGTCAAACCCTAGTGACCCGACGGCAACAGTTAAACCGTCAAACCCTGGTGACCCAACGGCAACAGTTAATCCGTTAGCCCCTAGCGACCCGACGGCAACAGTTAATCCGTCAAACCCTGGTGACCCGACGGCAACAGTTAATCCGTCAAACCCTGGTGACCCGACGGCAACAGCTACTCCGTCAGCCCCTAGCGACTCAACGGCAACAGCTAATCCGTCAAACCCTGGTGACCCGACGGCAACAGCTACTCCGTCAGTCCCTAGCGACCCGACGGCAACAGTTAATCCGTCAAATCCGAGTGGTCCGACAGCAACAGCAACCCCGACAGGCATTGGAATGCCGATTGGGACTATTATTTCGACAGCAGTTTTACCTAATTCGTATCCGTATTCAGGAGATACATACGATAATACCGCTTCTAATGCAGAACGACAAGGAAGCATTGAAGTACCAAGGCTTTCTGCACCGATATTAAAAAGTGCTAAAAAAGGAAGATTGACCATTAAAATAAATAAACCGTCAAATAGTATTATTGTTCAGGCCAGGTACGGAATAGGTTCCGGAATGAAAAACAGAAAAGTAATACGACTCAAATCAACCAAGACTACGGTAAAGAAACTTAAATCCCGTAAAAAATACTACGTGCAGGTCAGAGCAGGAATTGCCCGCTCTGACGGAAAAATAGTGTGGGGTTCATGGAGTAAAAAGAAGAGTAAAAAAATAAAGTAAATAATAAATTCAAAGGGAAAGCGGGTAAGTAAGCTATCCGAATACTAAGTCTCTTAAAGCAGGGTGTATTTCACCAAATGCCATACCGCAGTTTCGAACGTGCTGAACATATACGACAGAACGTTTTGAAGCGGTGTCCATAGTTATGCAGCTTCCGGCTGCTCCGTCCCATCCGAATACTCCTTTAGGTGCTGTGGAGCCGACTAATTCAGGTTCCAGCAGAACCTGTACTCCGCAACCGTAGCCGTAACCTGTTCTTCCCATGGTGTTGGCAATATCCTCTCGGGCAGCAGGACAGAGAAGATTCTGTTTCATGAGCTCTATTGTTTCGGGGTTGATAATTCTAATTCCGTCTTTACTTATTCCGCCACAGGCGATAGTATCTGCAAATACAGCATAATCTGAGGTGCAGCTTGCAAGACCAGCTCCGCCGCTTTCATAGTTTTCAGACAGCTGATAACAGCATGAATTATCCATTGGTACAACAGCGCCGTTGTCATCGCATATAAACTGAGTAGCGAGATTAGGAATATGGTTGTTAACCGGTTTGGCAAAATATGTGTTATTCATGCCGAGAGGTTCCCATATATTTTTCTGCAAATACTCACCGAATCTCATTTCTGAGACTACTTCGATTATAGCGCCCACAACGTCGTGGCTTAAACTGTACATAAAATGTTCTCCGGGAACAAACATTAGCGGAGTTTCAGTAAATGAATCGACAAGCTCTCTTGTGGTAGCATGGCTACCGCTTTTTTTTAGCACATTTTCAATTCCGATACTGTTAAGGTCGTAGTTAAGGCCTGAACACATGGAAACCAGATGCTTTAGCTTGAGCGGAGTCGTAAGAGGACTTATTTTGCCGTCCTTAATAACATTAAGTTTACCATACGCAGGAAGATAGTCGGAGACATTATCATCAAGACGGATAAGTTTACGTTCTATTAACTGCATAATGGCAATCATGGTTTGGACTTTTGTCATAGAAAACATAAGATACATTTCATTGCCGTTAATCGGGCATTTCTTTTCTACATCTGTAGTGCCGTTCATATGTCTGTAAACCTGTTTATGGTTGTCATATATAATACAGTCTATAGAAGGTATATCACGTTCGAGTAATGAATCCAGATATGTCGTTATTTTTTCAAAATTCATGGTTGTACCTCCGGTTC
>SVEK01000067.1 GCA_015057405.1 Lachnospiraceae bacterium
AGTCTTTAAAATAAGTGCCAATTTCATATTTCCCTTTTTTTCAACCCGAATGAATGCAATTTGTAACAAAAATCCTATGAGAGCCAAACAATAAATCATATTTTCTTTACTCCTTATTTTCTCTTTGGTATTTTGTAATAGCAACTTATGCAATACATTATAACATACCTAGAGTTCTTTTTAAACTCTTGCAGTACAAAAAACACATCATACTCATACAAAAAGCTCTGCAGGCTAAATCTCCGCAGAGCTTACAAGTAGCGTCTTCCGCTTAGTATTCTACAGAATCATCGGTACCTGCACCCACATAATCCTCAAATACTTCGCGTCCCACTATTTTGTTCAATCCATCCCGTAGGCATTGGAGATATTCCTCAGAATACACATGGTCGCAACTATCGTCAAAGTTAAATGCAACATATTCTGCCTCTACCTCATACGCATTATCGCAGGCTTTTACATCTCCACCAAAATAATCCTCAATGAAAGCCGTCACAAAATATCCCAGTTCGGCGTCATTCGTTCCACCCTGTTCAAAAAGAACAGAAATAATCTTCTCCTGTTCCTCCATAGTCAGTTTTTCCTCCGGATTCACGGAATAAATGACACAATTTATGTACTTAGGTTTCTGAACATCGCTGTTCTCTTTCACCTCTTTTTTGAGTCCCCTAATAAAATCAGCCACTCCACCAAACTCCCGGATAAGATTTTGAACAGTTCCCGTGATTTCTTCTCTTACTTCTATATCAGATTTTTCCTCTTCCTTTGCTTTATCCATGGTCTTTTTTAATTCAACCAGAATCCTGCCTGTAATAGCTGTTGCAGGAATCTCCGGCAAAATAACCGGCAAAAGTTCCCATGCACATTTTGCAATAAATTTAAAAATTTGTACCGCTTTGTTTCCGCTAATCATTTCATTTCCTCCTGATGTAAAAACACATATATTTCTATATGTAATATAACTTCACTTAATATTGCGGTATCTCGAATGTGTAGATGTCATAGCCTTCAAATAATCCCTTTTGAATTAGCTCACCTAAATTTCCTTTCAAACCAGAACATACACGTATACTAAATTGTAATCCGCCATATTCTTCTAAATCCGGACGTCTCTTCAAATACGCCTGACGCCCTTCCTCTGAATTATCATATCCGGTCATAAAGAAACGATACTTAGAGATGTCAGGTTTTTCGCTTTGAAGGAATGTGAATACAAATTGCGAATACATATAGCAGTCCAAATCCAGTTCCTCAATAATTGCAACCGAAGTCTTATTACTATAAACACTGTTATAGTTAATCGTTAGCACATCACCATTACTGAATTTAATTGATTTAACACGCTTAGCTTGTGCAATATCAACGTATACACACTCCATTGTCTCAATATTATAGATTCCTACTACTGCAGAGAAACCTACTGAGTTTTCTTTGTCATTATTTAGAAGCAAAAGTTCATAGATGTGCTCATTTTCTTCATACGAAACCGCAGCCAGACGATATCCTAAAGAATAGGTCTTTCTCCAAGAAGTAGCATTTGCATCTCTATTATTTAATGTGAACTGCTTATCAAAAGAAAAATCCTGGTACCCGATAAAATTATTATCGCCATAAGTAACCTCACATTCTTCCATGTAGTCAACTTCAACCGGCCGGAAGTCTTCCTTGAATTCCTCCAGTGAAAATGTCGGCGTAGGCGTCCTCTTCAGAGCCTCAACCACTCCGTCCCATACACCTCCTTGACCGGATGTTGGTGTAGGTGTTGCCGTTGGCTTCGGAGCGGGGCTTGGTGCCGGTGTTGCTGTCGGTTTAGGGCTCTCTGAAAAATACTTTGAGCTTGCATAGCCTATCTCACCATTATATTCAATTCTGTACCATCCCGTTTCCTTACACTGTCCTGTAACCTTTACTTCTTCCCAAGAACTCAGGCTGCCAATCTTCTCGCCATCTGTGCTTGGCAATGTCCTGACGTTAACACTATTTTTTGCCCACATAGTTTTGGAAAGTTCTGTATAGGTATATTCCTTCTTTGAATTCTCCGAAGTTCTTGTATTTGTCACACTACATCTTTCGCAAACAGACGTCTCCGTTCCATCGGCAAGATATGTCGCATCATCGTTGTACACGTAACTAGTGAACGTATGACCTAATGCCGGTATTGTTTCTTCATAAGAATGTCCGCAACTACAGGAAAATACTTTACTTCCTTCCGTTTCACAAGTCGCGTCAGTCACAATCACTTCTTCATAATTGTGCACGTGAGGAACCGGCGTTGGCGTACTCGTTGGCGTCGGTGTATTTGTTGGAGTCGGTGTGTATGTTGGTATTGGCGTACTTGTTGATGTTGGTACACTTGTTGGTATTGGTGTATTTGTTGATGTCGGTGTGCTTGTTGGTACTGGCGTACTTGTTGATGTTGGTGCACTTGTTGGTATTGGTGTATTTGTAGGTGTCGGCTCAACTGTCAGCGTAGGCATCGGCGTGTTGGTTGAAGCCGGTACTTCTGTAGGTGCAGCCGTTGGTACCGCTGCCGATGTTGGCTGCAAATTCCCCCCCGTAGGAATTGTTCCTGCCATAGAACACCCTCCGATAGCACACACTAACAGTACACTACCTAAAATTGATAACATTACTTTTCTTGCTTTCATATCCGCTCTCCTCCCTTTTTGTTTCATTGCATTATAACATGTTTTTTGATTATATGCAACGTATTTTATCATGTTATAAAGCGCACTTCAAACACGTTTTATTGTGTATTTTATCATCTAACAAAAACATCATAATACGAGTAAAATATTCATACAAAGATTCGGGAAAGGAGCCATTATGAATAAAATACTTTGCAAGTTACAAAGTTTACTGGACGAAAGAGAATGGACCTTATATAAACTCGCCAAGGAATCCGGTGTACCATATTCCTCTATCAGTACTATGTATCGAAACGATAACCACCCAACCATATCCACATTGGAAAAGTTTTGTAATGGCTTAAACATATCAATGGCTGAATTTTTTTCAGAAGACACGCCATGTCGCGAGCCAAACATAGAGGCTCACGATGAACTCCAGCTGATATATAAATACCGTAAATTGAGTAGTAAAAACAAGCAACATTTACTTGATATCGCAACTATCCTAAACGGATAAGCACGTTAACAAGCGTACTCTTCTTCGCAGGTATTACGTACAAAAAAAGGCGAAATGCTTCTCGTAGCATTCCGCCAAAAGCCTAATCGGTTTGAGCACACTGTGCTTGATTAGGTCTGTATTTACATTTTATGCTGTAATCTCTTTTTTATACACTTAAATGTGTTTTCCAATCTGTCGGTAAATTCATAGCTGATAAATTAATTACACCTGCATATGTTTGAAATAGTTTGTCCAGTTCATTCACAAATACCGTCCACTCCGCATCTGTTGACCTAATATACTTCATTGCCAGCAACACCTGATATAAACCGTTATGACTCGGTGCCGGAGTAATCTTATCTGCATCTAAGATTTCCGGTGTTGTATGTATCGTTCTATTGTATATACGAGAATTATGCGCACACATATTACGTAATATAGCAACAGCCTGAATCCATGAAGTAAGCATTTTCAAAGAAGGCTTTACCAGATTCCCTTTCAGACTTTTATATTTATAATTATTTGCCAGTGCTGTATATGCGCTTCCTGCCCCTGTTTTCAAATTCTTGATAACCTTTGATAATGTACCAAAGGAAAGAACCTCAACCGCTGCCCATAATGGAACTTCACCCTCATGGTTTATGAAATTGTGTTTAATAAACACATCATTAGAATATCAAAGCCTCTCCATACACTAACAGTGCGTCCACCAGGCGTACCCTTAGTGCTACTTCTATCTTGGCAATCATCGAAAAAATCATACAAGACAATTCCTGGTCAAAGCGATACAACTTCACTATATTCTCAAATTTTGTCCCCGGAACATACTTTTTATTTGCATTATCATATAGCTGAAAAGAATATCCCCTTAAGCGGTAATATCCTATCGTTTTTAATACTTCTTCCACTTCATCAGTAGAAGTAATTTCCAGTCCCGCATCAATATAGGATTGCAATTGCTGAGCAGTTGTTAATATCTGTTTTGGATATTGATACATAAAATTACCTCACAAATAAAAAAGTCCCACCGGGTTGCGCATGATAAAATCAGAGACGTGGTGGGTTCTGTTACTTTTATTATACATATTTCAGAATTCTTGTCAAGTATTTTTGTATAGTTTCCCATCTTTATCAGCATCTTTGTCTGTTACACTGAAAGTGTAACAGACAAAGATGCTGAAGTCAACCACAAATTCCTCCTTTGATAGCCGAAGCTAAGCTGTTTCTGTATAGTATTGTGCTTGTGCATTCCAAAGTTCGTAGTATTTTCCTTCTTCATCAGCAACAAGCTTCGCATGTGTACCCTGCTGAATTACCGCACCTTCATGGAACACCGCAATCTCATCACAGAATTTACAGGAGGACAACCGGTGGGAAATATAGATTGCCGTCTTATCTCCTGCAATTTCATCAAATTTGCTATAAATCTCTGCCTCTGCCATTGGGTCAAGTGCCGCGGTCGGTTCGTCCAAAATAATAAACGGAGCATCCTTATAGAGTGCCCGGGCAATGGCAATCTTCTGTGCTTCGCCTCCTGAAACATCTACCCCTTTATCCTCATAATCCTTATAGAGATAGGTTTCTGTTCCCTCCGGCATTTCTGCAAGTTTATCAGAAAATCCTGCCTTTTCCAGACAATCGAGCACGCGTTTCTGATCAAATG
>SVEK01000031.1 GCA_015057405.1 Lachnospiraceae bacterium
ATAATAGAGAGGGGGAGTGGGGATGAACTTATATTTATCAGATTTGTTAATCCTAATGAAGGATTGTGGTCTGTAAGAGTTATTTTGCAAAATGAACAGCCGGGAATATTTGACATGTGGTTACCTATGGATAATATGTTATCATCTGAGACAGAATTTCTGGAGCCTTCTTCAGATGTTACCATATGTGAGCCGGGCAATACAGCGGGAGTAATAACATTTGGGGGGAGTACTGTGTCGGGAAGGAGTTTATATGTTAATTCGAGCAGGGGCTTTACAAGAAGCGGCAGTGTTAAGCCGGATGTAACAGCGCCGGCTGTTAATGTGTATACTGCATCTGTGAATAATGCTTATACAGAGGTGACAGGCACAAGCATTGCGGCAGGAATCGGTGCCGGAAGTGTGGCACTCATTGCTGAATGGAGTGTCAGAAATAACCCTGTTAACAGCATTGCAGCTAAAAAATATCTTATTCGCGGTGCGGATAGAGAAGGTATTGAAGTTCCTGATAAAGGATGGGGTTGGGGCAGACTTGATTTGTATAACTCATTTACCGGAATTGAAGGTTGAAGTATGTGTCAGGTAACATTCATTTTGTATTCAAATATCAGGAATTTCGTGTTATAATCTAAAATAAAAAAGCTAATCCTTATATGTACGGAGGAAAAATCATGAAACTAAGGGGAAAATTGATATCAGTTATTGTTGTAATTGCAGTTATAGTTATTATGGCTGTATTTTTAATTATAAAATTCTCACCAAGTACGGAGGTAATGCCGCTTAAGGATTATTTTGCCACGTCAGGTGAAGAGATGACCATAATTCTTCAAAATGAAATTATAGAGGAAACGGGTTATTACCGCGAAAAAACTCCGTATCTCAGACATGAAATGGTAAAGAACACATTTAATGACAGATTTTACTGGTCTGCAAAAGATAAAATTATGATATATACAACTCCTACGGAGGTTATTAAGGTTGTACCTGAAACCAATGAATATACGGTGGATAAGGAAGTGGTTCAGACTGATTATACGGTAGTTACCATGATTAACGAGGAACCTTACATTGCGGCACCGTTTGTTAAGATGTACTCAGATATTGATTATAAGGCGGTTAAAAAGCCTAATCGAATTATGATTAGAAGTGAATGGGGTGTGAATGAACAGTTTGCCATTGTTGCAAAAGATGCGGCCCTTAGATATGAACCGAGTATTAAGAGCCCTATTCTTGTAGAACTAGCAGAGGGGGATGAAGTTGTTTTTGTAGCTTCGGGAGAAGAACTGGAGGACGGATTTTCAAAGGTAATTTCTTCAAAGGGAGTTATAGGATATGTTAAAAGCAACAGGCTTGAGGAGAGCGAATACAGAACGGTGACATCTTCTTTTGTTGCCCCTGAATACACTCATATTACTAAAGATTATGACATATGTATGGTGTGGCACCAAACAACCACAGAGGCAGCTAATGAGAATCTTTTATATATGTTAAATGCAACCAAAGGAGTTAATACCATATCACCGACATGGTTTGCAATAAGTGATAACAAAGGCGGAGTTTCATCAATTGCAAGTGAGAGATATGTTGCAAGGGCGCACGAAGCCGGTGTGGAAGTTTGGGGATTGTGTAATGATTTCGGCGAAAAGTCGGATATTGATATTGCAGCAATTATGGCTGATACAAAAGTTAGAGAACGACTTGTTAACAAGCTTGTAAGTCTTGCGTTAGAGTATGACCTTGATGGTCTTAACATTGATTTTGAGATGATACCGGAAGCGGCAGGTGAGGATTATATCCAGTTTATTAGAGAGTTATCTGTTAAGTGCAGATTAAATAACCTTGTATTGTCTATTGATAATTATATCCCGACGGATTATCGAAAATATTATGATTATAATGAGCAGGGAAATGTAGCGGATTATATTGTGATTATGGCATATGATGAACATTACAGCGGAGGCGGAGTTGCAGGTTCGGTGTCGTCACTTCCGTTTGTAAGCAAAGCCGTTGAGGATATAAAAAAGGATGTTAATCCTGAACAGGTTATTATGGCGCTTCCGTTTTATACAAGGGTGTGGCATGTAACCCATGAAGCCGACGGTAATGAAAAGGTTACATCGGAAGCATATGGAATGACGTCTGCCAATAATCTTCTTCATGATTATGGTGTTAAAGCTTCATGGGATGAAGCAACCGGCCAGTATTATGCTGAGTGGGATGAGGGTAATCAGGTTAATAAAATATGGTTGGAAGAAGAGCGTTCTCTTGGTGAGAAACTTAAAGTTGTAACATCGGGTGGAATAAAAAATGTTGCATTTTGGAAAATGGGATTTGAGAATACGGAAAGCTGGAATGTTATAGCCGATTACATTAACAGGTAATTAAGAATTCCGTGACATATTGCCTTGGCAACCTGATTTTGATAATCAGTGTTGCCAAGTTTTTTTTCCTCTTCGGCATTGCTGAGAAAGCCGCATTCAACGATAACTGTGGGATATTTTGTTTTTTTTAGCATATAATAGCTCGTATTACTTTTCGGAGTTCGGTGGTTGTTTGAATCAATGTCAGAGATAAGGGAAGTCTGTATGGAATTGGCAAGTTCGTAAGATGTGTTTTTTTCATCACCGTAGTAAAATACCTGTGCGCCTTTTACACTACTGTCTCCAAAGCTGTTTTGGTGAATGGAAATAACCATTTCCGGTGCTGCCTCATTTATGATGTTTATTCTGCTGTTTAAATCGTTTACTTTTTTTGAACCGGTACCACTGGTGCTGTAGTCAATGTCTTCTGTACGGGTCATGACAACATCAATATTGTTGGCTTTCAATTCTTTTTCAAGTTGTAGGGCTATTGCAAGATTAATATCTTTTTCAAGAGTTTTGAGAACACCAACTTTGCCGGGGTCGTACCCACCGTGTCCCGGGTCAATGACAATGGTTTTTTTAGCAGAATTGCTGATAATGTTAGTGGTGATATATGTGTAAGGATTCAAGCCGGAACAAAGTATGCCGGCTATCGTGATAAGTAATAAAATAATAAAAGTAATACGTGTTGAATTCACGGAATGAGTTAGTTTGCTCATTTAATAAATTACCTCTGCAATACCGAATATATTGTATTTTATTAATACCCGGTTGTACATTATGCAAAGTATATTATTCAAAGTAAATAATTCAATTTGTTAATTAAGATTTTAATACAATTCAGAAACCGCCGGAATGTGGTAAAATATCAAAATGTGGAAACAACTCAGAACATAGGAAAACTCAGGGCATGGAAAAATATCCGATTAATACGACATGGATAATAAGTATTACCGGCATTCCGATGACAAAATACCAGTGTTTGGTTTTATGTCTGAACGAATACATGCCGAGTAATGTACCTAGACTTCCCCCTATAATACTGATTCCAAACAAGGTTTTTTCAGGTATTCTCCAGGCATGTTTTTTTGCCTTCGATTTATCAATTCCCATTATTGCGTAGCCAATAATGTTGGTGATTATGAGATAGATTATGCCAATAAGAGTTGGTGTTTTCATTTTATAGGGCTCCTTCTATTACGGTCCAATAATACTATTACAATAATACTTTTAATCATAATATTATTCTCGCCGGCAGTGTTTATTAGCTTTAATTCACAAGTGAAGTAAACGCCGATTAGATTATATCAGATTTGTCAGCATGGCCGCAATAATTTAGTTGCTAAAGTTCATTAATGGATTGCACTATAAAAGAATTGTAGTTATGGGGTTAAATTTTAGCTATAGTGAATGTTTGACAGAATGTTAATCACCTAATATAATTTAACAGTATTAGCATATTATTTAAAGAGAAAGGATTTTTAGTTACGTTGTTAAAATTAATTGATGATTTTGTATGGGGAACACCTTTAATCGTTTTTATTCTGTTCGTTGGTTTTATATTAACAATTATGCTTCGCGGAATTCAGGTTACAAAACTTTCGTTAGCTGTAAAAAGTATATTTGCTAATGATAAAAGCGGCAAAGATGGCGAAGTTTCAAGTTTTGGAGCGTTATGTATGGCGCTTTCCGCAACAATAGGAACCGGAAATATTGTTGGTGTTGCGACAGCGTTGGTTGCCGGTGGACCGGGAGCGTTGTTTTGGATGTGGATTGCAGCTTTTCTGGGAACGGCAACAAAATACGCAGAGAGTCTTCTTGCCATTAAGTACAGAGTTGTTGAAGAAGACGGTCATGTTGTCGGCGGTCCATTTTATTACATAGAAAACGGAATGGGTAAGAAATTTAAGTGGCTTGCTAAAATCTTTGCGATATTCGGTATAGGAGCAGGTCTTCTCGGAATCGGAACATTTACGCAGATTAATGGAATAACAGATGCGGTTAAGAACTTTTTTGATCCTTCCAATGCTCATATGGTTAATGTATTTGGTATGGAATATTCATGGTCCGTTGTTGTATCGGGTATTATTATTACCGTGTGTGCTGCACTTGTTATTATAGGTGGAGTTAAGAGAATATCTTCTGTGTCACAGGTAATTGTACCATTTATGGCTATTATATATGTGTCAGCAGTAATTGTGATTATTGTAACACATATCGCTGACGTTCCGCGTGTTTTTGTTCTTATAATTGAAAGTGCATTTGGACTTCGTGCAGCTACCGGCGGAGCACTTGGTGCTATGATGTTGGCGATGCAAAAAGGTGTTGCAAGAGGTATCTTTTCCAATGAAGCCGGACTTGGTAGTGCCCCAATTGCGGCTGCAACAGTTAAAACAGATGAGCCTGTAGAACAGGGACTTGTGTCAATGACAGGAACAGTAATTGACACACTTATTATCTGTACAATGACTGGATTAGCAATTCTTCTTACCAACACATGGGATATAGGCCTTGAAGGTGTAAATGTTACAATAAAGGCATTTCAGATGGGACTTCCGTTTCCGGCACAGGTTTCATCATGTATTCTGATGTTGTGTCTTGTATTCTTTGCATTTACAACAATACTCGGATGGAATTATTACAGTGAAAAATGTGTAGAATACCTTGTTGGTAATAATCCGATAATAATCAAAATATATAGATGGATATATATTTTGGCAATATTTATCGGACCATTTATGACTGTGTCGGCGGTATGGATATTAGCAGATATCTTTAACGGACTGATGGCATTCCCGAACCTTATTGCGCTTGTTGCTTTGAGTGGAGTGGTTGCGGCCGAAACGAAGAAATATTTTGCAAAGAGATAGTATAAAATATAATTATACGAGTTAAATAAGTGATAACGTAACGGGCACATGACAGGAATGTTGTGTGTCCGTTTTAATTATATAGGAAAGTTCTCGAAAAGAACTCTCCTATATAATTAAAACGCTCCGCTAAGGATCGCACTGCGGCGGAGATGTAGATGTTGCTAAAGCAACCCGCCGCAGGCGGAGAATCTCGCAAGCGAGATTCTATGTTCTGGAATCATTTTTAGGGATAATTGTTGAATTCTGCAGTTAATCTTGTTAATATTCTCAATAATTCGGTAAAATATACGAAAAAAGGTTGTATAACCATGTTTGTTACATGTAAAATGAAAGAAGATATAGCGATACTTAGTTTTGCAGTAAAGGATACGGGAATAGGTATTAAAGAGTGTGATTTACCGAAACTGCGGGAGAAGTTTGTAATGATAGAAGCTATTGCTAAGCCGATATCTTATGAGACGTTGGAAAATATTAATTCGCTATCTGGAGGTAGATGCTGATAAGCAGTAGTGATTTGCTTAATGTATTTTACCCGATTATAATAATATATCATATGTGATTAAAAAGGAGATTAAAAATGGATACAATTCGCGTTATGCTTCCCATAATTGTTATGCTTGTTATGGGAGTAATAATTCAGAGAACAGGTTTTATATCGGAAGATGGAATGAACGGAATAAAAATATATCTTACTAAAATTGCCCTTCCGGTAACGATATTCCACGCTATGGCAACAGCCGACCTTGGCGGTCAGACCTTGTACATAATAATAACAATGTTTGTTTTTCTTGCAATAGCAATGGTTATCGGTTTTTTACTCAGACCGTTAATTGAAAAGCCGTATAAAAAGTATTTGCCTTTTGTTATTTGCTTATTTGAAGGCGGAATGTTATCATATCCGTTATACGAAAATTTATGCGGGGCAGATAAGCTTGTTAACGTGGTTATTGTGGACATAGCCGGTTGTATATTCGGATTTGGTATTTTTTACGGAATATTAAGTCTTGTTGAAAAGGGTACCAAATTCAGTTTTAAGACGATGGGAAAAGTTGCGATTATGTCACCGACATTTGATGCGGTTGTACTTGGATTGTTGTGCAATCTGACAGGTGTAATGGGGGCGCTACTTGATAATCCGGTATCAGAATTATATATTGTGATTAAGGATATAGCTGTTGCACCGCTTACGTCTCTTATATTGTTGTATGTAGGATATAGTATCAAGATTGAAAAGGGACTTATAAAGGTATGTCTGAAATCAATTGCGCTTCGTATGATTGTGATGACGATTCTTGGAACTGCAGTTTTATTTATTCTTCGGGATACAATGAAAGATATATATATGCTCACAGCATTTTTGATAATGTTTGTGACTTCGCCATCGTTTTCTATGGCAGGTTTTGTAGACGATAAAGATGCGGCGGGGTACTTTGCCATGTCTACGTCCCTATATGTTATTATTACTGTTATAGGATACGGAATAATAACTGTGACGTTATTCTGATACAATTTGTGATAATTGAGAATCAATAAAATAAATAATATAAATCAAACAAACCGGCTTTATCTATAATTTAGGCTGGTGTTGTTTGTTGTTAATTATGTATTCTACAATGTGACGTACTAAATTAATGGTATGTTCATCACATAAACGAAGACCTTCTACAAGTTCCTGAGGAATATCATCAGACCTTGCTATTCCCATCAGAAGAAAATCAGGTGTTGTTTTGAGAGCGGCACATAAATCCAGCAACAGATTAAGACTTGGATTTTCTTTAGAAGTTTCAATGGCTGAAATATGATTAACTGATGTATTTACAAGTTCTGCAAGCTGTGCTTGTGTGAATCCAAGTGATTTCCTTCGTTTTTTGATTCTAATGCCCATAGTAATATCAGTCATACGTGTTTTCTCCTGTTTTGTAGTGATTACACATATGATATAGAATAATCAAGACAATATGAACAACCCTAAAGGGTAATTATAATGTGTGACATGAAAATTTTGTAATTATTAAATGAAATATTCGGTGAAACATTAGTATTGTGTGTACAAAATCTTACCGTTACATATTGAAAAGATTTAATATTTTATCGAGTAATTTCCCGGCTGCGTCTTCTTTGCTCATAAGACTTAAAGCCTCTTCGGAGTCTTTTGTAATAAGTGTAAGGACATTGGTGTCTACACCAAATCCGGCACCGTCTTCACGTAAACTGTTGGCGGCAATAATATCTGCATTCTTTTTGAGAAGTTTTGCTCTGGAATTGGCCAGCATATTTTCTGTTTCCATTGAAAAACCGCACAGAATCTGACCGGATTTTTTGTTGCTGCCAAGAGTCGCAAGTATATCAGTGGTTCGTTCTAAATCTATTTTATTGTCATCATTATTGTCTGATTTTTTGATTTTTTCAGTTGCAACATTAACAGGTCTGTAATCTGCAACGGCAGCGGACTTGATAATCACATCATTGTTAGGAGCTTCTTGCATAACAGCATCATACATATCAGATGCTGATGTAACATTTATAACATTGCAAAACATTGGCGGAGTAAGCGATACAGGCCCTGATACGAGAGTAACTTTGGCTCCGCGAAGCATAGCAATGCGGGCAATACTGTAACCCATTTTACCGGTAGAATGATTGGTGATAAAACGTACAGGGTCGATTGCTTCCTGTGTCGGACCGGCAGTAATTAGAATTCGTTTTCCGTCAAAGTCGTGTGGAAATGCTATTTCTTTTAAGATGTATTCCAGAAGAATGTTTTCATCAGGTAACTTACCGGAACCGGTATCTCCGCAGGCAAGGTAACCTGTTGCCGGTTCAATAATGGTCATTCCGTAATCGTGAAGTTTACGGATATTGTCCTGTACGATAGAATTGGTAAACATATTGGTATTCATGGCCGGAGCTACAAGAATAGGGCATTTGGCCGCAAGAAGAGTAGTAGAAAGCATATCATCTGCGATACCACATGCCATTTTACCAATAATGTTGGCAGAAGCCGGTGCCACAAGAAAAATATCTGCTCTTTTTGCAAGAGAAACATGCTCAACATTAAACTGAAAGTTTCTGTCAAATGTATCGGTGAGACATTTATTTCCGGTAAGTGTTTCAAAAGTAATAGGATTAATAAAATTGGTTGCATTAGATGTCATGATAACGTGAACGTCAGCATGAAGTTTAACAAGCATACTTGCAACGTTTGCCATTTTATATGCGGCAATACTACCGGTTACTCCAAGAACTACAGTTTTATTTGTAAGCATAATTTCATCCTCTTCCTGATAATAAATAGATACAGTTATTTTAGATTGTGTCTGACAATACTCCGTGTTTTTCGTATCGTGCGGTACATTTAATTTTATTTTCTTCATCCACAAATACTACATGTGGTTTGTGCTCCTTAGCTTCTTCCGGAGTAAGTGAGCAGTAACACATAATAATTACATGATCTCCAACCTGAACCTGTCTGGCAGCGGCACCGTTAAGGCATATCATTCCTGTTCCCGGTTCCCCGGCAATAGTGTAAGTTTCAAACCTGTTGCCATTTTCAACGTCGACAATTTGTACAAGTTCGTATTCGAGAATGCCGGCAGCTTCCATAAGGCAAGGGTCTATAGTGATACTTCCCACATAGTTAAGTTCAGCCTGTTTAACTACGGCTCTGTGAATTTTTCCTTTTAACATTGTTATATTCATGTGATCAAATTCTCCTTGTGTAGATTACGTATACATATTAAACTGACAAACTCTGTTTAATGTGAATAACCTGTAAAACAATATTATATTACATTTCTACTATAAAATTATCAATAAGTCGTGTTTTACCAATATAAACAGCCATTGCGCAAAGAGTAGTTCCGGCAACAGTATCAATATTATCCATTGTATCCATGTTAACCATTTCAACATAGTCTATTCTGGCAAGAGGTTCTGCATTGATAATGGCTTTCATTTCATTAAGAATTTTATCGGCACATTTTTCTCCGTTTTCAACCATTTCTTTTCCGTGGAAGATGGCTTTGGATAACACTAAAGCGGCCTTTCTTTCGTCAGCATTAAGGTAAGTGTTACGGGAACTCTTTGCAAGTCCGTCTTCTTCACGGATAATAGGGCAACCTACAATTGTGAGACCAAAGTTAAGGTCTTTAACCATACGTCTGATAACTGCAAGCTGTTGAGCATCTTTTTCTCCAAAATAAGCCTTGTCAGGTGTTACAATATTGAAGAGTTTGCCAACAACAGTACACACTCCTTTGAAATGAATAGGACGCGTTTTTCCGCAAAGTGCACCTGTAAGCTCGGTCATATTAATGTATGAGCAGAATCCGTCAGGATACATCTCTTCCGGTTCCGGGTGGAAGATAAGATGTGCTCCGGTACTTTCGCAAAGAGCGGCGTCTTTATCAAGGTCTCTTGGATATGCTTCAAAATCTTCGTTAGGACCAAATTGTGTAGGATTAACAAAAACGCTAACGACAACTCTGTCATTTTCTTCTACAGCCTTTTGTATCAGGCTCTGATGTCCTTCGTGAAGGAACCCCATTGTGGGAACGAGGCCTACGGTAAGACCTTCCTTTCGCCATGCGGCAACCGCATCTCTTACTTCTTTTATTGTTGATACAATGTTCATGTTATTGTCCTCCTGTTTAGTATAATCTGTCAAGTTCATCTGATACATCCGGGTCGATACCATATTCATTTTCTTTTCCCGGGAATGACTTGTCAGCAACTTCTTTAATATAATCGGCAAAAGCCTTTTTCATAATGTCTCCCACATTAGCAAACTGCTTAACGAATTTCGGAACATAATCTGAGAACATTCCAAGCATGTCCTGATATACAAGAACTTGTCCGTCACATTCAGAACCGGCACCGATACCGATTGTCGGAACAGGAACAGTTTTTGTAATTTTGGCAGCAACCACAGAAGGTATTCCTTCAAGAACTATGGCAAATGCTCCTGCATCGGCAACTGCTTTTGCATCTTCGATTAACTGGCGTGCAGCTTCAGCTGATTTCCCCTGAACCTTGAAACCGCCGAATGCGTTAATTGACTGCGGGGTAAGTCCGATATGAGCTACAACAGGAATACCGCATGCTGTAATTGCTTTAATCTGTGGGCATACTTCCATACCGCCTTCAAGTTTAACGGCATCGCCACGTCCTTCTTTCATAAGTCTTCCGGCGTTAACTACCGCATCGTATACGGATGTTTGATAAGACATAAACGGCATATCTATAACAACAAGTGCATTTTTTGCACCTCTTGCCACGGCAGCGCCATGATGAATCATATCTTCCATAGTAACTGAAAGTGTATCTTCGTATCCAAGTATTACATTTCCAAGTGAATCACCAACAAGGATACTGTTAATTCCTGCTTCGTCAATAAGCTTTGCAGTTGAGTAATCGTAGGCGGTAAGCATTGTAAGCTTCTCGCCGTTTTCTTTTGCCTGCTTGAATGTGAGTACTGTATTTTTCATATTAATGGAACCTCCTTAATAATTCATGTAATCTGCTATAATCAGTTTCAAAGTTCTTTCGGGCGGCAACGTCCATTAGTTCAAGTGAAAGTAATCTGTATATTTCCGGTATATGGTGTGCCGTATCTGAACTGCTGTATTCTTTTTGCAGTACCTCAAGGTGTTTTTCTATTGTAGTAATGTCATTTCTGTCAACCGGACCGGTAAGTGCTCCTGTTGTTCCTTTTTCAATAATGTTTTTACAATTTCCGAAAAACAATTCTTTTAGGGCATCAGTAGCGACGGATTCCTCCATGCCGCACTGCATCAGCATACCGGCAGCTGTATGGTAAAGCCCTATGACAAGGTTGCTTGCCATAACGGCAGATGCATGATACAGACTTTTTTTATCCGAATCAATGGAAGAAACGGGATTGCCCATTGCCTTAATCCAGTCTGTTATTAATTCCGTTTTTTCAGATGAGCCTTCAACAGCGAAGAATACTCTGTCTAATTCCTTGTAACTTTCATATATTGAATTGATTGCGTATAGGGGATGGATTGAATAACCGAAAGCACCAAGGCCGGTTATGTTGTCAAATATCGAAGAAGACATTGCACCACTGCAATGACATATATATTTGCCCGTAATATTGTTTTCAGAGACTTCCTTCCACACAGATTCAATCTGCGCATCGGGAACAGTTAAAAATATCATATCGCATTCTGCTATGAGTTCAGCCATGTTGTTAAACTGACAGGTATCGGTAAATGTGGCAGCAGCTTTTGCGGAATCAGCACTGCGACTATAATAGCCGACAACATTCATTCCTTTAACAGTGTAATACTTTCCGAGTGAAACACCTACTCTGCCGGCGCCTACGAATCCAATCCTTGGACTAAAATCATTACTCATGCCGGTCACCTTCCTTTCAGAATTGTCAAAAATAACTGGGAAGGCAAATTATTAATCATTACGGTACAGCTTCTTTCGAATACCATCCAAATGGGACTATAGCATATGTTTAGCCGGTTGTCTATTATTTTTTGAGATAAACTGAATATAGCTGCTACTTGCTATATTCATAGGATATGTTGTAATATATCAGATAAGGATTATTTTATTATTATCTAAGGCTTACAGATGGGGGAGTAAGTTGTGTAATATTATATAATCCATTATTTATTGAGGAGGGTAATTGTATGATTAAGTTCAAAAAAATAATGGCGGGTGTACTTGTGTTTTCTATGCTTGCTACAGTTGGAGTGGCTGCGGTTCGGGAATATCGGGCAGAGGCAGCAGCAAAACCAAAACTTAACAAAAGTAAGGTCACTATTAAGGTTGGAAAAACTCAGAAACTGATTGTAAAAAACAAGGCAAAAAAAATTAAGATTTCATGGAAAACATCCAACAAATCCATAGTAAAGATTGTAAAAAAATCTGTTAAAGGAAAAACAGCCACGGCAACAATCAGAGGTATGAAAAAAGGAAATGCAGTTGTTACGGCAAAATATAAACTTGGAGGGAAGAACAAGAATATGAAATGTAAGGTTACAGTCAAGAATAATTCAGTTGAGGCTACTCCGACAGTTATACAGAACGTTGAAGTAACACCAACGCCGGGGACCGGGAATATCGGAACACAAAATCAGCCACAGCCAACAACTCATGTGACACAAGCACCGGCGACCGCAACACCGGTACCATCAGAACAGATGCAGGCATTACTGGATTCTATTGAAATACCGTATGCATCCGAGATTCGCGGTAATATTACGTTGTGCGACAGTATCGATGATGCACAGATTACATGGTCAAGCAGTAATAAAGAAGTTATTACCGATGAGGAAATAGACGGAAAGCTTCCGGGTGTTGTTACCAGAGGTGAAACTGATACAGTTGTAACTCTTACTGCAACAGTTACAAAAGATAATGAGATAGCTAAAAAGGATGTAGAAGTATGTGTTCTTGCAGCACCGGCTCCGATAACAGAAGATGACTATCAGGGATATCTGTTTGGTCACTTTATAGGAGAAGGAACTCCTAATGATGAGCAGATATATTTTGCAACCAGTAATGACGGACTTAACTTTAAGGATAGAAATAACGGAAAGCCGGTTCTTACAAGTACTATAGGTGAAAAGGGAGTAAGAGATCCTTATATATATCGTTCGCCGGAGGGGGACAGATTCTTCCTTGTAGCTACTGACCTTAGTATATGCAATCGTGGCGGTTGGCGTATGAATGCTCAGGGTTATTATGATGCCAGTACGACAGGAAGTCATAATCTCGTATTATGGCAGTCTTTGGATCTTGTTAACTGGGGAGAACCAAAGCTGATTAAGGTTGCACCGGAAAATGCAGGTATGGCGTGGGCGCCTGAGATGATATTTGATGATGAAACAGGTAATTATATTATTTTCTTTGCTTCAAGTATTATGAATCCGGAGACAAAATACAAAGATAAGCCTAATGCAATATATTATGTCTCGACGAGAGATTTTGAAACATATTCAGAACCAAAGATACTTATTGACAACCAGACAGATAATGAAGTGACCCAAAAGCAAAGAGAGATTATTGATACTACAATTATTAAAATAGGCGACATGTATTACAGTGCATCAAAGGACGGAGATAACAACGAAAAGAATGGCGGAATAAGGATAATGAAGAATACATCCCTTACCAATCCTGACGGATGGGAGAAAGTTCTTGACCTTGATGAGCTGGGACTTAGTCTGACCGGGCAGAAGGTTAATACACTTGACAACAGTACCCTTGAAGGACCTGAATTATTCCAGTTCAATAAAAAGGACTGGTCGGACCCGAACGTACCTGAATATGGTCTCATGGCAGATCAGTATAGTGTATCCGGCGGATATCTTCCTCTTACAATGACAGATATAGAAGATACAACCGGAAATGCGTGGAAGATTCTTAAGAATACAGAGTATTCATTTGATAAGTTAAAGAAACGTCACGGAACAATTCTTCGTATTACAGGAGAAGAACTTAAGCGTCTTGAACTGATGTTTCAGTAATGTCGGTCTTAGTTTGTGATTATACAGACCGGATAGCGGTAATAATGAATTGTTTTCGGGAGAATGACAGTTATGATACAGTACGCGATGAAGGAATTAAAATATAACGCCCCGGCACCGGTGGGGAATATGGTTGAAGTGGATATAACGGCGCAGTTTACTGCGCCGGATGGTAAAAGTATTAGTGTTAAGGGATTCTATGATGGCGATGACACTTATATTGTAAGGTTTTATCCTGAGCAGCAGGGTACTTACACCTATGAAGTGAGCGGAATCATTAATGATAGCGGCAGTCTGGTGTGCGAAGTCGGAAATGACAATGGATTACACGGAATCGTAAGAGCTGACGGAACACATTTCAGATATGGTGACGGTACATGGTTCTATCCGTTTGGTACAACCGTATATGCACTTGTTCATCAGGAGAAAGAATTAATCGACCAAACTATGTCAACACTTAAGGACGCTCCATTTAACAAAATAAGAATGTGCGTATTCCCGAAGGATTATGATTTCAATAAAAATGAACCGCCATATTATCCGTATGAGAAGGATGACAAAGGTAAATGGGATTATTCAAAACCTTCATTTGAGTATTATCATCATCTTGAATCGGTTATAGAGAAGCTTATGAAACTTGGGATTCAGTGTGACCTTATCCTGTTTCATCCGTATGACCGTTGGGGCTTTGCTCATATGAGCAAAGAAGAAATTGATATGTATATCGATTATATTACGAGAAGACTTTCGGCTTTTCCTAATATATGGTGGAGTCTTGCCAATGAATTTGATATTATGTCATATTCTTTTGAAGATTGGGAACGTATTGCCAAAAATGTTCATGCAGGTGACCCATATTCTCATCTTCTTAGTAATCATAACTGTATTGAGTTTTGGGATTTTGAAAATGAACATACTACCCATGTTTGTTTGCAGATAAAAAAAGTTGATGATATCAATCACACAATTGAAAAATATAAAAAACCCGTAATGGTTGATGAATGTTGTTATGAAGGAACAATTCAGTATGAATGGGGCAATATCTCGGGAAAAGAGATGATGAACCGATTCTGGAAGTGTGTTATTTTGGGCGGATATTGTACTCACGGAGAAACATTTCTTTGTGACGATGATATACTCTGGTGGTCAAAAGGCGGAGTTCTAAAAGGTGAAAGTATGCCGAGAATCACATTTCTTAAGGAAATAATTGATGGTATTCAGGGACCGCTTATTTACTGTGGCGATGAGTTCACAAAAGAAAAGTATGATGCGCTTCGTAACAACCCTGAAACCTGTGAAAATGATTTTTGGTCTGCTGTAGCGAGAGCTCCGTGGGAACGCGCAAAAGAAGCTATGAATGGAGCAAAAGATTATTGCGGACATTACCGTGATGATGCATATTTACGTTATTTTGAAAGAAGAACGCCGGCAATCGGTACATTTAACCTTCCAAAGGAGGGTAACTATAACGTAGAAATAATAGATGCGTGGAACATGACAAGAAATATTGCATTAAAAGGTGTTAATGGAAATGTAAAAGTAGATTTGCCGGGGAAGGAATGGATGGCAATATATGCTTATAAGGTGTGATGCATAACATCTGCGTCGTGAAATAATCTGATTTAGTTGTGGGAATCCCAAACTAAGGTCAGTTGAAAAACGGATGAAAAAGCAGATTTTGCTTCGCAGAAAAGATGCTTTTGTTGTGCAGGACTTGACAAGAACTACAAATTCATTTATCTTAATTTGAGAGATATTCTCAAATTCGGGTTGATAAAATAAGATTACCAATACTCCCGTCTGAATATTTAGGCGGGGGTATTATGTTTTTTACCGGGACATTTCATTGAAGTTGTTCCGGTAAGGAAAAAGCGACATTCTTTATTTTAGAATACGCTTTTGCGTGATAAGTAAATGAGGTTTTGAATATGGGAACATATAATACGTTACAAAGAAGGGAATTGGTGGAGTTCCTTGTTAATCACTCCAATAATCAGTATACGGTGGAAGAGATTGCAAAAGAACTGGAGGCTCATTCCGGTCAGGAAAAAAAGATAGGAAAAAGTACGGTATACCGTCTTATGGGAAAGTTGCTTGAGGAAGGTGTTGTCAGAAGAACGGTTAAGGGTAACAGCCGTCATTTTGTTTATCAGTATGCAGGCGGAGTAACCTGTGCGCATCATCTTCATATGAAATGCAGAGAATGCGGCAGAATACTTCACATGAATGATGAAGAATCCCGCAATCTTATGGTTATGCTTCAGGAGAGCAGCAGTTTTAACCTTGATATCAGGGAAACGTTGCTTCTTGGACAATGTGACAGATGCAGTGAATTATTATAAAGGTAAGGTCATTATGATTAGAATTAGTAAGAAAGTGTTATTGGCATGTGCGTTGTTCGGACTCCTGCTTTTGGCCGGATGTAATGGTAAACAAAATGATTATGATTCGGATAAATCAGGGTTTAATATTGTTACAACCTTATATCCGGCATATGATTTTGCGAGAGAAATTGCAGGTGACAAAGTTAATATAACTATGCTGTTAAAACCTGGCGAAGAGAGCCACTCGTACGACCCTACTCCTCAAGATATTATCAGGATAAAAGAGTGTGATTTGTTTATATATAACGGCGGAGAAAATGAGGAATGGGTAGACGGAATTGTAGATTCACTTGGTGACGTGCGTGTTATCAGGATGATGGATTGTGTAGACAGACTCTATGAAGAAGAAATTGCTGAGGGCATGTATGTGCGGGGGGACGGCCATGGACACGGTCATGCGCACACATATGAACATGACATGGAGTCTGAAGACGACCATGCTCATGAGCAAGAGCAAGGTCACGAACCTGAATATGGCAAGGAACCTGAAGACGACCATGCTCATGAGCAAGAGCAAGGTCACGAACCTGAATATGACAAGGAACCTGAAGACGACCATGCTCATGAGCAAGAGCAAGGTCACGAACCTGAATATGACAAGGAACCCGAAGACGACCATGCTCATACCCAAGAGCAGGTTCACGATTCAGAAGATGCCGATGAAGTAGTTACAAAGGAGTATGACGAACATATATGGGCATCACCTTTGAATGTTGTCAGTATAGCGCAAGTGATTACAGAAGAACTTGTAAAAATTGATTCAGGTAATGAAGCTTATTATGAAGCTAATTGCAGACAATATACCGATGAACTTATGGAGATTGATAAGTCAATAAGAAATATTGTGGCAAACGGTAAAAGAAAAGAGCTTATATTTGGTGACCGTTTTCCGGTCAGATACTTTGTTGAGGAATACGGGCTGGATTATTATGCAGCTTTCCCGGGGTGTTCTGCGGAAGCGGAGCCAAGTGTTGCAACAATTACATTTTTAATTGACAAAGTGAAAGAAGACAAGGTTCCGATAATACTGAAAACGGAATTGAGTAATGACAACATTTCAAAAGTAATTGCTACAGAGACAGGGACCGATGTAAGAACATTTTATGCTTGTCACAACATTTCAAGACAAGACTATGAGTTGGGTGTAACATATATTGAACAGATGAAAAAAAATGCAGAAGTATTGGAGGAGGCTCTTAATTAATGGCATTGATAGAATGTAATAACACAACATTTGGATATAGCGGAGAGATCGTTCTAAGAGATATTAATTTTGAACTTAAGGGCGGAGAATATTTGTGTATTGTAGGTGAGAATGGTGCCGGAAAGAGTACGTTAATAAAAGGGCTCTTAAAACTGATTACACCGATTGAAGGAAAAGTTTTGTTTGGTGACGGACTTGACGCTAACGAGATTGGCTACCTTCCGCAACAGACTATGATTCAGAAAAATTTTCCGGCAAGCGTAATTGAAGTAGTAATGTCCGGTTGTATTAACCGGATGGGACTAAGACCGTGGTATTCGAAAAATGATAAGCGGATTGCCCGCGAGAAACTTAGCCTTATGGGAATGGCAGAATATGAAAAAAGATGCTATCAGGAATTGTCCGGAGGCCAGCAACAGAGAGTATTGCTTGCAAGGGCATTATGCGCAGCTAAAAAGGTATTGCTTCTTGATGAACCGGTATCGGGTCTTGACCCTGTTGCAACAGCAGAATTATATGACCTCATAAAAACAATCAACGAAAAAATGGATATGACAATAATTATGGTGTCACATGATATCCATGCGGCTATGGAATATGCAACACATATTTTACATTTATCACATACCCAATTATTTTTTGGCAGTAAAGGCGAATATATTTCAAGTAAAGCCGGCAAAGATTTTATTTCAGTCGGCGAATCATCGCATCTTTACGGGTGATTCATGTAACCGTAACGGGTTTGAAAGGAGAAGTAACAGCAGATGACTAATATTATCGTGGAATTATTTTCATATGACTTTCTCATTAGGGCAATGATAGTTGGTGCACTTATATCTCTGTGTGCATCATTGCTTGGTGTTAATCTGGTTCTTAAGCGTTATTCAATGATAGGTGACGGATTGTCCCATGTGGGTTTTGGAGCAATGGCTGTGGCATCTGCACTTAATATGGCACCTTTGGCAGTTGCAGTACCTGTATGCGTCATCGCCGCATTTTTACTCCTCAGATTAAGTGAGAACAGCGTTATAAAAGGCGATGCTGCAATTGCAATGGTATCAAGCGGTGCTCTGGCAATAGGCGTTATGGTTGTTTCCATGACTACAGGCATGAATACTGATATATACAATTATATGTTTGGAAGTATACTGGCATTAGACGTGACGGATACAATTTTTTGCGTAATTCTTTCGGTAATGGTTATTATTATGTATATATTTTTTTATAACAGAATATTTACCGTTACATTTGATGAGACCTTCGCAAAAGCTACCGGTACAAGAACCGGAACTTATAATATGATTCTTGCGATTCTGACTGCCGTGACAGTTGTGCTTGGAATGCGTATGATGGGTGCACTGCTTATTTCAAGTTTAATTATATTCCCGGGAATGATATCGATGCGTATATGTAAAACATATAAAAAAGTCATTGTAGTATCTGCTATAATATCTGTGGTATGTTTCTTTACGGGAATGATAGTTTCATATGTCTTTGCTGCCCCGACAGGTGCAAGCATAGTTGTTGTTAATCTTGTGGTATTTCTTATTTCCGGAATTGTAAAATTGGTATCGAGATAAAGGTTTTAATTTCTTGTCCGGTAAGTAAGTGTATGTTGCCTTACATACTGTACTTTAACTCCCGATTATGGTATATTTATATATTATAATCGTGCAAAGAGGTGAAGTATTATGACGGAGTACAAAAAGAGCTATCTTGGGTTTGTGATTTGGATAGTGGCGTATTGTGTGTGTTGTTTTTCTGTGTGCTTTATCGGTATAAATGATGTGCAGATTATTATTGCAATTGTGGATAACTTTACGACAATCAGTTTATTTTTATTGACAGCTATTATATATAAAACAGAAGCTATATACTGGTATAACGGAACTGAGTTTGAAGAAGCAAGGGAGGCCGGCAGTGAACGAAGAAAGCGATTTGCGGCAGCGCATATGTATCGCTTTGGTTTGTTTGCGGCGGCTTTTTTAGTATACAGTATTATATCAGTGTTCGTCGGAATTCCGTTTGGGGTGGATATAACGATTGCTTCAGTTGGTATTATTGCTGTTGCCATAAGCACAGTGAATATAAAATTATGAGTTGATAGTTTATTATCTAAGAGGGGAGAGTTGAGTATGAGATTTAAGAAAATGGGGAACAGATTGATTGCAGCATTGGTTATGGGGGCTATGGTGTCTGCAGTTTTTGTTCCGGGGGCTATGTATGCAGCTAAAAAAGTGACTTTGAACAAAACAAAGTGCACGGTAAAAAAGGGAGAGGTATTTAAGATTAAAGTAAAGAATGGCAATAAGAAGGGTAAAATTAAATGGTCAAGCAACAAGCCTTCCATTGTCAAAATTGCAGCAAAGTCAACAAACGGTAAAAAAGGTTATGCAAGGTTGAAAGCCTTGAAAAAAGGAAAGGCGACCATAACGGCATTATACACATATGCAGGTAAAAAGAACAGGTTAAAATGTTCTGTGGTTGTAAAGGTTAATAAATTGAAAGACAAAATATCAGATAAAAATACAGAACAAAATGCACAAACAGTAACAGCAACTCCGGCAACGTCTCCGACAGCGGTTTTGGCAACGGCAACTCCTGCGCCAACCGCAGAACCGACAGTTACTCCTGTGCCGACAGCAACTCCGATTCCATTTGCGAATCTTGTTGAAGTAAGTGACCTTGAGGAGATAAAAACTGCACCGGATATATTTACATACATAGACGGAACTCCGGTAACTGCTGAAAACTGGTCGGGAAGAGCTGAAGAGATACGTCAGATGTATCAGTACTACATGTACGGAATGTGGCGTGACGGTGAAGGTGAAACTTTAACTTACAGCATAGACGGCAAGAAAATGGATATAAATATCGAAACATCAGGTGTCGTTACGGGACAAAAGGAAGGCGCTTCATCTTCATTTAATGTTGAGGTTAATATACCGGAGGGTAACGCTCCTGAAGGCGGATGGCCTGTTATTATTGCCCTTGGTAGTTTGTCAGAAATGGAGTATGCATTAAGTAACGGATATGCAGTTATTAATTACGATGTGGGACAGGTGTCAACAGACAGTGCGGAGAGAAAAGGAGCTTTTTATACACTGTATCCGTACAACATGAGCGAATGGCGTGAGCAGACCGGCGTACTTATGGCATGGGCATGGGGAGCAAGTAAGGTTCTTGATGCACTTAACGGAGGAGCTGCGGCTGATTTTGGAATTAATCCTGAATATGCAATAGTAGGTGGTGTGTCGAGATATGGAAAGGCTACTGCCATTGCAGGTGCATTTGACACAAGATTTAAGATAGCCCTTCCAACATGCTCAGGAAGCGGCGGAATGGGAGTTTTCAGATACAATCCTGATGCACAGGTTACTCAGGAGTATGATGTTTCAAGTCTGGGATATATGTCTAAGGTTACATACAAACAAGGTGATGTTGAAACTATCGGAAGTCTTCAAAGCAGTGGTGAAGCATTTTGGTTTAACCAGAGATTCCTCGAGTTTAGAAGTATATATAAGCTGCCGTTTGACCAGTATTTCCTGTCAGCATTATTTGCTCAGGAAGGCAGAACCCTTATGCTGATCGGAGGATTTAATTTTGACGTATGGCAGAATACGCCGGGACTTTGGTACAATTTCCAAAAAGCAAAGCCGGTATTTGATATGCTTGGACTCAGCAATAATATTATTATTAACCTTCATGATGCGGCGATGGGACATAATATACTTAATGATGATGTTGTAAAATTGTTTGCATATTGTAATGAAATGTACAATGGTGTTGATGTAGAAAACTTTGAAATAAGTGATTTGCAGACTACATTATTTGAGCTTGAAGAAACTCCGTCAGGAATTAACAATAAAGAAGTGTATGAGGCACAGATTCCGGAATGAAATAATCATTGAATGGGTGAAGCCTGAACAGATGAATCCTGAATGGGCGAATCCCTGAATGTAATAAATTTCTGAACAGATATTGTATAGGCACCGGCTTAAGGAAAGGAGGATATTATATGGATTGTTGTAAAAAGTTATTAGCAAAAAAAATCCTTGTATTGGTTTCGATTATAATGACGTTAGGAAGTGTTTTGTTGGGGGTGGGATTTTGTTGTGTTAATGATAATGTTAAAGCAGCTCCAATAGTAATATCCTCTGCGGAAGAACTGAAAAAAATAGGTATGGATTCAGGATATCCTATGAACGGTGATTATGTACTGAATTCGGATATTGATCTTAGCGGACAGGATTGGATACCTATAGGAGGAACAGGAAGTACAGACGGCAGGTCTGATTATATTGGTATAAGGGGTGATGCAGACCCTTCCCATGCCAATGTGTTTTCGGGAACATTTGACGGTAACGGTCATGTGATATCGGGAATGACGATTAAACTTGACGGGAGTGTTAACGGAGATGTTCGTAACTGTGGTCAGGTGGGGTTATTTAGTATTGTAGGCAGTAATACTGCCGGCGATTATGCGTCTGTTACCAACCTGATAATGACTGATGTAAATATTGATGTTGATTTTAGCGATGGATTTGCAGCAGTAGGTTCCCTTGCCGGAGAACTTAACGGATATGCTTATATTGATAATATCGCCATTGTTAACGGAACGGTAATCGGTAATCCGCGGGGAATATGTGATACCGTAGGAATTGGTGGTGTTATTGGGGAATGTCGTACAGCAGATTCAGCCATAACCAACAAGTACATTTCAATTACCAATATTTATAACGGTGCAGATGTAGTGGCAAGCGGAACAAGAAAGGATTATTGTTACGCCGGTGCAATTGTCGGACGTGTTGCCAAATCTTCCTGTAAGATGATAAGCAAATGTTTAAACGTTGGAAATATATCCTATGACGGAGACCCGTCATATGCTGTTTTTTCACCGGAATTAGGCAATGCGGATTTGCTTTTGGGGGTGTCCGATTGTTATTATTTGCAAAATTCTGCCGTGATAATGAAAAACGAAGCTGGTATGCGGTCGGCGGCGTCATTACATATGGGTGCTGTTTTGCCGAATTTTTCTGCTGATGTGTGGCAGGCTGTAAAAGGGTGCTATCCTGTGCCTAAAATGTGTCTCACATCCAAGGCAGCAGGTTTTATATACATGTCGGCTTTGGTTCCGGGGTATGCGTCGGGAGAAAATGAATACGGGGTTAAGAATCCGATAGAACTTCCGTCAGAAATTAACAAAGAGGTACTGGCATGGAGCAGTAGTAACAGCAATATATTGTATATAAGCGGCAATAAGGCAGTACCGGTTACTGATAAAATAGGTGCAGATACAGAGGTGACATTAACCGCAACATCGGCTCTCGGATATACCAAGTCGTTTAAGCTGATTATTATTCCTGATCAATATATTAAAGCTGGATTTAACAAAAAATATGCGGTGGTTGGGGAACCGATAACTGCAGTTATTGAGAATCCTGTAGAAACAGAGTATCAATATGAATGGATGGTTGGAAACAAAGTTGTTAACAACACTACTGACACATATATTCCGACGAAAAATGACTTGGAATCGTTCATATCCGTAAGAGTAAAAGATATTAATTCTGATATGTCGTGGTTACTGCGGACATATTTGAGTGAACTTCCTGTCGTATACATCAACACTCACGACGGAAAGCCGGTAACAGACACTCATGTTACAAAAAATGCATCGATATTAGTTCAGGGTAATAACGAGTTTTCAGACGAAAAATACATGTTTGAAGGTGAAACTACAATAAAGGGACGCGGGAACTCAACGTGGAGCAAGGCTGTTGAAATGGGTGTAAAGAAACCGTATAAGATTAAGCTTTCTTCAAAATGTAATTTGCTGGGAATTAGCAGAAAAGGAAAAAATAAACATTGGGTTCTTATGGCCAATATGATTGACCACACCAATATGCGTAACGAGGTTACATATGATTTGTCAAGAGAACTGGGTCTTGAAGCGGCTATGGATTCTACCGGTGTTGTTTTGATTCTTAATGGTGAATATGAGGGAATGTATCAGTTGTGTGAACATATAAGAATCGATAAAAACAGGGTTGATGTTTACAATTGGGAAGATCTTGCTGAAGACTTGGCGGTTGCAATATGCAGTGAAAACCTTTATCTGAATCTTGAAACTCTTGAGGATGCGTTAAAAGAAGACCTTAGTTTTATTACTACGGGATTAATTCAGTATGGTGGCAATGAGTACAAGGTTTCAGATTACTATACGGGTGAGATTCCTGATATAACAGGCGGTTTTCTGTTTGATATGGATTTTAGAAGCGGGCCGGGTAGCAGCAAGTATATATCTTCGTGGACTACTTCTAATACTATTCCAATGTATTTTAGTGACCCTGAGTATGCAATAACCTGTCCTGAAATGATGGAATATGCTAAAAATTACATTAATGCATTTGAAGGCGCAATTAAGAGCAGGGATTACACATATAATTATGATGGCAAAGATTGTCATTATAGTGAGCTGTTTGACATAGATTCTCTTGTACAGTACTGGTTTATCTGTGAACTTAGTAATAACTGGGATTCAATGAAAAACAGTACATATCTGTACAAGGACATAGACGGAAAAATGTATATGGGGCCTGCCTGGGATTATGACTGGGGTTACGGAAATATATGTATGTACGGAAGTAAGAGTCTTATGAATCTTAAAGAATGGCATACAGACCTTACCGGAAGAAGAGAAGACGGCGGATTTGCGGAATGCGATTATCAAAAGTATCAGTGGAACAGATATCTTGTTAAAGACCCGTATTTTGTATTAAAACTTTATAACCTTTACAGAGCCACCAGACATACTGTGTTTGAAGATTTGATTAAGGATGGCGGTGTAATAGACACTCTTGATAAAAAATATGCCACTGCGTCAAGGGCCAATGATAAAAAATGGGGATTTTCCTATGATTCATATGACGGATATGCTTTTATTGACGGGGTTAAAACTTATTCTACCAGTCAGATGTATGATGATGCGGTAATATCATTCAAAACATTTGTTGAAAGAAGAATCGGATGGTTTGACAGACAGTTTGAGAGTATAGGTACATTGTATACTTCACTTGGAGGAAAAACTATAGATGACATGCGTTTAGAGGCTTGCGTTAGTTCTTTGGATGGAGGAGTGGACATATATGCCGCTATAAACGAGAGCAATGTAGCATACGGTGAATTGCTTGTAAACGGAAAATTGATTGCCAATAGTTCTTCAGGAGATTACAAGTGGATGGCAGATGATAATGTGATAAAAGCAAATATGCCGGAAAATGAACTGATGACAGCCGGTAGTTATAACAGTGTGCAGTTGAACTTATATGCTTCTGATAACAGTTTAATTAAAACAGTGGTTAGTTTTTGTGATGTTAAGGATGTAGAAGAAAAAGCAACACTTGACGTTTATTTGTTTGTTCCTACCAATCTGCCTCCGGGAGATATACCAAAGCCAACAAAGAAGCCTGTTGCAACAAGGGTGCCGCAGCAAAATGACGGATTACAGCAGGACGAAGAACCACAGACGACCGGTAAACCTGTCAGTACGACACCGGCTCCGGGAGGAAACTCTTTGCCGAATGATGCGGTGATTCCGGGCGGAACGGATGGTCTGAGTAACAACCCAAATTCAAATCAGGTTACGTCACCGTCTGATAATAAAGGCGGGAAGGTTAAGAAAACAAGCATAAAGATAACTATAAAAGGAAAGAAAAACGTAAAGCGCAATAAAAAAATAGTGCTTAAGGCAGTAGTTAAAGGAACAACGGCGAAAGTAAAATGGAAGCTTGCCAAGGGTGCCGGAAAATATGTTAAAATCACAAAGAAAACCGGAAAAAGCATAACTTTGAAAGCTAAAAATAAAGTCGGTAAAGTCACAATAACTGCCAGTTGCAAAGGAAAGAGCCGTAAGTATATTTTTAGGGTGAAATAAATGTAATATATTGACATAATATGTTGTGTAATATAAAATTAAACAGACTAAATAACATAAGGAGGATGTATTATGAAATGTAGTTCGTGTGGTTACAATTATGGAGATGATGCAAGATTCTGTCCTAATTGCGGGGTAGTTAATAATCCGGGACAACAGATGAATGATCAACAACAAGGATATTAGCAACCGGATTACCAGCAACAGGGATATCAGCAACAGGGATATCAGCAGCAGGGATACCAGCAGCAGGGATACCAGCAGCAAGGATATCAGCAGGGATACCAACAGGGCTATCAGCAGCAAGGGTTCCAGCAGGGTGCATACGGCAATGGTAATGGTTACAAGGCTCCTATTAAGAAAAGAGAGATTGTAATGTGTATTATTTTATCCATTATTACATGTGGAATATATGGTATTATCTGGTATATTCAGATTGTAGACGATTTGAATACTGCAAGTGGTGATATGAATGGTCAGTCAGGTGGTATGGTATTTCTTTTGACACTTATCACATGTGGTATTTACGGATGGTACTGGATGTATAAGGCAGGAGAGAAAGTTAGTGTGATTCGTCAGAGACAGGGACTTCCTGCTAACGATTCCAACGGAATATTGTATCTTGTTTTAGCTTTCTTCGGACTTGGAATTGTTTCATACTGTCTCATTCAGTCAGAACTTAACAATGTTGCTGCATATCAGTAAATATAATTATGAGTAGGGAACATAACAGTTTTTTTCGTACATATGGGAGCCTGATAAAAATCCTTGTTTTGATGACAGTTATTATTGCTGTTACATACATTTCGGGGATAGGCTGTCCTATAAAGTTTTTTACAGGTATATCCTGCCCGGGTTGTGGTATGACCCGGGCAGTTAGTTGTTGTGCCAAATTTCAGTTTACAGATGCATTATATTATCATCCTCTTGTTGTATTACTTTTGCCGGGTGCTATTATGTTTTTCTTTTGGAAACGTATACCGGTGAAAGTTCGTAATATTTTGGGGATAATCATCATTATTATCTTTTTTGCAGTATATTTTCTTAGATTATTTGCAATTCCCGGAGATATTGTTACCGTAGATTTTAAGGACGGTTTATTATTCAAGTTATTCAATAATATAATTAAAGCGATATAATAATCCTATTTAAGTTTGTTTTAAGGTTACTGTTATATGCTTAATTTGTTTCGTATGAAGAATAGGGCTTCAGACGAGATAAAATTATGCCGTCGGGCCTTGAAAGATATGAAAGGATTTGATGTTATGAAAAAAAATAAGTTGATGGTTATTTCATTTATTTTTATGCTTGCAATGAGTATGTTGGGGATAGGAGTATATACTTCTTCAAAGGCGAAGCATTACAAAATATCCCTCAAATCGGGAACTTATTCTGAAAAAGTATGTGTTACCGTAAAAGCAGATAAAGGATATAAGGTGTATTATACAACCGGTAACAAACTTTCTCTTAAAAAAGTGATTAAATCAGGAAAAACTGCTTCATTTACATTTTCTAAGACAGGCAGTATCAGATTGTATGCTGTTAAGAATTCCACTAAAATGACAGCAAAGAAAATCAAAAAAATCAAAAAAACGAAAATGACTAAGTATACCTACAGAATAAAATTGAATAAGAATACAGAAGATGATTCGTCAGACACAAACGATGACGTATCCGGTGATAGTGACGATATTGATATTATTGAAGGTGACGTGCAGGACAACGTCGGAGAAAATATTGTTGATAATCAGGATAATATTTCAGGAAACATAGGTGATGTCTCTGCAGATAGTCAAATTCCTAATCAGAATGAAAATCAAAATCCTAATCAAAATCAAAATTCAGATGCGAATGAAGAGGAGATTGTGACTGATATAGCTGACGTTGTATATGATGAAATTGATTACGATATTAGTGAAAGTGATGCGATAAGCGTTGTGTTGCCTGCGAGTGCTCCGGAAGAAAAAATAATAACGGACAATTACGAGATTAGCAAGAAAAATAAGCTCACAATTACAAAACCCGGAAAATATATTGTTTCGGCGGCAACGAACACAGTTACCGACGGGCTTATAGAAGTTGATTATCCTGATGAAAGTATAACCGGTATGGTGCATCTTATTTTGAAAGATATGAGTATTACATCATCCAATAATACAAGTCCGGATTCTGATAAAGGTCTTATCACAATAAAAAGTAATGTTGAGAGAGCCGTTATTACGCTTGCTAAAGATAGTACTGTCAACCTTATTGATACAGGTGCGACCGGTATTGATGAAGAAGACAATACGTCAGTTACGTACACCGGCGGTATAATATGTAAGAAAACGCCCCTTACAATTAACGGGGAAGGAAATCTCTTAATATCGTCAGTTAACGGTAATGGTATAAAATGTACCGACACATTAAAATTGGTTGGTTGCAATATTAAGATAAACGGAGAAAATGAAAACGGATGCGGAAATAAAGGGATTGTTGCCAAGGAAAACATTGCTGTTAAAGATGCTGTACTTGATATAGTGTCAAAGGATGATGCAGTGCATAGTAACGGTAATATACGAATAGACAGTGGTAACATAGAAATTGCAGCAGGCGATGACGGAATTCATGCTGACAGTAAAGTTGAAATTAATGGAGGAAATATTGCTGTTACAGAATCTTATGAAGGAATCGAGGGTGGAAGTATAACGATAAATGATGGAATAATAAGTATTGTAGCAAGTGATGATGGTATGAATTCGGCAGGTGGTAATGACGGAAGTGGTATGATGGGACCGGGAGGCACTGACCCATGGGGTTCAGGTGGTTTCGGTGGAGATTTCGGAGGAAGACCTTCAAGGCCTTCAAAGGGTTCAGGTGAAGAAGTCATGCCGACGTTTGAACCTGACAATGATGCTATGCAGGATGCCATGGCACCGGAAAATTACGATATGACAACTGAGAGTGGTGAAGTCTGTGACTATCAAATTTTAATAAATGATGGTACAATAAATATTGACGCAGAAGGTGACGGAATTGATTCTAATGGGAATCTGTTCTTTAAGGGTGGCACAGTCATAGTTAACGGTCCAACCAGAGGCGGTAACGGTGCAATTGATTGCGGCGACAGAGGTTGTGTATGTGAAGTGACAGGAGGAACCCTTATTGCAGCCGGTGCTGCGGGAATGGATATTACACCGCAAAGTACTACCCAGCAGGTAATAAATGTAAGGCTTTCATCTGCTCAAAGTGCAGGTACAAAAGTTGCAATTAAAGACAAGGATGGCAATATAGTTATGGAAGCCTGTCCTGAAAAATCATTTCAATCTGTAGTTATGTCAAGTAGTGACCTTGTAATTGGGGAAACGTACACGTACGTATACGGAAAGGAAATAAATTGAGATTATTATACGCAGAAAATGAAATAAGCATGTCCGAAGCAGTTGTGGACATACTTGTTTATCACAATTATTATGTGGATGCAGTTTATACCGGAACAGAAGCTTATGAATATGCCATGGCATCAGAATACGACGGAATAATTCTGGATATTATGATGCCCGGCATGAGTGGGCTTCAGGTTTTGGAACGTATTAGAAAAGAAGGCAATCAGACTCCGGTATTGCTTCTTACTGCCAAGACGGAGATAGAAGACAGAATTCGTGGCCTTGATATGGGAGCTGATGATTATCTGCCTAAACCATTTGCTATGGGAGAACTATTGGCAAGAGTACGGGCAATGCTCAGAAGGAAAGATAACTTTACTCCGGATATATTAGAATGTGGTGACATAACACTAAATATGCAGAGCTATCAGCTGTGCTGCGGTGAAAAAAATGTCACACTTCCTAAGATAGAATATCAGCTTATGGAACTGTTTATGTTAAATGTAGGAATATATATTTCTACGGAAGATTTATTTGTGAAAGTATGGGGATATGATTCCGATTCAGAATTAGGAGTTGTATGGGTATACATTTCGTATTTACGTAAACGATTACAGACTCTCGGTACAAAGGTTTCCATCCGGGCAAAACGCAATGTGGGCTATACACTGGAGGTTATGGATGATTAAGACACTTCACAAAAAGTTTGTTGTGACAGCCATGATGGCGATAACGATATTGATGGTAATATTACTTGGAATAATCAATATTGCCAATGTTTGTATGCTTAAAAATGAAACTTCAAAAAATTTGTCTATTATTGCTGATTCAAAAAATAATAAAATACCACCCGGAGTCATGAACGGTGATAGGAATAAACCGGAAAAAAGAGTGGGCCCTGACGATAAATCAATTACCGGCAGACAACCCGGAGAATTCAAACCAAAAGATGAACGGGATAAGATGTTTTCATTAAACTATTTTGTAGTGCATATGAATTCGGAAGGTCAGGTTACTGAGGCAGAAGTGGACCATATGCCGTCAATGGATATGGTGACTGCGAAAGACCTGGCATTAGAAGAATATGATAATAAAATATTTTGGTTTGTTGACGAAGAAATTGAAAAAATAGATGATGAAAATAACATTCAGGGTAATACTTCAATAGTTTACAGAAATTCTGTGGGAAAATACAGGTATGAAAGCCGGACAACCGAGTCAGAAACAATTATTGTATTTTTGGATACGACAGACGAAGTTCTCTCCTCGCTACGGGTTCTTTTGGTATCAATAGTAGCTGGCATGGTTGCATGGCTTTTTATGCTTGTAATTGTTGTGTTCCTGTCAAAAAAAGCTATCCGACCGATTGCCGAGAATATGGAAAAACAAAAACAATTTATTACTAATGCGGGACATGAAATTAAAACTCCTTTGTCAATTATTATGTCTAATACAGACGCAATGGAGCTTATTAATGGTGAGAATAAATGGAGCAAAAACATAAGGGAGCAGACAGTAAGACTTGACGGATTGATGAAGCATCTTTTGTCTCTTGCAAGATATGATGAAGGCGGCGTGAAAGCGGTGCCTGTTTGGTTTTCTTTAGATGAACTTGTAAAAGACTGTATTGGAAGTTTTACAGAGCTTATGGCTGAAAAAGGTATAGAAACAACTTTAGATATTCAGCCTGACGTTAGTATTAATGCTGATAAGCAGCAAATAGCAGAGTTGCTGTGTATTTTGCTGGACAATGCCGCCAAATATACCGATAAAAATGGTAGTGTGGAAGTTAGCCTAAAAAGAGAGAACAAGAAAAGCAGACTTGTAATAAGTAATAGCTGTGATATGCTTCCGACTGTCAGTTCAGACAAACTATTTGACAGGTTCTATCGTGAGGATAAAGCACGAACCCAGAAAAATGGCGGATACGGAATTGGTCTGTCCATTGCCCAATCAATTGTCGAAGTAAACGGTGGAGATATCAAGGCAGAATATGGTGATGACAAAATCTCGTTTATAGTTATATTGTATTCATAGTAATATGAGTATTGAGGGGTTGGTATGATGGTAAAGAATTATATTTTGTTAAATTATGGGAGAGTATATAATCCTTATCAGTGGTTTTATAACCCGTCTTATGTTGTTAACAGAATCTATTATATAGTGAGTGGGACGGCGTGTTATAAGGATAAAACTATTCTTAAACCCGGGAATGTGTATGTTTTTAACGCAATACCGGATTTTAGGGTAAGTCAGTCAGAAGAGGATCCTGTGGACCATATCTTTTTTGATTTTCAGACATATGGAAAACTTGTTGATGGAGAGTTACTTGAAATTGGTGTGGATACCAGTCAAAGGTTAAAGCACATTATAGAGGCTATTGCATGTGATTTTAAGAATGAGACGTGTGGTCCGGAGATTGCTAAGAATTATCTTGAGATAATCATGTATTATTTACAGGATAGGCTTATAGCTGACAACAATTATTCTGAAGTGACCACAAATGCCTTGAAGATAATACATAATACTCCTATAGAGACTCTTTCTGTTAACACGCTTGCAGAAGGTGTTAACAGAAATGTCAATCATATAATCAGATGTTTTAAAAAAGATATCGGAATGACACCACACAAGTATATTGCAATTTTAAAGACTAATCTTGCAATATCCTACATCGGGCATGGGGATAATGCATCTGAGGTGGCATACCGGCTTGGATTCGGTTCCCTGTCTTCATTTTCATATTTTTTCAAACAGGCCACCGGTAAAAATTATTCTGAGTATAAAGATAGTGTTATTAGCGCCCAATATGAAGACGGTCGTTTTTTTGGCGGAAATGTCTAATAATCACAATTTATCTTAAATGCGTGATTCATAGGACCGCTTCCTTTTCCCAAATCAAGCATTGCATTTAATGCGCCGGAAATATAATCTTTGGCGTGCAATACAGAATCTTCAAGGGTTTGACCTTTGGCAAGATTGGACGCAATTGCAGATGAAAGTGTACATCCTGTTCCGTGGGTGTTAGGATTGTTAATGCGTTTCCCGTAAAACCATTTTTGCATGCCGTCTCTTGTACTGAGAAGATCGTTGGCATCGTTTACCTGATGTCCTCCCTTTAATAACACATTACAGCCATATGTGTTACATATATGTTCGGCTGCTTTTATCATATCATTTTCTGATTCAATTGATAAACCTGATATAACCTCAGCTTCAGGGATATTAGGGGTAATGATAGTTGCAAGGGGAAGCAGTTCATTTTTTAATGTAGTTACTGCGTCTTCGCTTATTAATCTGGCACCGCTTGTTGCAACCATAACCGGATCAATAACTATATTACCTGCATTGTACTGACGTAGCTTACGTGCAATGACTTTGATAAGTTCAACGGAAGCAACCATTCCGGTTTTTATGGCATCCGGGTATATATCAGTAAAAACAGCATCCAGCTGAGCTTCTAAAAATGCAGGAGTAACTTCTACGATGTCTGTTACCCCGGTTGTGTTCTGAGCTGTGAGAGCTGTTATTGCACTCATGGCATATACGCCGTTAGCTGTCATTGTTTTAATGTCAGCCTGAATTCCGGCACCCCCGCCGGAATCACTTCCTGCAATTGTTAGTGCTGTTTTCATAATATAAATTCTCCTTTTTGGGCTTAATTGATTAATTGTTAGGCTTACATTATGTTTGGTTAGTGCTATTATTAATATAATATTGTCTTATGATATAAAAGTCAGTAGTTTATCTTTTATCTGTCCGGTAGTCTTAGTTATGTCAGAGGCACCAAATATTCCGCTTACAAAGCAGGCTCCTGCAAGGGGTGTTCCTTTAAGGTTTTCCACGTTATCAATATTAATGCCGCCAATTGCAACTACCGGAATATCAACATGGTTGCAAATGTCAGTAAATAATTCTAGGGACATAGGTTTTGCATCCGCCTTGGTTGTTGTTCCGAATACTGCACCGCTTCCAAGATAATCGGCTCCGGCAAGTTCTGCCTCTTTAGCCTGTTCAAGAGTTTTTGCAGTGGCACCCACTATTTTATCTGAGCCAAGTATACTTCGAGCCTGTGAAACAGCCATGTCACTTTGTCCCACATGAACACCGTCAGCCTGTATCTCTTTTGCAAGGATAACATCATCATTGATTATAAAGGGAACATTGTACCAGTTGCATACTTCTTTAACTTTTATAGCCAGTGCCTTAAGTTCATCTCCCTTAAGACTCTTTTCTCGAAGTTGAACAATAGTTGCTCCTCCAAGTATAGCTTCTCTGACCGCTTCTTCAAGGGGCTTTTTATGTAAAAATGAACGGTCTGTAATTGCATATAGGATTAAATCATTAGGGGTCATGGTGTTATGTTACCTCCTGTCCGGGTGTGTCTTATTTAGTGTCTTATTTAATTTCATAGGAAATTATTTCTTAGTTATAATGTTTAATTCACTGAGGAGTATAACATAATTAACCGGGAGTGAAAAGGGGAGAGGGTTAGGATAAATATATGATAATCTTTACTGAAAATGAATTGCTGCAGGACAGTAAAATTCTGATTTTGTTATAATTAATGCAGTTTATATGGTGGCGGTTGTTGTTTATTTACTGGGAGTGGCGTTCATTGTATGTATCATGAGGGGTGTTGATACGGAGAAACTTATAAAAAATATCGTTCAGGTTCTGAACGACATAAATAGTTTAAATTAAATAGTTTCGTTTTCCGGATTTGCTGCGGAATGTAGAACTTTATTAACCCCCTCTGATATTCTGAAATAATCTTTAGATAATGCATCTAAGTATTCCTCACCTAAAGGTTCAAGGTGATAATATATTCTTGTACGTTTCCTTCCTACAAGAATTGAATACTCTGTTACCATATTTTCTTTTTCAAACTTATAAAGAACAGTATATATTGAATTAAGAGAGAGTTCTAATAAACCCTCTGAATAGTTCAAGATATCCTTTGATATTTCATATGCATAAGTGTCTTTTTGTTTTAAAAGAGAAAGAACCAATAAGTCAAGGGTTCCACTAATAAGATTACTTGTATATGCCATATTTCACCTTTATTTTTTGTATTTGCCTGATTATATATTGCCTAGTTAATAGTATAAAACAATTTAAGAAATAATACCATTCTTATTGCACGTAATTTTAACATTTTGTGTAATGTCGTTTGAGGTATTATTAATATAATGTGTTGCAGTTACAGTTGCTGTTGCTGTGTTTTTTGATTTGCTACAGGATGCATATTTGATTTTCCATGAGGAAGAATAGCAAGCTGTTTTATAAGTGCAATATGTACATTTTGCTGTTGTTCCATCGTATGTAAATGTTGCTTCAATTGCTATTGACCAAAGTATGGTACCTGCAGAATTTTTGTAGTAGGATGTCTTTGTTCTTGTGATTGTATTGTTGGAAGAGAAGGCTTTCATGCCAGAAGTTATTGTAGCAGATGGAATGGAGATATATGTTTCAATATAAGCTCCATTTGAAAATGTAGTTGTTGCATAATGTTTAGTATTTATTGCAGCATTTGCAATAGATGGTTCTTGATATATGGTAATAAAAAATACACATAAGGTAATAAATAAGGTGATAAATCTTTTCATGATAAGTTCCTCCTGTTGGTAAAAAATTATTCTGTTATTTCAGTTTGCTTAAAATAAAAGGCTTCCTGCTCAAAAACTTTATACGCATTATAAGTTGTAATTGCATGTATAAGGATATATAAAAAGAGTGCAATAATTATAGACATAGACAAACGTTTTATCCAATTAGAAAACCGTATACGTTTTATAATCACTGTTGGCTCAAGGTTGTTAATATAATTGCATGCAACTTCGTTGGGAGCACCAATTGTCTTGTATAGTTCTTCTTTGTTAGAAATAGCAGTATCCATACAGTATTCGTCAATGGTTCTAGACAAGTCTGCAATGTATTTTCTTTCTGATTTGCCCATTACGGGAAAAAATGATTTAACTTCTTTTATGTATTGTTTTTGGAATTTGTTCATAGAATAATTACTCCTTTGAAAGATTTTATATTTAGTAGATAATATTATAAAAGATAATAAATTGAGAAGTCAATGTTTTGTATCAAGTAATATTGTTGACATGTATGTTTTTTTTTGATATTATTTTGATTTGTGAAAGGTGGTGAGAGAGATGTTTGCTAATGTTAATAAGTATCTGATTGTCAGAAACTAAAAAGCGTTCTTTTCATATGGTGTTGGAGCACCTGAAAAGAACGCAATATTAAAGTACATCTATAATTATAACATAAACAGGAGGTTTATAAAATGAAAATCACAAGATTAATTAAAAAATGTATGGCTGCAACTCTTTTATCAGCAATAATTTTAAGTGCCGCGGCACCAATGGTACAGGGTTCGGTTAGAACAACAAATATTATTGGAAGTAAACAGCCTAATTCTTATAATACAAAGTGGAGAAGTCATACGAGAATATGCGCGTACGAAGATGCAGGACATTTATTTAACTTAAAGGTTGTATCAAAGATTGGAAATGCGATATCATCTAACACAACCACAGTAGGTTCGTTAACAGTGAATTCTGGTTATGTTAGCGATAAAAATGCACATGCATGGCATGAGTATTATATAGGTAATGTGTTAAAAAAAGCATGGCAGGAAGATTAATGATGTAAACAATTTTATGAATTTATAGAATTGTATTATTGTAAAATCTGTGGTTGATTCTTATATATCTTAGGGAATCGACCACAGATATCAATAAAAAGAATTATGTAAGATTAAGATATATAAAGAGATAAGATTAGAAATTTTGGAAGAGAACTTGATTATAATAAAAATTAGATTTGCACAGTTGGTAAAGTTAAATATTTAGCAACAATAGATACTTGTTGTAAGGATGTCTTTGTACATATGTGCAGGGAGGAATAATTAGGAAAGAATTTCTTATGAAGGTTAGGGTGTCAAAAGACACATTTATAAATATCTGATTTTTGTTTGTACCTTGAAAATTTAACACGAATTGAGTTAAGGATTTGCTTTAGATCTATATAATGGTGATTATGTAGATGGCGTTCT